>NZ_JAODTL010000036.1 GCF_026191375.1 Marinomonas pontica | reverse complement strand
GCATCCATTTCTTAAACGCTCGTATCCAATGTTTCGAAGGTTTTTACCAGCTCATCAAGCTGCTTCATTTGCTTCAGGAATGGCGCTAATTTACCCAAAGGCAAAGCACATGGACCATCGCATTTAGCATTATCAGGATCTGGGTGCGTTTCTAAGAATAAGCTAGACAAACCAAGAGACATGCCTGCACGAGCTAATTCAGTGACTTGCGCACGACGGCCATCCGCAGAATCTTCACGACCGCCTGGACGCTGCAAAGAATGGGTGACGTCAAACATGACAGGGAAACCAAACTTCTTCATTTCCCCAAAACCAAGCATATCCACCACCAAGTTGTTGTAGCCCATCATGGTGCCACGTTCGCAGAGCATAAGGTTGTCATTCCCTGCTTCTTGGCATTTTGTCAGGATATGTTTCATTTCATGAGGCGCTAAAAACTGTGCTTTTTTAATGTTAATAACAGCCCCAGTTTTAGCCATAGCGATAACCAAATCGGTTTGACGAGAAAGGAACGCTGGCAATTGAATAACATCGGCGACTTCAGCAACAGGCGCACACTGATATTCTTCATGCACATCCGTGATCACAGGCACACCAAAGGTATCTTTGATCTCCTGTAAGATTTTCAAACCTTCTTCCATGCCAGGTCCACGGAAAGAGTTAATAGAAGAACGGTTTGCCTTATCAAAAGAGCCTTTAAACACATAAGGAATGCCCAACTCTTCCGTCACTTTTACATGTTCTTCTGCTACGCGCATGGCTAAGTCACGGGACTCTAATACGTTAACGCCACTAAATAAAACAAAGGGAAGGTGGTTCGCTACTTCGATTTTTTGACCAATTTTAATAACTTTTGACGCTTGTGACGTGTTTAACATGGTAACTCCGTTTTTTGAGTCTAAATTAGCGATCGTAAATTTCTAAGATTCCTGACACACGCAAGGCGTCATCCACCACCACTAACAAAGTAATTTTATCGCGCAACATTTGCTCTTCAGCCTGCACTATCATTACATTCTCATTGATGGTTTTTGGGTTAGCCGTCATCAGGCTAGCCATGGTTTTATGGATCATGCCTTCACTTTCTTTGAGCATAGCTCGACGCAAATCACCGTCGGTAAAAATCCCTAATAACTTGCCAGCATCCTGAACTAAGACAACCCCCATTCGCCCTTGGGTCATGACCGAAATGGCATCTTTCAAGGTGGTTTCTGGGGCACAAACAGGCAAATTATCTTTGTGCATTAAATCTTTAACACGCGTTAATAACTTACGGCCTAGGCTGCCACCAGGATGAAATCGAGCAAAGTCCTGAGGTTGAAAGTCTCGACATTCCATCAAAGCCACGGCCAATGCATCGCCCATTGCTGTCGTCATGGTGGTTGAGGTGGTGGGAGCCAAATTGTTCGGGCAGGTCTCTCTGTCTACGGAAATATCCAAAACACAATCACAATGTTTTGCTAACGTAGAATCCATGTTGCCCACTAAGGCAATACTTGGGTTACCAAAGCTTTTCAGAGAAGGAAGCAACCGCATTAACTCTTCCGTTTCTCCAGAGTAGCTGATGAGCACCAAGGTGTCTTCTGCTTGAATCATCCCTAAGTCGCCATGAAACGCTTCACCAGGATGAAGAAAAAACTCGGTGTGCCAGTAGAAGCCAGTGTGGCCGCAATTTTTTTGCCAATTAAACCGGATTTCCCCATGCCACAGATAACAGTGCGGCCTTTGCTAGACAGTATCATACGCACCGCTTTGGGGAATTCATCAGTGACGCGATTGGCCAAACTGGCTAGCGCTTGCGCTTGTGTTGACAAGGTTTGTCGAGCACTTGCAATAAGAACATCGGAGTGAACACTCGATAGGGATGAATCGCTCATAAAGCCTCTTTGCTCTGTAATCCACATAAAGTGGCATTATTATACAGAGGACAAGGCAAGTCGCCTACTAAAGAGCAAATTTCCATGGCACTCTTTGGTAGGCGAGATGGTAGTAGGCAAGTTGTGCTGATGGGAAACGTTAGCCTAAGCAGCTCAAAAATTGGCCACTCAAACTGTCTAAAAATGACAAGTAAGCATTGGTTCCCATTTTCACTTGAGCACCCAATGGATCTAAAGGCGCGGTGTTAACATCAGTTCCGTCCAGTAACGTTTTTACAATGGCTGGACTGAATTGTGGCTCACTAAACACACACTGCACATTGTGTTCCTCAATCTCATGTCGAATCTCCGCCACTTTCTTTGCGCCTGGTTTGCGCTCAGGGCTCACGGTAATTTCACCGGCATGACTCAATCCATAATGCTGCTCAAAGTAGCTATAACCGTCATGAAATACGATATAAGGAACACTGTTAACCTTATTCAACGCGCTGCGAATTTCAGCGTCTTTCGCACTCAAACCCTTCTCAAAAGACGCAAGATTGCCGTTGTAATACTCAGCATTCGCAGCGTCTAGAGATACTAAACGAGCTGTCACTGCTTTTGCCAACACTCTCGCGTTATCAGGAGATAACCAAACATGCGGATCGACACCATCATGATGGTGACCTTCATGCTCATCATGATCACCATGCGCTTCGTGATCATGATCTTCGTGTGCTTCATGGTCGTCGTGATGACCTTCTTCTGCTTCGCCTTCATCATCATGATGATGCTCTTTAGCAAAGTTATGCAACGACATGCCCTCTAAAGCTAGCCACTCAATGGACGAGTTTTCTTTACCTGCATTTTCAAGTGGCTTTTCTAAAAAGCGCTCTAAAGACTCCCCAACCCAAACGACAACATCTGCATTTAAGATTTTTTTCAGATCAGAAGGGCGCATTGCAAAATCATGAGGCGATGCGGTACTGGAAACAATTTGCTGTATCTCTGCTTTGTCTCCTGCGATTGCCGCGACAACCATTGAAACAGGCTTAATGCTGGTGGTTATGATAGGTTTTGCTAACGCAATGGGAGACAAGGCTGAAACGCCAAGCGCAAAGAGAAGTTTATTCATTATTAAATACCATCAAATAAATGTTATAACGTAACAATACGATATAAAAAAAGAGATTCAAGCCATTTTGCTCAAATCTCTTTGCTTAACAAAACGTAAAACACCGTCAAACTGCGTGTATGCCTAGGCTTAACCCAGCTTTAAAGCACTTGGATCAATCAGACGAACCATCAATCCGGCGCGTTGACCAATAGGTAGATTCGTATTAGGGAAGACAATAGCATCACCCGATTGCTCAATATGGTAGTCACTTTTGTTAGAGTGCGCTAACCGATAGCCAGCCTCAAACTGCGTGAAATTGCGAACGTCATCAGCAATATTCAACACATAACTATCATCGTCTTTTATCAGGCTATCCAGAACACGAAACACGTTCATTGAAGACCACTCGCTTTGCGCCAAAACTCCCTGTTCAAAAAGCACAATCAGACTTTGCTTGAGATCCGCAAAACGGGTCAAATCGTTTTCTCCAAAAGGAAACACCTTCCCAAGCTCAACGGTAAAAGCATGAGCACCATGAACAGCGTGACTGTAATAGGAAAACGTCGTTGTTGGTTGATGCGACAACAATACGGCGTCAATACCGCTTGCGGCTAAAAATCCCAATTGTTCTTGGTTGTAAATGCCATCTTTAACAAAAGGGTACACGACAAATTTCTCATGCACAGAACCTCGAATGGCAGTATGAAGGTCATAATGCAGTTTCATTTGCTGTGCGTCGTTCGCTACTGGAGCAAAAAAATCTTCTATGGCTTTTTCTAACCGTGCCGCTCTTTTCGATTCAAAGCCATCATACTGCTGCCAAGCCCCATTGAATAAGCGATTCAAGTTAACCTCACAAAAACGCTTGCCCACGTTGGCCGCCACAGGGTTTCCGATCAGTATTAACAATCTAACATTGAGCGATACACGCCCATCTAAAATAGACGTCACCAATTGATTCACCAGTTCAATTGGCCCCGTTTCATTTCCATGAATCCCTACTGAGACAACCAAGTTCACAGTGCTTGGAACATTTGGCTCTAGACGTAAAATCCCCGTATCTTCAACAAACGCATCACCTTGAGGAAACGTAAATTGAAACGGCACCAGCGCATCTTGGTTATCTAATGTTAAGGCCAAAAAATCATTGTTCAAAATGGTCATTTTCTCTCACCGAATTGCGCCTAAAATAAATATTTATCATACCGTTTTTGCATCCACATTTAGGCAGATTTTATCAAGCTGTACACAAAACATAAAAACAGGTCGCTTTCTTTACATCGAACGCCTTTTTTAAATACCTTAGAAACCTTTTCTTTCAGATAAAATGCCGATACCCTTTCGGTTTATACCGTATTCACCGTCACATTGAGTATTTTTATGCCTGACATTGAGGAAGTCATTATCTTGGTTGATAAAAGCAACAAGATTATTGGCGACATCCCACGACGACTAATGAACTTTGGTAAAGACTACCATCGTGTCACCTATATTCTGGTCTTTAACACAAAGGGCAATCTACTCGTTCAAAAACGAACCGATGACAAAGCCTTTTGTCCTGGGTATTTCGGTGTTAGCACAGGCGGCGTCGTTGAAAAAGGCGAATCTTATATCGATTCTGCGCATCGAGAGCTTCAGGAAGAACTTGGGTTTGACGCACCTCTTGAAAGCCAAGGCGTATTTCTAACTGAGGGAGAAGGCTTTAAAATTTGGGGGAAAATCTTTACCTGCCATTATGATGAAAAAGCGCACGGCGCACTCACACTTCAGCCTAAAGAAGTCGCTTCCGTCCATGAGATGAGCATCGATTCCATCTTAAAAAACCCAGACAACCTATTGTTCACGCCTGACTCGTTAAGCGCATTGCAGCATTATGCCGACCAGCTAACCCAACCCCAGCCCGATGATCCGCTTTAACGCGTTTTGGGTGCTCGTTTTTTGTGTCTCTTCCCTCAGTTTTGGAGAGGAGAGATGGCAAAACGATGCGTATATTCAAGACAGCTTTATCAAAATTGCCTTGGAACGCGAATACAAAGAAACCAAATTCCCAAAGCTCATACGCTGGACTCAGCCAATAAAGCTCTTTTTCGAAAGTGACAGCGGCGACGCCAGCCTACAAAAAGAACTGCTCAGTGTTCACGCTCAGCACCTGTCCCACATTACAGGGGTGCCCATTGATTTTACGAATGACCCTAAGCGCGCCAATATTTTTGTTATCTTCACCGATTATGACAATGTTGAAAACAAAGTCAGGCAATACATAGGTGACCCTGAAAAAATCCGCACTGCATTAAACGAAGCCATTTGTCTGGGAAACTTTAGACGCAATGGCCGTTACGAAATCACAAAAGGCAGCATTATTATTCCGGTTGACTATGCTCGTAGAAAAGCACGTTTCTTAGACTGTATTGTCGAAGAAATCACCCAATTAATGGGGCTTCCAAACGACTCCAACGACGTATTTCCTTCCGTGTTCAATGATGTCAGTGTTGATACCTATTTAAGCCCTTTAGATTATATCTTACTCAAGGCGTTGTACTCTTCTCATCTCAAGCCTGGCATGAATGTCGAACAAACAAAAGCCGCATTTAACAATGTACTAAAAGAATTACATGCCAATAAAGACATAGAAAATGCCGCGCAACGCGTACAACAATACAGTCTAAAAACCTACTTGGGCGACTAGTCTGACAGACAAAATCGCCTTTCTATAGCGATAATAAAAGTCTGCCATAGATCAATATTATTGGTCTTTTAAGCGCCCTTCTCATAAATTGTTTTTATTCACTCTGCTTTTCCTTCCCAAGTTAGGTAAAATGCGCCAACTGAAAATTCACACCGGAGAGTCCTAATGTTCCCTGAGCTAAAAAATGATCGCTTTTTGCGCGCATTACTCAAACAACCTGTCGATACGACCCCTGTATGGATGATGAGGCAGGCTGGACGCTATCTTCCTGAATACCGAGCAAGTCGCGCTACGGCAGGAGATTTTTTAAGCCTTTGCAAAAACGATTCATTCGCCTGTGAAGTCACACTACAACCACTCAAACGCTATGATCTTGACGCGGCGATTTTATTCTCTGACATCTTAACCATTCCAGATGCAATGGGGTTGGGTCTGTACTTTGAAACAGGAGAAGGCCCAAAATTCAAACACACTATTCGAAATCAAGCGGACGTCGATGCCATCCCCGTTACCACCGCCAATGATCTAGACTATGTGATGAAGGCGGTTACCACTATTCGCCATGCGTTAAACGGAGACGTTCCTCTGATCGGTTTTTCTGGAAGTCCATGGACACTCGCGACCTACATGGTCGAAGGTGGGTCAAGCAAAGACTTCCGCCACATCAAAGCCATGATGTACCGCTCACCAGAAACCCTACATGCTCTACTAAGCAAAATCGCCAAATCTGTTACGGCATACTTGAATGGCCAAATTTTAGCCGGTGCCCAAGCATTGCAAATTTTTGACACATGGGGCGGTGTATTAAGTGGTCCTATGTATCAGCAGTTTTCTTTGCTGTACATGAAACAAATCCTTGATGGCCTAATCCGAGAACACGAAGGCAAAAAAATCCCTGTGATTCTTTTCACGAAAAATGGCGGTCAATGGCTTGAAAACATGGCGGCAACAGGAGCCGATGCATTAGGCCTAGACTGGACCACCGACATCGCGGAGGCGAGAGCTCGCGTTGGAGACAGCGTTGCATTACAAGGCAACATCGATCCTTGCGTACTCTACGCTGGAAAGGACGTCATCGAACGTGAAGTTGAAAATGTTTTATCAGGCTTTGGGACTGGTAGTGGGCATGTATTTAATCTTGGTCATGGCATCCATCAGTTCGTAAACCCAGATCACCCTAAGTATTTGATCGACGCGGTTCATGATTTAGGTCGCAAATACCATGAACCAAAATACGACGACTTAGATGCGCTCAACGGCCTTTAAGTCACATTAATGGGGTACGGATCTAGAGTCTTTTAATAGACTCTAGATCAGGCAACCAAGGCTTCAAACTCATTAATACACAGCTTTTCTG
The DNA here is from genome assembly GCF_026191375.1 of Marinomonas pontica. Taxonomy (GTDB): domain Bacteria; phylum Pseudomonadota; class Gammaproteobacteria; order Pseudomonadales; family Marinomonadaceae; genus Marinomonas; species Marinomonas pontica. The sequence goes on along the minus strand of NZ_JAODTL010000036.1, from coordinate 55,279 downwards.
CACTTTTTGCTTGCTTAATCCAGGCCCCATCGGCAGCCATAATCAAGCAATCAAACGCCTCATTCACATAACAGCAAACATGGTCAACGCCACGCCGATCAAGCCAAGACAGCCGCCCAAGCAGACGCCCATTTGTTAATGGAATCAACACCAAGCGCAATTGCAAACACAGATTTAAATCCACGGTTTGATAGCATGCAAGGCTCTGGGGCGCTGATACACTAGCCAAATGCACTCCCTCTTTTCGGAACAATAAAGCGGCCAGATCCGAAAAAAAGCGTCGGATTTTGCTCTAAAATGCTCGCTTGATGTTGTTCTTTTCATTTCAAGCTCTCCTATTTAGATCAACAGATAGGGGGTATATTTTTGTTAAATATAGATCATACACATCGATCTTGTGGCGACTTTTTCAATAGAGTGGTATTTTTAGATGAATTAATGCTTTATTCGTATGGAGAGACAAAATGAAATTAATTACGGCCATTGTTAAGCCTTTTAAACTTGATGAGGTGCGCGAAGCACTTTCAGAAATTGGTATTAACGGCATTACCGTCACCGAAGTGAAGGGTTTTGGGCGCCAACGTGGCCATACTGAGCTTTACCGCGGAGCAGAGTATGTGGTCGATTTCTTACCAAAAGTAAAACTGGAACTTGCCGTAGAAACAGACCAAGTTGAGCGCGCCATTGAAGCGATTCAGCACAGTGCAAACACCGGCAAAATCGGCGACGGCAAAATTTTTGTTACTGCTTTAGAGCAAATCATCCGTATTCGTACTGGTGAAACCGGCGCGGAAGCAATTTAGCGTCATGCGAATACAAAAAAAGAGGCATTAGCCTCTTTTTTTGTATCTAACATTCTCTCAGCCTTTATCTGGCACCTTGATAGACAAGGTTCCCAAATAACGGTTTTGACGCAATTCAATTTGACGAAAAATCGCAATAATCACGATACTAATCACCAAATAAATCGCCCCAGCCGCTAAGAAAATTTCCATTGGCGTATACGTTCTAGCAATAATGGTTCGCGCCATACCGGTCAAATCCAAAATAGTGATGGTACTGGCCAAAGCACTGCCTTTTAGCATCAAAATAATTTCATTGCCGTAAGCCGGTAACACAATACCAAAAGCGCGAGGCAATAAAATGCGACGATACATCTGGAACTTCGTCATTCCGACTACTTTACAAGCTTCAACTTCACCTTGCGGGATAGCCTGAATCGCCCCACGAAAAATCTCGGCAGTGTATGCAGAAGTATTCAATGTGAAGGCAATAATGGCACACCAAAACGGCTCTCTAAGAATGGGCCACAAAATACTTTCACGCACTGCATCAAATTGAGATGCGCCGTAGTACACCAAAAATATTTGCACTAGCAATGGCGTACCGCGAAAGAAAAAGATGTATGCAAAAGGCACCGCTCTCACCCAACCAACGGGAGAGATTCTTGCCAGGGCAATAGGCAATGCAAAGATACCGCCCAAGACAATGGATATAACCACTAATTGAAGGCTAACCCAAGTTCCCTGTAATAAGCGGGGAAAATATTCAACGACGACTGAAAAATCCATACATTATCCCCTTGTTAATCCACGACTGGCGCGTTTTTCCATATAGGAAACAAACGCCATAGAGATAATGGTTAAAGCCAGATACATGAAAGCGGCCACCAAATAAAACAAAAACGCTTGTTTAGTGCTACTTACCGCAATATTCGCCTTGCGCATAATATCATCCAGTCCTACCACCGAAACCAGCGCCGTATCCTTCAGTAACACCAAAAACAAATTTCCAAGCCCAGGCAAAGCGATGCGCCATACCTGAGGTAAAATAATACGATAAAATTTTCTAACAGGACCCATTCCTAATGCAATTGCGGCTTCATGCTGCCCCTTAGGAATGGACTGTAACGCCCCACGAAATACTTCAGTGGCGTACGCGCCAAATGTTAGGCCCAATGCCGTCACACCAGCAGCGAATGCACCAACCTCAATGTATTCGTCATACCCAAACACACTCGCAATGGCCATCAAAACACTGGTGGCACCAAAATAAATAATAAGAACCGTTAGTAGCTCAGGAATACCACGAATAATGGTTGTATAACCATTTGCAATCCATCGAAGTACGCGAATAGAGGATAATTTGGCAGACGCACCTAGCAGTCCTAAAATCAAACCGACGAACAGCGAAGACAGCGCTAGCTCTAAGGTAATAACAGCCCCTTGTAGCAGCTGATCACCGAACCCATGAAGATCGATCATAGTTGTTTCTCAGAGTAAGCTTAAAGTAAGTTTCTCGATGCAAAAGCATCGAGAAACTCTAAGAAATATCTACACTTAGTAGATAGAGAACGGGAAGTACTTAGCGTTAATTTTTTGGTACGTTCCGTCTGCTAAAATCGCATCCAGTGCTTTGTTCAATTTCGCTTTTAGCTTGTCATCGCCCTTGCGAATCGCAATCGCAATGTTGTCTGTTTTCATGAAAGCATCGCCTTTAAATTCAAATTTAGAGCCGCTTTCAGACGTTTTCAACCAGTTGTATGTCGGAAGTTCATCAGACAATACGATGTCCAAACGACCAGAAACCAAGTCTAGGTAAACGTTGTCTTGGTTATCATAAAACTTCAAATTGGCCATGCCAGTGAAGTTATCTTCTAAATATTGAGCTCCCAATGTTGCACGCTGTGCACCGATGGTTTTACCAGAAAGGTTTGTTAGGTCAAATTTTTCGCCAACACGCCCCATAAAGCGCAAACCGCCAGAGTAGTATTTGTTAGTGAAATCAACCACTTTCAAGCGTTCTTCAGTAATAGACATAGACGCAATGATCGCGTCGAACTTACGTACTTTCAGACCTGGAATCAGACCATCCCAATCTTGTGTAAGAATTTCACAATCAGCGGCCATTTTGGCACACAAAGCACGAGCGATATCCACATCGAAACCTTGTGGTTTACCCGCTTCATCAATAAAGTTAAAAGGCGCCCAAGCCCCTTCTGTTACAAAGCGCACTTTGTCTGCCGCTTGAACTGAAACAGATGACAAGGCCGCACCAAGCAACAACGCTGATCCCAAAACTACTTTTTTCAATTTCATTGCAATCCCCTTAGATATTTGCGTATTTATTCATTTTTTCTTTTATTTTTTTCATCAAGTGCATCACTGAACTTAAAACACACTCGACAAGAACGCCTTACAACGCTCAGATTTTGGCGCACCAAATACCTGATCTGGCGTGCCTTTCTCTTCTACTACACCTTGGTGTAGAAAAACCACTTCACTCGATACTTCACGAGCAAAATTCATTTCATGCGTAACGATAAGCATGGTGCGCCCTTCTTCTGCCAAATTGCGCATCACACCCAACACTTCCCCAACTAGCTCAGGATCTAATGCTGATGTTGGTTCATCAAACAAAATAACCTGCGGGTCCATGGCCAATGTTCTTGCGATAGCAACACGCTGCTGTTGACCACCTGACAGCTGGTTTGGATACATGTCTTTTTTCTCAGCTATCCCCACCTTGCGCAACAAATGTTCTGCGTATTCTGCCACTTCATGCTTTGGGCGTTTTAACACATGAAGCGGGCCTTCCATCACATTTTGCAAAATGGTCATGTGTGGCCACAAGTTAAAGCTTTGAAACACAAAACCAATCTGTTGACGCATTTGAGTAAGCTGCTTCATGTTACCAGCGACTAAATCGGATTCTCCTTGAATCAAATCCAGCTTATTGCCGTTAAACAAAATATCGCCACGAGTTGGGTTTTCAAGCAGATTCACACAACGCAAAAACGTACTTTTGCCAGAACCGCTCGATCCCAAAATAGAAATGACATCACCATCGTAGGCTTTTAAAGAAATACCCTTTAACACCTCGATATCACCAAACGTTTTGTGAATATCAATGAGCTCTAACGCCGGGACTTTCGACATGTTTTCTACCTTCTTTATTTTATGTGAACTTATTATTTTTAATCCAGTATCTGTGCACTCATTCGAATACGCCCATTCAATAAGGACAGCTCGATCAATGTAATAACCAGAATACAAGAATCACGCCAAGAGCAATTCACCCCGTATTTTAAGTTACTTTTTCCACAACCGCCTCTTTTTCTTGTCCGTTTGGACAGGCGCGGCTGCTTTATCATTGATTTTATTACGCTCTTCACGAGGGGTAATGTTAAAAAAGCCTTTGTAGGTTGTACTAAAATGGGGCGCAGAACCAAATCCGCACTCAACACCAATGTCCGTAATCGCCTTATCTGTTTGAACTATCAGCTGTTTGGCATGCTGTAATCTCAGCTCCAAATAGTAACGCGAAGGCACTATGTCCAAATTACTTTTAAACAGACGTTCCAAATGTCGCCGTGATACACCCACATGATACGCAATGTCATCAGACGACAGAGGCTCTTGAATATTCGCTTCCATGAGTTGCACCGCTTCAACAAGCTTTGGCTGACCTGTGCCAATTCGAGCTTGTAAAGGTATGCGCTGTGGATCTTCATGTGTGCGGATCCGCTCACACACAAATTGTTCTGATATGCCACTGGCCAAGGACATGCCGTGCTGCTTACCAATAAGAAACAACATCATGTCCATGGCGGCCGTACCACCACTGCAAGTATAACGGTCTCGGTCTACTTCAAAAAGGTGGTTCGAAACAATCGTCTGCAAAAACTCGTCTCTTAAGTTGGCCAAACTACGCCAATGAATCGTCGCCCGATAGCCATCCAACAAGCCGGCTTTTGCCAATAAGTAGCTTCCTGTGCAGACACCGCCCAGTCCAACCTGTCTTTTTGCTTGTTTTTTTATCCAATTTTCTAAAGTCTGACTTTCGTTTTTTATACCTGGAGAGGACCCACAGACAAAAATGGCGTCCAAATCGCTTGGCGCGTCACTGGTTAGATAGTCAGAAACGGTTGTAACCCCCGTACTAGAAGGGATCTCTCTTTCTTCATGACTAATAGTACAGAAAGAATAAAGCTCTTTTCCTGCCACCCAGTTTGCCATATGCAATGTTTCAATAGCGGAAGAAAAACCCAACATAGAATACTGCGGCAAAAGTAAAAAACCGTATTTTAAGGGCTTTTTACTTGCCTGCATGATTTCTCTTGATGCGAATTCGGTCTTGTACAAAATATTATCCTGCGAACTATAGGCAAAAAAGGAGTTTATTTCGTTTAAAATGGATAACAAAGGTTTTTTTCGTATTGAGCAAGACTTTTTTAGCCCAATTAACCAAGCATTGTAACAATGTGTCGCAATTTGAAAAGTTGCCAACTATCAAAGGAGATGAATTTTCATAATAATCGTATCCAGAGTCCAAACCCAAAACTTTCGCAAAATTGCATTTACAACTAGTTTTATTAAGAACACCACTCACGAGGGATGAGTTCTAATGACTGATTACAAAAAAAACGAATTAATCGAACGCGTAGAAGTCGAAATAAACGAAAACTTTAACGCCGCAGAAGCGAACAATCTGATTCAACTAACCCGTCTTTATTTTCAGGACTCTCTAACAGAAGACCTAGTGAATGAATCAATTGAAAACTTATATGGCACGATCATTTGCCTATGGGACTTCATTCAACAACGCCCAACGAATCAACCTAAAGTTCGTGTATACAATCCGAACTACGAGGAACACAGCTGGCAATCCACTCACACTGTTATTGAAATACTAACAGATGATATGCCGTTCCTTGTCTCGTCTTTTAATATGGCGCTGGTTCGTCTTGGCCACACGATTCACCTAACTGCACACCCTGTTGTTCCTGTTGACCGCAATAAAAAAGGCGAACTACAGAACATCAATTTAACATCCACTTCTCACGAAGCCTTGATGAGATTCGAGATCGATCGTTTATCTGACATCAATTTGCTGGATGAAATAAAAGAAGAACTTCTAAACAGCTTAGTCGATGTGAAAAAAACCGTCACCGACTGGCCAACGATGAAAGCAAAACTCAACGATGTCATTGTAGAGTCTGAGCAGTTAGCACACCTTAAAGGCAGCGAAGAACACCTAGAAATCCTAGATTTCTTGCGTTGGGTAGCAAACGACCACTTCACCTTTATTGGCTTCCGCGCATATGACCTATCGGTTGAAGGCGAAGAGACTCACCTTAAATTGGTAGACGGCTCAGGTCTTGGTACTTTCCGTGATATCAACGACAAGAAAGTAAAACGCGACATCGTATTGCAAGATAACTTGGCAAAATTGGCCATAGACAGTTCAAACATTCTTGTTCTTACAAAATCTACCGCCGTATCAACCATTCACCGCCCAGTTCACTTAGATTACCTAGGCATCAAACGCTTTGACAAAAAAGGCAAAGTGATTGGTGAATGGCGCTTCTTTGGCTTGTACTCTTCTGCGGCTTACATTGCTCGCTTACAAGACATTCCATTATTGCGTAAAAAACTGAATGTCATCGTCGAAAAAGCCAACGTGGATCCAAACAGCCACAAGGGCAAAAACCTAAAGCACATTCTAAACAGCTACCCGCGTGACGAAATGCTTCAAGCACCAGTCGAAGAGCTGTTCAGCACAATTGAAAGCATCTTGGCCATTCAAGAACGTCGCCAATTGCGTGTATTCTTGCGCAAAGACATTTATGGTCGTTTCCTAAACGCCTTGGTTTATGTTCCACGTGATCGGTACAACACCGAACTGCGAATCAAGATGCAAGACATATTGATGACAGCTTGCAACGGCACCAGCTCAGAATTTAACGTACAGTTTTCTCAGCTTGTATTGGCTCGCGTCAACTTCACCATTCAGATTGCCGATCCAAAACAAAGTCCAACCATCGACGCAGAAGACATTCAGCGTAAGATGCAAGACGCCATGAGTTCATGGGAAGACAAGCTATTAACGGCATTACATAAGAGCCATGGCGAAGAAAGCGGCAACGTTTTATTCAATGACTATGTCCCTTATTTGCCTGCTGCTTACCGTGAAGATTTCTCGCCAAACGCAGCGGTTTTAGACATTGAACGTCTAAGTCTATTGGCAGGTGAAGGCGATATTTCTACGCACATATACCGTCAAGTAGGCCAAACGAAAAACAACTATTTCTTTAAAGTATACGGTGCAGGTACCACACTGATACTCTCCGATGTATTGCCAATTTTGGAGTGCATGGGTTTGCGAGTTCTGGAAGCACGCCCATACGAGCTAGACCAAAATGGTGATGGCTCAGCCAATACTTGGGTTGTTGAGTTTGCTATTAGTGTTGATGCCGACGTTAACCTTGAAAAGAACACACAACGCGAAGCGTTCCAAGACGCATTCAACCAAGTGTTCAGTCGTCGTGTCGAAAATGACCGCTTCAACGCCCTAGTATTAAGTGCCTCTTTGACATGGCGCCAAGTTACCATGCTGCGTGCGCTAACCAAGTACTTGATGCAACTGCAAGTGCCTTTTTCTTTGCAATACATGCAACAAACACTAGAAAAAAATGCGGGCATCGCTCGTCTTTTGGTTCAACTTTTCGAACAACGATTTGACCCAAGCCAAGAAACCAAACGTGACGAAAAAGTTCAAAAATTGCTTGAGAAAATCGATCTTGAATTGGATCAAGTGGCAAACTTGGACGAAGACCGCATTCTGAAACACTACCTATCAGTGATTCAGGCTATGCTGCGTACCAACTTCTACCAAGCTGGTGCTGAAGGCGATGTCAAAGATTACGTCTCTTTCAAATTGGACCCGTCATTGATCCCAGCGGTACCGCTACCAAGACCAAAGTTCGAAATTTTCGTCTACGCGCCTTGGGTTGAAGGTATTCACATGCGCGGTGGTAAAGTCGCTCGTGGTGGATTACGTTGGTCTGACCGTATGGAAGACTTCCGTACCGAAGTTCTTGGCTTGGTAAAAGCACAAATGGTGAAAAACGCCGTTATCGTTCCATCTGGAGCAAAAGGTGGTTTCGTTGCCAAACAACTGAAAAAGAACGCATCGCGTGAAGAAGTTCAAGCAGAAGTTATCCATTGCTACACAACGTTCATTAGTGGCTTGCTAGACATCACAGACAACTTGGTGCAAAACGAAGTGGTGCCACCGCTTTCCGTTCTTCGCTACGACGAAGATGACCCGTACTTGGTAGTCGCAGCGGATAAAGGCACCGCAACCTTCTCCGACTTAGCGAACAGTATTTCTGCGAAATACGGCTTCTGGCTAGGCGACGCCTTTGCCTCTGGTGGTTCTAATGGTTACGACCATAAAAAAATGGGCATCACGGCACGCGGCGCTTGGGAATCCGTTAAACGTCAATTCAAAGAGATCGGCATTGATTGCCAAACAACGGACTTCACCACTGTGGGTATCGGCGACATGGCGGGCGATGTATTTGGTAACGGCATGCTGTTATCAAAACACACCTGCTTAATTGCTGCATTTAACCACATGCACATCTTTATCGACCCAACGCCAGATGCAGCAACATCTTTTGTTGAGCGTGAACGCATGTTCAAATTGCCTCGCTCATCTTGGGAAGATTACAACAAAGAGCTTATTTCTAAAGGCGGCGGTATCTTCAATCGCTCTGCGAAGTCCATCCCAATCAATGCGGATATTCGTAAAGCGCTTGGTATTGAGGGTAACGTCAAGTCCATGGCGCCAACCGATTTGATCAATGCTATTTTGAAAGCACCAGTCGATCTACTTTGGAACGGTGGTATCGGGACGTACGTGAAATCCGAAGGCGAATCCCATGCCGATGCGGGCGACGAGTGCTAACAACGGGCTGCGTGTCAACGGCAAAGAACTACGTTGCAAAATCGTTGGTGAAGGCGGCAACCTAGGCTTAACTCAGCTAGGTCGTATCGAATTCGCTCAAAAAGGCGGTTTAATCAGCACGGATGCAATCGATAACTCGGCGGGTGTTGACAGCTCGGATCACGAAGTTAACATCAAAATCTTACTGAACCGTGTTGTAGAAAACGGCGACTTAACCGAGAAACAACGTAACAGCTTGCTTGCGGAAATGACCGACGAAGTGGGTAAATTAGTATTGCGTCATAACCGTGGCCAAAGCCATGTGTTGTCTTTGGCCAATGCGCAAGCGCCTGAACGCCTTGCCGATCACTGGCGTTTGATCCAGTCTCTTGTTAGAGAAGGACGCCTGAACCGTGAAATCGAATACCTGCCAAGTGACGCGCAAATCAAAAAACGCTTGAATAAAGCGCAAGGCTTAACTCGCCCTGAGATTTCTGTCTTGTTGGCGTATTCAAAAATCAAACTGTCCGAGCAATTGGTAGAAGACGGCATTGGTGAAGACTCTGATTTGACCACTCAGATCAATGAATACTTCCCAACACAGTTGACGAAGCACTTCGGCGGCCAAATGGCGTCACACCCATTGATTCAAGAAATCATCGCAGGCCACGTGACCAATAACCTTGGCAACCGTATGGGGCCAACATTTACCACTTACATGCAAGAAGAGACCGGTGCGTCTTCTTTGAACGTGGTACGTGCTTACATGGCGGCAGAGGATATTTTTGGTATTCCAGCACTTTGGGATGCGATCAACGGCCTAGACTTCACTGTGTCTAACGCTGTCTTGAATAGCTTACTGATTCGTATTCAGGGTCTGTTAGAACGCGCAACGCTTTGGTTGTTGCGTAATACACGCGAAAGCTTGTCCATCCAGCGCTTAAAAGACACATATAAGCCGGGTGTAGAAGTGATCAGAGCAAACATGCAAGCCATTTTGACGGAATCCAGCCAAGCACATTTGGCTGACATTACGGCAAGTCTGGTTGAGCAAAACATCCCGACTGAAGTAGCGGAAAGACTGTCGTCAATCAACTACCTATTCTACGGACTAGACATCATTCGAGTGGCTTCAAACACCGAAACAGAAGTCTTGGATGTGGCTCAAACCTACTTTGCACTTGAAATGGATCTAGAACTGCATTGGTTACGTTACAAAGTCGGTGAACTGTCTGCCGATGACATGTGGCAACGCCGTGCAAAAGCGGGACTTGGCGACGAAGTCGACAATGGTTTGAGAACCCTCACCCAAGAGGTCATTCAATCCAGTGCGGACATCAAAAAGCTGGAACAACGTTTGACTCATTGGCGCGATTCTAACAGTGACAGCATCAAGCATTACCGTGCGGCATTTAGTGAAATAAAAGCCGAAAGCGAATTAACGCTTGCGATGGTAACTGTTGCTATTCGCGAGTTGAGAAATCTGATATAAACCAAAAGGCGGTCGTCCTGTCGGCCGCCTATTTTTAAGAGGTCTTTTTTTAAGATGGATAGTAAAGTGGCACAACAAGTAACGAGAGCAACCTTTGACGAAGTCATGGTTCCTAACTATGCACCTTCTGCAATTATTCCAGTGCGTGGTGAAGGCTCTCGCGTATGGGACAAAGAAGGTAAAGAATACATCGATTTTGCAGGCGGCATCGCGGTTACTGCATTGGGTCATTCTAATCCAACTTTAGTCAACGTCATGCGTGAGCAAGCTGGACAAATTTGGCATTTATCCAATGTCATGACCAACGAACCTGCACTACGATTGGCAAAAAAACTGACTGAAAAAACCTTTGCTGATCGTGTTTTCTTTGCCAACAGTGGCGCAGAAGCCAACGAGGCTGCGTTCAAATTGGCTCGTCGTTACGCGTTTGATAATTTTGGCCCAGAAAAGCACGAAATTATCGCCTTTTACAAATCCTTCCATGGTCGTACTTTGTTTACCGTGTCTGTTGGCGGACAAGCAAAATACAAAGAAGGCTTTGAACCCACTCCGGGTGGCATCAAGCATTGTGACTACAATGACATTGAGCAGCTTAAAGCGATCATTAGCGACAAGACTTGTGCTGTTGTAATGGAACCGATTCAAGGCGAAGGCGGTATCATTCCGGCAGACGTTGAATTTGCAAAACAAGTTCGTGAATTGTGTGACCAATACAACGCCCTATTGGTTTATGACGAAGTACAATCAGGTGTTGGCCGTACAGGTACGTTGTACGCTTACGAGCAACTTGGCGTAAAACCTGACGTAATGACGACGGCAAAAGCCTTAGGCAATGGGTTCCCTGTTGGTGCTATGTTAGCCACTGAAAAAGCCGCTAAAAGCTTGGCATTTGGTACACATGGCAGCACATATGGCGGCAACCCAATGGCTTGTGCTATTGCAGAAGCCGTGATTGACATCGTCGACACACCAGAAGTACTTGGTGGCGTTGCGAAGCGACATGATATTTTTGTAGCCGGCCTAACCGCCCTAAACGAAAAGTATCACGTCTTTAAAGACATTCGTGGTATGGGTCTTTTGATCGGTGCAGAAGTCATTGATAGCTTAGCTGGCAAAGCGGGTGAAATCGTTAAAGCCGCGGCAGAAGAAGGCTTGTTTGTGCTGGTTGCCGGTCCGAACGTATTGCGTTTGGCACCGTCTTTGATCATCACAGAACAAGACATTGCTGACGGCCTAGCTCGTCTTGATAACGCCATTGCGACCGTGGTTGCTAACAACCAAATCGGCTAAGTGTCTTTATATCAATACTCTATAAAAAATCGGACTTCGGTCCGATTTTTTATATCTATGTTCCAACCTCAATCTGTTATCAGCCTTAACAGATAGAAATATCGCCTTTTTTGCTGATTCCTTAAAGGTTAGTTGATTGTGATTATCACTTGAGTGGTTTAAGCTCAGGCAAAGTGCCATTGGACAACTCTGAGAAAATCAATGGCTTATGACTCATTCAACTAATAGAGAAACGATACTGTGTTTCAATCTTTTTTCCTAAACCCAAACTTTTCTTTTTAAGTTTCGCCCTATGGGCACTCGCCTGTGTTCTTGGTTGGTATTTTGTGATTCAAGATATTGGCCCCACATTAAGTTTGGGCTCTGTGTTTGGCGTTCACTTTCCAGATGCCTTAGCCGAAGGCGCTGATGCGGCAGCTCAAGCCGCTTTTCAAAGCGCGCAAAGCACAGCATTAGATGTATGGCTCTATCAATACATGATACTGTGCTATCTCATTTTTGTTGGTGCTTGGATTCTATTTGGCGGCCAGAAATGGGCAAAATGGTCTGTACTCGGATCTGCTTTGATTGTTTTTATAACCTGGTTTCAAGTGCAAGTCAGCGTTATGCTAAACGAATGGTACGGCAGCTTTTATGACCTTATCCAAAAAGCGCTTGCCGAACCCAATAGCATTTTTCTCGCCGATTATTACGCTGAATTGTCTACGGTTGCCGTGATCATCATGGTCGCTATCACTGTATCCGTATTGAGTAACTTTTTCATCAGTCACTATGTATTCCGCTGGCGTACAGCGATGACCAGCTATTACACATCAAAATGGGATCAAGTACGCCATATTGAAGGGGCATCACAACGTATTCAAGAAGACACCATGCGTTTCGCCTCTATTGTGGAAGGGCTAGGAGTCAGCTTACTTCGATCCGTGATGACGCTGATCGCGTTTTTGCCCATTTTATGGGGACTTTCTGGCTACGTAAAAACCTTGCCCTTGATCGGTGAAGTGCCTCAAGCTTTGGTATTTACCGCCATTATGTGGTCAATTTTTGGCACATTATTACTGGCTTTGGCTGGAATAAAACTTCCTGGACTGGAATTCAAAAACCAGAAAGTTGAAGCCGCTTACCGAAAAGAACTGGTCTATGGCGAAGATCACGCAGACCGCGCAACACCCATTAGCCTCAATGAATTGTTTGAGAATGTACGCAAAAATTATTTCCGTCTTTATGCAAACTACTTATATTTCAACGTAGTACGATATGGTTACTTGAACGTCGGACAATTTGTTCCATTGATCGTATTAGCGCCATCTATTGTGGCAGGCGCTTTTACATTGGGCATTATGCAACGTGTATTGAATGCGTTTAACCAAGTGGAAAACTCTTTCCAATATCTCATCAACTCTTGGACAACCATTGTAGAACTTCTCTCTATCTACAAACGTCTGAAAGCCTTTGAAGCCGTTATCGACAATCAACCACTGCCAGAAGACGATCGATCCACTGAGACTCTTTAGTGTTCCGAACTCACGTATTTTCCAAAAAAGCCCCGCTGGTTTTCCAGCGGGGCTTTTATCGATTTTCCGTAATGGGAACTCAGGACAACCATCAAACGTTGATATTGATATTCTGGCCTAAGTTGTCTGTTGTAGTGTGCGAACCACTGCTTGCGGCTGGCGTAACATTTTTTGCGGCTTCTGCGAGTAAGGCAAGATCTTGCTCCGCCTTTTGTTGCTGAGCGGCTTTGGCCAAATTGGCGCTGTACGCTTCGCTTGCATAATCCATCTCAGGACTGCTCACACCATTAACACTTGGCATGTTTCCTCCTCCTGTTGGCAATCATTTTACTGAATGCGGCTCATGTATCGTTTGTTCAAAAAAACATCAATAGAAACAGTATAGCTAGCACAAGACTATTTTACGAATGTATTTTTACCATTCGTTAAACCCGTTCACCACTCACAGCGTTTCATCGCTTACGAATCGCTCCCAATACTGGCTTATTAAATTTTGGTTGCTGGCCAATGCTTCACTTTGAACCACTCGTCCCTGTTGCTGGAGGCTAAGTCGATGCGCCAGCGAACGATAAAGCGTATAGGTGTCGGTCATTTTTTCGGCTTGCTCGGCGTCTAATAAGCCAACGAAAGCCGCCGCTTCCAACTGACGAACATTATCCGAAAATCGCATGAGCTCAGCGTGCTGATTCGACCAAGCCAATACCAAATACTGCACCATAAACTCAATATCAATAATGCCACCCGCGCCTTGTTTAAGGTCAAAGCCTTTTTCTTTTCCACCCGTATCCAGATGATCGCGCATTTTTTCACGCATTTTAATGACTTCGGCTTTTAAGGCTTGTCGATCACGAACGGAAGCAATTATGTCTTTACGGCACGTTTCAAATTTCGCTAACAAATTCGGCTCGCCTGCCAAACCACGAGAACGTGTTAACGCTTGATGCTCCCACACCCACGCTTCCTTTTGTTGGTAATCTTTAAAAGCCTCTAGACTGGACACCAATAATCCAGAGTTACCAGAAGGCCGTAAACGCATGTCCACTTCATACAATCGACCCGCGGCCGTGTAACTGGTGATCATGTGAATAAGGCGCTGGCCAAGGCGAGTATAAAAAGTCAGGTTATCAATACTGCGATCGCCGTCTGTACTTCCGTTTGCTTGAGCATCATGAATAAAAACCAAATCCAGATCAGAATCGTACCCTAATTCCCAGCCCCCGGACTTTCCGTAGCCTATGATCGCTAACTGCGGGGTGTAAGAAGCTTCTCCCTGACTGACTGGAAAACCGTGCTTTTTGGTTAAATATTGCCATGACTGCTGTAGCACTTGATCTAAAAGCACTTCAGCAAGCCACGTTAAGTGATCACTTACTTTCATCACAGGTAATATCTCTGTGATATCACAGGCGGCAATACGCAAAATGATGGATCGTCTAAAGCGACGCATTGCGTCCATTTGCGCTTCTTCGTCTTCTTCGGGCAAGCGCAGCAATATTTGCTGAAGCTCTTCTGCCAACATGGTTTTATTTGGCGGCGAAAACAAGGTGTTCGCATCAAGTAATTCATCCAGCAGTGCGGGTGTGGTAGAAATGGCTTGGGTAAACCACACACTTTCCCGACACAAACGAATTAAATGCGTCAATGCCGTTTGGTTCTCACACAGCAACACCAAATATGCAGTACGGCGCAGTACCGCCTCTAGAATAGGAAACACCCGCTCCAGCACCAGATCAGGGTTAGCCTCATCAGGTAATGTCGCCATTAAGGCGGCTAAAAATACGGCAAGTCGCTCATGGCCAATAGGCTGCATAAATACCACGGTACGCGAACTTAGCAGTTGAGATATGCGGTTGATAATAGCGTCTTGGTCTTGCCATTCAATCAACTCGATGGCGTCTTGTATTGCGTCACGATCTTCTGGGTGCTTGATCAATAAACGCCATGATTCTTGGCTCTTTACTTCGTCACTGCTTTCATGACCGTCATCAATTAATGCGACAAACGCTCGGTGCACATTGCGACGAACTTCCCACAAGCGCTCATCTAACGCCTCCCATGTAGGAAATCCAACCAATAAAGCAATGCGAGTACGCGCACGCTCATCGTCGGGCAACAATTGAGTTTGTTCGTCATTCACCGCTTGCAAGGCATGCTCGGTTCGACGCAAAAGCAAATACGCTTCGCGCAATTGTTGCTCCTCTTCCTCAGACAAATAATCCTGCTGAGCAAGGTAAGGCAACACTTTTAATAAGGCAGGAGTTTGCAACCCCTGATCGCGGCCACCGTGCAATATCTGTAACGCTTGCGCAATGAACTCCACTTCACGAATGCCGCCCTCTCCCAATTTAATGTTGTGCTCGATGCCTTTACGACGCACTTCTTTGGCAATCATCTGCTTTAGATCCCGTAAGGCACCTATTGCACCAAAATCAAGGTATTTTCGATACACAAACGGTTTGCGTAAGGCTTCGAATTCACGAATATCAAGCGTGTTCCCCGCCATGACTCTCGCCTTGATCATGGCGTAACGCTCCCAATCTCGGCCTTGATCTTGGTAGTAGTTTTCCAATGAGTCCATATTTAGCACCAAGGCACCAGACTGACCAAAAGGACGCAAGCGCATATCGACACGAAACACAAAACCATCCGCCGTCACCTGATCTAAATGCTGAATCAACTTTTGCCCAAGCTTTGTAAAGTACTCTTGGTGAGACAGGCTTTTTTTACCACCTTGTGTGTCACCATGTTCGCGGAAGGCAAAAATCAAATCGATGTCAGAAGATAAATTCAGCTCATTCCCGCCCAGTTTTCCCATGCCAATCACAATCATGGATTGCGGTAGTCCTTGACCATCGAGCGCTTGACCATACAGGGAAAGGTAGTGCTGCGTTGTCCATTGCAGACTGGCATTCACACAAGCATCCGCTAGGCCGCTCAAACGGGAGGTTAACTCAGTTAATGGCAGTAGCTGCTGAATATCTAAGGCGATCAATCTGACCATCCACCATTGACGATACAAACGCAAACGCTTGATAAAACCCGCTTCATCTAACGCCTCTTGTGATTCATTAGCGCAAATGCTGGCGGCCTTGTGAAAGCATGCTTCACCGGCCATCATGGCCTCTTTTGAGGGCAATTCAGGCAAATGCGTTAACACCAACAAATCGTCCAACCAGTGAGGGAAGCGCACCAGTTGTTGATGCAAATAGTCGCTTAGAACCCACAAAGGTTCCAAAAACTCAATCTGCTCAGCCGTTAATACCTCCAGACTTTGTCTTTTTCTCGCGTCTTGAATATGTTCTAAAAGCAATGATCGAGCCGGAGTCTGTTCACAAAAAATCGCGTAGTGTGGGTTCAAATGCGGAGTGGTCAAAAGTGGCTTCCTTTCAAAATCTTCTTGTTATTTTACATTCAATAATGGGGGTTAAAGGGCTTGACGGTTTAACCATTGCCCAATCGTTAACATGGTTACACCAATTGGTTTCATCGCAGCCAGCTGCGTTAATACCGTCGTCTCGTCGATCAAATATGGCATTATCTGCTGATCCAAATCCTCGATTTGTTTGGCCAGCTCTGTTGGCAAACAGGCTTTTAATTGGGACATAGAATGACGGAACGGTTGCAGCAAGGCTTCATCTTTCATGAAAGACATGGCTTCCCAATACACTAACCAAACTTCATACCAGTAAGCCGCTAAGGTCATTTTGTTCGCCATATCCTGTGGCTTTTCTGGAAATTCGATTTGACCGTATTTCAGACGCACGCCTTTTTGCGCTTTAGACACCACGCTAACTTGAACTGGCACCTGTGTCGCCAATTGCAAAGCAAATTGGTATAAACCGACCTCATCACCTTCCTTCAATTCAAGCTCTAACTCACTGATTAAATCCTCACCGTAGGGCGATGTCACTTTACCTTGATCACACACCACTTCCATTTTGCTATCTTGGGTCTGTATGTTCCACACTTGGCGCTCAAAGTCAGTACGGTACACTTCAACAAGCTCATTGCTCCATGACATATCCTGCAACGGCTCAGGTAATGGCACCTCTTTCAGCAGCGCCAAATCTAATTGGTCATTTGGGAGAATCCATTCCCATTCACCGCGAGCATGCATGCCTATCCGATTACTTCCACGCGTTTTGACCGTTTGAATAAACGTGTTGTTCACAGCGCGAATACGCAGCGCCATACCGCCCTGCATCAAACTGGCGTTTTCGGTATCAAAATACGCATTCATTAACAGCAATGTGGGCTGACGGGATTGATCGTCGTTGTCTGATAATCGACAAAATTCGTCAAGAAAGTCACTTGCCGACTTGAGAAACTCAGACTGAACCATTAACTTAAGCTCTAGCTCGGTAGCCATAATATACGAACCTCTAAAACCTTTGCTGTTGAGCCAACAACAAAGAAAAATAATGTGCGAGCAAGTGTACCAGATGCCTAGCTTACAGTAGTAATATTAGGTAATTACTCCAAGGAGCATTCGTATGCCCGTTCTTCCCTCTCTTATCAGTATGATGTCACAACTCATTGCTTCGCCTTCTATCAGTTGTAGCCAAGCTCACTGGGATCAGTCAAATAAAGGCGTGATTCAGTTACTTGAAAGCTGGTTAAGCTCGCAAGGTTTCCAATGCGAAGTTATGCCACTACCGGACCAGCCGAACAAATTCAATTTGATCGCCACACTCGGAACGGGCGAGGGTGGATTGGTATTGGCAGGCCATACAGATACCGTGCCTTATGATAAAGGCCGCTGGCAATCTGACCCTTTTAAATTGGAAGAAAGAGACCAAAAGCTTTACGGATTGGGCAGCTGTGATATGAAGGGATTCTTTGCCATTGTGCTGGATACCGTTCGCCAAATGTCACTTTCTAAGGTGAAACAGCCGCTGATTATTCTGGCAACCGCAGATGAAGAAAGCTCCATGTCAGGAGCAAGAGCACTCGTAGACCAACAAAAGTTCAAAGCAAGATACGCCTTGATCGGTGAGCCTACGTCGTTAACACCTGTGTATGCCCACAAAGGCATCATGATGGAGCGAATCCAAGTCACAGGACAAGCTGGCCATTCTTCCAATCCATCACTTGGCAACAATGCACTCGATGCCATGCATGAAGTCATGTCAGAATTAATGGTGTTTCGTCAGCAGTTAAAAGCAAACTATCGCGATGCCAGTTTTGTGATCGACTACCCCACTATGAACTTTGGCTGCATTCATGGCGGTGACAACCCTAATCGGATCTGCGGTCGTTGCGAACTTGAGTTCGATTTACGCGCATTACCGGGTATGAGCAATCAATCGCTAATGGCCGAAATTGCTCAGATATTGCCTCGCATCGAAGAGAAAACAGGAACCATAATTCAGTTAAATTCGTTGTTTCCTGATGTTCCTTCTTTTTATACCTCCGTTGAATCGGATATCATTAAAGCGTGTGAGACATTAACCAAACGACAAGCCACCACCGTCGCTTTTGCTACCGAAGGGTCTTTCCTGAATCAAATGGGAATGGAAACCCTAATACTCGGGCCTGGTTCAATAGATCAAGCCCACCAGCCCAATGAATTTATGGCGCTGGATCAAATTCAACCGATGCAACAGGTAATTCGCGGTCTAATCGAGCGTTTTTGCCTTCAAACAAACGAGCCAAACAATGAGGAATAGCGTGCCTGAAGAATTTAATTATGTGGACTGGTTCCGCCATTCTTCCCCCTATATTAATGCCCATAGGGGAAAAACCTTCGTTATATTAATTCCGGGTGAGGCCGTAGAATGCGCTCACTTTTCAAGCATCATCCACGACCTCGCTTTGCTGGACTCGTTGGGTATTCGCTTGGTATTAGTACAAGGCGCACGTCCACAGATCAGCCGAGTATTAGCCAATCGACGTTTAGTCAGTCGCGTCGAAGACGATTATCGGGTGACGCCTCAAGACCAACTTCTGGACATCATTCAAGCATCGGCGGCCGTGAGAGTTCAGCTTGAAGCACAGCTTTCAATGGGGCTTTCCAATACTCCCATGGACGGAGCGAGGCTGAAAGTCTGCAGTGGCAACTACGTTATTGCTCGCCCACTGGGTGTTGTGGACGGTATTGATTACGGCCACACAGGTGAAGTTCGCCGCATCGATACCGAAGCCATCTTTCGCTTGTTAGAAGACGACAACATGGTGCTGTTACCACACCTTGGCTTTTCTCCTACCGGAGAAGTATTTAACCTCAAAAGCGAAGACGTAGCGATTCAGGCCGCTATTCAATTAAAAGCCGATAAACTCGTCATTTTTGCAGAAGAAGAAGGCGTATTTAAGAGCAACGGCGAACTGTACTCAGAACTACTAACCAGAGACGCTGAAGCGATTTTAAAAGAAAAGACACTGTCCACCATTACCCACGCCGCACTGGATGCATGCGTTCAAGCCGTAAGACAAGGCGTACCTCGTGCCCACCTCATTTCTTACAATGAAAATGGTGGCTTACTGCAAGAACTGTTCACCCGAGAAGGTTCTGGCACCATGATCGACGAAGACAGCTACGAGCAACTTCGTCCTGCCCACATTGATGATGTTGGCGGCATGATGGCGCTACTGTCACCACTGGAAGAAAAAGGCATTTTAGTGAGACGTTCTCGCGAATTATTAGAAAATGAAATAGACCGTTTTATCGTCATTGAGCGTGACGGCGCTATTGTTGCGTGTGCGGCGTTGTATCCGTTTGAACAAGAATACTCAGGGGAATTAGCGTGTCTGGCGGTATCACCCGACTACCGAGGATCAAACCGCGGAGAGCGCTTACTCAAGGGCATAGAGCAAGCCGCAAAACGCCTGAATCTCTCCATGCTGTTCCTGCTAACAACACGAACAGCACATTGGTTTATTGAACGAGGGTTCAGCGAAACCACATTAAGCAGCCTACCAACGAAAAAACAGGCACTTTACAATTATCAGCGAAACTCGAAGATATTCTCGAAACAGCTGTAACGTATCAATGTAGAAAGAGCTTTTCCATGCGACCCAGACAATTCGGTTCTGGGTCGTCATTTTGAACGCTTTAGACTCACTCTGCGCAACTCTCACAAGTTTTAAGCAAAAAAAGCGACCTATTGGCCGCTTTTTTCATATTTTATTATTACTCAATGATTTTGAACGGAATAAACATTGGGTAACCTTGTCTGATCACTCGCATTGGAACAGAACGGCCACTTGGAATGTCTTTAGCGATTCCCGTGAAATCCGCCACACCAGCAATGCGCTTGCCATTCAACATAGTAATCACATCACCTTGTTGTAGACCGTTGCGAGCCGCAGTACCACCGAGTACTTGTTCGATCACAACGCCACCATCAATCTCAAATTTTTTGGCCATGTCCGCAGGCACTTCACCCACGATCATTCCCAATCGATTTTGATCTTGCTGAGACTGAGCCATCATTTTAGGGTCTGTCGGGCGAGCATCCAATGTGACTGAAATGGTTTGCTCTTTACCGTCACGATACACGTTAGCTTTCACTTTATCGCCTGCTTTTAACTGCCCAACTATGTAAGGCAACTCCCCAGAGTGCGCAATCGATTCACCATTAAATTTGAGAATGATGTCGCCAGACTTAAGACCGGCTTTTTCAGCTGGGGAGTCGGGTAACACTCGGCTAACCAACGCGCCATTTGGACGATCTAGACCGAAAGACTCAGCAAGTTCATTGTTGACATCTTGAATCAATACCCCGAGCCATGCACGAGACACCTTACCATCACTCTTAAGCTGATCCACTACAGACATCGCTACTTTGGAAGGAATCGCAAAAGATACCCCCATGAAACCACCTGAGCGCGTATAGATCTGAGAGTTAATACCAACAACCTCGCCATCTAAGTTGAACAATGGGCCACCTGAGTTACCAGGGTTAATTGCCACGTCTGTTTGAATAAAAGGCACATAATTATCCGACGGCAAATTGCGGCCTGTTGCACTAACAATGCCCGCCGTTACCGTATAATCAAAGCCGAAAGGCGACCCTATTGCCAACACCCATTGACCGGGTTTTAGCTTATCAGAATCCCCCATTTTCACGATGGGCAAATCGTCGGCATCAATTTTAAGCAGCGCCAAATCCGTTCGTGGATCGGTACCGACTAACTTAGCCAAATACTCACGTCGATCATTCAAACGAACATGAATCACATCCGCACCATCGATCACATGATTATTGGTCAACACATAACCATCATGAGAAACAATAAAACCCGAACCCAATGAGTTACGTTGCCCTTGTTGTGGCGGTGATTGCTGACCGAAAGGTTGTTGGCCAAAGAAGTGTTTAAAGAACTCATTAAGCTCTTCACTGTTTGGCCCCAATTGCTGACCGCCTTCATTTGCGGTTTTTGTGGTCACAGTCTGTTCCGTACTGATATTCACAACAGCGGGGGACGCTTTTTCTACTAACTCGGTAAAGTCAGGCAAAGAAGCGGCATGAGAAAGCATTGAAGCCATCATAAACGTACTGATGACAACAGTGCCGGCGTGTTTAAGCAATCTGTTCATTGATTGGTCTCCTTAAGACTACCAAATTCATTACAGTGCCAGGTGAAGACGATTAGACGCTTATGGCGTCACAACCACAGGGATGTGACTGTCATTCAGCGATTCAATTCTTAAAATTTTGGGGTAATAATCAAGATTGTTCATTTCTTGCTGGGACTTGTTTCGTGCCAACCATAAACCACCAGCGAAACCAATAATAGAAAAAATAACCGCGATGCCAGACTCTCCTCCCCATATCGAAGGAATGATTGCCCCACCAACCAAACCCAATAAAGGGATCAGATACATCCAAATAGACGCTTGCAATAACGTATCTTCGGGAATTCCAACCACCACGTTCTGGCCGACTTTAACATTCAATGAATCGATGGCTTTCATGCGCATGCGGTTAGCCGATGACACTTGTGCGATGGCATGATGACCGCAGCCATGACGAGCACGGCAAGACGTGCAACTGCTGGTACGAATGGTTTCAACATCAGCAAAGCCATCTTCAATAGACAGCACTTTTCCAGTCTCTTCAATCATGCTCTGGCCTTGGCATAAATACGGTCATCAGTTTTTCAATGGTGAGTTCCGGTACTTCACCCACCATGGTTAACAAATACAATTGATCTTTTACTTTAATGCTACGCTCGCCAGCAATGGTTGCCCCCATGTTCAAAATAGACATGGCTTTGGCCTTCATGGTTGGTTCAATAAACACAGACACAGTGGTCATACCGTCTGATAAAAGCAGCATACTGGTTCCGTGGTTCAGCGATCTGGCCTCTGGCCACACCAATGAAAACCCCTCTGGCAACCAATCAAATTGCCAAAGATTTTTAACCCGTCTTGGCTGAGCTTCTACAACAGGCTCAGCGTAACTACCCTCTTTTGGGACAAAGTCTTCCTGTTTCAAGTCCGGTGCAAAATTAACCGATGTAAATTGGATACGCTCTAATAATTGGCCATCCACTTTCATCATGTCATGCTTCAACAGAAAATGGTTTTTCTCGTCCAACCAAAATTCATGCCCATAACGATACTGATCTTTTGGCACTAACTTAACCGCCACGACATTACGACCCGCAATACGGCTAATTTGTGAACCCACAACCATGTCATAACCTTTCAGCAGACGCTCACTTTCTACATTTTTAAAGCGTTTAAAGGGCGGCATCAATGGCGAACGCATATTGGCTACATGAGCATTTGGATAAACACAAATAATCTTATTGTCGATCCGCAAGACTTCCACTTTGTCGCCATCTAAATCGACCAAACTTTCGTATTCCACACCGTCCATTAAGTCATGACGCACACGCATACTATTCATGTTCATCGCTTCTGAATGCACAAAAACACCGTCATAGCGCAACGTCGAAAACGACTGAGTCATATTTCTCAACAAATGCAGCGCATCAGGAGCAGCGCCATTGGCGAAACTTGCTCCCGACATAATAAAGCACAGCACCGTGAAAAAAATATGTAATGGTGAAAACGATTTCATACGTTACTCTTTGATTGGATAACTAACGACACGAGCCATTGGAATCATCCCTTGACCAACGGTCATTGAGGCTTGCTCGGCGTGTTGTCGCAAATAGTTTTGCAATCTAAGGTTATCTATCTGCAACCCACCTTTGTCCAACGCTTCAAGCGGCGTCACGACACCATTTATGACTGGTGCTCGCACTTCAGCTACAACATTCTGTGGAGCGGAATCCGGCGTTAAATACGCATTTCCCGCAAAAATAACAACAAACGTCACACTCGCCGCTACCGCAACACTAGACAGTGCCACACGCCAGACAGACCGAACTGGCTGTTCTTCCGCTATCGGGTAAACAAAAGGCAACACATTATGGCCCGTTGCGTCCGCGGGTGTATCGCCAAAAGAAGCATCAACATCCAGATCCGCACGAATCCGCGACACTAGGCTGTCGCCCAGTCCCACTTCAACGCGCGAATCCTTATGAAGAGCCTGCTGAATCAAATGAAAACTTTCTAGCTGTCGACTAATTTCCGCACGGTCTGCGTGTAATAAGCACTCTAAATCTTGTTCTGTTGCTTCGCCATCAAACATAGCGGATAAGCTAGGAAGCCTTTCTGCTGCGGTGCTGTCCTCTCGAATACCCTGACTTTCTGGGGAGTCATGATTTTCTGAAAAACCATCATTTAAAGCTGTCATCTTTATTCTCCTGTCTCCATCAAGGGGCGTATGTGTTTTTCAACGGCCTCTCGTGCGCGAAAAATACGTGAGCGAACCGTCCCGACAGGGCAGTCCATAATCAACGAAATATCTTCGTAGCTCATACCATCAAATTCTCGTAACGTTAGTGCGCTTCGAAGTTCTTCTGGTAACTGTTGAATCGCATGATGAATCGCTTGTTCTAAGCGGTCACTGTTGAGTTTCGCTTCTGGCGTATCGATATCACCCAACGCTTCATACACACTAAAAACATCTTCATTATCCAGCTCAACATCGGACTCAGGCGGACGACGAGAGCGGCTTACTAGGTAGTTTTTAGCGGTATTTACCGCGATTCGATACAACCAAGTATAAAAAGCACTTTCTCCTCGAAAGCTCCCAATAGCACGATACGCTTTGATAAAACTCTCTTGAGCTACGTCTAATACTTCACTTCTATCCTGTACATAACGCCCAATTAAACCGATGACTTTATATTGATATTTAACAACAAGCAGATCGAAAGCTCGCTTATCACCTTGTTGTACTCTTTCAACTAACGCCTGATCGGAAGACGTTTCGTGCTGCATAGGCACCTCATGTAAAAACCTCGATTCATCTGCGCCCTTGCACACTACAAGAGAAGACAACATTCAATTCAGCGAGTTCCATTTAACAACAAATCATTTGTTGAACGAAGTCACACCGTTACTCACGCAAAAATATGATGAATATTCAAAATGCGCACTCAGAAAGTATTCACTATTTACGGACAACAATAGTAACATTAATTTTTTAGTCATAATTAGATCAAAATAATGAGCCGACACTACAAACACGACATTGTCATCATTGGCGCAGGGGCAGCAGGACTCACACTTGCGCTTGAACTAGCCGACCAACATAGCGTGGCGATATTGACAAAAGCCGACATTCGCGAAGGATCCACGCTGTATGCTCAAGGCGGTGTCGCGGCCGTATTATCTGATAAAGACACCATAGACTCACACATAAGCGACACCATCGACGCGGGCGTCGAATTGGGCGATCCTGATGCGATTCGATTTACCGTTGAACACTCAAAAGAAAGCATAGATTGGCTTATTGACCAAGGCGTGCCTTTTACCCGTTACGGCGAAAGTGAAGAATACCACCTAACCAAAGAAGGCGGTCACAGTCATCGACGCATTATTCACAGCGCTGACGCCACAGGCTTGGCCATCTCGAAAACACTGATCAGGAATGCCACAAATCACCCAAACATCGACTTTTTCCCTGATCGTGTTGCCATCGATGTGGTCACCACAAAGAAGTTAGGGCTAACCGGCCCAAACAAAGCCGTTGGTGTCTACGCTTTGAACCTAGACGATGACGTTATTGAAGTTTTTCATGGCGGTTTTGTCTCTTTGGCTTGTGGTGGTAGTAGCAAAGTTTACCTCTACACCAGCAACCCAGACACCGCGTCTGGCGATGGTATCGCAATGGCGTGGCGTGCGGGTTGTCGAGTTGCCAATATGGAATTTAACCAATTCCATCCAACCTGCCTTTACGACGCGAAAGCAAAAACCTTTTTGATTTCAGAAGCAGTTCGAGGTGAAGGCGGCAAACTGCTGTTGCCCGATGGCACTCGATTCATGGCAAAGTTTGATAAACGAGAAGAACTGGCTCCGCGGGACATTGTTGCGCGCGCCATTGACCATGAAATGAAACGTTTGGGTATTCATCATGTTTTGCTGGATATTTCTCACAAGGATCCAGAGTTCATCAAAGAACATTTTCCTACGATTTATAAACGCTGCTTAGAGTATGGTCACGACATGACAAAAGGGCCTATCCCTGTTGTTCCTGCTGCGCACTACACTTGCGGCGGAGTGGTTGTGAATCGTAACAGTGCGACCGATATCGACCACCTTTACGCCATTGGCGAGACGGCGTACACCGGACTTCATGGTGCGAATCGTCTGGCCAGTAATTCGTTATTAGAATGCATTGTTTTTGCTCGATCAGCCGCACGACACATAACCGAAAATCACACAGAAGCAACGGATGTGGCCATACCCGACTGGGACGAAAGTAAAGTAACGGACTCTGATGAAGACGTGGTTATTACTCACAACTGGCAAGAGCTTCGACGCTTTATGTGGGATTACGTAGGCATAGTAAGAACGGACAAGCGCCTGTTGCGCGCGAAGCACCGAGTCGATTTGCTATTGTCTGAAATACAAGAATTTTACGCCAATTATAAAATTTCGAATGACTTATTAGAATTGCGCAATCTGGCCATGGTGGCGGATTTGATCATTCGCTCTGCTATGTCGAGAAAAGAAAGTCGAGGACTGCATTTTACCTTGGACTACCCAGAAAAGCAGACCACCAGCGCTCCCACTATACTCACACCGAAACACTCCGTTTAATCGGCAGATCGATAACGTTTTCTTGCTTCTTCACTGCGGTGCAACAACATTTGTTGTGCTGCAAAAGAGCGCAATGTTCGATAGGCCTGTTCATTCAAACTGTCTCGATAAATCACTCGATAGCTAGGCCAAAACCGATCCAATAGACGTGACTCTCTTGGCTGTTTGGCTATGAGTTGCACTGCATTAATACGAATGAACTGCAGCTTTTTATATTGACCTCGCACCAAAATAAACGCGCCTTGCTCATCAATGCCGACTTGGGGTGATGATTGACGAAACAAGTGAAACAAAACAGCAACGCCAATGCCTCCCACGCCCAAATACAACAATGCCCGCCAAAAAGCGGGCATCCAAAACAGCTGCAGTAACGCTAAACCGACCATGACCCAAAAAAGCCACAACCCGAAGGCGATCCACGAGACATTAAGCTCGGTAGTTTTCAGGCTGAACACGAGACAAAATAATATTAACAATGTGGGCGTGATCTGGATTTTCTGGCACTTCGCTCTGCATAAACCATGGAAACAGATCTTGGTCTTCACAGGTTAGCAAATTCGAAAAGCGCTGTTTGTCTTCTTCATCCAGCGTTAAATACACATCTGCCAAAAAAGGCTCTAGCAAGACATCAAGCTCCAACATGCCACGGCGGCACTGCATTTTAAGACGTTTAAAGCTAATAGATTCTGTGGTTTCGATCATCATTCAACCCTTTAAATAGAATCCCGCCATTATAGCCATTTCTCACAAAAAAACGAAAATGCCACAAGATGAATGGCTGACATTTGTCACCTAAAACCTTATTAGACAAAGAGATAACTCAAATCACCCCACATCAAAAGAGTATTATATTGACTCAATTTCTATCAATTGACTAAAAATGAAACAAAATAGTACAGTTATTGGCGTTTTATGTATTAACAGGTCAATTATCACATAGCCTATATTAATGATCACTTGATAATCAATTATCAAGAATTAGGTACGACTATAAAAACAAAGAAACTCCAAACTGGGGGAAACCTATGAAACGCCTTACCAAAAATACCCTAACTTATGCGGTATCTATCGCTGCAGCAATGACCGCTGCTAGCGCCTTCTCAGCAACACAAATCACTGTGGCTACCGTGAACAACGGACACATGATCGAAATGCAAAAATTGACACCAGAATTTGAAAAAGCCAACCCTGGCATCAAGGTGAAATGGGTGACTTTGGAAGAAGGTGTACTACGTCAAAACGTAACTCAAGATATCGCCAACAAAAGTGGTCTTTATGATGTGATGACGATCGGTATGTACGAAGCGCCAATCTGGGGTGAACGTGGTTGGTTACAAGCCGTAGACACAAGTGGCAATTACGACGAGAAAGACATTCTACCGTCCATTCGCGGTGGCCTTTCTTACAATGGCACTATGTATGCGGCACCATTCTACGGCGAAAGCTCTATGGTGATGTATCGTAAAGACCTAGTAAAAGCCGCAGGCATGGAAATCAATGACCGCGACAGCTGGGAACACATTCGTGATGTCGCTGCCGCAGTCAACAATCCTGAAAAAGGCATTTACGGTATTTGTCTTCGTGGTAAAGCAGGCTGGGGCGACAACATGGCATTCATGACCGCCATGGCAAACTCTTTCGGTGCGCGTTGGTTTGACGAAGGTTGGAAACCACAACTGCAAACATCCGAATGGAAAGATGCAGTGAATTTCTACGTTGACTTGTTAACGAAATACGGCCCTCCAGGTTCAAGCAGCAACAGCTTTAACGAAAACCTCGCATTGTTTAACGAAGGTAAATGCGGCATGTGGATTGACGCCACCATTGCAGCGTCTTTCGTAACCGATCCTAAGCAAAGTAAAGTCGCAGACAAAGTAGGCTTCGCTCAATCACCGTACGCAGTGACTGAAAAAGGCGCGAACTGGCTTTGGGCTTGGGCATTAGGCATTCCTGCCGCAACGAAAAATGCCGATGCGGCGCAAAAATTCGTTCGTTGGGCAACGTCTAAGGAATACATCCAGCTAGTTGGTAAAAACAATGGTTGGGCAGCCGTTCCGACGGGAACTCGTGCCAGTACTTACGCAAACCCTAAATTCCAAAAAGCGGCCGTTTTTGCTGACGCGGAATTAAAAGCGATCAACTCTGCTAATCCAAACGACAGCACACTAAAACCGTCGCCATACGTGGGCGTTCAGTTTGCTGCCATTCCTGAGTTCCAAGCAATTGGTACAACAACAGGACAAATGATTTCAGGTGCATTGTCTGGCTCTATGACCGTCGACCAAGCCTTGAAATCTGCCAACATCTCAGCAGACCGTCAAATGCGTCAAGCAGGTTACTACTAGCCTCATGTGACACAGAAATAGGGCTTCGTGCCCTATTTCTACTTTTGATTCGCTCTGCATAGAGCAACACCCTGCTTATAATAAGAGAAACTCACCATGAAGCGCTCAATCACTCGCTTATTAATGGCGCCATCAGTCATCATGCTTTTGGTTTGGATGATCATTCCATTATCCATGACCATTTATTTTTCTACCATTCGTTACAACTTATTGTATCCAGGCCAGAATAACTTCGTTGGCTGGATGAACTTTGAGTTCTTTATTACTGACCCAGGCTTTATTCCAGCCGTCTCCAACACACTCATTTTATTGTTGTCTGTGTTAATCATCACGGTGGTGCTGGGCGTAATGCTTTCCGCCTTGATTGATAAACCTTTTTTTGGCCAAGGCATTGTTAGAGTACTGCTCATTTCGCCATTTTTTATTATGCCAACGGTAAACGCCCTAATTTGGAAAAACATGATGATGAATCCGGTCTATGGCATTTTTGCTTGGATCTCTGAATCATTAGGTTTTGAACCGATAGATTGGCTGTCCAGCTATCCATTGATGTCCGTCATTATCATGGTCAGTTGGCAATGGTTGCCTTTCGCGATACTAGTATTTGTAACGGCACTGCAATCTCAAGATACCGAGCAAAAAGAAGCCGCTCAAATGGATGGTGCAACAGGCTGGCATATCTTCCGTTACCTAACCATTCCGCATCTGGCGCGCCCAATTGCAGTGGTCGTGATGATAGAAACTATTTTCTTGCTGGCGGTTTTCGCTGAGATATTTGTCTCTACAGGCGGCGGCCCAGGTTATGACAGTACTAACCTAGCGTACCTAATTTATAACCAAGCTCTTCTTCAATATGACGTGGGTGTGGCATCCGCAGGTGGCTTATTTGCCGTCTTGCTAGCCAATATCGTTGCCTTCTTCTTAATTCGTGCCGTCGGCAAAAACTTAACGGTATAAGGTGAATACGATGACTCTTAATCAACAGCGTAAACTCAAAACCTTTCTGACCGGCTTATTCGCTTGGACAGTGGCATTGGTGCTTTTCTTCCCTATTTTTTGGATGTTTATCACCTCATTTAAAACAGAATTACAGGCGATCTCGGTTCCCCCGTCTCTATTCTTTGAACCGACACTGGATAACTTCCGAATTGTTCAAGAACGCAGTGATTACATTCACCATGCGTGGAACTCCGTCGTCACCTCTTTTGGTTCGACCATCATTGCCTTGATCATCGCGATTCCTGCGGCGTACTCCATGGCATTTTTTCCGGGCAAGAAAACCAAAGACATTTTGCTTTGGATGCTCTCAACCAAAATGCTACCAGCAGTAGGCGTATTGGTCCCTATTTACATCTTATGTCGCGACTATGGATTACTGGATTCTAAAACCGCATTGGTGATCATTTTTACCTTAATGAATTTGCCGATCATTGTTTGGATGCTGTTTTCTTACTTCAAGGATTTACCAAAAGAAATTCTAGAAGCCGCAAGAATGGATGGAGCCACACCATGGGATGAAGTGGTCAAAGTGGTTCTACCACTGTCTGTGGGCGCCATTTCTTCCACTGCGCTTTTGTCTATCGTGCTGTGCTGGAACGAAGCCTTTTGGTCTTTGAACTTAACCGCCTCCGACGCCGCGCCGTTAACCGCGATGATTGCCTCGTACTCAAGCCCTGAAGGATTGTTCTGGGCGAAATTATCCGCCGCATCCACGCTTGCTTGTGCGCCAATCGTCATTTTCGGTTGGTTCTGTCAAAAACAATTGGTCCAAGGCCTGACATTCGGCGCCGTAAAATAATTATTAGGAAGTTTTTATGTCTTATTTAGCGATCACAGAGTTACAGAAACATTATGACAACTACCATGCACTTCGCGGCATCAACCTTTCTATCACCGAAGGCGAATTCGTCGTATTCGTTGGCCCATCTGGCTGTGGCAAATCCACACTGCTACGCACCATTGCGGGACTTGAATCCAGCACGGGTGGCACTATTGAACTAGACGGTCGCGACATCACTGAGCTGGCCTCATCAAAACGTGATTTGGCGATGGTGTTCCAGTCTTACGCGCTTTACCCGCACATGACGGTTGCTGACAACCTGTCTTTTGCTTTGCGCCTCGCCAAAGTGTCTGACGCTGAAATTCAAGAGAAAGTACGCTCAGTGTCTGCGTCATTACAACTTGACGCGCTGCTAGAGCGTAAACCGAAAGAGTTATCAGGCGGGCAGCGTCAACGTGTTGCCATTGGTCGCGCTATCGTTCGTCAACCTAAAGTGTTCTTGTTCGACGAGCCATTATCAAACCTAGACGCCGCACTTCGTGTACAAATGCGATTAGAGCTAGCACGCCTTCATAAAAAGCTTGGCACAACCATGATCTACGTAACGCACGATCAGGTGGAAGCCATGACACTTGCGGACCGCGTGGTCATTTTGAATGCAGGTCAGATCGAACAAGTAGGCACACCGCTGGAACTTTATCGCCAGCCAAACAGCCGCTTTGTGGCCGAATTTATCGGCACACCAAAAATGAACCTCATCGCTGCCAATAAATTGGTTCGCCATGAAGACAGTCTGGCCATCGACCTTTTAGGGCAAAACATCATGTTCCCTGTGAACCGTCTAAAAGGGCCTTTACCAGAGTCGGTGATTGTTGGCATTCGTCCTGAGCACATGACATTGGTGGATCAGGGTGGTGATATTTCTGGTCGTATCGAATTAGTGGAGCATTTAGGTTCCGAAGCTTACGCGCACATTCAGTTGTCTAGCGACCAAACCATCATCGTAAAAGCACCGGCACGCAGCGAACTAAAAGATGGTCAAGAAGTCAGCATCAACATTGATGTGTCAGAAGTGATCTTGTTTAACGAAAGCGATCGCGTGATTTCTGTTATTCCAGAGGAAGCATAACATGGCCAATTTTCTTCATGCTTCGGCAAACACGGCGCAACTTTCAGCCCAGGATTACTCCAAAGAAGAGATTCAGGCAGGCATTGTTCACCTTGGTGTAGGCGCCTTTCATCGTGCTCACCAAGCCGTTTATGTAGACCGACTTTTGGCTCATAGCAGCCAGAAAAAATGGGGCATCATTGGCGTCAATATCCGCCCACAAGACAGTCAGGCCTTTGCTCGCTTTATCGAGCAAGACGGCGAGTACGTGTTAAAAACCATGGCAGCGGATGGTGAAACGCATTACGAACACATTCGCTCGATTGTTCAGCAAATTGATGGCGCGCAAGCGCCTGAAAAAGTCGACGCGGCGCTTGCCGATGCAAACACTCAACTCGTCACATCGACCGTAACCGAAGGCGGTTATTACCTAGATGAAAATCGCCGTTTGATCCTTGAACACCCTGCAATAAAAGCAGACATCGAAGGCGCTCGCAATACGCTTTATGCTTTCTTGTATGCGGGTCTGAAACAGCGCAGCGAAACCTCAAACGCCAAAATCACGTTATTATGTTGTGATAATTTACGTCATAACGGCGAGCTACTCGAAACGGGATTGATGCAATTTTTGGCCGCGAAAAATGACGCTGAGTTAGCAAAGTGGGTCGCTCAGAACGTCTCTTTCCCTTGCTCTATGGTCGACCGAATCACCCCAAAACCTAGTCAACAACATGTTGATGATGTGCGAGAAAAATTCGCTATCGATGACAAAATGACGGTCATGGGAGAAGATTTCATTCAATGGGTTGTGGAAGACAATTTTGCGGGTGACAAACCAGCCCTTGATCTCGTCGGCGTACAATTTGTCGATAAAGTAGACCCATTTGAAGAAGCCAAAATTCGCATCTTAAACGCGGGTCATACCTGCGTCACCTATCAAGCGGCACTGAAAGGCTTAACCTACTTTGACGAAGCCATGCGCGATGAAGAACTGAAGCAGTACTTTACGGATTTCATTCTGCAAGATTCGATTCCTGCCATTGGTGACTCAGTAGTTGATCTGCCTGCGTATTTCAAGATTATTGCGCAGCGATTTAGCAACGCAAACATTGGCGATACCGTAGAACGCATTTGCACCGATGGTTACGCAAAATTCCCTATTTTTGTGTTTCCAACGCTAGAAGGCGTTTACAAAAAAGGTCGCACGCCGACAAAAACAATCCAAGGCATTGCAAGCTGGTTTACCTTCATGCAGCTGTCAGCTCAAGGTAAAGTCGCAACCCCTTACCACGAGCCAAATAAAGCCTCTCTGGCTGGTTTTACCAATGACGACGAAGGCATTCGTGCGTTTGCAACAGACCGCTTTTTATGGGGCACGGTTCCAACAGAACACCCAGATTTTGTCGTCCAGCTAACACAAGCCATTCAGACAAACATGGAAAAATATGCTTAGATAATACGGTAATCTAACTCAAGAAATCATCGCGTTTGACCCACGTCTACTCTATGATTTCTTGAGTGACTTCAAAAAATAAGAATACAAAGCAGCCTAGACACAGCCATATTGTGCTACTGCTTGAGCGAGACCAATATGCCAAATACCGCCAAACGCATCACGCCTGAATATGAAATTGTCCAAGACAATGAAACCATTCGATATTTAGAACATGGGCACCCAAGTGACCTTATTCGTTGGCACGCACACGATGACTACGAATTGCACTTCATCGTCGCAACGTCGGGCAAAGTTTTTGTTGGGGATTACATTGGCAACTATTCTCCCGGACAACTGATCTTAACAGGGCCGAGACTCCCTCATAATTGGATTTGCCAAGACGACCAACAAGTTGTCAAACTCAGAGACATGGTGATTCGCTTTGACCACGAGTCGTTTTCTAACGGCATGAAGATCATCCCTGAGCTGGCTGAAATTCTCCCTATGTTAGCGCGAGCAAAATCGGGCATAGAGTTTTTTGATTTGGACCATGAATATCTAAAGGACATTTTTAGAAAAGTACGTGATTCCAGCGGCTTATCTAGACTCATCATTTCCCTACCCTTATTACAGAAATTAGCCCATAGCCGTAGTTATCGCTTACTATCAACAGTACAAATTGACCTAAAGTCCAACGAAACACTGCAACGTAAAATCAATACCGTGGTCGATTACGTCTCACAAAACTACAACCAAGACATCACGCTGTCGAGCGTTGCCAGCCTAATCGGTATGTCAGACAGTCACTTTTCACGCTTTTTCAAAAAAGCGACCGGCAACCGTTTTATTGAATTTGTAAACCGCGTGCGAGTTAGCCGTGCTTGCAGTTTATTAACGGAAACAGACCAGCAGATTGCAACCATTTGTTTTCAAGTCGGTTTTAATAATGTGGCAAATTTCAATCGTCGTTTTCACGAACTAAAAGGCGTCACACCTCGGGACTTCCGTTCTCAAAGCAATATTCACATGGAAGGCGTTGCGCCCGTTTCATAAGGCCATCTAAGTAAGTGAAAAAAAGAATACTAAAGCGCCGCTAAACACCAATGGTTTAGCGGCGCTTTTTTATTTAAGACGACAACTGCGCCAAGGCGTCATTCAAACCTTTGGTCGCCTGATACACGGCCTGGTAAAGCGCATACTTATGTTCATAATAAGACGCTTGAACACCATTTGGTTCATGCACTTCCAACACCTCAGGTAACGTACAATATTCTGCAATCAGCGCTTCGATCTCTTTCCCTTGGCTCTGTTGTTCACCCAGCAAAGCCAACCTTGCCGCCCCCAGTCCTGGCCCCACATCGCCGCCATCTCGATAAATAAGCCGCTTATTCAAGACATTAGCAATAATCTGACGCCACATTGCTGAACGCGCACCACCCCCTATCAAAGACAGCTCGTCGACGTAACTGCCTGCACTGTCGAGCGCGTTTTGACAGTCTAATAAAGAGAACGCAACACCTTCTAAAATAGCCAAGGTCATCGCAGGCGTATTGGTTGTGTTGGTTAAACCAACAAACTGACCGTTTGCCAACGGATCGTTGTGCGGTGTGCGCTCTCCGCTCAGATAAGGCAAAAACAGTACATTGGTTTGTGTCAGTTCACTGTCTTCCAGTGCATCCAATAATTCAGCAACCGATTTGTCCACCAGCTTAGCAAACCAAGACAATGAATTGGCTGCGCTCAAAGTGACCCCCATCTGATGCCAGCGATTGGGCAACGCATGACAAAAAGCGTGCACAGTATTAAGAGGGTTGGCTTTGTGAGATTCACTGACGGTGAAGTACACGCCAGAAGTGCCTAACGAAATAAAACCTTGCCCAGGGTTAGTAATACCCATCCCGACGGCACCGGCCGCGTTATCTCCCGCCCCAGCAACCAACGGCAACTGAGGAAGCCCAAGTAGTTTTGCCGCAGAATCAGACAATACACCAATCAGATCACACCCTTCATATACGATGGGCATATGGGCTTGTGTTAGCCCCGTTGCGGCCAACAGAGTATCGTCCCATTGACGTGTTTGTGGGTTCAACCAAAGCGTGCCCGCCGCATCCGAGCAATCAGACGACATTAGCCCTGTTAAGCGATACGCTAGGTAATCTTTTGGAAGCAGCACAAAGGCAAGTTGATCAAAAATTTCCGGTTCATTCTCTTGCACCCAACGTATTTTAGGTGCGGTAAAGCCTGGCATCGCCAAGTTACCAGAACGCTCTATTAATTCAGGAAATTGCGCCATTAATGATGCGCATTGAGCTTGACTACGGCCATCATTCCATAAGATACAAGGACGCAATACCTCACCCTGTTTATTCAGTAACGTCGCTCCATGCATTTGGCCTGACAATCCCAAGGCTTTTAATTTACTCAAATCTAAGCGCTGCTGCAGCTGCTGAATCACGTCGATACACGCCTGCCACCATGACTCAGGATCTTGTTCAGACCATGTTGCATGAGGCGATGTTACGACCAAAGAAACGGATTCTTGCGCAAGTACGTTGCCATCGTCGTCGATAACAACCCCTTTTAACCCTGAGGTTCCGAGATCTAGACCTAAATACATTTTGTTACTCATTTCATCAAATATTTGTGGTTTGTTTTGTTTTTTTATATGGCATGCTATAACCAATTAAACCGTACTTTTCCATACTCGAAACAATAGCGATAAGAGTCAATATAATTTGAAGAATTGGCCTTTTTAGTACAATCAGAGAATAAAAATGGTTAGTTTAGGTGATTTCGTAGGATCACATTCTCATTTTAGAATGTGATTTTTTACATACAGTTTCAAAGGTAGAACGTAAATTTAATGCAATGGTTAAATAGTTTTTTTGTTACCCAGATAGATCACAACCAACTCGCCATGGGTAACTACAACTACCTACTTGTTCTTCTGTCTATCTTTTTGGCTGCTAGTGCTTCTTTTTTTGCCTTACATTTCGCGTCGATTGCACAACATATTGTCATCCAAAAATACAAAACTATCGCCTTGGTGTCTGGCGCTTTCATTATGGCGGGCGGCATCTGGAGTATGCATTTTGTTGGCATGCTCGCATTTAATATGGGGCATGGGGTTTCTTACGACCCTTTACTGACTGCCATCTCGTTAATTCCTGCCGTCATTGCATCCTATTTAACGTTAAAGAGGCTCATCAAACCCCATTTAAGCCTCTGGGAACTTTTCGTTAACGGCGTACTTGTCGGAGGCGGGATTGGCGCCATGCATTACGTTGGTATGGAAGCGATGCAAATGGACGTTGATTTACGATACGATCCGACTTGGTTCATACTGTCTATTGTTATCGCAGTCGTGTTGGCATTCATCGCTCTATCCACGCAGTACTACGTTAGAAAAATCTGGACTGGACTGGACCCTAAAATCGTCAGCTTGATCAGCGCCCTTATCATGGGGTCTGCCATTGCGGGGATGCATTACGCAGGCATGGCTGGCGCGCGATTCATTTCTTCAGGGGACATGACCATGTCCCACATGCAAGAAAACACCAACGATTACATCTCATTTGTCGTCGCTACCATCACCTTATTGCTGTCGATTTTAGCCGCCAATATTGCTTCCCAGCTACGCTACCGTCAATTATTGCAAGAAAAAACAGCCAGTGAACAACGCCTGAAAACCACATTGGACACGGCCGTTGATGGCATTATCACTATCGATAGCCACGGTATTATTAAAGAATTCAACAACGCGGCTACCGCTATTTTTGGTTGGGAAGAAGAAGACATTATTAATCAATCGTTTGGTGTCTTATTCCCTCAGAAATACGTGGATGAATTTACGCTGTCTTTAAAAAAATTCCGTGACACAGGAGAGGTCAGCCTAACCGGAACGGATCGTGAAGTATGCGCAGTCAATAAAGATGGCCACGTGTTCCCGATTCGCCTGGGCATTGGCCGTGTCGATATTAAAAATGAGGAAACGCTGTTTGTTGGCTTTATCACAGACATTTCTACCCGAAAAGCACTCGAAGAAACCATCAAGAAAAGTGAAAAGCAATACAGCTCGCTTATCAAAAATATTCCAGGCGCCTCTTTTCGTTGTCTGATGGACGAGCATTGGACAACCTTATTTGTCAGTGATGCCATTCACGAAGTATCAGGTTGGGAAACCACAGACTTTTATAACAAAACGATTTCCTTCGCCAGATTGGTTCATCCTGAAGACATTGACGCCTGTACACTGGCCATCAATCTCGCCGCCAGCGAGCGCAAGACTTACAAGATTGAATACCGTTTACAGCATAAAGAAGGACACTATGTTTGGGTATTGGAAAATGGCTCGGTTATTCATGCCGAAGACGGTACACCGGAGTGGATTGATGGCGTTATTTTAGACATTTCACAACGTGTAAAAATGGAAGACGAGCTACGCTTAGCAAAAGTAAAAGCAGAAGCCTCAGCCGAAAGTAAAGCCTCTTTCCTCGCAAACATGAGCCACGAAATACGCACCCCAATGAACGCCATCATTGGTTTTTCTGACGTCTTGTTAGAATCTGATATCTCTGGTGACAACAAACAACACCTCGTTACTATCAGTAAATCGGCGCGCTCTTTGTTGCACTTGCTGAACGACATACTCGACAGTGCCAAGCTGGAAAAAAACAAACTCGAATTAGACATGCGAGCTTTTTTATTGGCCAACATGGTCGATACCGTCATATCTACTCTCTGGCTTCAGGCAAGAAGCAAAGGCTTGGAGCTCAATTTCCAAATTGAACCTGAAGTCGCAAACGCATATTTGGGGGCTGAAGACAGAATCCGACAAGTTTTGATGAACATTTTGGGTAATGCCATCAAATTTACCGAGAAGGGAAATGTGACGTTAACCGTATCAAAACAACCCAACGGCCATATTCGCTTTATTGTTCAGGATACCGGGATTGGCATACCTAAAGAACGCTTAGACAGTATTTTTGATCCATTCACCCAAGCCGATGCGTCCATGAGTCGCCGTTTTGGCGGTACCGGGTTGGGCACCAGCATTTCAAAACAGCTAGTCACCTTGATGGGCGGTCACATTTTTGTAGAAAGTGACATGGGCATTGGTAGCCGCTTTGTTTTCGATTTACCGCTAAAAGAATCAAACCATCAACCGCAACAAAAAACGGCGCAGGTTTCGACAATTTCGCCTAAGAAAATTTTGCTAGCTGACGACGTAGAACAAAACTTAACGCTGTTGACATTATTACTCAAGCGCTATGGGCACGCGATTTTCTTTGCAAAAGATGGCCTCACGGCCGTAGAACAATTCAAGTCCATTAAGCCGGACATCATTCTAATGGACATTCAAATGCCCAACATGGATGGTTTAACTGCCACGCAAATCATTCGTAGCTATGAAAAAGAAAACGGCTTAGAGCACACTCCGATCATCGCATTAACGGCAAACGTACTGATAGAAGACAAGTTAGACGCGCAACAAGCAGGGATGGACGGCTTTGCTAATAAGCCAATCGATATACAAGTATTAATAGGGGAAATGGCAAGAGTCCTAAATGAAGCGCCTGTGGAACTAGAGCCGCTAGGGCCCGACATCACGTCCCAAAGTCATCAAGACTTACAAATTCACATAAAGAAAGGACTTTCTTTATGGGGTGATATGTCTATCTACCTTAATGAACTGTCTACTTTTGCCACACAAAATACCAGCCTAAGCGAAAAACTGTCTTTGCTTTTGTCCAGTCAAGATTACACTCAACTTCACGCCTTAGCACACGCCGTAAAAGGCACCTCCGGTAACTTGGCAATGATTCCGATATCAAACACTATGGCGGTTATCGAGCGTACAGCAGAGACGAAAGACGACCAACATTGCCAAAGTCATGTTCAAATACTAAAAACGCAACTCGCGCTTTTTCTAGAAGAACTTCAGCAGCTTATTGAAAACAACCAAACAGCCGACGACGTCAATGCCCCGGCAACGCACACTGTGCTGACAAATGACAGGCTATTATCGTTATTAGACACACTTATTAGCGCGGCCGAATCCTATGAAGTTGATGACGATACGATCGATCAACTGGTCGCTGGCGCTCCTAAAGAGCAAAAAGCACAAGCAATCGAAATCAGCCAATCCATTACTAACTTTGATTTTGACCACGCCGTCGTATGTCTACACAACTTAAAAGCACAGCTTTTGCAGGAGGCAAATGCATGAGAATCGGAACGAAACCCGCCCCTCGCATCCTATTAGTTGACGATGAACCATCCAATTTAAGAGTACTTAGGCAAGTCCTGCAGGCCGCCAGATACCGATTGTCCTTTGCTCGCTCAGGGCAAGATGCGCTCAAGCTCGTGGAAAAAGAAGCGGTCGACCTCATTTTACTCGACATCATGATGCCAGAAATGACTGGCCTCGAAGTCTGTAAGCGTCTAAAACAAAACCCCAAAACCGCGCACATTCCAGTGATTTTTGTCACCGCATTAAAAGACAGTGTGGACGAAGAAAAAGGCTTTGAAATTGGTGCGGTGGACTACATTGTAAAACCCATTGTGCCCGCTATCGTGCTGGCCAGGGTAAAAACTCACCTTTCATTGATACGGGCGGATGAGCTGCTAAATACCCACATCGATCTAATACAAAGAC
Organism: Marinomonas pontica; assembly: GCF_026191375.1. Taxonomy (GTDB): domain Bacteria; phylum Pseudomonadota; class Gammaproteobacteria; order Pseudomonadales; family Marinomonadaceae; genus Marinomonas; species Marinomonas pontica. The sequence goes on along the minus strand of NZ_JAODTL010000036.1, from coordinate 15,798 downwards.
TGGGGCGCGCGGCCGAATACAAAGACAATGAAACGGGGATGCATGTTCAGCGCATGAGCCGCTATGCCAAAGTTATTGCACTGGCGTATGGTTTTTGTGAAGAATCTGCCGATGACTTAATGATGGCCGCTCCGATGCACGACATCGGGAAAATCGGGATCGCTGACAATATTCTTCTAAAGCCCGGAAAGCTTACCGCAGAAGAATACGAGGTGATGAAGACACACGCGCAGATCGGCGCCGAGATTCTGTCAGACCCAAGTTCTCATTTGATTGAACTGGCTCATTCAGTTGCCATTACCCACCATGAAAAATGGGATGGCACGGGGTATCCTAACGGCCTAGTGGGTGAAGAGATTCCAATAGAAGGCCGGATTGTGGCATTAGTCGATGTGTTTGATGCGCTGACCAGTGAGCGCCCATACAAAAAAGCGTGGTCAACCGAAGAAGCAATAAACTACATTCAAGAGCAGAGTGGGAAACACTTTGACCCTGCGCTTCCTCCCTTACTCCTGCAAGAATTACCCAAACTACTGGACATCAAAGCCAAGTTCGCAGAAACAATGAAAAAATAAAATCATTCTCACTTGTCTATTGAAAATGCAAAAATAGCCATTACAAATAAGCCACACTTATAGAATGCAATGCGCATTTTTGCTCACTCTACCTATGGAACGCTTTATGACTTCGCTTCAAGATATTATAAACCCAATACTGCTAAACAATGATGTCGTCGTCAAACAGCAACATTTGGGCGTTTTACGGGTAACAGGTGTGGACGCTAAGAAATTTCTCCAAGGGCAAATTACCTGTGACATTAATAAGTTAACACCAGACTCTGGACTTTATGGCGCTATTTGCAGCATCAAAGGCCGTATTATTACGAACTTTTATCTGGTGCAATATAATGAAGACATTTTGATGCTGATGGCAAAAGACCTAGTCGAAAAAACCACATTGCACCTAAAAAAATACGCGGTTTTTTTCAAGACTGAGCTCATCGACACCCAAGATAAGATGACGGTTTATGCTTCTTTTTCAGCACAAAATGAAGCTCAGCCTTCCAACCATCCTGAACGGTTCGATACGACACAAAGTAAAAATGGCGTCACTCTTACACTGTGCCAAAAACCGTTAGTCATGCAATGGCACATCGTCGAATCAGAGTCAGCAAACCTCACAGAACAAAATGCTCACTTATCTGCTCTGTCCATTCTTGACGCTCGACCTTTAATTTATCTAGAACAAAGTGAAACCATTCTTCCGCAATGGCTAAACATGCAAAGCACAGGGGGAATCAGTTTCACTAAAGGCTGTTACACGGGGCAGGAGATCGTGGCGCGCATGCAGTATAAAGGGAAGTCCAAAAAACAATTGGCTTTGGTGACCTGGGACGGATTGCTCGATACAACAAAAGATATTACCGATGCGCAAGGGAAAAGTGTCGGCCAAGTTTTTGCGGTCGCCGCTATCCAATCGACCCACTTTGCTCAAATTATTTTAAACATCGAGCCAAACGAAACAGAAACACTCTCGTTAGACAACCACGTCGTCACATTACTTCCGCTTCCCTACTCACTGGAGACTAAGAAGTAGAAACGCGAACTATACCGCTCATTTTTCACTAGAGTTATAGCTTCTATGGAAAAACCATAGCGCAATATAAGGCCTATGGTTTTTCACTTTTTAAAAGGGATAAACCCTTTAAAATATTCGCAGCACGCACATCTAAAACGGCAGATGAATTTGCGAGGTCGCGTTCTCTGTTATTTCATCGTCTATCGGCGATAACCTCCAATCAATAGACGTCTTACCAATACTCAACAAGTACTGATTCGCCCTTGAAAAAGGACGACTTCCTAAAAAGCCGCGGTAAGCCGATAAGGGGGAAGGATGCACACTTTCCAAAACACAATGCCGATCACGATCAATATGACGGCCTTTTTTCTGAGCGTATGCCCCCCATAACATAAACACAACGCCATCATGTTCTTGGTTAATTACCTCAATGATTTTATCCGTGAACGCCTCCCAGCCTTTGTCCTGATGGGATCCCGCTTTACTGGCCTCTACTGTCAAAACACTGTTTAGTAGTAACACGCCTTGTTCAGCCCAAGACAATAAATACCCGTGATCCACTGGCGCTATGTTTAAGTCTGCATTCAATTCTTTATAAATATTCACCAGTGATGGTGGGACTTTCACTCCCGGTTTAACCGAAAACGATAAGCCGTGCGCCTGACCCGCTCCGTGATAAGGGTCTTGCCCAAGAATCACCACTTTAACCTTGTGAAACGGAGTGGCTATTAACGCCGAAAAATACTCGGACGAATCAGGGTAAATCGTTTTTGTAGCACGCTCTGACTCTAAAAATGCCTGTAGGGATTGCATATACGACTTATTAAACTCATCGGCTAAATGCGCATCCCAATCACCTAATGTTTCGATCATTTACTTCTCTTATGCTGTGGTCCGTGGTTCTACTGAATGGAAAGGGTTTAATGAAGGCGTGGCTTTAAATTCATAATAATACTGCAACGACAATACGTCATTCGGGTTGACGGCATACTTTAATAGCAACCACGCCATCTCCCTTAACCCGTAGGCTTTAACATATTCCTGAAGCGCCACATGGGTTTGTGGCTGAGCCAACCCCTTTTGATACGACTCTAAAAGCAGCAAGGTTTGTCGATCATCCAAATTGTGGGATTTAACCACCACGGCCAAATCAAACAATGGATCTCCTGCCCCAGAATATTCCCAGTCAATCAGCCATAGCTGTTCATCATCCATAAGGATATTTTTGGGATTTAAGTCATTATGACAAAGCGCGGTCGCTAAAACAGCGTCCGGCGGTGTTAATTGGTTAAACTTGGTCAAGAGGTAATTATACTCGTCCACCACCGCAGTATCGCAGTGACAACGGATCAATATTTCTTGCAAGTAATGTTGAATCACATCAAACACGGCGTATTGGTGTTTTCCGATTGGCAATGACCGGTGAGCCGCTGCCAGTGCACCCGCTATTCTTGGGATGTCTCTATTTTTATGGATAATCGACCAATCCAATGAGGGTTGAGAAACAAATTGGCAAGCCACCGCCCCTTTTTGATCATGCCACATCACGGCAGGCGACAAACCAAGTGTTGCCGCACTTTTTAACGTGGCGATCTCTTCGCAACGATTAATGTAAAAAACGCCGTTATCAATGACGGGGACACGCAGTACCAAACGAGAAACGTGATCCCATCGAATCAAGTACACTTGATTTGAAAACCCCTCCTCAAACAAAGTGATTTCAAGCTTTTCTGTTGCTGGTAAAATGCCAGCCATATTTGCGAAATACTTAGATAATTCAGTCATTTTTCATCATTTTATTGCCAGAATTAGAAGTCGCTGTCAGAATGGACAACTGAACCATCCGAGTCAATAGACAACTTTGAAGCAGATCAATGAATAAACACGAAGACATTATTCGTAAAATCCAAGAACGACTGAGCACATTAAGCAAATCCGAACGAAAAGTTGCGGAAGCGATTCTTGCCGACCCGAAAACCACCATCCACTCAAGTATTGCAAAATTGGCCGCTAGAGCGGAAGTGAGTGAACCAACCGTTAACCGCTTTTGCCGCAGTCTAATCGGCAGTGGTTTTCCGGACTTTAAGGTTTCACTTGCTCAAAGCCTTGCGACTGGCACGCCTTATGTGAACTTGAATGTGGAACCTGACGATGCGCCAGGAGCGGTCACAGCCAAAATTTTCGAGGCGGCAAAAAACAATTTAACGCGCGCTCAGGAAATTTTACCTGAATCGTTAATCAGTCGCGCCGTTGATGTTCTTGCTCAAGCTCGACGCATTGAATTTTATGGTTTGGGCGCATCTGGCCCCGTTGCGAAAGACGCACACCATAAATTTTTCCGTCTAAACATGCCAGTGGTGGCTTATACCGACATATTGGTACAGCGTATGGCGGCAGCAGGCGCTCACTCTGGTGACGCTATTGTGGTGATTTCCTATACCGGGAGAACGCTACCACTGATTGAAACCGCACGGGTTGCAAGAGCTACCGGCGCATCGGTTATCGGCATCACGAACCCCGATTCTCCTTTGACTGAACATTGTTCCATTGTTCTACCAATTGAAGAGACGGAAGACACTGATATTTACACCCCAATGAGCTCGCGCATTGTCTATTTGACACTGATTGACGCATTAGCAACAGGTGTGCTTTTAAAACGTGGACCAGAATTCAACGCTCACCTTAAAAAGCTAAAACAAAGTGTCCAAGATACTCGCTTACCGAAAATAGAAAAGAAATAACGTACCCACAAGGCGCATGCTATTGCGCCTTGCTTCTTTACATTGCATCACGAAAATTCCTAAATATTTAACAAAATCCGTAGACTCAACGCAAAAATCAGATTTTTTTGCAACTTTGTCAGAGTATTTTGAAAGATTATCTTACCCTAGCCACTTAGAATCGGCGCGAGTCTTGCGATATGTCAAAATACGATCCATTCTATTTACTACCATGTGATTAATTTTTACCTCTGACATCAATGACCATCTCGAAAACACTTTTAAAGTGACAACATTTCGGAACACCGATAAATGACCTAATTTATCTAAGGTCTTTTCATCAATTTTTTTCTAACTAGGGGACAATAACAATGATAGAAAGCAGTTATGCGATCAGCCTTACATTCCTAGCCTATCTAGTCGTTATGCTAGGAATTGGGCTATACGCTTATAAACGTACTTCCAGCTCTGAAGATTACTTTCTTGGCGGACGCTCTTTAGGGCCTTGGCCTACCGCGCTTTCAGCCGGCGCATCAGACATGAGTGGTTGGCTATTGCTCGGTCTACCAGGCTACGCATTTGCAGCTGGCCTAGAAGCGGTTTGGATCGCAGGCGGTCTGTTGGTTGGTACATGGTTAAACTGGCTGATTTGTGCAAAACGCCTACGTACTTACAGTATCAAAGCAAACAATGCACTGACGTTACCAGACTTCTTATCCACACGTTTCAACGATAAGTCTAAGCTAATTCAAACTATTTCCGCCTTGTTCATTTTGCTGTTCTTCTTGTTCTACACAAGTTCTGGCTTAGTGGCTGGTGGCAAACTGTTTGAAACCGTTTTCGGTTTAGATTACACCTACGCAGTGATCATAGGCACAGTGTGTGTTGTGTCTTACACATTGTTCGGTGGTTTCCTTGCTGTTGCTTGGACTGACCTTGTACAAGGTTTAATGATGAGCGCAGCATTGGTCATCGTGCCTGTTATTGCTATCGATGGTGGCTGGTCTGACCTTTCCACTACCTTGATGAACAAGAACCCAGAGCTTTTGAATATCTGGACTAATGTCAGTGGCGAGCCACTTAGCGCTATTGCCATCGTTTCTCTTGTTGCTTGGGGATTGGGTTACTTCGGTCAACCACACATCCTAGCGCGCTTTAAAGCGTCTCGTTCAAACAAAGACATCAAAACAGCTCGTCGTATCGCCGTTGTATGGACAATGATTTCCATGATTGGCGCGTTGCTGATTGGTCTGGTTGGTTTGAACTTCGTTGACAGCAATCTTGCCGGCAACCTAGCAGACCCCGAAAAAATCTTCATGATCTTAGTCAATGCGGTCTTCCACCCAGTGGTTGCAGGCATCTTACTAGCGGCCATTCTTGCTGCAATCATGAGTACTGCAGATTCTCAACTATTGGTGTCATCTTCTGCACTAGCTGAAGATTTTTACAAACAGCTGTTCAATAAAAAAGCTACTCAGAAACAAATCGTAAATGTTGGCCGCTTTGCCGTGGTTGCGATTTCTATCATCGCTCTATTGCTAGCACTTAATCCTGAGAGCTCAGTACTTGGCCTAGTGTCATACGCTTGGGCAGGCTTTGGTGCCGCTTTTGGTCCAGCCATTCTACTCAGTTTGTTCTGGCGTAACATGAACCGCAATGGCGCACTGGCGGGCATCATTATCGGTGGCGTAACAGTGGTTGTTTGGAAACAGCTAAGTGGCGGTCTTTTCGATCTATACGAAATCGTCCCAGGCTTCATCCTATCAACGCTTGCCATTTTTGTTGTTAGCTTGACGACAGGAAAACCTGAAACATCCGTGACAGAATCTTTTGATGAGTACGAAAAAGCGCTTCATACAATGGATTAATTCATCGACTCTTTGAGTTGATGGAACACAAGGCCCAGATCGAATTTCGATCTGGGCTTTTTTTGAGTCCAGAATCAAAAGAAGCACGACAAATAACAACAACCAAACACCGAGAAAAATCAGAAAAAACAGAAAAAACAGGAAAGGAAAGGAAAGGAAAGGAAAGGAAAGGAAAGGAAAGGAAAGGAAAGGAAAGGAAAGGAAAGGAAAGGAAAGGAAAGGAAAGGAAAGGAAAGGAAAGGAAATTTTGGACAAAAAAATGGGGCTTGAAACAAGCCCCTAAACACCATTTACTAACAAAACTGTTAGTAGTCAGAGGAAAGGTTTAATCATTAAATAGACTACAAGCGCCCTGTTCTGCGCCACTCACCAATATGCGTTGTGCGCTAAATAATTCACGCCCCATGCCTTGATGGGAATCTGTTAAGTCTTGCTGCGCCGCTTCGCGATTATTCAGCTCTTCGTCTGAAATCAATACCGATAGCGTCCCTTCAACCGCATCCAAACGAACCATATCGCCGTCTTGGATTTTAGCGATCAGACCGCCTGCCAATGCTTCAGGCGTCAAATGAATCGCCGCAGGCACTTTACCGGAGGCACCAGACATACGACCATCTGTCACCAATGCCACTCGGTAACCTTGATCTTGTAAGTTACCAAGATACGGTGTCAGTTTATGAAGCTCTGGCATACCTAGCGCTTTTGGCCCTTGAAAACGGACAACAGCAACACAATCACGCTTCAACTCACCACTGGCGATGGCATCTGCTAAGGCATTCTGACTATGGAAAACAACGGCCGGCGCTTCGATAATGCGGTTTTCTTCCTTCACTGCAGAAACTTTAATGACTGAACGACCAAGGTTGCCTTTCAGCAAAGCCAAGCCGCCTTCCTTGCTAAACGGATTGTCGATAGGACGCACAACATCCATATCTAAGCTTTCATCCGTACCATCACGCCATACTAGGTTATCACCATCTAAGAAAGGCTCTTTGGTATAGTGCGTTAACCCCTTACCAACGATGGTATTCACATCTTCATGCAACAACCCTCCTTTTAGTAACTGCTTAACCAAAAATGCCATACCACCGGCGGCGTGAAAATGATTAATATCAGCTTGACCATTCGGGTAAATTTTAGTCAATGATGGCACGACTTTAGATAACGCAGAAAAATCGTCCCACGTCACAATGATGCCGGCAGAACGCGCATAAGCCACAATGTGCATCGTATGATTGGTTGAACCGCCCGTCGCTAACAAGCCAACAATTGAGTTAACAATGCTACGCTCATCCACTATTTCGTATAAAGGTCGGTAATCTCGGCCAAGAGCCGTGATTTTAGTAGACAGTTGCGAAGCGTATTTTGTCAACGCTCCCCGTAATGGATCATCTGGATTGACAAAAGATGAACCCGGAAGCTGAAGCCCCATGATCTCAACCAATAATTGGTTGGAATTTGCCGTACCGTAAAAGGTGCAAGTTCCTGCACTGTGGTAAGACGCCGATTCTGCCTCAAGCAATTCTTCACGAGTGGCCTGCCCTTGCGCATAACGCTGGCGAACAGCCGCCTTGGCGGCATTAGTAATTCCAGAACGCATCGGACCAGCGGGAATAAACAGCGCAGGCAAATGGCCAAAGCGTAACGCGGCGATCAACAGACCCGGTACAATTTTGTCGCAGATACCAAGATAAATAGCCGCATCAAACATGTTATGAGAAAGAGCAATGGCTGCGCCTTGTGCGATATTATCACGGCTGAATAAGCTCAGCTCCATACCGTCTTGCCCTTGTGTTACACCATCACACATAGCGGGAACGCCGCCTGCAAACTGCGCAACAGAGCCCATTTCTTTCACTGCAGAACGAATTTGATCTGGATACGCTTCATAAGGCTGATGCGCAGAAAGCATGTCATTGTAAGAAGACACAATACCAATGTTGGCTTCTTCCATTAATGTAAGTTTTTGCTTTTCTTGAGGTTGGCATGCCGCAAAACCATGAGCCAGATTACCGCATGACAATTTGCCTCGATGCGGACCTTGTTCTTGCGCTTTCTTCATATCTTTAAGGTATTGCGCACGCAGTACCTTGCTTCGCTCAATAATGTCGTTCGTTACCTTAGCAACAATCGGATTCATGCTTCTCTCCGTTTTTAATTCAGTTATCTCAGTAACCAGACTGACATGATAATTTTATGTAATATTACTACATTTTTAATTTATTTCACGCCTTAAAGGCAATTTAAATGAATAAAATAACGTCATTTTGTAATTTTTTTACATAAAGGATTCGAAATTCCAATTATTTCCGCTAAAATACGCTAACGTTTGTAATATAAATCTGTACAATATCAATCAAAGATCATTTACTGATCAAAATATAGCCATATTGTAAGGAATTTGTTACTAATCCTTGCTTAAAAAATTACTTATGTAGTATTTTTACGTCAAAGAACAATATTGAACGCGGAATGTTCGAATTCGAACACCCTGCATCTTTCGCACTATTTAGAGGTGAGTATGACAATTAAAGTAGCTATCAACGGTTATGGACGCATTGGACGCAATACGCTTAGAGCCCTATACGAGTCTGGGAAGCGTGATCAAATCCAAATTGTTGCGATCAATGATCTAGGCGACTCAAAAACCAACGCTCATTTAACGAAATATGACACCGTACACGGTCGTTTTAGTGAAGAAGTCACCTTTGATGAAGAAGCGCTTTACATCAATCAAGACAAAATCCGCACTTTCTCTGAACGCAATCCAGCTGACCTTCCATGGGCTGAACTAGGCATCGATGTTGTTTATGAATGCACCGGCTTTTTTACTACAAAAGAAAAAGCCAGTGCTCACATTTCTGCCGGCGCTAAAAAAGTGATTATTTCTGCACCGGGCAAAGAAGTGGACGCCACTGTTGTATACGGTGTTAACCAAGATGTACTTACTTCTGAAATGACCGTGATTTCCAACGCTTCTTGTACTACTAACTGCCTTGCACCCTTCGCAAAACCATTAAGCGAAAAGTTAGGTATTGAAAGTGGCTTGATGACAACCATTCACGCATACACAAATGATCAGCGCCTGTCAGACGTATATCACGAAGATCTTTACCGTGCCCGCGCTGCTGCGATGAATATGATCCCAAGCAAAACAGGCGCTGCAGCAGCTGTTGGCCTTGTTATCCCAGCATTGGTTGGCAAGTTTGACGGCTTATCTGTTCGAGTCCCTACAATCAACGTATCCCTTGTTGACTTAACTTTCTTAGCACCTCGCGAAACAACGGTTGAAGAGATTAACGGCATCATTGAAGACGCGATTAAAGCAGACCCAATTCTTGCTCAAGTGTTGCATGTAAACTATGAGCCATTGGTTTCTACAGACTTTAATCACAATGCCTATACGTCTAACTTCGATGCGACGCAAACTCGTGTACAAGGTAAATTAGTCAAAGTAATGGCTTGGTACGATAACGAATGGGGCTTCTCGAATCGAATGCTCGACAATACAATCGCATTAATGACTGCGAAATAGTCAAAATACACGAAGGCTGCTGACGCAGCCTTCGTCGTCTCTTATACTTCACTTCACGCTTTCTAATCTTTGGTATTTAAAATGACTCGTAGAACTAAAATTGTTGCCACATTAGGTCCCGCTTCCAGCTCACCAGAAATGATCGAAAAACTGATTTTAGCTGGCGCTAACGTTTTCCGCTTGAATTTCTCTCACGGTCAACCAGAAGATCACATAAACCGCGCAGAAGTGGTCCGTGAGATGGCGAAAAAGAATAATCGTCACGTCGCCATTCTAGGTGACTTACAAGGTCCAAAAATCCGTATCGCACGTTTCAAGAATACAAAGGTTGAGCTGATAGATGGCGCCACTTTTATTCTTGATGTCGGCTTTGACAAAAACAACGGTGACGAAACTCGCGTTGGTATTGATTACCCGCAATTAGCTCAAGACTCTCAACCAGGAAATGTCCTGCTGCTTGATGATGGACGAGTTGTTCTTGAAGTACTAGAAGTAAAAGGCCAAGAAGTGATTACCAAGGTGATTGTTGGTGGCGCTTTATCCAACAACAAAGGCATTAACCGTCAAGGCGGCGGATTATCTGCTGCAGCGCTTACCGATAAAGACCGAGAAGACATTAAAACTGCCGCAGCCTTAAACGCTGATTACCTTGCGGTGTCATTTCCGCGCAGCGCAGAAGATTTACACGAAGCTCGTGCATTAGCGGAGGCTGCAGGCCTTAAAGCGGGCATTGTATCCAAAGTTGAACGTGCAGAAGCTGTTGCAGACAATGAAACACTGGATGCCATTATCCTTGCCTCTGACGCTGTTATGGTGGCTCGTGGTGATCTAGGTGTAGAAATTGGTGATGCAGAATTGATAGGTGTACAAAAACACATGATCAAGCGCTGCCGTCAGCTAAACCGCCCCGTCATTACGGCAACTCAAATGATGGAAACGATGATCACCAGCGCGATGCCAACTCGCGCAGAAGTATTTGACGTCGCCAACGCTGTTCTAGATGGCACGGATGCGGTCATGCTTTCTGCTGAAACGGCAGCGGGTGCGTATCCTGAAGAAGTAATCAAAACCATGAACCGCGTTTGTTTGGGCGCTGAAAAGCAACCTGCAATCAATCGTTCTAAGCATCGTATCGATGTGACTTTCACGAGCATTGATGAAACGATCGCCATGTCTGCAATGTACGCTGCTAACCACTTGGAAGGCGTAAAAGCGATCATCAGTTTAACTGAATCTGGTACAACACCATTGCTTATGTCACGCATTAGTTCTGGATTACCGATTTATGCTTTATCACCCAATCAAGCAACCCTGAACAAAGTGAATCTTTATCGCGGCGTTACGCCTGTTGCGTTCTCCTCTCAGGAATTCAATGTCGATACGATTGTGGCTGGTTTAGTCGATCACGTTAAATCACTTAGACTTATCAAAGATGGCGACCTTGTCATTGTGACCAAAGGCGACCATTTAGTAAGCTATGGTACAACCAACATGATGAAAGTGGTAAAAGTCGGTGCAACCGAGGAATAAATCACGGTGAAAAGTAAAACCTTGCAACAAAAAACCATCACGACACCAGAGCGAAAAAATGTCGCTCTGGTGGCTCATGACAATATGAAGCCAGCATTGATCGAGTGGGCCGATAAGCACAAAAACAAACTCATCAAACATAATCTAATGGCAACGGGCACTACCGGTAACTTATTGCACAAGCAATTAAATGTTCCCGTTCAGTCTTTAATCAGCGGTCCCCTTGGAGGGGATCAGCAGCTGGGCGGGCTGATTGCCGAAGGTAAAATTGATGTATTGATTTTTTTCTGGGATCCGTTTGAACCTATGCCTCATGATCCTGATATAAAAGCCCTGCTTCGTGTCGCTGCAGTTTGGAATATTCCGATTGCTTGTAGTGTTTCTTCAGCTAACTTTCTGGTTTCATCTCCATTGTTTGAAAGTGAATTTGAACGGCAAGTACCCGATTACGATAAATACCTTCAAGAGCGACTTTAGTCGCTCTTTTGTTTTCATTGCAGCGCAAACACTTCTACCTACCTCAAGGCTCGCTGTTTCTGTCAAAATCGGCTATATTAGCCGCCAATTATTGTTCTCTTAAAATACGATAGGCCGAACGTTAAGAGTTCCAATTTACTGACTATATTCAGCGCTACTACCCCTAAACACCACGTTGAATACCACCTATAGGAGAGTTATTTTGCAAGCAGATGTTGCCCTAATAATGGGTTCAAAAAGCGACTGGGCCACTATGGAAGGTGCAGCTGAAATTATGGATATCCTTGGTGTCAGCTATCACGTTGAAGTGGTTTCCGCACACCGGACACCAGCAAAACTTGCAGAGTTTTCTGAAAGTGCAGTAGAAAACGGTTTTAAAGTCATTATCGGTGGTGCTGGCGGTGCTGCACATTTGCCAGGCATGGTTGCGGCTCATACTCGCCTACCTGTACTTGGCGTTCCGGTTCAAAGCAAAGCTCTAAATGGCATGGACAGCTTGTTGTCGATTGCACAAATGCCAAAAGGGGTTGCCGTTGGAACCCTAGCAATTGGCACTGCAGGTGCTTTTAACGCAGGTTTATTAGCATGCCAAATCTTAGCAATCACAAATCCAGAGCTTGCTCAAAAAATCGAAGACTTCAGAACCAATCAAACCGAAACGGTTCTGTCGAACCCAGATCCAAGAGAGGGTTAATCAATGTCAGTTTTATGGGTATTGGGAGCAGGACAATTGGGCGCTATGCTAAAACAAGCGGGAACGCCCCTAGGCATTGATGTACGCCCTGTTGATATAGAGTCAACGGACACATTAGCATTACAACCAACTGATATTGTAACAGCCGAAAGAGAAGAGTGGCCTGAAACCGTTGCAACCAAACAATTAGCAACCCACAACAACTTCGTGAACCTTTCTACCTTCCCACAACTTGCTGACCGACTAACGCAAAAGCAATGGCTTGATCGTTTAGAATTGGCTACAGCGCCATGGTTTCCAGTTGAAGCAGACTCTACCGCGACAACAGCGCATAAAACCTTAGGCGAACGCGTCTTATTAAAACGTCGTCGTGGTGGCTACGATGGCAAAGGTCAATATTGGTTAAAGCAATCTGAAAATATCGACATTCCTGAAGACTGGAAAGGATATGCAATTGCTGAACAAGCCATTAATTTTGATGAAGAAGTGTCGATCGTCGGTGTACGAGGAAGAGATGGTGAAACACATTTTTACCCATTAACACTTAACCTTCATATCAATGGTATTTTGTACGCTTCTATCTCCCCACTTGAGAGACTAAAGCCGTTACAAAATAAAGCGGAAGCCATGCTGAGCAAGCTAATGGATGCATTGGACTATGTAGGTGTCATGGCAATGGAGTGCTTCCGTGTTGGCGATGACTTACTTATCAATGAACTTGCTCCCCGCGTTCATAATAGTGGGCATTGGACACAAGCAGGCGCGAGTGTTTGCCAATTTGAAAATCATGTAAGAGCTGTAACAGGGCTCCCGTTAGCCGTAGCTGAAATTAAAAACCAGAGCATGATGGTCAATCTAATTGGTGTGGACTTAGATTACCAATGGCTTAACATCCAAGATCTTGAGCTGTATTGGTATAAGAAAGAAGTTCGTCCAGGTAGAAAGGTCGGTCATCTAAACTTTTGCTCTGGTAATTTGGAATTACTTCAAACAGCCCTAGCAGCATTGAAATTACCAGCACCTTATCCAGAAGCGCTTGATTGGCTCGCTCAAAATTTACCGAAGTAAGCAGCCTAACAAGACGAATGCCAATGCCGCTGTCAATTTGATGTGCGGCATTTTTGTATCAACTTAGCCGAATCACAACAACCGCTCTTCGAAACATCATCAAAAGCACAAAACGTGCAAATAAATGTTTAAAAAAACGCAAATTTAATGTTTTTGAACTTGTTTACTTTAAAAAACACCTTATTCTAATTGATCTGGCTAAAAACGGCGTGGTTAATATAAAAATAACAGCATATTCTAGATGCTGAATAAGGAACCTTGAATGAGTCACATTGAACTAGATAGCTATGATTGGCGATTATTAAAAGCATTACAAAGCAACGCAAGACTCAGTAACGTTGCACTTTCAGAGCAAGTTAACTTATCGCCATCACAATGCTCAAGACGATTACAAAGACTAGAACAGAATAACCTAATTGAAGCCTACTTTACTCAACTTAACGCTAGCGAGCTTGGTTTTCAAATTACAGCATTCGTCAGCGTCACTCTAGAAAAAAGCGTTAAACACGCTGACAAAGAGTTCAAACAAGCTATTGATGCGATTCCGCAAGTATTAGAATGTTATTCTGTCAGTGGGGAAGCAGACTATTGGTTAAGAGTGATCAGTGAGGATTTGCCTTCCCTTTCCGTATTTTTAAGTGAATCCCTCTCCAACCATCCCTGTGTAAGAGATCTTACTTCCACTGTTGTCCTAAACAGAGTAAAACACGCGCCCTTAATCCCCTTACCGAATTAACCCTAAATACAATAAAGCGGCACCAAGTGTCGCTTCAGGTCTCAGGTAAACGCATTACCATAACAACACCTACAAAAGTAATTGATGAAAATATTATCACCAACATTTCAAATGAAAGAGCATAGCTAAGTAAGCTCACACTACTCATTACTAATAAAATAAACCCAATGACAGTATTACTGACAGCCACATAACTTGTCCGCTTGTTCCCTTCACCTAAATTAATTAAATACGTTTTTCTACCAATTCGAATGCCCTGATGTGCGACACTAAGCAAAAAATATAAAATAGGAATAATCCATTCAATTATGGAAGCATTAAACTCATATCTCACACTGGCGAATAAGATAACACCTATACAAGCACTCAATAGAGATGAAATTAGCATTACCTTTCGACTAGAATAATCTGAAAACATTCCCCAGAAAGGAGAAGACAACAAAGAAGCCAAGCCACTAACCAACACAAAAATGCCCAAAGTGAGCACAGAGCTATTAGTAAGCCCTTGAGCGATCAGAACATAATAAGGGGCACTTAATGCCGCACACAGAAGCAAAGAACGAGCGATGACAAATCGACGAAAAACAGGGTCGTTTTTCAACAATCTAAACTCTTTCAAAATAGCCGATAAACTAGAAGCTTTTTCATGAACCTCAGTTAAAGGCTCTTTAATAAAAGAATAAACCAAGGCTGCAAACAACCAAATAAAGGTAGCCGCTGCAATTCCAATGATATAAAAGTTAACATTCTCCTGCAGCTGATCGAAAAAAAACAATATCGCAGATGCAGCAACCACAGTAATAAATCCAGATGCGCTAGAAGCCCAGCCTGTCACTCTGCCACGCTTGCTTTTAATAACTGTTTTTCCAAGGACATCTTTCGATGCAACAGAGTTCAAACCTCTCGCTATGCTAAATACGATTAACGTCCCTACTATTACCCAGCCAGCACTTGCACCCTCTAATACCAAGGCGGCAATGCCAATTACAACCACACAGAGAGATTGCACTATGCTACCTAGAATCCACACCCACTTTCTTCTTTTTAAACCATACATGAAATGAGCAATAAGGACTTGAGGTAACAGTGACCCAGACTCCCGAATGGGCACGAGCCAACCCAATAGAAATAACGGAGCACCAACACTACTCAACAGCCATGGCAAAGTTACTTTGGGATTAATGAGAACATCCCCTAAATTAATTAAAAACTGGGAAAAAACTAATTTATAGATATTTCTTTTATCCGTCTTTTGCTTTTCTTCATTATGATGCCTATTGGTGCTCAAGCTAAAAATCCCCCTGTTTAGTTATTAGATTTTATATCTAAAACATGAAATTAGGTCATTAATAATCTAACAATTTGAAATGACCATGATGTTAGCCCAATGGAAAGTCCAAGACCCCGACTGCCCATAACGAAAAAAAGCCCTGACAGGATAACCTATCAGGGCTTTCTAAATATAAAGCTTGATGATGATCTATTTTCACATGCTTGTCTGTTATAAAGCGCCCTATGTATTTATCCCTTTGTGGGATGCTTATCCCCTTGTGGGATGCTTATCCTCGTGGGACTGCCCTCGGCGACGGTGT
>NZ_JAODTL010000035.1 GCF_026191375.1 Marinomonas pontica | reverse complement strand
ATTTTGCCATCAAAAAGGTACGTGCCCTGAAACTGTCTGTCTGAATAGTTACTCGCCATATGGGTAGCCTCTGCTTTATATGTCGTTAGATTTATGCCCAATACAGACGCATTGGGTTGTCCACCAACAACGCTTGTTGCAACTCTTTCGTTGGCGCAATATGAGGAATTACATCCACAAGATGACCGTCATTTGGCGCTTCCACTTTCATGTTCGGGTGCGGCCAATCGGTTCCCCACAATACACGATCAGAGAACTGCTCAACCAAAGTACGGGCAAAAGGATACACATCCGAATAATCTGGCGCATGCTGAGTCAAACGCTCAGGGCAACTCACTTTACACCACACATTATCGTTGTCCGCCATGAAGTTAACAAAGCGTTTAAAGTCAGGATGATCCACGCCATTGGCAACATTTGGCGTCCCCATATGGTCAACCACAATCGTGGTATTCAACTCTTTCAAGAAAGGAATCAATTCCTCAAGATCGGCCGCTTCAAAATACACAACAATGTGCCAGCCGAAAGGGCGAATTTTGTCTGCGATGGAGAAAAATACTTCTTTTGGCGTACTGTCTACCAAACGCTTCACAAAGTTAAAACGCACTCCGCGGACGCCCACAGCGTGCATTTTTTCAATGTCTTCGTGAGTAATAGAATCATCCACAAACGCAACACCACGCGCCAAATCACCCGCCGTTTCCAAAGCATCAATCAACGCGGAATTATCGGTACTGTGACAAGAGGCTTGTACGATAACATTGCGAGAAAAACCCAAATGGTCACGCAACGCAAACAACTGCTCTTTCGAAGCATCGCAAGGCGTGTATTTGCGTTTTGGATGGTAAGGAAATTTATCGGCAGGACCAAAAACATGGCAATGCGCGTCTACCGCGCCCGCTGGCGCTTTAAATTCTGGCTTACTTGGTGCCGAATGAAATGGAATATAATCTTTGTCCATCATGTTCAAATACCTTTTTTATAATTCGTTTTATCATCAATAAGAAAAAGCGTTATAGACCATTACCATGAGCAAACACTTGCCCATCAAATAATTTTCTCGCAGTGCGTAAAATAGCCGCTGAGCCGACATCGCCATTGTCTTCTTGATCCAAAATAACCGTCATTGCGCCGATCGGATGCTCTACATCTAATGTCATGCGCGCGCTTGATTCGTAGTTAGCCACTTCATTAGCCGGCGAGCCTTTTAGAACCGCCGCAGTCGCCACACTCACCGCACCCAACACGCCAATAGAAGCGTGACAACGATGAGGAATAAAAGTACGAGTGGAAATCGCGCCACCGTTGGTCGCCGCGCTCACCATGGTCATCTTAGGAACGGATTTTTCTTTCACGTCACCCAAATTCATCATAGGGCCAACTTGCAAGCGAATAGATTCTAGCTTCGCACGCAATACGTCATTGGCTTCAAGCTCTTCACGAGTCTCTGTCCCCGTAATGCCCATGTCCGCTGCGCGCATAATCACCACTGGCATGCCGTTATCGATGCACGTCACTTCCACGCCATCAATCACATCGACCACATTGCCTGTTGGCAATAAAGCACCGCAACTGGAGCCCGCCGTATCTTGGAAAACAATGGGAACTGGCGCTGAAAAGCCCGGTACGCCGTCAATGCGAGCATCGCCTTCGTACTGCACTTCGCCGTCTTTTACTAACACACGAGCCACCGCGATTTGTCCTGTATTTTCCATGAAGATACGCACAGAGGTTTCGCCTTCCTGAGCCGCAACCAAGCCACGTTCGATGGCAAACGGTGCAATGCCGGCTAAAATGTTGCCGCAGTTTTGCGCATCGGTAACAATCGCTTGATCAACAAACACCTGCAAGAACAAATAGTCTACATCGGCATCGTCGCGTTCCGATTTTTTCACCACGGCGACTTTCGACGTCAATGGATCTGTGCCACCAATGCCGTCGATTTGACGTTCATCAGGAGAGCCCATCACGCGCAATAAAAACTGCGCACGAGCATCAACATCAGTCGGTAAATCTGCGGCTAAGAAGTAAGCACCTTTTGACGTGCCGCCCCGCATCCACATACAAGGCGCACTCTTTATAACGCCTGAATGTTTAGACATACTTTAAGCCTTTCTCTTTTAGGCGTGGGCGCATTTCATAAATGTCTAAGCCCAATTCACCATTCGCCATACGTATGCGTTTTGATTCTTCATTCGCCATACGCTTACGAGACAATTCCAATACTTCAGCAGCATTCTCACGACGCACTACAACCACACCGTCATCATCGGCCACAATTACGTCACCTGGGTTCACCAAGGCATCAGCGCAAACCATAGGAACGTTAACGGAACCAACGGTTTCTTTAATCGTACCTTCTGCAAATACCGCTTTTGACCACACAGGGAAGTTCATTTGACGCAAATCACGCGTGTCGCGAACACCGCCTTCGATGATCAGGCCCACCACGCCACGAGACTGTGCAGACGTCGCAAGCAAGTCACCAAAGAAGCCATGATTAGAAGGAGACGTTGGAGCAAACACCATCACGTCACCCGCTTTGCATTGCTCAATAGCTACGTGCATCATCCAGTTATCGCCAGCGGCACCAGAAATAGTCACTGCAGAACCCGCAATGGTTTTGTCCATCTGAATCGGACGCATGTAATGCGCTAATAAACCAACGCGACCTTGAGACTCGTGGATTGTCGCTACGCCGCACTCCGCCAAACCGTCGATTACCGCTTGGTCTGCACGTTCAATATTTTGTACTACTACATTATTTCGCATGATGTTTTATCCCCTTGTAATCGAAAGCCTTACGCTTTTAGTCTTGAAAAGACGCGACGAGCATTGCCTTCAAAAATTTCTTGTTTCTGCGCGGCAGACAATACGGTGTTGTTATCGATATAACGTTTTGTATCGTCAAAATAATGACCAGATTCTGGATCGATACCACGCACTGCGCCAATCATTTCAGAAGCAAACAAGATGTTCTTCGTTGGAATAATATCTAATAGAAGATCAATACCACGCTGATGGTAAACACAGGTATCAAAGTAGATGTTATTCAACACGCGCTCAGCCAGGTCAAAACCTTGATCTTGCGCCATACCGCGGAAACGTCCCCAGTGATAAGGAACCGCACCGCCACCATGAGGGATGATGATTTTTAATTCAGGGAAATCTTTGAACACGTCAGACATCATTAGCTGTTGAAAGCCAGTGGTGTCCGCGCCTAAGTAATGAGAACCTGTAGTATGGAAACAATCATTGCAAGCCGCACTTACATGGATCATGGCAGGAATATCGTACTCACACATTTTTTCATAGATAGGGTAAAAAGAACGGTCGGCCAAAGACTTATCTTGCCAATAACCGCCACTTGGATCAGGGTTCAAGTTGATACCAATAAAGCCCATTTCTTCGACTGTACGTACGATTTCACCAACCGATTTAGCAGGATCAACACCAGGCGATTGTGGTAATTGCGCAACAGGAGCAAAGTTTTCAGGGAAAAGATCACACACTCGACGGATCAAGTCGTTTTGGTGCTCAGTCCAGTATTGGCTCGTGTATTCATTGCCAATGTGATGGCCCATCCAGCTAGCGCGAGGAGAGAATATGGTTAAATCCGTGCCACGCTCTTGCTGCAAACGAAGCTGGTTGTTGATAATACTGTCGCGGATTTCATCATCGGAAACAACAACGTTACCTTTTTCACCTACAAACGCAGGGTCTTTAGCAACTTGTGCTTTTTGATTATCGCGGTATTCACCCACACCTGGTGGAGTGGTCGTATAATGTCCATGGCAATCTATAATCATGTTACTGCTCTCTATTCTTATTTAAGGTAACAATCACGGTGATACAGAAAGGCTGGCAGTGACGCGATACGCCTTAATGTCTTCTAGGTTTACACCGTCATTTCATAAAAATCTGCAAAGAGTATTCTTATGCTGAGACATTTTGGCTATTTCAATTTAACCGAAAGGGTATTGCATTTTGAGATAGCCACTTTTTAACACAGGGTCTGAATTTACTCACTTAAGACATTTAATTTAAATTTCTCACAAAAAATAGGCTTCCACTTCAGACAAAAAGCACAAAAAAACATTGATTTTTATGACTTTTTAAAAAAAAACCAGTAGAATTATTTTTTTATATTCCTTTTTCGATATACGTGAGACATAAAAAATTCATTTCTAAAATCACAATAATTGCTACATTTTGGTAATGCTTTGATAAAAAAACAAAGCCGAAAGCTAAGCTTTCTGAAACACATGAAAACACTAATCTAAACGCAAGCTGGATTCGGGCATTGTTGATCCTAATCGAAAAAATATAGGGTATTTTCAAAATGATCCTATATTATTAGGCTTATGATACAAATGGCGAATTCTGAACCACCTGCCTATAGTTAACTATAGTGTAGAAATACAAAAATAAAATGATCGGGAACGTCCCGAGCTTGGAGATGCAAAGATGAAATTAACAAAAAAACTGACACTTGGTTTACTTGCAGCAGGCGCTGTAAGCAGCGTTAGCGCAGCGGATTTAACGCTAACCATTGGCCATGTAGATCCCCAAGACTGGAGCACCTCAAAAAAGGCGCCGCTACCGAGGTATTTAAAAACCTGGTTGAAGCAGAATCCGGCGGCCGTATTGAAGTAAATGTATACCCATCAGGCCAACTTGGCGGCGAGACAGATCTGGTTCAATCCGCACAAGAAGGCACGCTAAGCATGGCGATGGTGTCTGGTGCGTTTGCGAAAGTGTGTAAAGAAGCGTCCGTTTTAGAAATCCCTTATTTATTCCCATCAGCGCCAGTCGCATGGGAAGTGCTCGATGGCGAATTTGGTAAGGCCCTATCTGAGCATTGTTTGCAAGCAAGTGGATTACGTACGCTGGCTTACGGCGAAACAGGCTTCCGTAACTTCACCAACTCTAAACGCCCTGTTGCAGAACCCAAAGACATGAGCGGCCTGAAAATTCGCGTTCAAACTCTGCCTTTATACGTTGAAATGGTCAAAGCAATGGGCGCAGAGCCAACCCCAATCGCATGGCCTGAAGTACCCTCTGCGCTCACAACGGGTGTTGTTGATGGTCAAGAAAACCCTGTCAGCGTAATCGAAGCGAACAAGTTTTATGAGTTCCAAAAATACCTAACCTTAGATGGACACGTGTACGGAACAGACTTTTTGCTGATAAACGAAGACGTTTACCAGTCTCTTAGCGATGAAGATAAAGCGATCATTAACCGTGCTGCCAAAGTGGCTGGTACCATGGGTCGTGCCATCCAGCAATTCAACTCTGCAAAAGGCTTAAAATCGCTGGCAGAAAACGGCATGCAGATTACCACACCGACACCAGAGCAAATGACGAAGTTCCGCGATGCCGCTCAGCCAGCGGTGATCAACTGGTTGAAAGGTGAAGTTCAACCGGAATGGATCGAACGTGCTCAAATGTCTGTAAAAGTAGTGAGTAACTCCAACAAATAACGCTCATTGAAATCAGAGAACCGAACGCGTCATTAGAAGTGTTCGGTTCTCTTCCCTTTGTCACAACCCGGAAAGCTCACCATGAAGCGCTTCTATAAAAAAACTCTCGCAATTCTCACCGGCACTTCCCTATTCGTTATCTTTGCCGTCGTATTAGTCAGTAGCCTTAGCCGCTATTTATTAAATTCGCCGATTCAATGGAGCGAAGAAGTCGCCAAGTACGCCATGATCTACGGCACCATGTTTGGTATGGCATTGTGTTATTTAGAAGGGCTTCACATTCGATTTACATTTTTAGAAGACATGGTGCCGGAAAAAATCCGCCATCTTCTGCATTTTGTTTCTGACATTATCGCCCTTGTAAGTGGCGTTGTCATTACCTATTCAGGCTACTTATTCATGATGAAACGTGGTGCGATCCAAGCACCAGGCACTGGCATTCAAATGTACTACTTCCAAGTTGCTATGGTCATTGGAGGAGTTTGCCTTACCGTCGCGGCCGCCATTCGACTTGTTGAATACTTTCAGTCTCCCACATTAGAGAAGGGACAATAATCATGCTAGGTTTTGGAATTCTTATTGTTCTTTTGGTGATTGGTAGCCCAATTGCCTTTGCCATCTTATTGGCCGCTGTTGGACACGTTTATACGCTGCCATTCAACGTCAGCCTTGTCGCACAACGTATTTTTAGCGGATTGGATTCGTTTTCTATTCTAGCCATCCCATTGTTCGTCTTGGCGGGCGAGCTCATGAATGAAAGCGGCATTACCAGCCGCATCATCAATTTCGCAAACGCATTAGTGGGTCACATGAAAGCGGGTCTAGCGCACGTCAACATTTGGGCGTCGGTGATTTTTGCTGGACTATCTGGCTCTGCCGTAGCAGACACATCAGCACTTGGCCGCGTGTTCATCCCCACGATGGAAAAAGAGGGTTACCCTCGCGCCTTCGCGGCAGCATTAACCGCCGCGTCGTCCGTTATTGGCCCGATGATTCCACCCAGCATTCCCGTCATCATTTATGCTTTGATCACCACTGGCGTTTCCGTACCGGCCTTGTTCCTTGCTGGGGTTACTCCAGGACTGTTCCTCGCGATTGGTTTGTCGATTTATGTCTATTTCTTCGCAGGACATTACGCGCCAATCAAAGCAAAACTTTCTATGAAAGAGCGCTGGAAAGCCTTTGTTGATGCATGGATTCCGCTTTTCATGCCGATCTTCATCGTGGGTTCAATCCTGACGGGCATTGTGACACCAACCGAAGCCGCGGCATTTGCGGCGGCGTATGCTTTGCTTGCCGGCATTTTTATTCTGAAAAGCCTCAAGCTATCGAGCTTGCCGCGCATTTTCATTCGAGCCATGCGCGACTCTTCTGTTATTTTGATCGTCATTGGAGTAGTGGCGGCGGCGAACTGGTTACTGACCTTCTCACGCGTGCCTCAAACCGTTAGCCAATTGGTACTAGAACAAGTATCCAGCCCTTGGATGTTCTTGATTCTTGTGAACGTTATTTTGCTGGTGGTTGGGCTGTTCTTAGAAGGGATCGCTGCCATGTTGATCTTATTGCCGATCCTTCATCCTATTGCGATGAGCCTTGGCATTGATCCGGTGCACTTTGGTATTGTGGTTATTTTCAACCTAATGATTGGTTTGGTGACACCACCTATGGGGATTTGTTTGTTCGTATCCAACTCGATTGCCAATGTTGGCATCGCGGCCATTTCTAAGCAAATCATGCCACTCTTTTTAGTAGAGCTTGCGGTTTTGATCTTAATTACCTTTGTACCAAGTACGGTCACTTTCTTGCCGACCTTATTTGGTTATTAACACCACACCATGTCAAAACAATCGGTTGAACTGTACTAGACAAAAAAACGACGCCAAGTGCGTCGTTTTTTTTAGGCCCTGTAAAAAAATTTTATAGCTGAGACAATACGTATTCCGCAGAGCTGACTTTGTATTCGCCCGGCTCGTCCAACCAAAGTTGCTGAACAATACCGTTAGTTACCAACATGGCATATCGACGGCTACGGATGCCCATTTTGGCAGCAGAAATATCCAACTCTAACCCCATTGAACACGTAAACTCGGCCAAGCCATCAGCTGCCATCACTAGGTTTTCGGCATTATTTGCCTTGTCCCACGCGTTCATGACGAACACGTCATTCACAGAAAGACAGACAATGTCGTCTATTCCTTTTTCTTTCAAAGCATCAAAATGCACCACAAAACCAGGTAAATGACTGGCACTGCACGTCGGCGTGAAAGCCCCAGGAACGGCGAACATCAGCACCGTTTTCCCTGCAAAAAATTCAGTAACATCGACAGTCTCTGGTCCTTCTTCCCCCATGACTTGAAACGTACCATGGGGCAACATATCACCAACAAGAATCGACATAGACAATATCTCCTGAGAATTAAGTTGCACTCATAGTAACGCAACCCAAGTTAGAAAAACCATCAAACAATCTTAAATTGACTAAGTAACTGCTTCTGGTGAGACGCTAATTTTGACAAACCTTCGCTGTCTTTCTCACTTTGGTCAGACCCCAACGCAGCCTGTTCCGACATTTCAGATATTTCGAAAACATTTTGCTTAATTTCTTGCGCTACCGCTGATTGTTCTTCTGCAGCCGTTGCTATCTGTGTACTCAGGTCTCGGATTTCCGCCATGCTGTTTTGCAGCTCGACCAAAGACAAGCCAACAACGCGCGCCTCTTCCGCGCTGGAAGTGGCACTTTGTCTGCTCACCTCCATACTTCCCACCGTTTTTGTCACGCCTTGTTGCAACTGCACAATGACATGTTGAATCTCTTCTGTAGAACTGTGAGTTCTCGTCGCCAGAGTACGTACTTCGTCTGCCACTACCGCAAAACCACGACCTTGCTCACCCGCTCGCGCCGCTTCTATCGCAGCATTTAGTGCCAACAAATTCGTTTGTTCAGCGATGTCCTGAATCACGTCCAGAATACGATCGATGCTTTTCGAATGCTCGTCCAGCTGATTTACCACCACTGTTGAGGCTTCAATTTGCTCTAGCAATTGCTCAATTTTGTGAATGTTCGCGTCCATTTGTTCACGGTTTTCACTTGCTCGTTGATCAACAGACTGAATCTGATGCAAAATCACTTCCGAGCTTTTCGCTACTTGATCAACGGTTGACACCATTTCCGACATCGAAGACGCAACTTCTGTGGTTCTTTCATTTTGCGCGGCCATTAGTCGCTTAGAATCGCTGGCCAAACGCACATTACTCCCCGCGGAAGCGGCCACTTTATTGGAAGCCTGATCGATTTCTGACATCACGGTTTGCAGCTTAGTAACTAGGTCATTGACCCAATTAGACAGTTCTCCAAACTCATCCTTGGTTTTTACAGCACTTCGTTGAGTGAAATCCCCATCCGCAATTTTACCCAATACAGACATCACTTCTTTTAGCGGCTGTCGAATACTACGACTCACCCAAAGCGCCACCAACACCGCTATGATAATAGAAACCACCAGCACCACTTCAATAATAAGAGTCGACAAATCCGCCGCATCGCTGGCTTCTTTTTTCGCCTTTACCCCCATTAATGAAGCTTCAGACAACAACTCTTGTACCGATGTGGTCACACTGGCCATACTGCCAGACAGTTCTTTGGCCAGTACTTCAGACTCCTGTAAAAGACGGGTGTTTTCATATTGCTTCGCGACCACACCATCATCTGACACAACACTGTTTTCAATTTCGCTGACCAAATCATTGATATTGTCGTCGTTCACATAAGACTGCTTGTCTTTTAAGCTCGTAATAATGGACGCCATGCTGTCACGAAGGTCCTGCATCTTTTCCAAGCTACGCACATCAAAGTAATCATTTACTGACACTTGTAGGCTTTCGACTTGGCTGTGCATATAGGAAGCCGCAAACTGAATTTCTGACGTATCACCGTCGGTGACTAATATGCCCAAGTCTTCCGCGGCAAAAGTAATGGCGTCTTTTAAATCCAGCTTTTCATCCGGCACCATCGCCTGAAGCTCTAACATGGTTTTGTGGTTAGAAAAGGCCACATCGGTGTAATTAAAAAAGCGTCCCACTTCATCGTTTATTCGGCTTAACGCTTGGCTCATCTCTGGTAGCCCCTGCAGCTGCACAGACAACTGATTCGAGACATCATCAAACTCTTGTTTATAGTTCAAAAAACGACCGGACAATTCTTCTAAGGCATCGGGGGACTTACTTAACAAATACTGCAATACCGACGCATTCGCCAAGCTCAAATCTTCTTTTAACGCGGTACTGGTAGACGAGATAGTGGCGACCTTCCCAGTGACCACGTTTAACCTGTCCTCAATTTTGTTGATGCCCACAAATCCGGATGCAGCAATCATCAACAAAAGCAGTAACAAAACACCAAAGCCAAATAAAATTCTTTGGATGACGGACAACGACATAATCGACCTCTACATTAACATCTGCTTCACATTTATCATGCGCCTACTCTAGACACCCACTCTTTTTCTATACCTGACCAATGATACAGGAATACCATAACATTTTACTTACGATTAAGAACGCCCCAGAAACGTCCGATTACTCAAAAAACCGCCCCATCCACGCCAACAGTCGTCCAGTCACATAGATTTCATTCACCCTTGCGATCTGATAAATTAGCCTTTCTTTCTTCTGAAACTGACTCGCACCTTATGGAACTCCCTCTCTACGAAAAAATCGCCAACCTGATTGAACAACAAATTCAGGAAGGTATTTTTTTACCAGGCTCCAAAATCCCATCGGTTCGCAAATCCAGCAAACAAATGGAAGTCAGTGTTGCCACGGTTCTGCAAGCTTACAGCTTATTAGAGGACAGAGGCGCCATCAAAGCACGCCCACAAAAAGGCTACTTTGTTCAAGAGCATCGGCTACAACCTTCTGACCCTGCAAAAATTGCACCGACTCAGAACGACGGCACCATACATACTTTATTGCGCCGCTTGCTGCACGCCTCGCAAAATAACGACATCATTCAATTTGGGGCGGCCATTCCCAAAAGCCAATTCCTTCCCATCAGACAACTACAACGCTCCGTAGGCCGTTTAATGCGCCTAGAACCTGAGATATGTGCCGCTTACGAATTTACCCCCGGTTCATTGAGTTTGCGTCGCCAAATTGCGATTCGCATGCTAGACAATGGCTGCCAACTGCAACCCGACGACATCACCATTACCCTTGGTTGCCAAAACGCCCTCATGCTGTCGCTGCAAGCCGTTGCCAAAGCCGGCGACACCATTGCCATCGAAAGCCCTGCTTATCACGGAGTTTTGCAAGTCATAGAAGTATTGAACTTGAAAGCGGTAGAAATCCCCTGCTGTACAGAAACCGGTATTAACCTAGACCTGTTAGAAGAGGCGGCAGAAGAGTGGGACATAAAAGCCTGCATCGTCACTCCCAATAATCAAAACCCCATTGGGGCAACCTTAAATTATCAAGCCAGAAAACGGCTCATTAAACAGTCCGTGACCTTTGGCTTCACCTTGATTGAAGACGATGTGTACGGCGAGCTTAGCTACAAAGACAAACGTGAACGCTCATTAAAAGCGGACGACACGCACAATACTGTGATCTATTGCAGCTCCTTCTCAAAAAGCATCGCCCCGGGATTTCGAATTGGCTGGGTTGTGGGCGGGCCTTTTCAGGCAAAAATAGAACATTATGCCTACGTTCAATCTTTAGCCATTCCTACCTTAACTCAAACAGCGATCGCCAATTTCCTCGAGAATGGCGCTTACGACCGACACTTACGAAAAACAAGACAAACGTACCAAGACAACCTCGCGCGATGCCAAGCACTGATCGCTGAGCATTTCCCATTAGGGACCACCACTTCACAGCCGAAAGGGGGTTTTTTGCTGTGGGTCACTTTACCCGGCACGGTAAATGCAATGACATTACATGCTCAGGCGCTTGAGAAAAACATTGGATTCTTACCCGGCCTAGCATTCAGCTTAACAGCACAATTTAACCATCATTTCAGGTTAAATTACGCCCTAATCTGGGACAATAAAACAGACGCTGCACTAAAAGAATTAGGCAAACTTTGCCAACAGCTAGTAAGCTGACCAAAGTGAATGATACATATGAGACAACCCCAGACAGAGTGCTGGATACGGGGCGATCTCATATATAAGTAAAAGTTATGTTTTTGCTCTAACACATCTTAAAATTCATCTGTACAGACAGAGCAAAAAGCGTACAATTCGCATTCTTTTTTAAACACTCTGCCTCCTTGGCCGATAACATAAATATCTGAAACAGTAGCTGGCTTGTTGCGATGGAATTTGTTGCACATCCGAGAGACCTTCCTTTAGACATTACGCTAATTGAAGATCAACCCTTTCCTCCAATGAACGAAGAAAGAGTTGGGTTTGTCGGTATCACATATGTTGCCCTTCGTCCGTTTGATAATGGACGATCTGTAAGAATTACATTGGAAGAGATTGACCCAAATTTTTGCGTCTCTGGCCGTGTAGCGTGGTGCAACAAAGAAGACGACGGCTACCACATTGCCATCGAATTTCCGACCAAGGAAGAGTGCTACTGCGTTCGCATGATCGAGCAGCTTTCTCAGATAGAACATTATCGACGCCAAGCAAAAGTCCAAGGGCGACGACTCAATTACAATGAAGCCGCCGCAGAGTGGATTCAGAAATTCGCCGCAAGCTTTCCTGCGTTTACTATTTAATTCTTCCGCCAAGAAGACACAACTCAATAAGACATTATGACCACTCTTTCTCAGCATGATATTGATATCATCACGGCCCAACTTGGGCGCACGCCTAGCGGCATCAGCGCCATCGCGCACTACTCGCCCAATGGCATTCCTCAAGTATTAGAAATGGAAACTTGGGTATTTGAACAACCTTTCCCAACGCCTCTACTGGCTGTCCAGTAAAGCCATCGACAAAGCATTGGCAAAAATCGAAAGCCAAGGTGTCGTAAAAGAACTAGAACAACGCATAAAAGAAGATGAAACACTCAGAGAAGCACACCATGCGTCACACCGTGACTACATTGCTAGACGCTGGGAAGTAATGAGTGATGAACACAAAGCGATCATAGAAGAAAAAGGCTTTAAGCCTTTATTTGATAAACTGGGGATCGGTGGCATAGCCAACTGGGACCAAGTTCGTTGCCTTCACATGCAATACGCTCACCATCTGGCAGGCAACAACGTCATTGGTCGTATCTTAGATAAAGAATATGGCATGAAAGCCATCGCTGACGCCGAGTAAAGACGGCAGTCCAAAAGATGGATGCCGCGAAACACGGACAAAAATAAAGGGGGAGTGATTCAGCGTCACTCCCCCTTTATTTTTCAATCGCTAAATGCGCTAGAACATCTACTTCAAGCTTTTCAAGATCGCTCTTAGCTCTTCCGCAGAAGACGCTTTTGGCAATACTTCACGAATGCGATTGAACGCAGCCTGAGCCACAGCCGCTCGCTGTGCGTATGTCGTCAACGCACCGCCCGTCCAACCTGCCAATTTCACCATCTCATTTTTGAAATTGTTGCCACCGACACCATGTCCGCCTAGCTTCATTAATGCATCTTCAATTTCTAAATAGCTTGGTCGCTCCCCACCAAACTTCATAAAATCGTCTTGTTGTACTTCGGCAAACTGTTTTGACATTCTCTAAACCCTTTATAAAAAGATATCCTTGGTTAAAGTTAGCCATATTTGACTGTTCGTACAAGCCAAAGCATGTATCAAATCGTAAAAACTTATTCTCGGGTTCGCACCCGATCAACTGCTTTTTGCCAACCTTGATACAACTTATCCCCCGTACCTTTTTCCATGGTTGGCTCAAAACTCTTATCCGCCTTCCACAATGCCTCAATATCCTCCAATGAATCATAAAGCCCCACACGCAGCCCAGCCAAAAAGGCAGCGCCTAATGCGGTTGTTTCAGTCACACAAGGACGTTCAACCGTAATTTCCAATAAGTCACTAAGGAATTGCACCATTACATCGTTAATCACCATGCCGCCATCAACGCGCAAAGAGCTGAAGGTTGCGCCATCTTGTGCCATCGCACCAACCAAGTCTCGGGTTTGATAACAAACCGAACGCAGCCCCGCGCTGACGATATCGGATACGCTGGTATCGCGCGTTAAGCCTATCATGGCACCACGCGCATCCGGATCCCAATAGGGTGCGCCCAACCCCGTAAACGCCGGCACCAAATACACGGAATCGTCGTTAAGAGCTTGCTTGGCAAGGCTTTGAGTTTCCTTTGCATCCGAAAATAGCTTCAATCCATCACGCAGCCATTGAATCGCCGCGCCCGCGACAAAAATACTGCCTTCAAGTGCATAGGTGACCTGTCCATTTAAGCGATACCCTACTGTCGTCAGCAATTTATGTTCCGAATGAATGGCACTGTCACCCGTGTTCAGAATCATGAAGCAACCTGTTCCGTAGGTACTTTTCACCATACCGGGAGTAAAACAGGCTTGCCCAATCAAAGCCGCTTGCTGATCGCCCGCAATACCATTAACAGGGATCTCAGCACCCAACCAACTCGCGTCAATCACACCAAAATCCGCACTGCAATCCATGACTTCAGGGAATAAAACATCCCCTATACCAAGCAACTCGATTAGCTCTGCATCCCATTCTTGAGTGTGTATATTGAACGCCATTGTTCGAGCTGCATTAGTCGCATCGGTTTTGTGTGATTTGCCATTCGTTAAACGCCACAGCAAAAAACTGTCCACCGTACCAAATGCCAAACGACCTGCTTGCGCTTTTTCACGAGCGCCTTCCACATTGTCTAATATCCAACGGATTTTCGTCGCCGAAAAATAGGGATCTATCAACAAGCCGGTTTTTTCTTGAACTTTGACCCCCAAACCTTGATCGCTTAACGATTGGCAAAAACCACTGGTACGTCGGTCTTGCCATACAATGGCGTTATAAACCGGTTTCCCCGTCTCCGTATCCCATAGAATCGTAGTTTCACGCTGATTGGTGATGCCGATGGTTGCTATCGCTTGGGCATCGATCCCTGTATCCTTGAGAACAGACTGACAGACAGCTAAAGTAGATGACCAGATGTCTTCAGGGTCGTGTTCCACCCAACCGTCATCGGGAAATATCTGTGGGAACTCTTGCTGAGACTGGCCGACTCGCGCGCCTTTTTCATCGAATAAAATAGCCCGAGAACTAGTGGTGCCTTGATCAATAGCAAGAATATAATGGGTCATGGTGAATTCTCTTTGAAATCACAGTCACTCAAGAATAAGCGACTTAATTGTTGTTTTGTTTTTTGAACATGAATATTCAAATACGAATATTCTCTATTAAAAACCAATGCACACTCTTTTAGCAAGTCTCGTTTAACAAGTAATGTCTTTTACCAGGAGAAGAAAACAACATGGGACAGCTATCTCGCCAAGACAATATTGTCGCCATAGTAAAAGAAAAAGGGTATGTCACCATCGATGAGCTGGCGAGCCAATTTTCTGTGACGCCACAAACCATCCGCCGCGACATCAATGAATTGGCAAAGGCCGACCAGATACGTCGCCACCATGGCGGAGCAAGTTATGACTCCAGCACAACCAACGTCGCCTACGCCACTCGACAAATTTTACAGCTGCCAGCGAAGGAGCAAATAGCTCAACGCATTGCCGCTGAAATCCCGAATCACGCCTCACTATTCATTAACATTGGCACGACCACAGAAACCGTTGCACGCGCATTATTGAACCACCAAGGCTTACAGGTCATCACCAACAACCTCAATGTTGCCGCGATCTTAAGCGGAAAAGAAGACTTTACGGTAATCATTGCTGGCGGCACCGTTCGCTCGCGAGACGGCGGCGTCATGGGTGAAGCAACCATTGATTTCATCAACCAATTTCGAGTTGATTTCGGGATCATTGGCATCAGCGGCATAGACCCAAATGACGGTTCGTTACTGGATTACGACTATCAAGAAGTACGTGTCGCACAAAGCATCATCAACAATTCACGTACGGTTTTCCTTGCAGCGGACAGCGCAAAATTTGGCCGCAATGCAGTGGTTAGACTGGGTAACATTACTCAAGTCGATCGAATCTTCACAGATGAGCAACCCCCTAAAGCCATCATAAAACTCATGAAGGAACACAAAGTTCGCTTAGAACTCTGCTCGCCCAAGTAACCCTTGGGCGCAGAAATCGCGTATATTTTATACGCATAACACCCTCCTCCCCCAATGAAATAAGATCAAATATTCACCAAAACTTCACAAAGCCGTATTGTCATGAGCACAATAGAGGTTTAATATCGAAAACGAATGTTCACTTTCGAACATGTAAATTCGTTTTTTAACCGTGAGGCTTTGCATGAATCACTCCCATTTTGACCTATTTGTTGTTGGTGGCGGCATTAACGGCACAGGAATCGCAGCAGACGCAGCAGGAAGAGGCTTGAATGTTGGCCTATGTGAAATGGGAGATTTGGCACACGCAACGTCCTCCTCCAGCAGCAAGTTGATTCACGGTGGACTGCGCTACCTTGAACATTACGAATTTCGCTTGGTGAAAGAAGCGCTAACAGAACGAGAAGTGCTACTCAAAGTCGCTCCCCACCTTGTCACACCGATGCGCTTTCAAATGCCACACAGACCGCATTTGCGCCCAGCCTGGCTGATCCGCATCGGTTTATTTTTGTACGATAACCTAGGCAAGCGCGAAACGCTCTTAGGCTCAAAAGGCGTGAAATATGGCGCAGACAGCCCACTAAAAGACGACATCAAACAAGGTTTCGAATACTCAGATTGCTGGGTTGATGATGCTCGCTTGGTCGTAACCAATGCATTAAGCGCACAACAAAATGGCACGTCTATTTTTGCCAGAACACGCTGCATTTCTGCAAAACGCTTTGATAATCAATGGCACATTCAACTGGAAGACCAAACCACAAACGAAACCCTAGACATCACGGCAAAAGCGTTAGTGAACGCAGCCGGTCCATGGGTGTCTTCATTTATTGAAACAAAACTAGAACAGAAAGCCCCTTATGGCATTCGAATGATCAAAGGCAGTCATATTGTGGTACCTAAACTGTACCAACATTCAAACGCTTTCATCATGCAAAACACCGACAAACGCATTGTGTTTGCTATTCCCTATCGTGAGCATTACACCTTATTGGGCACCACTGATGTGGAGTACAAAGGCAACCCAAATGACGTTGCGATTTCGGAAGACGAAACACAGTACATATTAAAAGTGGCCAATGATCATTTCAAAAAGACACTGTCGCCAGCCGATGTGGTTTGGAGCTATTCCGGTGTTCGCCCACTTTTAGAAGACGAATCATCTGACCCATCTGCCGTCACTCGTGATTACACATTACACCTTGATGACCAAAACCAACACGCACCTTTATTGAGTATTTTTGGCGGCAAGATAACGACTTATCGAAAACTTGCGCTTTCTGCAATGACAAAACTCGCCCCTTATTTTGATAAACTTGGGGGTGAGTGGACGCACAGCAAACCGCTACCAGGTGGCGATTTAGGTATGCCGCTGGACGCGTTTTCAATGAAGTTACAAAAAGACTACCCCTTTATTGGCGCTCAGCTTGCTCGCCGTTTTGCGAACAGCTACGGCACACTGACTCATACCTTGCTAAATAAGGCCAACACCGAAAGCGATCTTGGCCAGCATTTTGGCAATCAACTGTTTCAAGTGGAGGTCGACTATTTGATCAACCACGAATGGGCGCGTACCGCAGAAGACGTATTATGGCGTCGCACCAAGCTTGGACTTGAGTTTACACCAGAGCAAGCCAGCGCTCTTGACGAGTACATAACCAGCCAAGTTAACGCTGTACACTAGCCTTTCAACTTTTTAAGAAAAGACCGAAAGCCTATCTAGATGATTGTCTAGATAGGCTTTTTTTGCTCTACTACCAAGTCATCGATCACTAAAACCACTCTGCCTGCCGGATAGGAAAAGCACTAATGGACTTTGTATTTTTTGATATCTCTTTGTGGGTGTATCTCGCACTATTTGGCGCGGCTTTTTTGGCGGGCGCGATCGATGCGATCGCCGGTGGCGGTGGGCTCATCACGGTACCAGTATTATTGGCCGCGGGTCTGTCACCAGCAGAAGCTCTAGCGACCAACAAATTGCAAGGCTGCGCCGGAACTGTCTCGGCGTCCTATCATTTTATTAAGAAAGGCCAAGTCAGGTTGTCGGACATGTGGCTACCCATTGCAATGACCGCCTTCGGTGCCGTTTGCGGCACATTACTGGTGTCCTATTTGGACAGTAGCTTATTGCTAAAAGCCGTCCCTATCATCCTGATTGCTGTCGCTATCTTCTTTTTCTTTCTGCCCAAAGTTCAGCCTTACATTGCCAGTAAATTCTCACTGACTCATGTGCAATTTGCGGTCATCATTGGCACCAGCATAGGCTTTTATGATGGGTTAATTGGCCCCGGGACAGGCGCTTTTTTCTCAACGGCGTATTTGTGTTTGATGGGATTAACCGTGGTATCCGCCACAGCTCACACCAAAGTGCTGAATGCCACCAGCAACTTATCGTCTTTGGCTATGTTTGCGTTTAGCGGTCACCTTATTTGGGCATTAGGCATCGTAATGGGCATTGGCCAATGGTTTGGCGCACAAATTGGGTCTCGTCTTGTCATCACCAAAGGCGCAACATTGATTCGTCCAATGGTGATCATTATGTGCTTAGCTATTTCCATAAAACTGATAATGGACAACTGATTAGTTAAGTTGGTCGGGTGTTGTCAGCGCATCTTCTGGGGAATAGTGACAACACTCACTGACCAGCCAACTAAGTAACTGCTGAACTGGCTCCCGCTGACGCTGCATTTCAGGGCAAACAAACAAGTATGCGTGCCCTTCATCCAGCGCTTGTTCAAAAGGCCGCATTAATCGCCCTTGCTGAATATCATCCATGACCAAAGGCGTTCTTCCCAATGCCACCCCTTGGCCTGCAATGGCAGCCTGAACAGCCAAATCTCCGCGATTAAAGCTTATCCCCCGAGATGCCTTTATCCCTTTAGTATTCGCCAGCAGCAACCATTTTTCCCACTCTGCATACGGACTTGAAAAGCGCCACTCTGAATCGTCATTCAACAAAGGAACTTGAGCCAGTTGGCTAGGCTCACACAAATCACGTTGCTTCGCAAACGCTGGGCTGCAAACAGGAAAAACTTGATCCTTCATCAGAGGAACAATATAACCCTTTGAACTATGCACATGGCTGTGCACGATCGCCACATCGATTCGATCCCGCTGGAAATTGACTTCTCTGTCATTCGCCTGAATGCGTAATTGCAAATCTGGATACGCTTCTTGCAAACTCCCTAACCTAGGGATCAACCATTTTGTTGCGAACGACGGCATCACTGACACCGTCAAAATATTAGAGGTTTCTTCTTCTTGTAGCTCTAAGATCAGGTCACTTATTTCAGTAAAGCTATGATTTAGCTGCACCGCCAGTCGCACACCTGCCACCGTCAACTCAAGCCGTCGATGGTAGCGAACAAACAGCGTCACGCCCAACCGCTCTTCTAACTGACGGATTTGCTGACTGACGGCACCTTGCGTTAAATGCATCTCTTGCGCGGCTTTAGTAAAACTTAAATGACGCGCGGCTATCGCAAATGTGCCCAGACCAGCCAATGGAATAGATTTCATACAATCACCAAGGTAAGACGACCTCAGCTACTGCAAGATCGTAAAGAAATACATTTTCAGAAATACAATTAAAGTAACAAAAATCAATTCGGCGGATATTGATATAAAAAAGACGCGATAAGTCGCTATTTTCAGCAAAACCAGCAAAATTGATTAAAAAACAAACTCAGTAAAAAATACAGAAGCCAAAGCCTGCTTATTTTGCATTAATTCAACTAATCCAACAAATCAATTTATATCGTTTGTCATCATGACTTAAAAAGCTAGAATACCTTCATCTCTTAGGTTGAACAGCGACCTAATATTTACCGATACAGCCCTAACTGTATCGCCTCTAAATTATGTCCCACAGCATAATTTAGGCGAGTTTCACCATTCCCCACAGGATGATGTAATTCACAACTGCTAGTTACTTTTGTTGAAGCCGGACCTTTGTCCGGCTTTTTTTTGCGCAAAAAATACAACCAATGATGGTGAC
This sequence comes from Marinomonas pontica, assembly GCF_026191375.1. Classification (GTDB taxonomy): domain Bacteria; phylum Pseudomonadota; class Gammaproteobacteria; order Pseudomonadales; family Marinomonadaceae; genus Marinomonas; species Marinomonas pontica. The sequence continues at coordinate 45,018 of NZ_JAODTL010000035.1, read as the reverse complement.
AAAAAATGGCCAAAAAAAACGGCGACCTAAAGGCCGCCGTTGAATAACACATTAAATGTGTCCGGTCATTTCTTAAGCTGCTTCGTTCTCAAGCAACTCAACATTCGTAAAATTTGCTTGGGCTAGCTTCTCCATCAAGCGCACAACCTGACAGCTGTACCCGTATTCGTTATCGTACCAAACGTACAAAGTCGCTTGATTGCCACGAACCTTGGTGGACAAGGAATCCAAAATGCCCGCTTGCTGAGAGCCAATAAAGTCAGAACTTACTGCGTCCGCTTCTTCACTGAAACCAATTTGTCCCGTCAATTCAACGCTGTTAGACGCCGCTTTCAACAATTCATTGATGGCTTCAACCGATGTTGCCGACTTCAAATTCAGACTCAATACAGCGATCGATACGTTAATCACAGGTACACGAATCGCACTGCCGCTCAACTTGCCTTCTAATGAAGGAATCGCTTTAGAAACCGCTTTCGCTGCGCCCGTTTCTGTCATAACCATGTTCATGCCAGCAGCACGACCACGGCGGTCACCTTTATGGATGTTATCGATTAAGTTCTGGTCATTGGTGTAAGCATGAACAGTCTCAACATGACCCGACTCAATGCCATACTGTTTTTCCAGTACAGACAAGATAGGAGTAATGGCATTGGTAGTACATGACGCAGCAGAAACAATGCGATCGGCATCAGTTACGTCACCATCGTTAACGCCAAACACGATGTTTTTCATTTCTTTGCCAGGAGCCGTCAGAACAACACGCTCGATACCAGGACGGTTCAAATGAACACTCAAACCATCGTGATCGCGCCAGCGGCCTGTGTTATCAACCAACAATGCGTTATTGATACCGTATGCTTGATAATCAACCTCAGCAGGGTCAGAGGCGTAAATCACTTTGACAGTCAAACCGTTAATGATAAGAGACTGATTTTTTTCGTCGACTTTTACCAAGCCTTCGTAAGTGCCATGAACAGAGTCGTATTTCAATAAGCTAGCGCGCTTAGCAAGATCGTTGTCGCATGCTTTACGCACAACAATCGCTGCCAATGCCATACCTGGAGTCGTGTGCCCAAGAGTACACATACGACGAGCCAATAGTCGCCCGATACGCCCAAAGCCATACAGCACAACAGGTGTTTCAGAACCATCGCTCGATTGGTTTGCCAATACAGACGCCACATCGGCTTCAGCGATCAATTCTTCTAACTCAACAACGGTATGAGACACGCCGCTTGCTAATACTTGCTCCAACACTTGATAGACTTGAACAAGATCTAATTCAGGATGCTGGTCAAACGCAGCCATCAGACCAGTAACAGAATCCGCCATTAAGGTGTTGCCTGCTAACTGAACTTTTACCGCTTTTTCACGACCAAGTTTACCCAAAAGAGGAATCATAGATTCTGCTTGTGAAAGTGCCTGTAACCAAGTGCTTGTCATTTTCTGCCCCCGAAAAAAGACTTTGTAATATCAATATGGGCGCAGTCTAACGGCAGAATAAGGCAAAAACAAATTGTAAGAAGACTACAAAAAACCTTTAAAAACGGGACTTTAGGGTGTTTTTTTATAGAAATAACGAAATAACGCGGAAGGTCTAGAAACTTTACTACATAATGCGCCGTTTTCGCCAAGCATTGCCACTTACGACACCATTATGTTGTAATTTCGCAACAGAAACTGACAGGAAATTTCATGAATTATTTTACAAATGCCGCTTTCTTTCAGCCAAAACACCTAAAATACAAAAACAAGAAAGGATAAAAGCAGGCCGATAGATCAGAATCTATATGAGTAATTCCCCAGTACACCAAAGGCTGACTCCACAAAGTTAAGAGACCATACCCGAAAGTACACATCAAAATGAACGCCACCACTCGGGCAATAAACACCCAAGAAGACATTAAATTTTTCAAAAAGCCATTCACCTTATCGCCATACACAACCAAACAAGTGGCAACCAACGCTAAGGAAATGTCTTGTAAGTGCGGCTGAATAAAATACGCCAAACGCAAATTAAGGTCTAAAATAATCATATACAACTAACTACATAAAAAACGAGACAAACACTACTTCTGACGAGACAAGGCTTCCACATCAATTTGCCCAGAACGCGTTGCCACTTTAGGCTGTTCATCCACATACAAGATAGAAACATCGTACGTCGTATTACGAAAATCAATGGAGGTGCCATCACTAAAGTGCCACTTTGAACGCCCAAGGCCATTGTTTAAAAAACCTTCCGTTGGAGCGCCGTATTTTTTCCCCAACAACGTCCCCAAATTCTTACGCTTTTCGTTACTTTCAACGACACCAGACAATAAGACTTGGCGAACATAACCAGAACGATTCGAATAAATGGTAGCATTCGTCACACCCAAAATTCCTTCAGGCCCCAAACTGTAAGTCATCACACCTTGTTTGTAAGACGGATAACTACTCAGCCCCATTGTATTTAGCCGGCTTTCTAATTGAGACAGACTCAAATCATTCAACGGCAAACCAAACAACTCAGCCACCGTCGAAAATGTCGAACTTTCCTTATTGTCCGCTGTTGCAGCCATCGCCTCACCGTAGGATAAAGCAAGTGCGAAGACAATCAACATTGAGGCCACTTTACTGAGCATTTAATCTTCCCTATTACTGTCTCTCGATTCAGTTTGGCGAGCAAAAAACACCAAACCTGATGTATAATACAACACCATAAGCCCCTTCAATTCAAGGCGCTCCAACACTTTATTTACTGAGGTAACCCATGGCACTTGTAATCGGCATTACAGGCGTTTCTGGCAGCGGAAAAAGCCGTCTGTGTTCTCTTTTAGCAGAAGACCAAGGCGACAAGATTACCGTTCTGTGTCAAGACAGCTTCTATAATGGATGCGGCAGCATAGACCCAGACGTTTATAATTTTGACGATCTAAGCTCGCTTGACCTAGAAAGCATCACGCTTGCGATCCATAACTGCAAAAACCGCCAGCAGCCAAATGAAATCCCCGTTTACGATCACTCTCAACATAAGCGTGTTGGTTATCGTAATCTAGAGCCCACTCATGTGGTTCTGGTTGAAGGGCACATGATGTTCCAAGACCCAGGCATTCGCGACGCTGTGGACTACCTACTGTATGTTGATACCGACATGGACATCGCTATCGTAAGACGCTTGAAGCGAGACATTGCAGAGCGCGGACGCGATGTGAATGAAGTGACCAGCCGCTACATGCGCCATGTCCGTCAAGCATCGCTGAAGACCATCGACATTCGCAGCAAATCGGATTTCATTATTCCAAACAACAAAAGTTTTACCAATGCCGCTAACTTACTACGCAGCTACATTGACTACTTATTAAAAGAAAAAGGCGCTAAATAAGCGCCTTTTTTACTTGAAGCAGCTATCGCTCAAACACGTTTATTTCTTAATATCATCGAAAAAACGTTTCACACCATCAAACCAACTTTTTTGCTTAGGAGAGTGATCGGTTCCTTCTCCCATGCTTTCTGCCAGTTCCGTGAATAACTCTTTTTGACGTGACGTTAAGTTCACCGGCGTTTCTACCACAACCTTACAAATCAAGTCACCAACTGGACCTCCGCGCACAGGTTTTACCCCTTTATTGCGCAAACGGAACAACTTACCAGACTGACATTCAGCCGTGACTTTTAGACGCACACGCCCGTCCAATGTCGGCACATCGATTTCCCCGCCCAATGCGGCGGTAGTGAAACTGATGGGCACTTCACAATACAAGTTAGCGCCATCGCGCTCGAAGATATTGTGAGGCTTAACAGAAACCTGAACAAACAGATCACCCGCTGGACCGCCATGTGTTCCCGCTTCGCCCTCACCTGACAAACGAATACGGTCGCCCGTATCGACACCAGCTGGGATCTTAACGTTAAGCGTTTTATATTCTTGAATACGACCTTGGCCATGACAGTCGTTACAAGGGTCGCTGATCACCTGACCGGCACCGTGACACTCTGGACACGCCTGCTGCACAGAAAAGAAACCTTGTGACATGCGAACTTGACCAGCACCACCACAGGTGCCACAAGTTTTCGGCGTCGATCCTTTTTTCGCACCAGAACCGTCACACGTTTTACAACCAACGAGTGTCGGAATGCGAATTTTTTCTTCACAACCCCAAACCGCTTGCTCAAGATCCAGCTCTAACGTGTATCGTAAATCCGAACCACGACGAGTACGGCTCTGTCCGCCGCCACCTCCGCCGCCAAAAATATCACCGAACACATCGCCGAAAATATCGCTAAAGCCACCTGCTCCCGCGCCGCCACCAAAGCCGCCCGCTTGACCATTAACGCCTTCATGACCAAAGCGATCATAAGCAGAACGTTTTTCGTCAGAAGACAAAACTTCATACGCCTCGGCAAGTTCTTTGAACTTATCCAGCGCTTCTGGGTTGTCTGGGTTTTTATCGGGATGGTACTTATTCGCTAAAGAACGATAAGCTTTTTTAATGTCTTTCTTATCCGCGCCTTTGGCCACCCCAAGAACGTCGTAATAGTCTCTTTTGCTCATCGCAGGCATTCCTGAATTGAAAAGTCTGAATTTAAAAATATTCTGTATCTAAGATAGTCTGAGCGGAAAAGCGTCAAGGGAAAGATATGCCACTGCGTGCTCATCAATCATAGATAGTGTAAACAGCAAAGCACGGTTCAAAACCGTGCTTGCCATAAACGACCCTGTTAATCAGGGCAAAATAAGGGGTTAACGCTTATTTTTTGTCGTCTTTTACTTCTTCGAATTCTGCGTCAACCGCATCATCCTGAGATTTAGCTTGCTCACCTTCAGCAGGTTGAGCACCGGCTTCAGCTTCTGCGTACATCTTCTGAGCCAAAGAACCAGACGCTTGAGTCAACGCATTGGTTTTCTCTTCGATCTTCTCTTTGTCGTTAGACGTTAATGCTTCTTCAAGCTCAGTAATCGCTGTTTCAATCGCTTCTTTTTCTTCCGCTGTTGCTTTGTCACCAGCGTCAGTCAATGTTTTGCGTGTTGCGTGGATCATGCCGTCAGCTGTGTTGCGAGCTTGAACAAGCTCTTCAAACTTACGGTCTTCTTCCGCATTCGCTTCTGCGTCTTGAACCATTTTTTCAACTTCTTCATCGCTTAGACCAGAAGAAGATTTAATCACGATAGACTGCTCTTTACCGGTTGCTTTGTCTTTCGCAGAAATGCTCAAGATACCGTTGGCATCGATGTCAAAACTTACTTCGATTTGAGGCACACCACGTGGAGCAGGTGGAATGTCAGCCAAGTCAAAACGACCTAGAGATTTGTTTTGAGACGCTTGCTTACGCTCACCTTGCAATGCGTGGATAGTTACCGCATTTTGATTGTCTTCCGCTGTAGAGAATGTCTGAGATTTCTTAGTCGGAATCGTCGTGTTTTTCTCGATCAACGCCGTCATCACACCCCCCATTGTCTCGATACCTAGAGACAGAGGTGTAACGTCAAGAAGAAGAACGTCTTTCACATCACCAGACAATACCGCACCTTGGATAGACGCACCGATGGCAACCGCTTCGTCAGGGTTCACGTCTTTACGTGGCTCTTTACCGAAGAATTCTGTTACTTTCGCTTGCACCAATGGCATACGAGTCTGACCACCAACCAAGATAACTTCGTCGATATCAGAAGCAGAAAGATCCGCATCTTTCAGAGCTTGACGGCAAGGCTCAAGAGACTTCAACACGAGCTCTTCAACCAAAGACTCCAACTTAGAACGTGTCAATTTTACGTTCAAGTGTTTAGGGCCAGTCGCATCAGCCGTGATGTAAGGCAAGTTAACTTCTGTTTGAGAAGAAGAAGACAACTCAACTTTCGCTTTTTCACCCGCTTCTTTCAAACGCTGTAGCGCAAGAGGATCGTTGTGCAGATCGATACCAGATGTTTTCTTAAACTCTGCCGCTAGGTATTCGATAACGCGCATGTCGAAATCTTCACCACCTAGGAAAGTATCACCGTTTGTAGACAATACTTCGAATTGCTTCTCGCCATCTACGTCAGCGATTTCGATGATAGAAATATCGAATGTACCACCACCAAGGTCATAAACCGCGATAGTAGAGTCGCCAGAGCTCTTGTCTAGGCCGTAAGCCAAAGCCGCCGCTGTTGGCTCGTTGATGATACGTTTCACTTCTAGGCCAGCGATTTTACCCGCATCTTTTGTTGCTTGACGCTGAGAGTCATTGAAGTAAGCAGGCACGGTGATAACCGCTTCAGTGACTTTCTCACCTAGGTAGTCTTCTGCTGTTTTCTTCATTTTCTTAAGAACTTCAGCTGAAATTTGTGGTGGCGCTTTCTTGTCGCCTTTCACTTCTACCCACGCATCGCCATTGTCTGCAGAGATGATTTTGTAAGGCACCATAGAGATGTCTTTTTGAACCACGTCGTCTTTGAACTTACGACCGATCAAACGCTTAACAGCGAACAAAGTGTTTGTTGGGTTAGTAACCGCCTGACGCTTAGCAGACTGACCAACCAATACTTCGCCGTCTTCAGAGAAGGCAACGATAGAAGGCGTCGTGCGATCGCCCTCTGCGTTTTCAATAACGCGCGCTTTCTCGCCATCTAGAACAGCAACACAAGAGTTCGTTGTACCTAAGTCAATACCAATGATTCTACCCATGGTTTGTATCTCCAATAAATTCGTTTGTTACAATGATAATTCTGTATTTGGGTACGCTTAAAAGTATTTCAAGCGTCCAGTGTCAAAAAAATGACAGTATTTTTAAGCGGCGCTTGAAACCACGACCATTGCTGGGCGCAAAAGGCGGCCGTTAATGGTGTAACCCTTCTGCACAACATCCATAACAGTGTTGGCTTCTAGCTCTGGGTTCGGCACCATAGTGATCGCTTGGTGTAATTCTGGGTTGAATGGTTCGCCATGTGGATCAACCACTTTAACCTCAAAACGCGCCAGTGTTTCTAGCAAATCTTTCAGCGTCAATTCGACACCTTCACGCACAGGATCAGATTCACCTGTGTCTGGCGCAGAGGCCAAGGCACGTTCAAGATTGTCTGCAACGTTCACAATGGATTTAGCAAACTTTTCTAAACCAAACTTGTGCGCTTTTTCAACATCTTGTTCAGCACGACGACGAACATTTTGTGCGTCAGCATGTGCACGAAGCGCCGCTTCTTTATACTGAGCGACTTCTTCCAGCGCTTTTGCAAGCTCTTCGTTTTCAGTAACTTCTTCCAAAACCTCTACTTCAGGTTCTAAAAGTTCTTCTACTGTTTCGTTCTGCGTCTCGCTGTTCAAAACTTGCTCCGCCTCTAGATTAGGATTTTTTTGCTGCTCACTCATTCTTCAACTCCAAATAACAGAAACAATTCTTTGTCTGTGCTGCTTATATGGGGACAGCTTTTGACCTTTCAACACTATGGCCGCATAAATTTTATGGGAATTAAATTTATGCCTGCTACTTGTCAAAAAACAACCAAGTACTGTATAAATAACCATATAAATCTATTCTCTAATTGGAGCACTCTATGCTGACAAGCATCGCTATTTCCAACTTCGCCATTGTTGAATCCCTAGAGCTGGAGTTCAAACAAGGCATGACTGTGATCTCTGGTGAAACAGGGGCGGGCAAATCCATTATGGTGGACGCCTTATCGCTTTGTTTAGGGGATAGAACTGACGCCGCCGTTGTTCGACACGGCGAGAAAAAAGCCGACATCAGCGCCAGTTTCGACATACAGCACTACCCGCATGTTTATAAGTGGCTTGAAGAACGCGATCTAGAACAAGATCAACACTGCATTTTACGCCGCGTTATCAGCAAAGAGGGTCGCTCCAAAGCCTACATCAATGGCCGTCCATGCACACTTAGCGACTTAAAAGAGGCCGGCAGTCAACTGGTCGACATTCACGGCCAACACGAACACCAATCGCTACTCAAGAAGAACGCACAACGCCAGCAGCTTGACGAATACGGCCAATTGACCGAGTTGAGCAAAAAAGTCAGCCAGCAATACACCACATGGCGACAGCTCAAAGAAGAGTTGTCCGCGATGCAAAACCGCTCATCTGAACAAGACGCCAAAGTTCAACTGCTGTCTTACCAAGCACAAGAACTTCAACAATTGGATCTAAAAGAAGGCGAAATCGAAGAACTAGAAAACGAGCAAGCCTTTTTGTCCAACATTGCCGACTCACAATTCAAAGCCTATCAAGCCAGTGGCATTTTGATCGACAGCGACGAAGGCAATGTATGCTCTTTATTGCATCAAGCCATTAACAGCGCCAGCCAGATTCGTCCGGCCACCAAAGAACTGGAAAACGCATTAGAAATGATGAATGTCGCATTAATCCAAGCCCAAGAAGCCGCGGACAGCCTGCACCATTATCAAGACACATTAGAGCAAAATCCTGAACGCCTTGGCGACATAGAGATGCGTTTATCTGACATTTACGATACCGCTCGCAAACACAGAACCCTGCCCGAAGGATTATTAGCGTTGCGAGAAAGCGTAGAAGCAGAGCTAAACAGCCTGCAAGGCAGCGAAGAAAGCCTAGAGTCATTAAAGGAAAAAGAAGAGCTGGCTTATGAAAAACTCACCGCACTAGCCACCACGCTGACAGAAAAGCGCATTGTCGCCAAAGACGACCTTGCCCAAAAAGTTGAAGAGCAAATACATGGTCTGGGCATGCCACATGCTCGCTTTTATATTCAATGCCAACCACTCAATCAAGTCACAGCCAATGGCTTTGAGGACATTGAATACATGATCGCGTCCAACCCAGGCCAGCCAGCGCAACCACTGCGCAAAGTGGCTTCTGGCGGTGAATTGTCTCGTATTAGTTTAGGCATTCAGGTCGTTACCGCACACACGTCGATTATTCCGACACTGGTGTTTGACGAAGTAGACGTAGGCATCAGCGGTGGTATCGCGGAAGTCGTTGGCCGTATGCTGCGCTCCGTTGGCAAACGCGGCCAAGTATTTTGCGTAACTCACTTGGCGCAAGTCGCCGCGCAAGGCAACCAGCATTTACGAGTCAGTAAACTGGTCGAGAACCAAGCCACGTCCTCCAAAGTCGAACAACTCAAGGATCAAGACCGCGCCCAAGAAATCGCACGACTACTTGGTGGCTTAGAGCTCACCGAACAAACGCTAGCCCATGCCAGAGAAATGTTGGGCAACGTGCAACTTCAATAACCCCCACAAAAAAAGGTCTAAATGACAACATTTAGACCTTTCTGTTTAACACTTACACTACTTTACGACCCTAAGGTTTATTTTTTCTTAGGGCGCACGTAAATAATCAAACTGTGATCTTCAATTTCAAAACCATGCTCTTCGGCAATTTCATGCTGACGCTTCTCGATAATCGGATCGACAAACTCAATCACCTTACCCGTGTCTAAGCAGATCATGTGATCATGGTGATCACCTTTCGCCAACTCAAACACCGCCGTGCCTGCTTCAAAATGGTGACGCTGAACAAGATCGGCGCTTTCAAATTGCGTCAACACGCGATACACCGTCGCCAAGCCAACATCTTCCCCTTGATCCAACAAGGTGCGATACACATCATCCGCACTCATGTGACGGTCGCCCGCACTTTCAAGAATTTGTAAAATTTTCACGCGTGGTAGGGTAACTTTCAGTCCCGCTTTCTTTAGCTCTTGATTTTCGCTAGTCATGAGTCATTCTCTATTCGATCTTGTTGATAATTACTTTATCATTAGCATATCAGACTAAGGATAATACAAATGAAAAAAACAGTTTTAATACTATGCGCAGCACTGTCATTGGGTGCTTGCAGTTTATTTCCGCCTCCTTATAAGGTTCCGGTCTCACAAGGAAACCAAATAACGAAGGATCAGCTTTCACAGTTACAAATTGGCATGTCCGAGTCTCAGGTTACGTATCTATTGGGAAACCCCATGTTAAGAGACACCTTCAAGCCAAATGAATGGCACTACTTGTACACATCTCTGTATACGGCACCAGACGCCAAAAAAAGCGATGTCGACGATCTAGTACTCATTTTTAACAACGGCGTTTTAACCGAAATCAAAAACAATTAACCATTCTTTGCTGCACGGTTGGCTCTAGCCTGTTTAGGGTCAACCTTCAGCTCGCGATACAGCTCTACTCGCTCGCCTTCTTTTAATGCCTGCTCTTCGGCATTTCGTACCGCTTTACCAAAAATGCCAACTTTTACCGTTTCTACATCTACGTCCGGAAAAAAAGCATTGATATTAGAACGTCTTACCGCGTCTCGAACGCTACAACCTTCTTCCACCTCTAAAGCAATAATTTTTTGCTTTTCAGGTAAAGCATACGCCACTTCCACTCTCATACTACTCACCGTATACCACTTTCGCACGTTTGCTAAAAGAATCCACCATGGTATTTGCAATTTGGCTAAAGACACCACCAAAAGCAAACTTCAACATGCCACTCAGCTCAAACTGAATACTCAACATAATTTTACAACTTGTTGGCGACAACTCTGTGAATGTCCAAACACCATGCAAACTTTTAAATGGCCCTTTTACCAAGGTCATCTCAATTTTATTGCACGCCTGTAAATAATTTTTGGTGGTAAAAGACTGTCGAACAGGCCCTTTACCAACCTCCAAAGACGCCACGATCTCCGTAGGCGTTTTTGAAATTAATGTAGAACTCATACAACCGGGTAAAAACTCAGGGTAACCATCTATGTCGTTAACCAAAGCAAACATCTGTTCACAACTGTAATTCACATGTGCGAACCGCTCTATATGACTCAAACTACGCTCCTATCCAACCCGCAAAAGTAATCACAATCATTGCGGGAATACTGATGTATTTCAACGTCTTATACCACCACTGAAAATGAGTAACCTGCTTTGTAATCATCTCATTCTGCAACATAGAATGAGGAATAAACCACGCCACCAAAATAGACAAAGAAATTGCGCCAACTGGCAGTAAAATCAAAGACGTAAATTCATCCAACAATTCAAAAAAGTTTAGCCCAAACAAAAGCTTGCTGTCCCAATGGTTAAACGACAACAATACCGCAATCCCCACAAACCAAACTGCGATCCCCATCAATAGCGCAGCTTTCAAGCGGGCGATATAAAATTTTTCATGCAGCCAAGCAACAAACAGCTCCAACATAGAAATCGCCGACGTTAACGCCGCCACCACAAGCAACAAGAAGAACACGCCGGCAAAAAATTGACCGCCGGGTAAGCCGCCAAAGATAATGGGTAAGGACACAAACGTCAGGCTTGGCCCCGCTTCGACATCAATCTGGAACGAAAATGCCAATGGAAAAATCACCAACCCAGCAAGAATCGCCACCAACAAATCCACGCCTACGACAATACTGCAAGCACGGGCGATGGACATTCGCTTACTCATGTACGCACCGTAAGCAAACATGGCGCCCATGCCAACGCTCAAGCTAAACAACGCCAATCCAACTGCCGACAGCACCACATCAAACGTGATGTCTTTCCAAGACCAGCGGAACATAAAATCCAACGCCTGATTCATGTCACCAATCATCATGGAATAACAAGCCAGCAACAACAAAGTCACAACCAGAACCGGCAGAAGAATACGCACCACAGCAGACAAACCACGGGTCACCGACTGCCCCACCGTCAACACCACCAAAGCCATAAACACCGAATGCCACAATAACATCTCTGTCGGGGTCGCCAACAAAGTATCAAACATATTCGAAGCACCAGCTTGCGTGATACCTGCAAAATCGCCAGAAACAGCCCGATCTAAATACCCCAAAGACCAACCCGCAATAACACTGTAAAAAGTCAGAATTAAAAAGCCCGTCACACCCGCTAACCAAGGCACAAACACCCACGCCGAATGCACTATCCGACGTTCGCTTAAATCGTTCACCGTATCAATAGGGTTTGAACGCACCGTACGACCTAAAGCCACTTCGGCCATCAACACAGGTAATCCAACCAACAACAAGCACAAGCAATACACCAACAAAAAAGGCACCGCCGCCATTTTGGCCAAGCACATAAGGGAACTTCCAAATATTCCCTAATCCGACCGCCGATCCGCTAGCTGCAAAAATAAATATCCACGGACTGGACCAGATACCTTGTAAACATCGACTTTCCGGCATAAATTTAGGCTCTAAATACACAACAAGTGTTTAAGGATAGGAATAAAACGCACACGTGGCCAACACATCCGCGATACCTAACCAGACAAATTAATCAACAAGTACGAATTTTCTAACATTCAGGCGCATACCTCAAGAAAAGCATAGGTTTTTGCCTCTATCGACCGTATAATTTCTAACTATGAGTAAAGCAAAGAAAAAATCCAGCAGCACGGGCACAATCGCGCTTAATAAACGTGCAAAATACGACTACTTTGTCGACCAGAAGTTCGAAGCCGGTTTGGTTTTATCTGGTTGGGAAGTAAAAAGTCTGCGTGAAGGCAAAGCCCAACTAGTCGACTCCTTCGTGATTATCCACCAAAACGAAGCGTGGCTTGTTGGCGCGCGTATCACACCATTACTAAGTGCCTCAACGCACGTAGTATGTGAACCGCTACGCCAGCGTAAACTCTTACTTAACCGCAAAGAACTTGATCGCATCATCCAAGTTACCGAGCAAAAAGGCAAAACCTGTGCGGCCATGGCTTTGTACTGGAAAGGCAACAAAATCAAATGCGAAGTGGCCTTAGTAACCGGTAAAAAAGAACACGACAAACGGGATACCGAACGTGATCGCGACTGGTCAAGAGACAAAGAACGATTAATGAAACACAGTGCTTAGCATGCGACCCATAGACTATGCTGAATAGTGTATGAATATGAACAGATTAAGCATTTCAGCGTTATCTCTAGCGTAAGCACATTGTTTGCGATAGACTAGCGCTACCTTTTTGGGGGCGACATGGTTTCGACGTCGGTTACAAACCCAAAGGTGCATGTCGAGAGTGATGCGTGATCTCGTAAATCCCCCGCATCAATTTAATAGTCGCAAACGACGAAAACTACGCTTTAGCAGCCTAAACCGCTGCTAGTGTGCTGCCCTCAGGTTGCTTGTAGCCAGAGACTCTGCAGTATCATAAATTACGAGATGCTAACTGATGCCCCGCCTAGGGATAAGGTTATAAGATTAAGTAGGCTCGCCATTAACACCCTGTCCTTCGGGCGGTTCGTGGTCAAATAATAGAAGTGACTATGCATGTAGAGCCGATGGCAGCGGACTGACGGACGGGGGTTCGACCCCCCGCCTCCACCAATTAAAGGCTTGATTTTAAAAGGGTTTGCACTTTTTAAATGAAGTCGACACACAAACGACACACTGTTTGTAAGTCATATAAAAAACCACCTTCGGGTGGTTTTTTATTGTCTAAAATTTATGACCATCGAAGCATCCTGAAAAAATCATTCACTCAACAACCCCTCCTTCCTGTCACATTATCAAAAATAGCGACTCACACAGAGAAAACCTTTACACTTTTCAAAATTGCTCACCAGTGAGAGCAAAAACAAATGAACGGTTTGGTTGCGATAACCTCAGACAACAAAAACTACAGCGACATTGTCATCGCGTCTTTCAACCTCAACACACTAAAGATCATAGGCCGCATTATATGGTCTGGTCATCCTATGATTTAGGAGTATACATGGAAATCAATCTTCTAAAAAAAGCGAAAGGTCTTACCCAAAAGTTTGTTCTTTGGATAAGTCCATCAAAAAATGAAACAAAATCATTCGCCAGAAAAGTAACTATTTTTTATTTCGTTTCATTAACTTCATTATGTATTTTACTTTTACCATTTTTAACGCTACCAAACTCCTACAATGAACTTGGAGATTTTTTGGCTGGTGTATTTAGCCCAGTTGCATTTTTTTGGTTAATAATAGGTTACTTAATGCAACACAATGAATTAGAAATCAATAGAAACAGCTTGAATCAGCAAGTAAATGAATTCAAAAAGAGTGTAAAAATAGCCGAAAGAAATTTTAAAAGAGAGGTTAAAAAACATCAGCACGACTTAGAAACTACATATTTCAAATCACAGCCAATTTTTGAAATATCAGATAGAGAAATAAGAGTATTTAACGAAAATAACCATATAAAAATATACATAAAATGCCATATAAATAAATGCTTCAATCTTCAAGTTTTTGAAGAAGACAGAAGCAAAGGCGCTAAATCAGCACTAATCCCAATTATAGAAACAGGAAAACCATATGAAATTGAAATCTATGTAACTCCTAAAAACCTAGCAGATCTCTGCAAGGAAACAATCCATGAAATTCTAGAAATTGAGAAAAAAGAGCCTGATCTAATTCATATAAACGCCAAGTCATATCTCCTTACTTACACAGATGAACTAGGAATAAAAAGACGTCTAAAACTTCACTTAGGAGTTGATATTAAAGGTGAGAATCACACTATAACTGCTGACATAGAAAACTACAGCCGAAAGATAAGCGTTTTTTAATGGCTATTAAAAAGGTAAGTTCAGGCTATGAAGTGCGTTTCCGTGTGGCTGGTCGTGTTAGCCGCTCATATCTAAAGACATTCCCAACTAAAGGCGAGTGGGAGCGCTTTATGCGCTACACCATTGCCCAGCATGAAACCCAAGCCGATAAAAGACCGTGGTTAGGAAAGCCCAAAGACATGCGCCGCCTTTCTGAATTGATGGGGCTATGGGAAACGTTAATCTGTAAAGTATACATAGCACCGAGCGTACATTGGAGGAGAGCCGAGGGGCTGACCGTCCAAAGAGTGAGAAATAACCAAGCTACCTTTACTGGCACAAAAAGCGGCAAAAATAGAAGCGTACCGATCAAACCAGAACTGTTTGAAGAAATCCACGAGCACGCGAAATTAACCAGAGGGAATAACATCTTTACAGGTTCCATTTCCAGCTTTAGGCGCGCCCTAAAAAGAACATCAATCGAACTACCCAAAGGCCAAGCCGCCCACTTTCTAAGGCATACATTCGCAAGTCATTTCATGATGAACGGCGGTAATATATTGACCTTACAAAAGGTACTCGGCCATAGTGACATAAAAATGACCATGCGATACTCACACCTATCGCCCGACTTCCTAGAAGAAGCCACACGGTTAAACCCACTTTCAAATATGTAGGATTATTTATGGAAGAGAATGGAGTATTTACAACATTAGTAACCATAAACATTGGAGTGTTAGCACTTATTTCAACATTCTTATTAGCCACACACTTTTTTTATAATGACAAAAAAACAACACTGTAATAAATATTAAAAAAAGTATAAATAAAATAATAAATACAAAAACACAGGTTGATAAATTCAGAAAAAGAGACAAGGTAAGTTTTGAAGAATTAAAAAAACTATTAGATAAAACTATAGATGGATGCGAGACAGACAAAAACACCAAAAGTACAGCAGATCTCATATTTGAAACATATGAAGAAATTTATTTTTTCTTAATATACCAAGATTATATAAACGAAAATATATTATTCAAAAAAAAACCGAGTGATCTACAAGAGATAATCTCAAATATAGAGCAACTAGAATTCTATATAAAAACAGTATCAAACAGCAAAGTTTTTAGTGACATAATTAATACTCTTGAACATTATAAAAAAAATGCCATTTTAGAAATAAGAGACTATATTTCATTAGAAATAGAAAAAGCTCTTGACAGAAAAAATAGTTTTGAAAATACAATTGATTTGGTTTACGAATACAACTCTCTTACTCAACACGAAAGAGAAACTCGCCCAAAAAAAATATTTTACCTTCTAATCAGCATGCCAATCATCTTCGGAATCATTGCCCCACTATTCTCCATAAGCATATTCCCTTACAACACTTATATAGAAGGCTTTAAATACGACCTATCTAAAGCAGTAGCCTTCGCGTTAACAATTTTATCCCTGTCCCCCTATGCAATTATAGTAAGTTCATATAAAAAGTTTTTCACATTACGACACACCACCGACACACAGGGCAACTGAAAAGGGCCTAAAAAACTGTACAAACATACAGTATATGTATCCTTATAAATCAATAACTTACTGATTTTAAAGGTGTTTTATATAGGGTTCGAATCACCCCATCTCCACCAATCAAGCGCTTGATTTTGAAAGAATTTGCACTTTTTAAATGAAGTCGACAGACAAACGACACACTGTTTGTAAGTCATATAAAAAACCACCTTCGGGTGGTTTTTTATTGTCTCCTCCCCTTCAACCGACTCTCTCGCCCACCAGCTAACCAAAACGCCTTCCATAGTTGCGCCTTTTAACAGTAAGGTTTTTGAAAAACGCGTGTAAGACGAATGACATGACTCGGTTTTGTGGATAATTTGTGCTTTGATATCGTTCTGATATTTGTTGTGTTTGGTACGCCATGGAGTTCGGGGTTATGAAGTTTTTCTCTTTTTTGGTGCTGTTTTCAGTGTTTCTCGCGGGCTGTTCATCTAATGTGAAGCTGTCGGGCCATAATGTTAGTAATGTGGACACCACTGTCGATATCGATAAATCGGCCAGCATTACTGTGGTTCCGGATAAGGATGGTGATCAGTTGACCAACAAGCGCTACATTGCCAATGTTATGAACGCGCTGAAAGAGCGTGGGTTTAGCAATGTGTCCGATTCCACCAGCAATCCCGACTATCGTTTAGCGATTAACTTTACTTCGGAAGAAATCACCGAAACGAAGAAAGTGCCTATTTTTAATAATGAACGGAATACTCCTTATACCGTTTGCCATAGAAACCCAACTACGAACGCAAGAACCTGCTACACGCGCTACCGCCATTTTATGGAACCTATCGTGAAAGGCTACGACAAGGTAGAAACACCCACTAACCTTTATACTTTTCAATATAAGCTAACGGATAAAGCGGGCAATCTTATTCTGGATTCAAGCAACACTGTGATGCATGAGGAGTGTTCAAAATGGAAGATGTTCGAGTTTTTGGCAAAAGACGCCATTTTACGAGCCAACTTTAACGACCCAGTCGACAAACCTTACACGGTGGAAATGACAGAAGACTATAGTTGCCAATAACACTATTTGAAACAACAGCCTAGACGCCATATTGCATTCTTGGCTGTTGTTTTCCCCTCTCTGTTTACAACCAATTCGTCTGAACAGCAAAACACTTATAAAAAAACGTTATCACCTTTTCCCTCTCTTTTCCCGTATCCATCTATACTGTGTATAAGCCACTATTGTTTGGGCGTGGCTGTATCAGGACTTTTTCCACAACCAATATGCGCACTTTGTGCAGCAAGGGGGAATCCATGATCAATCATGTTTGGGGTCTTATTCATCATCCAGATCAAGAATGGCGAGAAATTAACAAGGAGCATGAGTCGGTCAGTCATTTGTACTTTCATCATGTTTTATGGATGGCGACCATTCCTGTTGTCAGTACTTTTATTGGGACGACGCAATTCGGCTGGACACTAGGCGGTGAAGAAGCCATAAAAGTGTCTTTAATGGATGGTTTGGGGTTGGGTGTTTTGTTCTATGCACTGATTTTAGTTGCGGTCTCGGCGGTCGGTAGCCTTATTCATTGGATGGCACGAAATTTCGAAAACCGTCCACCCCGCCAAGAGTGCATTGTGTTTGCAGGCTACATAGCAACGCCGATGTTTCTGAGTGGGTTATTTGCTATTTACCCTATTATTTGGCTGTGTTTATTGGCGTGCGTAATGGGTGTCGCGTACACGGGCTACCTTCTATACAAAGGAACCCCTAGTTTCTTAGGAATCAGTCATAAACAGGGCTTTATTCTTTCAAGCACGACATTAGGTATTGGGGTTTTGGTGTTAGAGGCGCTACTGGCTGCGGTGGTTCTTTTATGGAGCTTAGGGTCGGAGCACAGTATTGTCTGGCGTTTCTTCCAATAGCAAACTTTGTCATCACCTTCAGGAGCACCCTAGAAATGCCGCTCATTTGCTTTGAGCGGCATTTTATTTAGGTAAAACAATACACTTTTTACAGTTCGTTACCATTTTACAACAAACTCATGGCCCTTAATTTGATTACCCTCACGGGCAAGCCATGCTTTATTCGATACACTGTCCGTTCAATTATTGAGCTTTTTCAATATCTGGATTGGACCCCTTTATGTTTTTTAACTCTCAATTAAAACAACAAGCAAAAAAACTGACTCTGCAATTAGAAAGCGAACGCGCTAGCCATCAGCAAGCCATGCAAACGCTCCAAGCGAAGCTCGATGCCGTCACGGAAGAATTGCATGCATCGAGACATCATTCAGGCGACAGTTTAGAGCTAATTCGTTATCAATTGCGCGGTGGAGAGATGCTCAACTCAATCCGCTTTGGCTTAGCAGACAGCGCAGAAAGCCTCATCGAAGAACGGGTAGCCTTAGCTAAACTGGATGATATTTTCGACGAAACACGTGTTGCTTTAACTCGATTGAGCGAACGCGCCAGCCTAATCAACGAGCAGGCCAATGACAGCATGGGCGCTGCCAATGTGCTTGATAAAACAGCAAATGGCATTAGTCAGCTCGTTTCAAGCATTCAAGAGATTTCCTCGCAAACCAATTTACTCGCATTAAATGCGGCAATAGAAGCCGCTAGAGCAGGCTCTGCTGGACGCGGCTTTGCCGTGGTTGCCGACGAAGTTCGTAACCTCGCAGGAAAAACCCACAGCGCAAGCGAACAAGTTGAAACGCTCGTAAAGCAAGTGATATTGCAGACGGATCAAATCAAAAGCATGGTGAATAATAACCAAGTCAGTGCGATGGACATTTCCTCATCTTCGGTTCAAATTGACCAAGTTGTGGACGATGTCATCTCTCGCTCTAATCACATGCAACGAGTAATCAGCCTAGCGGCTACTCACTCTTTTTTGAACACAGTAAAGTTGGATCATGCCGTTTGGAAAAATGATGTTTACAATCGCATCGATAAGAAAAAATTCGATGAGGAGGTCAATTTACATACCGAGTGTCGTTTAGGTAAATGGTATTACGAAGGGTATGGCAGCCGCCACTTCCAAAAATCCAACAGTTTCAAAGCCATAGAAGTGCCACACAAAACCGTTCATGAGTCTGGACGGGCAGCACTCAAAGCAGCTAAAGAAGGTGACACCCACGCTATGCTCGCCCAATTAGATAAAATGGAAGTAGCAAGTTTGCAAGTTGTCGTACACATTGAAAGCCTTATGGAAGAAGTGAAACACCACTAACGCCATAGACTTCAACCATTCACCCACGACTGAAATCGCCAAAGAACCACACTGGGGGTGATTTCAGTCGCTTTGTGTTGCGCCTTACTTCGCGGAACTTTTCCGATACTCTACGTTCTTAGCTTCTGACTAATTCGTACACCAAGCAGCGTTTTTTTCTGATGATTACGGTTTTAGGCTATTGATTAAATTAGTAAAAGGCTATGCTTATTACGTTCTGCCTTGTTAGCTTGCCTTGAAGCGAAAACTAACACACTACACAAAGAGACCGATTGTTAGGATAACAACCATGCTCGCACTGTTCGTTGAGATAATACTATCGTTTACTAGAAAGGAGTGTTGCCCTTGAGTTCCCTGATTTGGCTCCCTTTTCTTCCACTGCTAGGCACATTAATTCCCCATATCACGGCTCGATTCAGCCGGACGGCATGTGCATTCATGACCGCGGCCTTGCCTGCCCTTACTTTGTTTTTGGTCTTATCCCATGCCGGTGATATTTTTCAAGGAGAGCGTTTTCAAGCCGCTGTCCCTTGGATCCCCGCAATCGGACTTGAGCTCGCCTTTCGTTTAGATGGTCTGGCATTACTGTTTGCCATTCTCATTCTGGGCATCGGCTTATTGGTTATTCTTTACGCGCGCTATTATCTTTCGGCTCAGGATTCCATCGGGAAGTTTTATGCGTATCTGATGCTGTTTATGTTTGCCATGCTTGGCGTGGTGCTGTCTGACAATTTAATCCAGCTGTGGTTTTTTTGGGAACTGACCAGCATAAGCTCCTTTTTGCTAATCAGCTTCTGGGGGCACAAAACAGACGCCAGAAAAGGCGCTCGTATGGCGCTTACTATTACCGGAGCCGGTGGTTTGGCCTTGTTAGCTGGCTTGCTTATTTTAGGCAATACCGTGGGCAGCTTTAGCCTACAAGATGTGCTTGATAGTGGCGACCTCATAAAAGCCAGTGCAAATTATCCTATTATTGTGGTGCTTGTGTTATTGGGTGCGTTTACAAAATCAGCGCAATTTCCTTTCCATTTCTGGCTACCCAATGCCATGGCGGCACCAACCCCCGTCAGCGCTTACTTACATTCTGCCACTATGGTAAAAGCCGGTATATTCTTGATGGCGCGTTTTTATCCGGCTTTAGCCAATACCGATCTGTGGTTTTTGATCGTGAGCTTGACTGGTTTGGCGACGTTCTTGGTGGGCGCTTATATCGCACTGTTCCAACACGACTTAAAAGGCCTTTTAGCCAACTCAACCATCAGTCATTTAGGGCTTATCACCTTGCTACTCGGTATGGGAACAGACCTTGCCGCGGTGGCCGCCATTTTCCACATTATTAATCACGCAACCTTTAAAGCGTCGTTGTTTATGGCGGCAGGCATTATTGACCACGAGTCTGGCTCTCGCGATATGCGTCAGTTAAATGGCCTATGGAAATACATGCCCTATACAGCCACATTGGCGATGGTTGCATCGGCGTCGATGGCGGGGGTTCCATTGATGAACGGTTTCTTGTCGAAGGAGATGTTCTTCACAGAAACCCTGCACCAAGCTTCTCTTGGCTCTCTCTTGGTTTATTCCAGTATTGGCAACGCTGGGCGGAGTCTTTGCCGTCGCTTATTCCACCCGTTTCATCCATGATGTGTTCTTTAATGGTGAGCCCATTAACTTGCCGAAAACACCGCATGAGCCGCCTCGTTATATGCGAGTTCCGGTGGAAATATTAGTGGGTCTTTGTTTGCTGGTTGGTATTTTCCCAAGCTTGGTTGTAGGCGATCTATTATTTGCAGCGGCGGGTGCGACGTTAAATGGTCCAGCACCTACCTACAGTCTTGCCATTTGGCATGGCTTTAACTTCCCTCTGTTGATGAGTGTGATTGCTTTGATTGGTGGTCTTTATATGTACCACAACCGCTCACATTTGTTTAAGTTCCAGGCGCAATTTCCTACCAGCGACCCTAAAATGGTGTTTGAAGGCGTCATTCAATACTTGGTCAACAAAGCCAGCCGCATCATCAGTATGACGGAGAACGGATCATTACAGCGCTATATCTTCTGTGTGCTGGCGTTGTCAGTCGTTATGACCGCGTCATCATTAATGAAGTTGAATACAACGGCTGGACAGCGTCCAGAAATCCCACTTGATGCGTTGTCGATTACGTGTGCAATATTGTTGTGTATCTCAGCGTTAGCGACGGTGATATGGCATAGACGGCGCGTCGTTGCGCTGTTGACCTTGTCGGTTGTGGGCTTAATTGTGTCATTGGCCTTTGCGCAATTCTCCGCGCCAGATTTAGCGCTGACTCAATTGTCTGTTGAAGTTGTAACGGTCATTTTGTTGATTTTGGCTTTGTTCTTCTTACCGCAGAAAACACCGAAAGAGTCGTCTCCACGACGCGTGGTGCGTGATCTTGGATTGGCGTCTCTGATCGGGGTGTCATTGGCACTATTTGCTACGCCCTAATGACTCGCCCATTGGACACCATTTCGACTTTCTTTACCGAGAACAGCAAAACAGGTGGTGGTGGCACCAACATTGTGAACGTCATTCTGGTGGATTTTCGGGGATTCGATACCTTAGGAGAAATTACGGTATTGGGCATCGCCGCGCTGGGGATCTATAAACTCATCGCACGCATGCGTCTTTACATGCCGTCCAGTGACGATAATGGCTTGGCATGGTCTGAGGATCGTCACCCTATTTTGTTAGCGGTGATTTCGCAGAGCTTGCTGCCTTTGGCGCTGTTAGTATCGGCGTATATTTTCTTGCGTGGCCACAACATGCCAGGCGGTGGCTTTATCGCCGGACTTATTACCTCGGTTGCCATCATTCAACAATATGTAGCCCATGGTGTTGAATGGATAAAAACACGCATCAAGTTGGACTACCAAATCATGATCGGATCGGGCATTGGTATTGCCACCCTAAGCGGTTTAGGAAGCTGGGTCTTTGGCCACACTTTCTTGTCTTCTTGGTTCGATTATTTCTATTTGCCCGTGATTGGGAAATTCGAATTAGCCAGCGCCATGGTATTTGATCTTGGCGTTTACCTGACGGTAGTCGGAGCAACCATGTTGATTCTTGCCAATCTTGGTCAATTAACCACCAGCGAGCGCCCGATTCAGAAGGAGCATGATTAATGGAAGGTTTATACGCATTCTGCGTTGGTTTATTAACCGCTTGCGGCATTTTTCTCGCATTGCGAGGCCGTAGCTTTTCTGTCGTTATTGGATTAACGCTGCTGTCTTATGCGGTCAATTTATTTTTGTTTGCTAGCGGAAGACTCAAGCTCAATGCCGCAGCGGTATTGGGTGAATCTGAACAATACAGTGACCCGCTGCCTCAGGCTTTGGTACTAACCGCCATCGTAATTGGTTTTGCGATGACGGCATTCGCGGTTATTCTTGCGATGCGCGCTCGTGCCGATTTAGGCAATGATCATGTTGATGGCACGCTGCCCGTCTCACCCGCTGACACGGCTCAACAGTCAGGAGGAAACCGTAAATGCAACACCTGAGCATTTTTCCCATTCTGATTCCTTTGTTATTTGGGGCAATCATGTTGTTGCCGCCCATCTCACGAGATATCAATTCCCAGCGTATTGCGTCGGTTGTGGGCACGTTGTTTCTGCTCATCTCTTCCGCTGTTTTGCTGTACACGGTCAATTCAGAAGGCGTTCAACTTTACGCACTGGGTGGGTGGCAAGCGCCGTTTGGTATTGCCCTTGTTGCCGATAAAGTATCCAGTTTGATGGTATTACTGACCGCCTTTTTGGCATTCGCGGTCATGCTTTACGCGGTAGCAGGACAAGACAAAGGCGGTGCCTATTTCCATCCTTTGTTTATGTTCCAAATTATGGGTATAAACGGCGCGTTTTTAACGGGCGACATTTTCAATTTATTCGTCTTTTTCGAAGTATTACTGATCGCTTCTTACGCTTTGCTAATCCATGCCGGTGGTAAACAAAAAACACAAGCCACCATGCATTACGTCATTCTCAACCTTGTTGGATCGAGCTTATTTCTATTTGGGCTGGGGATTTTATACGGTACGTTAGGCACATTAAACATGGCTGACATGGCGATAAAAGTCGGCCAACTAGAAGGCGAAACAGCGACATTGGCGAAAACAGGGGCGCTGTTACTATTGGTGGTTTTTGGCCTAAAAGCCGCCATGCTGCCAATGCACTTCTGGTTACCAAAAACCTACGCGAGTGCTACCGCTCCCGTTGCGGCTTTGTTTGCCATTATGACCAAAGTGGGTGTGTACAGTATTTTCAGAGTCTACACCGTCCTTTTTGGAGAACACGCTGGTGAATTGGCCAATATTGCAACGCCATGGCTGTGGCCTTTGGCCTTACTCACTATCACTATTGGTGCCATTGGCGTCTTTGCCAGCCCAAGCATTAAAACCTTGAGCGCGAATTTGGTCATTGTGTCCAGTGGTAGCTTGCTCGCTTGTGCAGCGATAAACTCCGAAGAGGCAACCTCTGCGGCGCTTTATTATATGGTACACAGTACATTGGCATCCGCGGCGTTGTTTTTAATTGCCGATATCATGGCGAGACAGCGTGGCAAGGCGGAAGATCGATTTGTGCGCTCTCGCCCCTTTGTACAGCCTAAATTATTAGGGTTTGCGTTTGCCATTTCGGCTTTGGCTTTGGTGGGTATGCCACCCCTTTCTGGTTTTGTTGGTAAAATCATGATTTTGCAAGCAACCCAATCCAGTACTCAAACCATGTGGGTATGGCCATTAATTCTACTTGGCAGCCTTGCCGCTCTGATCACATTTTCACGAGCTGGAACAACGCTATTTTGGCGACACAATGGCACGGCTGCGGCGGAAGCCGAGCCCGCTAAGAAACTGGAAATAGCAGGGGTCGCATTGCTGCTTTTGGCGTCTCCAGTGTTGGTTATCTTTGGCGGTGACATGACAACGTTTACGCAACAAGCGGCCAGTTATTTGCACGACATTCACGCCTCTGCTTATCAACTTTTACCTGGAGCGGCCCAATGATGTTATTCCCTATGCCTTTCCACAGCGTGCTGCTTTTTGTCGTGTGGTTACTGTTAAATAACTCTGTCAGTGCGGGCCACATGGTTCTCGCGGCTTTTTTTGCGATCACAATTCCTTGGCTCGTCTCAGGCATGCGCGATGAGCATCCAAAGATACTCAAACCTTGGTTGGCCATTCGCTACGTGCTGATGGTAATGAAAGACATCGTGACAGCCAATGTGGAAGTCGCCTTGTTGATTGTTGGTCCAATTAAAAAGCTACAGCCAGGGTTTGTTGCTGTTCCGATTAATATCAGCTCAGATTTAGGCATTACTATTTTGGCCAGTACCGTGTCACTAACACCAGGCACCGTTAGTGCTGAGGTCTCAAAAGACAAAGCCTGGTTGTATATTCACGCGTTGCATTTGGATAACGAAGTCGAACTGATTGAATCCATTAAGCAGCGTTACGAAGCGCCTATTAAGGAGATTTTTGGATGCTAAGTTGGACAATTCTCATTGTCGCAGTGTGTATTTGTGCGGCATTAATCTTAAATTTGTGGCGATTAATGAAAGGCCCAACCGTATCTGATCGGATTCTGGCATTAGATACCATGTACATTAATGCGATCGCACTCATTTTGTTGTACGGAATTTATGTAAAAAGTGCACTGTATTTTGAAGCGGCGGTGTTGATCGCCATGCTGGGCTTCGTTAGCACGGCGGCTTTATGTAAATATTTACTTCGCGGCGACATCATCGAATAGGATTTATCATGCCTTTTTATCTAGAAATTATAATTTGTGTCTCGCTGTTGATTGGTGGCGTATTCTTGCTGATTGGCTCTTATGGTTTGGTTCGATTGCCAGACCTATATATGAGGCTACATAGCCCAACAAAAGCTTCCACACTTGGCATTACTGGGGTATTGCTGGCATCGATGATTTTCCAAAGCCATTTGAAAGGTTTTTTATCGATTCAAGAGCTGTTGATTACCTTGTTTCTTTTGATCACTGCGCCTGTGGCAGCCAACATGATTGCGAAAACAGCACTGCATCAGCGGACGCAGCCGGTGGAAAAAACCAAAAACCCAGAATTGATCGACATCGTTAGAGATCGCGAGTCACCTAAGCAATCTCAGCACGAGGAATAAGCAATTTCGCTACTAACGGGCTCTTCATGGGTTTATGGAAGAAGTAGCCTTGAAAAATCTCACATCCTAAAGACTTCAGCATGTTCACTTGCGGAGCGGTTTCTACGCCCTCCGCGACAATCAACAATTCCAAACTGCGTGCCAGATAAATAATCGTTTCGCAGATTTTTGCGTCTTCCGTATGAGAGTCGCACTCCTCCACAAACGACTGATCAATCTTTAAAATATCCAAAGGCAAACGCTTCAAGTAGCTTAATGAAGAGTAACCTGTTCCAAAGTCATCGACCGATATTTTTATGTTCAATGCTTTCAGTTCTGCCATCACATCGATGCAACGCTGAATATCTTGAAGCAATACCCCTTCGGTAATCTCAATTTCTAGATAGCGACCTTCAATACCGTAGTGCGATAACCTCTCAGAAATATAACTCACCAACGCATCCGAGACCAAATGCCGCCCGGATAAATTAACCGCAACAGGAACTATTGATAAATTCTGATCTCGCCACGCCTTGAGTTGCATTAAAGCTTGGTCAATGACCCATTCGTCTATTTTTATGATCAAGTCTGACTCTTCGGCAATGGGAATAAAATCCGCAGGAGGAACCAAGCCTTTCACAGGATGATTCCAACGAATTAGCACTTCTAACCCTAATATGTTGTCCTTTTCCATCTGCACTTTCGGCTGGTAAACCAAATAGAATTGTTCCGAAGCCAATGCGTCATTCACTTCTTTCTCAAAACTAAATTTTTTCGTCACGGCGTTGGTCATATTGGGGGTAAAGAATTGCGCATTATCTCGTCCTTTTTCTTTTGCCCAATACATCGCTATATCCGCTTGCTGAATCAGCTTATCCGCATCCAATACTTGCTCACCACTTCGCGCAATCCCAATACTGGTTGGAATCGTAAAGTACTGATCATTTAACTGAACCGGAACACGCATGATTTCGAGTATTTTCTCAGCGTGCTCAGACATTCGAGTGTCACTGACGCTGTGCGTCATCATCAAGACAAATTCATCCCCCCAACGAGCAATAACATCTCGTGAATCGGAGACAGCGGTTAGCCGTCTAGCCACCTCACACAACAGTTCATCACCTGCTTTATGCCCTAATGTGTCGTTGATGATTTTAAAGTTGTCCAAATCCAAAAACAGCAAACCAACGGATGTTTTTTGGCGGCTTGCAAACAGTAGCGCACTCACCAGTGAATCCATTAAATAGGTTCGATTATACAAACTGGTCAATGGATCGCTGTAAGCCAGAAACTTCAAACGTTGCTGCAACTTGGCGTGCCGCGTCATATCCCTAATATGAAGTGTGTACTCACTTTCTTGCAATGTCTTGGTATTTGCTTTGGTAATGGCTATTTCAGCAGGAAAATGGTGATTAGGACCACGCTGTAAACGAAAAGGGTTTCGTCTGTTTAAAATAAGCCCATTCGATGAAGAAAACCCCGAATTTAAGCTATCAAAAATTTTAATCCGGTCTTCTTCCAATACAAACAATCCAATAAAGCTTTTACCTTGAACTTGGGTCTTTAAACACCCAAACGTGCGCTCTGCGGCAGGGTTAAACTCCATAACAGAACCAAAACGGTTGATCGTAACAATACAATCCATAGAAGAATTCAAAATGGCCGATTTGCGCATCTCACTTTCTTGAAAACGCATCAATGCATCGTCACGCTGAGCAATTTCCGAGTTAACACGATCTATGACTTGATTGTACTTTCGCGCAATTTGCCCGACTTCTGTAAATGGCTCTTCAGGAACCGACTTGGAAAAGTCCGCGTTATTTTGCTGGTACTGCATGGAGGTCAACAAATCAAACAGCTCTGTAGTCGCTCTGTGCTCGGCCACATTCAAGCCTTGCTCTTCTTGCTCCTTAGTGGCTCGCAATGGCATATAGCGATTTAACAGCCACATGCCAGCGTAACCAACAATAAAGCAGTAAGCTCCAATAACCACAATGCCAAGCGCTTGCGTCCAAAGCTGTTCGGTAAAGCTCAAACCGTTTCCTATTTTGTCCGGCTGGCCAAACAACGCCACACTTAACGTTCCCCACATACCAGCAAATAAATGTGCGGGCACCACATCCAAAGCATCATCAAGACGCCAACGCTCCATAAATAGGCTGCCGTAATACACCACTACACCAGACACGCTTCCAATAACGACAGACGCAGCAGGCGAAACAACATGACAGGACGCGGTAATACCCACCAAACCGGCAATGGTGCCATTCAGCACAAAACCCACTTCCACATAACCGTCTCTAAAATAATTAATACCGGCCGCGATTAATCCCCCCACGCCGCCGAAATAAAGGTGTTCAAAATGATCATTGGCACATCGCTCGTCAATGCCAAAGTACTGCCGCCATTAAAACCAATCCAACCAAACCAAATTAACAAGGTCCCCAGAGCGGACAGCGGTAAATTGTTCCCCGGTGGTAAACGTATACCTTCCTCAAAACGCCCTAATCGAGGGCCAATAATAATGACCGCGGCCAAAGCAACCCAGCCACCCACCGAGTGCACCACGGTCGATCCTGCAAAATCAATAAAGCCAAGGTTTTCAAGCCAGCCACTTGGCCCTACTGAAGGGTATATACCGGACCATGCCCAATGCCCCACAACAGGGTAAATAATGGCACTTAATAATACGGTGATCGCCAGATAACCAATAAAAGTCATGCGTTCAGCTACGGCACCCGAGGTCAAGGTTGCCGCGGTGCCACAAAACATCATCTGAAAAAGAAAGAAACTGATTTCCCAAGGAGAGTGCTGGTCATCAAATAAGAAGTCACTGCTGCCAAACACACCAGCAACCGAATCCCCAAACATGATGCCAAAGCCAAACAACCAAAAAAGAGTGGTTGAGATAATAAAGTCGGATATGTTTTTTGCCGCGACGTTAATGCTGTTTTTACTGCGAATGCGGCCACTTTCTAAGCACAAAAAGCCAGCCTGCATCATAAACACCAATGCGGAGGCGACTAACAACCAATAGAATTCCGTCATATACACCCTAAATAGTAGAAATCGCACCAAAAAGATTCACGCAACATAACGAAGCGCCTAAAATGCACGCTGCATAAAAGCTCAAGTCTCAGAGTTCGACACTTGCCATCGCCACAAGGCCCTGTTTTTTATCATTCAATTGTTAAGCCAACTATTGGCAACTGGCCTCATCAGCATGCAATAAAAACAAAAAAGCCACTTAACAATGTATTAAGTGGCTGTTATTGCATAATGAATCATGCGGTCAAACGATCCGAAAATTAACCGTTTAAGGTAAGAACATTGGTCTTACTAATACGATGACGGTAAATCTCACGAAGATACTTAATTGCGTTTTTCACATTATTAATATCCAAACGGATATCATTAATAGACACAAAGCGTTGATTATTATCGATTAATTCACGGTATTTTTTCTCGTACATCGGCTTAATCGCGTACCAGTTAGTGTCTAAGATTTTTGCTGGATTCTCGTATGTCGTAAAAAACTTATCGACCAACGAATCATCAAACTCATCATCTTGAATCATCTGGATAATGGCTTTATCGATTTCGTCTGTGTAACGGTAATCATCACGAGCAAAACAGCGCTTCATGTAAGCCACCATAAGCGTTAAGAAGTCATCACTTAGGCATGGGCTTTTTGCGATCAATGTCGTTAATGACAAGTTTGCTGACGCACCAATAACCAAAGCATAGCGTTTCAACGTTGTATTAGGGCACAAACGGTTAAGATGCATTTTCAAACGATTCAATGCAGTAAACGACAGTTTGTAATCTCGCGGCAAAGAAATAATGGACACAATCGAAGAACAGTTTTTAAAGAAATGCAGGTGATTTAGTTCACTCGCATCGTAACCGCTCTTACGATAATTTTTGATCGCCTCACGATATCGATCTGATTCAACGGGCAATACACTCACCCCTTCAATCGCCGATGTGTCGTTATTAAAATGTGGCAACTCAATAGATCGACAGAACAAATCATCAATGTCGACTGTATCTTGGTGCGTCCCTTCACTCACAACACTTTCAGCGTAAGCAACCGCTACAGGACCAGCCAAACTCATAAACAAATCGTTGGCATCCAAACGGATGGTTTCAGCAATATCAATGCCGGCACGACGGAAATAGTCTTCATCGTAATCCGTTGTTACTGCTTGAGCGGTCAAAATATTAAAGATTTGTTGGGAAATATACTGGTTAGCGTATTTTTCCATCGTATTCACATCAATGTTATCAGCATCACCGCCATCTTCTTCTTCCGCATAACGCATAATGTCATTGGAAATCAACATCATGGAGTTCCACGGGCGGATGCGCTCCATCACATCTGCTGGTACTTCATCGTCTTCACGCTCTTCGTTGTAAGAGAAGTTCCACTCTTCTGAAATGTACTTCGTCAGTAAGCGGCCAGCATTAATGTGTAAGGCTTCTGAGATTTCAACATTTTTGCCAGAAATATTAGGCAAAATACAAATACCGGACGTGAAAATAGGTTCAAACACGAAACTATGGCGCTTGTCCGCCATTTGACTCTGATCAGAGCGGTAATCGAAGGTCTTACTCAAGTACGAGAACTGCTGAGCTAAACCAAATTCAGACGCCATACCAGAGCCCGTACCACCGCCTGCACTGAAGATATAAAAATACAGACGCGACTGATTTGCTTTAATGCCACAGGAGTCCACTAAATAAGAATGCATGTTCTTCCAGTGCTCATTGCGGAAAGTCGTTGCGTCTTTATTCAAAATTATTTTTGCAAGATACTGCCCTAAAATAGGCGCGTTACCCGCACCACCAGCATGAACTTCTGACAAGTCCATTATCTGCAACTTTTTGTATTCTTCTAAAAACTTCGTTCTACCTTCTTGGTTTGAAAAACGAATTCGCCCTTCAATGTCTTTATCCAAATCACCAAGTAAAACGATTGGTTCAATGAGAAAAACAGGCTTAAAGCCGTCTTTTCCTTCGATCGGAAGGTGTTTACGAATCCAACGCATTGGTCGGAACTCTCTTTCACTGTCTAAGATTTCTTGGCTTTCTACTTCTCGCATGTAGTTGGCTCTTGCATCGTAAACAAGCGATGCAACATCTAACGCGATATTTGATCCACAACGACCTAACCCAATTAGGCACACAGAGGGAAACACTTGATCATTAGTATTCTCTTCATCCGCCAATTGCGGGTGAATTCGATTACGAACAACATCCAGATTTTCTAAGATCTGCTCTAAGTTTGTCTCAGTAAAATAAAGGTGTTCTATTGGAAGATTTTCTTGGCTCATGCGGCATCCTTTTTGAAGCTAATAACTTACAACAGACAAATATTCACACCATTAACCAAAAAAGCTTGTTATTAAGCGGAAAGTTTACCCGTTAAATGCTCTACGTAATTCGTTGTCTTGTTAGTAGACATTGTGCAAACAATATCATCCTTAATATGGCAATGACACTAATATGCGATAGGTAGGTTTAAATTAACGTCAAAATAATCCGGACAGAGACGGCAAGAACCCCGATACACAGCGAACACGCTACGTCTTACTCGCATTCAAAGGAAGTGATTCGATTTAATGCGGTAAAAAAACGAATTTCTTTCTATTAAGATCATTTTTTGTACTACAATTTAAAAGATTTAAGATGATTTTTATAGGTGAGAGTTGTGTCCATTTCGTCGGTATCAAACAACCTTTTGTACATGCCTAGCTTTCCGTCTCAGGCAGATACAGACGTTCGCCCTGATTCAACTCGACAACAAGACCCTGTTCAATTGTCCGATAGAGCAAAACAAATGCTTTCAGCTCAGCGCCAGCCAACAGAGACGGACGAGTTAAACAAAGAAGAAGGCAAAGAATCTGTCCAGATTTCGTCCAGTATAGGTCGACTTTCTAGGGTGACTGGGTTGCAGCGAGAAGAGGTTGCGGCCTTGTATCGATCAATCGATAAATTAACCTAACCCCTTCTTCACCTATCGCTATTGACTGAACGCCATTAACTGAAGGTTAAATTATATTGTTCCGACACCAAGGAATCGGCTTCACGTTGTAAATTCGCTAGAGTTAATGGTCGGCTATCAAGCCACCCAGGCAAAAACTCAGCATGAAGGGTTTTGTTGTCCGCTTTTAAGGTAAAGATAGGCATATCGCCCTCTTTTCTGTCGTGGTGCAATAATATAGACAGCCTTAATAAAATAGACAGACGATCCAAATCCTGCTGGTCGCTCTTCGTGAAACGGTAATCCAAGGATTGCGAAAATTTTCGACGATGGCGCAATATCAAGTTTGCCAAAGCCTGTTGTTCCTGCTGCGAAAATCCAGGCATATCTGATTCGCTGATAATATATGCGCCGTGCTTATGGTATCGGCTATGAGAAATTCCAGCCCCAACCTCATGAAGCAAGCCAGCCCAACGTAGCAAATCTTCACTAGAGATGCTGTTTAGATTCCAATCTTCTTTTACCTGAGCCAAAGCAGACAAGGCGGTATGGGTCACTAATTTCGCTTGTTCTGTGTCGATATGATACTGGTTCAGCATGTAGTTAACGGTACGTTCACGAATATCAGTTTCAGCGTAACGCCCCATGATATCGTATAGAACGCCTTCCCTCAGCGCGCCGTTCGAGAAATCCATTTGTTTAATATCAAAGCATTCAAAGACCGCCGTCAATATGGCAATACCAGCAGCAAAAGTACTTTTACGCTCTGGCTTCAGTCCCACTAAATCAATGTTATCTGCATGACCAGCCGCAAATAATGCTTTCTGTATTTGCTTCAACGTTTTTAGAGTAATGCCTTTTTTACTCCAATTGTTCTCCTTGACTATATTAAAGGCCGCTTTGATCGTTCCAGACGAACCAATCGCCACATCCCATGTTTCATCAAGATAATCGTCTTGTATGCTCAATAGCTCCAATCGAGCGGCTGTCACCGCTTTTTGGAAGTTCGACTTATTGATCACGCCATCATCAAAGAATCGCTGTTTAAAGCTCACACACCCCATGTGAAGGCTTTCTGTCAGGATTGGCTCCAGTTGTTTGCCAATAATGAATTCTGTACTGCCACCACCGATGTCAACAACCAGTCGTTTGGCATCACCATGATCCATGGTTCGAGCGACACCCACATAAATCAATCGCGCCTCTTCCCGACCGGCAATAATTTCAACAGGGTGACTCATGATGTCCATGGCTTTGCCAATGAAATCATAGCGATTTTTCGCCACTCTTAATGCGTTGGTGCCCACTACACGAACAGAGCCTGGCGGCATGTCTTCGATAACCTGGGCAAACTGCGCCAAACAATCTAAGCCGCGTTGCTGTGACTCGTCGTCTAATCGACCATTCACTAAACCTGCGGCCAACTGAACCTTGTCGCCAAACTCTCCAGTAATACGTAATTGTCCATGTGTAACCTGAGCGACAACCATGTGGAAACTGTTCGACCCTAAATCAATGGCCGCAATTTTTTCAAACGGAAAGTCATGAGATTGTTGCAAAAAGAGTGATTGCATTCAGAAAGCCTTACGTTACAGAAGTCTTATTTAGAACAAGAGTATATCAGTTACTTGATGCTGTCATTGCCAACAAGCGGCCAAAAACAACATCAGATTAGATGAATTTTTTATAAAATTTTATCCGTTTTCTCGAAATGCAAGGGTTTAAAGCCATAAGAACGCCAAAAAAGCGAAGTAGATACGGAGAAACACCTTGCTTTGATCAAAAAATTACCAGAAAGTGTTTTTTTACTGAGTTTGACTATAGACCTCGCCTTTAAGTCGAACTATAGTATGGATGGTCTTAATTGCGATGTTTATACAAACATGCGCCATTAAGATCCCAATCAAATTGTTTCGCGCTGTATTGGCTTTGCCCTATCCGGGCTACTTTAAACCAGAACAACTATCTAACCATCTTGTTTTGTGTTTATGGGTGCCGAGTAGCTGATACATTGTTAGATACTTCCAGACACAAATTATTGTTATTTATTGATTAACTCTAATTCCGTCATTTTTCCTCAAATGAGCTAATACAAAACCCGTTTATGAACCTTACCGACTTAAAACAGAAATCAGTACACGAACTTTTAGACATCGCAGCAGAAATGGGCCTAGACAACATGGCTCGTTCACGTAAACAAGATGTTATTTTCTCAATCTTAAAGCGACATGCAAAAGGTGGAGAGGACATTTACGGCGACGGTATCTTAGAGATTCTTCAAGATGGCTTTGGCTTCCTTCGTTCACCGGACAGCTCATACTTAGCTGGCCCTGACGATATTTATGTATCTCCAAGCCAAATTAGACGATTTAACCTTCGTACTGGTGACACGATTGCCGGTAAGATTCGACCACCGAAAGATGGCGAACGCTACTTTGCTTTATTAAAAGTCAATGAAATCAACTTTGATAAACCAGAAAGTGTGCGTAACAAGATTCTTTTTGAAAACTTAACACCGTTGTTCCCAGATGAGCGCCTATTAATGGAAGCGGGTAATGGCTCGACTGAAGACGTAACATCTCGAATCATCGACCTTGTTGCTCCAATGGGTAAAGGTCAACGCGCCTTGGTGGTTTCTCCACCAAAAGCGGGTAAAACCTTCATGCTGCAAAACATCGCGAATGCGATCACTCGCAACAATCCAGAATGTCATTTGATCGTTTTATTGATCGATGAACGTCCTGAAGAAGTTACAGAAATGTCTCGTACCGTTCGCGGTGAAGTGGTCGCTTCTACATTTGACGAGCCACCTGCACGACACGTTCAAGTTGCCGAAATGGTCATCGAGAAAGCAAAACGTCTTGTAGAACACAAACGTGACGTGGTCATTTTGTTGGATTCCATTACTCGTTTGGCTCGAGCCTACAACACCGTCATTCCATCTTCCGGTAAAGTACTAACGGGTGGTGTCGATGCAAATGCTTTAGAACGTCCAAAACGCTTCTTTGGTGCAGCTCGTAACATTGAAGAAGGTGGCAGTTTAACCATCATCGCCACAGCGCTTGTTGATACAGGCTCGAAAATGGACGAAGTTATCTTTGAAGAATTTAAAGGTACTGGTAACTCTGAATTGCACTTAGACCGTAAGATCGCTGAAAAACGTACGTTCCCTGCGATTAATATTCGTCGCTCTGGCACTCGTCGTGAAGACCTTTTAACATCAGAAGATGAATTACAACGTATGTGGATTCTTCGTAAGCTGTTGAATCCTATGGAAGATGTTGCTGCGACAGAATTCCTTATCGATCGCCTGAAAGTCACTCAAACGAACGACGAGTTCTTTGAATCAATGAAAGGCAAAAACAAGTAAGTAGACTTTTTGCAGTAATAAAGTCTGCTATCAAAAACCACTTTCCGAAGTGGTTTTTTTTTACTTACACAATAAACATGATGCATTATCAACGTCTGCTCGCTTTCCGTATTCAAGGTAAGGGCAACCTATATTGGAGTAGTTTAAATGAAAGAGATTACCGCGACGGTAAACGCTGTCGAATTAATGAACCAAAATGTTTACCGCATTACCTTAAAAGTAGAAGACTTTACTTTTGAAGCGGGTCAATACTTAATGATTATGCTGCCCACAGGCGAACAAGTTCCTTACTCTATCGGCAGCGCACCGCATGAATTACCTACTTTAACCCTGTACGTGCTGGTTTCAGATCCTAGCTCACTGGCCAACAAAGTCGTTGAACACATTAAATCAAGCGACTCAATTACCATCAAAGCACCAGGTGGTGACTGCCATATTGCTAACGGTGTTTTAGAGACTGCCCCCGATAATATTTTATTGATCGCTGGCGGAACCGGATTTGCCCAAATTAAAAGTGTATTCAGCCATTTGGTGGAGCAGAACTTTACTGGGAACGTTTCCTTTTATTGGGGATTAAGAACCCCTATGGATGTTTTTGCTCAAGACTGGCTGGAAGAAGCACATAAATACACGCCTTTTTCACTGGATGTGATTGTCAATGACAGCAACGATGAGTGGCACGGCCGAAGCGGTTGGTTGTATGAAGCGGTTTTGGCAGACCATCCTGATCTAAGTAAAAGTGCGGCGTTTATCAGTGGCTCTGTCGGTATGGTATATGGAACACTGGATCAGCTGGAAGCAAAAGGGCTCAGCAAAGAGCGGTGTTTTTCTGATGTTTTTGCTTATGCGCCACACCCAGACAAACCAAAACTGTAAACAAAAAAAGAGGCAACACGTGTTGTCTCTTTTTTATCTACGGACGGTAATCGTAGAAAAATTACGCCGCAGTACGAACTGTGTCCCACAATGCTGTAATATTCTCTTGGTCTGCATCGGTAACGCCTTCTGCCACCAGCGTTTCTTGCAGGATACCCGTAAAAGCAGCGTCAAATTCGCTCTGCCCTTCACCTTCAACACTACTATGCAGCCCTAATAGACCCAGTAAATATGCACAGTAAAATAGCTGATCACCTTCTTCAGCGTGGTGCTCCATATCTCGTAATGTGTCACACAATTGGTCTGCGCGCTCTGCAAAAGTCATCGTCATATTCCATCTCACCATGTTCGTTTTTTATCGCCTGCAATACAAAAAAGCTGGGGAGTGCCCAGCTTTTTTACGCTCATTACTTGCGAAGTAGATTAAGGTTTTAGCTTTAAGGTTTCTAGCGTTTTAGCACGAATAGAAAGAAGCAAGTCTGTATTGTCTACCAATGATTCACCGTAGGACGGAACCATTTCTTTCATTTTAGATTGCCAATCAGCCGACTTAACACGCTCAACAAAACAGCGCTCTAGAATACCAATCATAGTATTCACCGTCGTTGATGCTCCAGGAGAAGCGCCTAGCAATGCCGCAAGAGAACCGTCTTCTGTCGTAATGGCTTCAGTACCAAACTCCAGTTTGCCGCCCGTTTTATCGTCTTTCTTGATAATTTGAACGCGCTGTCCAGCGTAAGCCAACTCCCAATCTTCGTCTTTTGCATCAGGGAAAAATTGACGCAATGAATTACAACGATCTTTATGAGATTGCATCACTTCACTGATCAAATAACGAGTCAGATCCATGTTGTTTTTACCAACGCTTAACATGGGTTTAATGTTGTCAAAGCGCACACTCTTCGGTAAATCAAAGAACGACCCTGTTTTCAAAAACTTGGTCGTAAAACCAGCAAAAGGACCAAATAAGATGGCTTTTTTGCCATCAATAATCCGAGTGTCTAAATGCGGTACAGACATAGGCGGCGCACCAATAGGCGCAGCACCATACACTTTAGCAAAGTGCTGTTCTACCAATTCAGGTTTCTCACACACTAGCCACTGACCACTAACAGGGAATCCACCAAAACCTTTCCCTTCCTTAACTTCTGCTTTTTGCAGCAAAGGCAACGCCCCGCCACCGGCGCCTAAAAAGACAAATTTTGCGTCAACCGTTGTACGAGCGCCATTTTGTTCAAGTGTGACATCCCATCGACCATCCGCACGTTTCTGCAGATCTTTTACTTCGCAGTTCAATTCTAGATCGAAGTTTTCTAGGGCTTCTAAATGCTTGCTCATATTACGAGCAATGGCACCAAAGTTGACATCAGCACCGTGTTCCACTCGTGTCGCTGCAAGAGGCTCACTGTCATCACGATTGTTCATAACAAGAGGCATCCACTCCTGCATTTTTTCACGATCTTCTGTGTATTGCATTTCTTTAAAAGCAGGATGCGAACTCATTGCGTCATAACGTGCTTTTAACATTTTGACGTTGCGCTCACCCCAAACAAAACTTTGATGAGGCACACGATGGATAAATTCTTGTGGCGCAGGCATCAGACCTTGTTCGACTAGGTAAGACCAAAATTGAAGGCTAATTTCAAAAGCCGCGTTGATATTCACCGCTTTATCAATGTTAACGGAGCCATCAGCATTTTCAGACGTGTAGTTTAACTCGCAGTATGCGGCATGGCCTGTACCAGCATTGTTCCAGCCATCTGTACTTTCTTTTGCAACGCTTCCTAAACGCTCGACCATCAACATGGTCATGCTAGGATCCAATTGCTTTAGTAACACTCCTAGGGTGGTGCTCATAGCACCTCCCCCGACTAGTAAAACGTCTACAGAATTTGAGGTCATATGATTTCGCCGTGTCATAGCCAATTGTGAATTTGAGAGTGGCGGAGAAATTAGGCTTTTGGCCAACAGCAGATATGTCGAATCCACTGTCTGCTTCTCCACTCCCCTCTTCAGAACGCCTTTGCTCGTATGCTGAAGTTAACAAACTAACAGCGGTTAAGGGATTCTGAGCAGGTGTGATTTGATTATACGGATTTTGAAAAACAATGTCTTGAGACCTTAGTATAAGAATGTAGATATATCCACATTTCAACACTCATGATTCCAGACATTTTATTGACTTTAGCGACAAGAAGGACGATGTTAGCAACATTAATAAAAAACATGCTTCGATTATGCTGCTATATTGAATTAAAAATATTCAATATAAATATACTAAATCCTCTCCATTTAGATACTGAGGAGTATGACGATGAAAGCACAAGATATCATGGTAAAAAATGTCATCTGTGTGGACATGGATGAACGCTTACCGGTTGTGAAAAACCTCATGCAGAGCAACGGCTTTCACCACCTTCCTGTCACCGAAAAGGGCAAATTGGTTGGTATCATATCAGACAGAGATTTACTGCGCTTGATTAGCCCTTTTATTGACAGTGTTTCTGAGCAAGCCAGAGACTTAGACACGCTTAATCGAGCCGCACATCAAGTCATGACACGCCAACCCATTACAGTAAAAGCAGACACGCCAGTGGAGGACATTGTTGCTTGGCTAAAACGAGTAGACATTTCCTGCTTACCCGTCACCGACAACGAAGAACATGTCATTGGCATCATATCGTGGCGCGATCTAGTCAATCACGCCACGTTTAAAGATTAGTGGGTTTGTGCTTGGTCGCCCAATAAACCCACAAAATCGCTTTCTGTGAACTCATATTTTTCAGCACAGAACTGACAA
The DNA here is from genome assembly GCF_026191375.1 of Marinomonas pontica. Lineage (GTDB taxonomy): Bacteria > Pseudomonadota > Gammaproteobacteria > Pseudomonadales > Marinomonadaceae > Marinomonas > Marinomonas pontica. The sequence goes on along the minus strand of NZ_JAODTL010000035.1, from coordinate 6,654 downwards.
TCTACCTTGATGCTGCCTTGTTCAATTAAAAGCTCACGAATTTCTTCTGTTCCAAGGGACATCACAGCATCCAACGTACGCTGGCGGGAACAAGAGCAACCAAACTGCATTGTCTTGATGTCATACAATCGCACTTCTTCTTCATGGTACAAGCGATGCAGCAGTTCACCCGTTTCAAGGCCCAGAAGTTCTTCTTCCTTCACGGTGGACGCCAAATGAGTTAAGCGCTCCCAGGCATCTTCATCGCCCTCTTTCGCTTGCTCTTCAGGTAAACGCTGTAAGAATAAACCACCGCATTGTGCACCATTCGCCGCCAGCCACACTCGGCTTGGCAATTGCTCAGATTGTGAGAAATATTGCTCAAGGCATTCACCCAACGTATCACCAACAATCTCAACAATGCCTTGATAGCGCTGTCCATTGCGAGGCTGAATCGTAATGGCTAAGTACCCACCTTCAAGCACCTCTTTTAACGAAATCACATCAGGAACGTCTTGAGATTCATCCCATTGCGCAATACCACGAAGATTTTGATGCTCATCGCATTCCGTCATCAAAGTCGATAAAAAACCATTACCTTTGGCTTGAATAGACAACACACCGTCTATTTTAACAATGTCTCGCAATAGCGCGATTGCTACAACAAACTCACCAAGGAGTTTTTCTAATGCCAGCGGATAGTCTTTACGCTTAATAATTTCTTGATAAGCATCATTTAATAACACACGTTCACCACGAACATTGCTGTTATCAAAAGAAAAACGCTGTATTTCATTTATGGTTGGATTATTCACAAAGCACACCTTGTCTGGCGCAAGCCTGACGTAAAAAGTTCAAATTAATAATCCCGCCATTTTACCCTTGAGCAACGCAATCATCCACTTTAAACAGTGATAACTGGGAATATGTACTGGGAATATGCACGCTTGCTATTTCGTTTACTTTGACAGCACTCTAAAATGTTCGCATTGTGCTTTCTATTGAAAAGACGATTAAAACGATCCACATCACTTCTCATTCATCGAGATAAGAGATTTCGAGTTTTTATGATCCAATTTACGGAAGTTAGTTTACAGCGCGGCACCCAATTTTTACTGGAAGAGGCTACGCTCACCATTTTTGAAGGCCAAAAAGTGGGACTTATCGGTGCCAATGGCGCTGGAAAATCGTCTTTATTTGCCATGATCAAAGGCGAACTACACGCCGACACTGGCGAAGTAATTTTACCAGGCCAACGTCGCATCGCCTTTATGGCCCAGGAAGTAGAAGAGACTCAACGCAGTGCGCTAGGCGTATTGTTTGGATGGCGATGATCGACTCAGAGACGCAGAAAGCCATATTGCCAAAGCACAAGCAAACAACGACGATCAGTGCCCATGCCCATTGGTTAGGAGAGTACGAAAACGCCCACGGTTATACGGCACAATCACCCGGGGAGACTCTACCGCGAAGGTCTAGGCTTCAAAATGGCAGACATGAAAAGACCAGTGTCAGATTTCTCAGGTGGTTGGCGCATTCGTCTAAACCTTGCCAAAGCCTTGATGTGTCCTTCCGACGTTCTCTTGCTTGACGAACCAACCAGCCATTTGGATTTGGATGCGGTTATGTGGCTGGAAAACTGGCTACGCCAATATCCGGGAACGCTGCTACTTATTTCCCATGACCGTGATTTTTTAGACGGTATCTGTAGTCATATTGTTCATCTTTATCAAAAACAGCTAGTGCTTTATAAAGGCAACACTATTCCGACTACGAGCGCCAACGCGCGGAACATCTAGCGCAACAACAAGCCAACTATGAGAAACAACAAGAGAAACGCGCGCATTTACAACAATATGTGGACCGCTTCCGGTATAAAGCAGACAAGGCCAAAACAAGCAACAAAGCCGTCTGAAAATGCTTGAGAAAATGGAAATTATTGGTCCAGCTCCATATTGACTCGCAATTTGAATTTTCGATTCCACAGCGGCCGAAAAAACATCTCAACTGTTGGTCAATTTATCGGAAGCTGACCTAGGTTATACGTCTGAATCTGGCGCTAAAACCGTTCAGCTTGGCAAGACCAACCTCGCCCTTCGTGATGGACAACGCACTGGCCTGCTTGGTCCAAACGGCGCCGAGCAGACCGGACTCTAATCAAATCCATTGTTGGCGAAATAGGTGTATTGGCGGGCGATCGAATCTTGGGAGAGAATCTAAAAATCGGTTACTTTCTCCACAGCACCAACTCCAAGCGCCCTCGATTTAGACGCTTCGCCATTGCTCCATATCCAACGCCTCACTCCCAAAATACTTGAAAGTGACATTCGTCGTTATCTTGGTGGTTTTGGCTTTATTGGTGATGACGCACTTCGTCCCGTCAAAGGCTTTTCTGGAGGAGAAAAAAGCCCGTCTTGCCTTATCGTTAATCTCTTGGACAAAACCAAACTTATTGGTGCTTGATGAGCCAACCAACCACTTGGACATTGAAATGCGTCAGGCCTTAACCGAGGCCTTACTAAGAGTTTCCTGGCTCAATCTTATTGGTGTCTCACGATCGCCATTTATTGAACAGCACCGTTGATGAGTTTTACCTTGTCGCTGACAACAAAATCCAAGCCTTCGACGGTGATCTGCCCACTTATCATGCATGGTTGCAAGCAAGACAAGCCACGGCGGCGCAGCTAGAAAAAGGCGAACAAGCTGGGGATAAAATCGACAAAGTGGACCGCAAAGAAGAGCGCCGCAAAGCCGCTGAAATGCGAGAAAAATTACGCCCTCTTCGTAAACAAATTGAAAAACACGAAAAAGCCGTTCAAACAGCGCAAGAGCATCTTGATCGAATTTCTGAGGACATGGCGGACTCAAGCCTTTATGAAGCGGACCAAAGGGACAAGCTACAAAAACTCCTAAGCGAAGAAGCCAAGTGGAAAAAAGCCCAAGCAGAAAGTGAAGAAGCGTGGTTTGAAGCACAAGAGCAACTCGAAGAAGCGGAAGCGCTATTGTTGTGAAATTAACCAACCTTATTGGGTGACTTCGCTAAAAAAGAGAGAATAAACAAAGACTAAGTGCTATTAATCTGTAAAGTTTTGCTCTAACACAACGCTTTTACAAAGGCACTGTCTTAATATTGTAACAATACTAAAGTACATTCATACACAGCGAAAAGGAGAGATATTGGATGACATTTCCATACACTCGTATGCGCCGAATGCGTAAAAATGATTTTTCTCGCCGCCTGATGCGCGAGCATCGCCTAACTGCAGACGACTTAATCTACCCCATGTTTATTATCGAAGGCCAAAATGTGCGCGAAGCCATTCCTTCAATGCCAAACATTGAGCGCCTATCCATCGACTTACTACTTTTAGAAGCAAAAGAACTGGTCGAATTGGGTATTCCAACGATTGCATTATTTCCTGTCATCGAAAGCGACAAAAAGTCATTGCTCGCCGAAGAAGCTTACAACCCAAATGGATTGGTACAACGGGCCGTTCGCGCGCTAAAAGCTGACTTCCCTGAACTTGGCGTATTAACAGATGTGGCGCTGGATCCTTATACCACCCACGGCCAAGATGGCATCATTGACGATAGCGGTTACGTTTTAAACGACATCACCGTTGACACGCTTGTCAAGCAAGCCTTATCCCATGCGCAAGCTGGCGCTGATGTTGTTGCACCATCAGACATGATGGATGGGCGCATTGGTGAAATACGCGATGAACTGGAAGCCGAAGGTTTTATTAACACCTTAATCATGGCCTACGCCGCCAAATACGCCTCTGCGTATTACGGCCCTTTCCGTGATGCAATTGGATCAAGTGGCAACCTTGGTAAAGGCAATAAATTTACCTACCAAATCGACCCGGCCAATTCTAACGAAGCCATTCGCGAAGTGATGCTCGACATAGAAGAAGGCGCCGACATGGTCATGGTAAAACCCGGTATGCCTTACATAGACATTGTACGTCGAGTTAAAACTGAGCTTGAAGTGCCAACTTTCGCATATCAAGTAAGCGGTGAATACGCCATGCACATGGCCGCTTTTCAAAACGGTTGGCTAGATAAAAACACAGTAATGATGGAATCACTACTGGCATTCAAACGCGCTGGTGCAGATGGCATCCTTACCTATTTCGCAAAAGATGCAGCACGCCTGCTAAAAAGTTAACAATTCAACCTTTTAGTGAAATAAGTACATTGAATCGGTGACCAGCAGGCTGCGTTGGTGTAATTTGTTAGTATATGCCTACATTTGTAGGCAAAAGGAACAAGCATACCAACAACACTATAAAATGGTATTTAGAGAGAATATAAGCACATGTCTGAGCAGTCGGTGAACGAAATAGATAAAAAAGAATCCACGCCTAGCGTCCCTCTGGAGCTGGACGCTGAATTGGTATTGGAACCCATTCCGGAACAACCTCAAGACCCTAACAAAATAGCAATTGAGGAGCGTCTCCCAGAAGAAATTGATCTGGCGGATCCAGAACTCTATTTCAACCGCGAGCTGAGTCACCTCCAATTTAACGCTCGAGTGCTTGAGCAGGCCATGGACGAAAACCACCCTATCCTAAACAGATTAATGTTTTTGTGCATTTTTAGCTCTAACATGGATGAATTTTTTGAAATCCGTGTCGCGGGTCTAAAAAGCCAATTGGAATACAGCCGTGAAAAAAATGGCCCCGATGGGATGCACCCCAAGAAAGTACTCGGTCTAATTAGCGAACATGCTCACAAGCTAGTACGTCGCCAATACCGAATTCTCAACGATATTATTTTGCCTAAGCTAGCAACAGAAAACGTTAAGTTTATTCGTCGTACTGTTTGGAACGAAAAACAAGCCGCTTGGGTGAAACGATACTTCCGCGATAACGTATTGCCTATTATCAGCCCAATTGGCCTTGACCCAGCTCACCCATTTCCTCGACTGGCAAACAAAACCTTCAACTTCGTAGTCGAATTAGAAGGTCGTGATGCTTTTGGACGTGAAAACGGCTTAGCCATTGTGCCTGCACCAAGTTCATTACCCCGCTTGGTAAAATTACCTGATGACGTCTGCGAAGGTGGAGACAATCTGGTCTTTCTGTCTTCTATTATCCACGCTCATGCGGATCAATTATTCCCTGGCATGACGGTCAAAGGGTGTTTCCAATTCCGGCTTACTCGTAACGCTGACTTAGAAGTAGATTCAGACGACATCGGCGTCGATTTGGCAGGCGCGCTACGTACAGAACTACAAAGTCGCCATTACGGCAGTTCAGTACGTTTAGAAATCGCAGAAAACTGCCCTCTCCATATTGTCGACTCTCTGTTAAAACAGTTTGATCTAGAGCAACAAGATCTATACCGCATTGACGGCCCTGTTAACCTCAGTCGTCTTATGGCAGTCCTTGAGCTCGTTGATCGTCCTGACCTGATGTACCCTCCTTTTTCTCCAGGGCTGCCACGCAAACTGGCCAGCTCTGGCGGCTTATTTGAGGCGATTCATCAACGCGACTATCTACTCATGCACCCGTTTGAAAGCTTTTCACCTGTCATTGATTTATTAAGCGAAGCAGCCAAAGACCCCAATGTGGTTGCTATCCGTCAAACTCTTTATCGAACAGGTTCACGCTCACCAATTGCCAACGCATTGGTGGAAGCCGCTCGAAACGGCAAAGAAGTTACTGTAGTCATCGAATTGCGTGCTCGCTTCGACGAGGCTGAGAACTTAGCGCTTGCAAGCCGCTTACAAGACGCAGGTGCAATTGTGGTTTATGGTGTTGTTCGACATAAAACCCACGCGAAAATGATTCTAATCGTCCGTCGTGAAGGTGCTGACTTAACTCGCTATGTTCACTTAGGCACAGGCAACTATCACGCAGGTAACGCTCGTCTTTACACAGACTATAGTTTCATGACATGTGATAAAGAGATTGGTGACGATGTTCATCGTGTCTTCCAGCAACTAACGGGAATGAGTAAAGAGTTAAAGGTGAAAAAGCTATTGCACGCCCCTTTTACTCTTCGCGACCGCTTATTGGAAATGATCAACAGAGAGGCAGAAAATGCGCTAAGAGGCGAACCCTCTCGAATCATCATAAAAGTAAACTCACTGACAGAGCAGAGGCTGGTTCAATCGCTTTATAAAGCTTCTCAAGCTGGTGTAAAAATCGACCTGATTGTTCGAGGCATTTGTACGTTACGACCTGGTATTAAAGGCATATCTTCTAATATTAGAGTAAGAAGCATCATAGGACGTTTCCTAGAACATACCCGCGTCTACTACTTCTACAACAACCGAAACCCTCAAGTGTATTTATCTAGTGCTGACGGCATGGATCGTAACCTCAATAACCGTATTGAAGTCGCCTTTCCTCTTCAAGATTATAAACAGACTCGCCGAGTGAAAAAGGAACTAGAGTATTACCTAACAGATAATACGCAAAGCTGGATTTTACAAAGCGATGGCTCATATCAGCTATCCAAGCCAAGAAAAGGCGAATACCGTAGCGCTCAACGGGCGCTATTAAGTGAACTAGCAGACAACACACGATAAATAGTTACTTTTAAACATAAGCTCAGCATTAGCTGGGCTTTTTTTGTGTATAAAATTAGGAGTTATCCTCAGAATATTCCAATAAAAACAAAATAGAGTCGGAGTAAGTAAAACGAAGGAAAAATAAATATTCG
>NZ_JAODTL010000034.1 GCF_026191375.1 Marinomonas pontica | reverse complement strand
GCGAATATTCATTTTTCCTTCGTTTTACTTACTCCGACTCTATTTTGTTTTTATTGGAATATTCTATGATAGGTTTGTCTATTAAAAGACGAATCACATTATCTAGAAAGAGTAACTCTCAGTATGATTAAACAAGACGCATTGGCTGTGCTGCCAGCTCAACAGGATGCCATTTGGTGGCTACCTCGACATGAACGTAAGCTTGCCGAAAGCGCGTCCATGGAGCAGGTAGATTTGGTGTTTCTTGGAGACTCTATTATGCAAGCATGGGAAACAGAAGGGGCGCTTGTGTGGGATGCTTTTTATAAATCAAGGCAAGCATTGAACCTTGGCTTCAATGGCGATAGAACAGAGAATGTTTTATGGCGACTCTTGCATGGAGAAATCGATAACATTCAACCTAAGCTATTGATTTTATTGATTGGCACCAATAACACTGGCCACCGAATGGACAGTGCGGAAGACACTGCAGAAGGGATTAAGCGGATTTTATCTTTATTGGTGGAAAAGCTTCCCACGACTAATATCCTACTGTTGGCAATATTTCCGCGTAGCGCTAAACCAACCCAAAAACTAAGAGTTTTGAATGAAGAGGTGAACCAACGCATTTGCTCGTTTGGCGACAATGATCAGGTATCTTTTCTTAATATCAATCACTGCTTTCTCGATGAAGAAGGGCGCTTGACCAGTGATATTATGAACGACTTTCTGCACCCTAATCGTAATCAGTATCAAATTTTTGCTGAGGCGATTGAGCCGACTATTGCTAGGCTTATGTCAGAAAGCTGATTTACATCTACGTAAAAATACTTACTTTCAATGCGTAGTTTCCACCTTACAATTCGGTATTCGTACGAATTGTTTGCACTTTCTATCCGCGCGATTATCACCCCTGCTCGATCTTAAATAACAAAAAATAAGACCACAGGATGATAAAAACAATGAAATCCTTAAAACTCACAACGCTAGTCGCTGCAACCGCAGTTGCTTTAAGTGCTTTTTCTTTGCCTGCTCTTGCTGCAGAAAAAGTTTATAAGTTGAAGATGGCTGAAACTTGGGCATCTAATTTTCCTATCTTTGGTGATGCCCCACGAAATATGGCGCGTATCGCCGATGAAATGTCTAATGGACGTTTAAAAATCACTATCGACTCCGCCAACAAACACAAAGCGCCTTTGGGTGTGTTTGATATGGTTCGTTCTGGTCAATATGATATGGGTCACTCGGCATCCTATTATTGGAAAGGCAAAGTCCCTAATACTCTGTACTTTACAACAATGCCATTTGGCATGATCACACCGGAACAATACGGTTGGTTCTATTACGGTGGTGGTATGGAACTGATGCAGAAGGTATATCAGCCGTTTGGCCTGTTGTCCTTCCCTGGCGGTAACACAGGTAACCAAATGGGCGGTTGGTTCCAAAAAGAGATCAACTCGCTTGATGACCTTCAAGGCCTGAAGATGCGTATTCCTGGCTTTGCTGGTGAAGTTCTAGCGAAGTTAGGTGCTAAGCCGACTAACATTGCCGCAGGTGAGCTATACACGGCGCTTGAGCGTCGTACAATTGATGCGTTGGAATGGGTTGGACCTTCTCTTGATTTACGAATGGGCTTCCATAAAATCGCACCGTACTACTACACGGGATGGCATGAGCCAGCAACCGAGTTGCAATTCCTAGTGAACGAACGTACTTGGAAAAAGCTACCTGACGATCTTCGTGAAATTCTTCGTACTTCGATGAAATTGGCTTCCTACGACATGTATATCCAGTCTTATCATGAAAGCGCTGAAAACTGGGCGACAATGAAAACGGAATACCCAAATGTCCAAGTGAAAACCTTCCCTAAAGAAGTATTGGTGGCAATGAAAAAAGCCAACCAAGAGCTGCTAGACGAAAAAGCGGCCGAAGATCCTTTAGCGAAAGAAATTTTGGAATCCCAAGCCGCGTACATGAAAAAAGTACGTGTCTGGACCAATATTTCTGATCGTGCCTACCTTGATAGTGTCGATAGCTTAGCGGAATAAAACCTCTAAATCGGACAGATGATTGGCATCTGTCCGATTTTTTCTAGGAGTTCGAAATGTTTTTAATCCACCTAGAACGAGGCATTGCTCGTTTTTCAAATCTACTCGGTGTCGTCTCTACCGTATTGTTTCTTATCTTGCTGTGTAATGTTTTTTACGATGTGTTGATGCGTTACGCCTTTAATGACGTGTCGATTGGCATGCAAGAATTAGAGTGGCATTTGTATGCGGCGATTTTTCTGTTAGGCATACCATATGGTATTCAACATGGCGGTCATGTGCGTGTTGATTTGATTTACGAGAACCTATCCATCCGTGGTAAAGCATGGATTGACTTATGTGGTTGCGTGTTTTTTCTTTTGCCTTTTACTTTGTTGGTTGGTTATTACGGCATTGGATTTTCTTACGAGGCTTTTACGCTTTGGTGAAACCAGTGGTGATCCGGGTGGTTTGCCTTATCGCTGGATTATAAAAGCGGTTATTCCTTTTGCCTTTTTCTCTATGACCATCAGTGGTTTAGGAATGATGATTCGCTGTATCAATGCATTGCGGGGCGTCAGTAAAGACGGTTTTTCACATCCGCCTATTCAACATTGATTCTGTTTCCATTTTAAGTTTATAGGTTTTTTATGATTGGAATAATCATGTTCTTTGTTGCTCTGGTGATGTTGTTACTAGGGTTTCCTGTGGCTTTTACCTTTGGTGGTATAGCGCTTATCTTTGGTGTGTTTGCCGAAGGTTTTGACATGTTCGCTTTTATGCCGTTCCGCATTCAAAGCTACATGGAAAATACGGTGATGATGGCTGTGCCATTGTTTGTATTCATGGGTATTGTGTTACAAAAGACGAGGCTAGCAGAGCAGTTATTAGAGGCCATGGGCAAACTGTTTGGTGGTGTTCGTGGCGGTTTAGCGATTTCGACTATTTTAGTGGGGGCGCTCTTAGCCGCATCGACTGGCGTGGTTGGCGCGAGTGTGGTGGCAATGGGGCTAATTTCCTTGCCGGTTATGCTGAAATACAAATACAACAAATCGTTAGCGTGCGGCACTATTTGTGCGTCTGGTACCTTGGGACAAATTATCCCGCCGTCTATTATTTTGATCATTTTGGGGGATGTTTTAGGCATTCCTGTTGGCGATTTGTTTCATGCTGCGCTTTTCCCAGGCATGATTTTGATTGGCTGCTACATTGTTTATATCTTGATCCTGACCTTTTTGAAGCCCGATATGGCGCCAGCGATGCCTCAAGACTTGGGGGATGAAACACGTGCGCAACAGGTTATTAGTGCTCTGAAAGCCATTATTCCACCATTAGCGTTGGTGCTTATTGTACTTGGGTCTATTTTTACCGGTATTGCAACGCCAACGGAATCTTCCGCATTGGGTGGCATGGGCGCTATTGTATTGGCTCTGCTGTATCGTCAATTCAGCTGGAAAATGCTTTATGACAGCGGATTAGAAACCGTCAAAGTTACGGCGATGGTGTTTGCGATATTGATGGGGGCAACCGCGTTCTCAATGGCGTTTAGCTACACGGGTGGCGATGCCATCGTGGAAGAAGTCTTACTGAATCTTCCAGGTGAGAAATGGGGCTTTATTATTCTAGCGATGATTGCCATTTTAATACTGGGCTTCTTCATCGATTTTGTTGAGATTGCTTTTATCATCGTTCCTATATTGGCGCCTGTGGCTGAAGCGTTAGGCATTAACATGGTGTGGTTTGCGATCTTGATTGCGATGAATTTACAGACGTCGTTCTTAACCCCGCCTTTTGGCTTTAGTTTATTCTACTTAAAAGGGGTAGCACCGAGTTCAATACGTACTGTGGATATTTATAAGGGCGTAATGCCATTTATATTGATCCAGATCCTCGTTTTGATCAGCATTATGGTCTTTCCTGAATGGTATGGAATGAACTAATCTATAAGAGCCTAAGCAGTCGAAAAAGAAGCGGGGATGATTTCCCGCTTTTTTGTTGGCCTTTCTATGCCGCTGATTACTCTATGTTGCCGGGAAGCTCGGGCTCAAAAATAATAAAAAAGGTCTTTCTTTGTGGGGTTAAAAAGCAAAATTATCTTACTGGCTGTGGCGCCATTGATTGTCGCGACCGCCATCATCACCTATTTGGGTTTTCAGTCTGCTCGTGACCTAGCCTCGCAAGAGCTGTCCATTTACGAGTTTAATTTGGTCAATGCAAAAAAACTGGCACTAAAAAACCACGTCAATATCGCCATGTCAGCGATTCGTCCCATTTTAGAAGACACGGCACTGAGCGATGTCGAAGCACAGACGCAAGTCAAAAAAATTCTGGCGGGACTCAGCTATGAAGACGATGGCTATTTCTTTGCCTATGAAATGACAGGGGTGAATTTGGTTCATCCTACTCAGCCTGATTTTGTCGGAAAAAACCTTTGGGATTTTCAGGATCGCACTGGTAACTACTTAATTCAGGGGCTGATTCGCGCTGCACAGGCAGGTGGAGGCTACCATCGCTATATTTGGGAAAAGCCGCCACAGATGAAGCAAGAGGACAAACTGGGCTACGTGGAGGCGATTAATCGTTGGAACTGGATCATGGGGACGGGTTTGTATCTGGACGATATTTACGCGGAGCTGGCAAAAACCAAAGCCATCATGAACGACAATATAGAGCGCAGCTTTTTTACGGTGATCGCTGTTGTTGTGGTGACCGTGGTGTTGGTTATCTTATTGGGATTGGCGATAAACTTGCATGAGCACAAGCTGGCTGACTCAAGATTAAAAGAGCTTGCTCAGCGCTTTATGCGTTTTCAGGTCAATGAACGACGGGGCTTTTCGCGAGAGCTTCACGACGGCATTAATCAATTGTTGGTGAGCTGTAAGTTTCGCATTGAGCTGGCGGGCAACAAATTGAAGCGCGATCATGACAAAGATGTCATCCATCAAGAGCTGATAAAAGCCGGTGAATTGATGAATCAAACAATCAGTGAAGTGCGGCAAATTTCACACAATTTAAGACCAACGCTGTTGGACGACTTAGGATTAGATACCGCATTAAAAGCCTTAATTGACCAGTTTATGGAAAGAACGGGTGTGCAAGTTACGTATCGTTTTGAGGTTTCCTCTACCTTACCGGATGAAATTGAAATGACAGTTTACCGCTTGACGCAAGAGTCATTGACCAATATTGAAAAGCACGCACAAGCCAAACACATTTCGCTGCAAGTCACCCAGTCTTATCGACACGTTGAGTTTGAATGCTTGGACGATGGCAAAGGCTTTTCACACAAATCGGAACTGACAGCAGGGATTGGTCTGATCAACATGCGAGAGCGGCTAGAATTGATTGGTGGTGATTTCATGCTGGAATCACAACGGGGCAAAGGTACAAAAATACACGCACTGTTGCCACTAGAACAACGCGCATAACCCATGAGCGAAACGAGACAATAATGACAAAAAATATTCGAGTTCTTTTGGTCGATGATCATATTTTGGTGCTGGACGGGCTGCAAGCTCGCTTGGAACTGGAAGGCAATATCGACATTATCGCAACGGCTTCAAATGGCTTGGAAGCGCTGGAAAAAGCCAAGCAAACGCAGCCTGATTTGATATTAATGGACGTTTCTATGCCAGTGTTAAATGGTCTAGAAGCAACCAAACGTTTTAAAGTGGAGCAGCCAAACGTCAAAATACTGATGCTCAGTATGCACAATGATAAAGAGTATATTTTGTCCTTAGTGCAATCAGGTGCAAACGGATACGTGCTAAAAGATGTGTCTTCTGAAGAGTTGGTGCAAGCGATTAATACCGTGTATCAAGGCGGAACGTATTTTAGTTCAGGCGCATCCGACTCGCTCTTCTCGCTCGCATCCTCCTCCACACCGTGTGAAGAATTAACCAAGCGAGAAACCGCCGTTCTGAAAGAGCTGGCCATTGGTTTATCCAATAAAGAGATTGCGCAGGCATTGAATATCAGCGTGAGAACGGTGGAAACGCACCGACAGAATATAAAAAACAAGTTAGATATTTATACCTCGGCAGGCTTGATAAAATATGCGTTGGCACAACATTTGATTGACTGATTTAGGGTTAAATTGACCTTTTAAGGATTGTTACCTCACCCAAAATATGAGGTGTTAAAAGCGCAAATAGAGGCAATTTTAGAGGGCATGATTTTGTTTGATTGGGGTTGATGGTGTTTGATTGGGGTTGATGGTGTGTAATGAACGAGATAAACAATAGCCTGTAATATTTTTGTCACACTTTGCTTTTATTGTTGTGGTTTTGTAGAAATTTTTTTGGCAGGGTATTTATCGAATACCTTTAGCCTATTCTAAGCTACCATTAGAGTTAAGAAGGAATTGGTTTTTACAAAGGTAAGGAATCGTTTTCTTTTTTCAAGCAAAGGAGCCACATGTGCTCATTAAACACAAACTGATTTTGAATACCGCGTTACTTGTAGTGGCCTTAGTCGCTATGTTGGGATTGTTTTACAACACAGAGAGCAACTTAGAAAAACTCAACTCCGCTAAGAACTTGGTTGTTCACCAGCAAGTTAATATGCTGACCTTACGACGACATGAAAAAGACTTTTTAGCGCGTCTGGATTTGTCCTACGAAAAGCAATTTAACGAGACCATCAGCGCTTTGTTTGCCGATCAGGATCAGCTCGCAGACGTCATGGCCGAGTTTTCCATCGACACCAATATCTTGTCTGAATTGACTCAAGACTTTAAAGAATACCAAACTGACTTTAACGCTGTAGTCAATGCCTCGACAGAATTAGGCTTAACGCCAGAAACGGGGTTGCAAGGAGTGCTGCGTGGTGCGGTTCACAACATTGAAAGCGAATTATCAGCCCTCAATCAAGACGTTCTATTGGTAATGATGCTGCAACTTCGCCGCCATGAAAAAGACTTTATGTTGCGCAGCAACCCAAAATACATTGCATCTTTTAACAAGACCTTAGACCAACTGGAAAGCGCATTGCGCAGTGCGTCTTTGCCTGCAGACAAAACACAGCTTTTGCTGTCGTTAGCGGATCAATATCGTCAAGGTTTCACGCAGTATGCTGACGGCAAAAAAGCGCTGGGGTTAACCAGCAAAGAAGGAAAACTGCTGGTCATGCGTGAATCGATTCACAAAACAGAAACGGCATTGGATGCGCTGGAAGCACAGCTGAGCAAAGTGATTGACGATAAATCTTCTTTTGCCATGCTACTCACGACAATTTTATGTGGCGTTATCATCATCATTGGCGTCATGGTTGCTTGGGTAATTAACCGAACCATCAATGCCGCGCTTGAGACGATCCAAAGCACCATGCGAGACATCCAAACAACGCACAACATTGGCTTGCGTGTTGACCTGCCTCCTAATGATGAAATCGGATTTGTCGCGGCGAGCATCAACGATATGTTGGTGGATTTTAGTCAAGTGATCGCCAATGCCAATCAGACCGTAAAAGAGATGAATTCGACCACGCTTGAATTGTCTAAAAACGCCGCTAGAACATCAGATGACGCCCACAAACAACGAGCAGAAACCGATATGGTAGCGGTTTCTGTGACCGAAATGGTTGGTACTGTGGAAGACATTTCTCGTAGCATGGAAATGGCAGCGTCAAAAGCGCTTTCTACTCAAGGCAGTGCTCGTGAAGGTCAAGCCAAAGTGAACTCTGCGATCGATCGTATTCGTCAATTGTCAGATCGATTAGAGGGCTCGGTGGAAACCGTCGGCGCTTTAGCCAAAGAAAGCGAGAGCATCGGCACGGTATTGAGCGTGATACAAGGCATTGCCGAACAAACCAATTTGCTGGCACTCAACGCAGCCATTGAAGCCGCTCGGGCTGGTGAGCAAGGGCGAGGCTTTGCGGTGGTGGCCGATGAAGTGCGAGCACTGGCAAGCCGGACGCACTCCGCCACGGAAGAAATTTCTGACATCATAGTAACCTTGCAAGAACGCACCAAAGGGATTGTCACCTTGATGGAAGCGTGTCGTCAGGATGGTGCGTTGAGCCGAGATGAAGCCGTCATAACGGGCAGTGTTCTAGAGCAAATCATCACGGACGTGGTTGAGATTTCTGACATGGCGGGGTCAGTATCGACGGCGATCGAACAGCAAACGATTGCCGCCAATGAAATCAGCAAAAACGTCGACACCATTCGAGAAATTACCGAAGACACCACCGAATCGGTGGCTTTGAACTCCAAAGCGAGTCAAGCCATTGCCAACCAAGCAGAATCCTTGAATCGCAGCATTTCTATTTTCAAGGTCTGACGCATCTGCGACGCCAGAATGGAACAGGGCTTAGTCTACGTTGCTTGGAACGTGAGTTATCTACTCACGTTCCACTCTAGCTATTAGCGTCACGATACCGTTATGATGCGAACATCACTGGATGCGATGTTAGGACTGACTCATGTTACATAAAATAGTGTTGTGCCTGTGTTTAGCAGGTTTTATGTCTTCTTCTATAGCCGCAAAAGACGTCACGGCGGATCAGAAAAAATTGGCACAGACGGTGTTTGAACTTGAACGCAGCGTGGCCATTTTGCAATTATCTACGGCGTCTTTAGGCGATTATCAGTCGCTGTCTACCAAAATGGCACACGTTAAATCATTGGAATACCGTGTGAATTTTTTAGGCAATTTGACCTTTTTATTGTGTATGTCTTTGGTGGTTTTCTTCTTTAGGTTACGTCATCAACAGAAACGCGTAGCGGCGCTGGAAAGCCGTTTAGAGCGCCAAGAGACTGGCGCTGTGAATAAAGACGATTAACTTAAAACCATGGCAAGGGAGCGGACAATGACAGAAAAACCAGCGGTATTAATCATCATTGATATGCAACAAGGCATGTCTTGGCCACAAGCTGGCGTGCGCAACAACCCCAATGCGGAACGTGAAATGGCCGAGCTGATTGCACATTGGCGAGCCAACCATGCGCCAATTGTTCATGTTCGCCACCTCTCGACTGAGCCGGATTCATTGTTTTGGCCAGACCAAGAAGGGGTGCTTTTTCAAGACGCGTTTCAGCCTTTGCTGGATGAAAAGGTCATTGAAAAATCTGTTCCCGATGCGTTTACCCATTCCGACTTAGCCGATTGGTTGCGCGACCAACATTTTCAAACGTTAGTGATTGTGGGTGTCAGCACAAATAATTCGGTGGAATCCACCGTTCGCAGTGCGGGTAATCTCGGCTTCACCACGTATGTGGTTGGCAGTGCGTGCTTTGCTTTTGAGAAGGAAGATTTCTTTGGACAAGCGCGCAGCGCTGAAGAAGTTCATGCAATGTCGCTGGCCAACTTACATGGTGAATACGCCACGGTCATTGGTCAAGATGACGCTTTTGGTTTGGTGTCTTAGCGTCTTAGGTTTTTAATTTATTGCGCTTAATAGGTTTCAAAAAAACACGATGTTTCTGTGTAGAGAAAATGCTTTGCCTACACAGAACACATCGCGATCAATGGGAGTGCTTGTTTACGCTTGGCTGAATCGATGTTGAAACGCCGCTAAGCGTGTTGCTAGGTCAGCCAGCTGCTCGTCTCTGACTTGCGATACGCACGCGCGAGCGCCTTCTCTTCTTTCTGATCCAGTATTGGTCAATGAAATTGCACTGATTCCATGATACAGCAAGGCTTCTAGCAATGTGTCGCCGTCCATTCCTGGGTAAGAAAAGGTAAAATAGAATCCATCGCTCAGCGCTTTGCCATTGTCTTCTGCGTACACGATGTCAAAACCATGCTCGACAAACAGTGCCTTCATTATCGCGGCGCGTTTTTCATAGACTTTGGTCAAATCTAAAAAAGGCAATTCGCCATCATTGGCGGCTTTTAGCATGGCGGCTAAACCGTATTGGGTAGAATGGGTAACGCCCGCCGAAAGGCCTCCCATGGCACCGAAGGTAAAAGCTTTACCAAATTGTGTTTGCCCAAAGTTAGTTTTCAATGTCGGGAAATCTTGCTGGAATAATGCATCAGAAATCACCAAGCTGGCGACGCGTTGTCCTGCGTAGCTGAATACTTTTGAGCTGGAAATCAGCAAAATATATTGGTCCGTATAATGCGCAATGCTTGGCTGATAAGGTGCTTGTCCGGGAAGAGTATAGTCTTCTCTGTAGTCCATACCAAAGTAAGCCAAGTCCTCAATCACGATAACATTGTAACGGCCAGCGACGTCCGCAATGATCTGTAACTCTTCTTCATTAAAGCAAATCCACGCAGGATTATTCGGATTGGAATACAGCAAGGTGGCGTATTTCCCAGAGGATAAATGCTTTTCTAACTCTGGTCGTAACGCTGCGCCGCGGTGACGGTAAACATCAAAACTGCCCCACGTTTGGCCAATCATATCCAGTTGACGTTTCTGGTTGGGAAACCCCGGATCAATAAACAAGGTGGCGCCGTTTTCTTTGGTGCGATTACCGACTAAAAATGAAGCCAACGCGCCTTGAGCAGAACCCACTGTAGGGAAGCAGCCTGTTGGGCTGACGTTGACGTTCATAAACAGGGAGCAGAAGCGGCTGATTTCATTCTTTAACGATGGGATACCTTCTAGCATAGGATATTTAGAAGCAACGCCGCTTTTCAGTGCCGCGATTTCGGCATCGATACCAATAGAAGGCGCAGGCAAGCCAGGAACGCCCATTTCCATACGAATGAACGATTGGTCCGTTGCCGTTTCAATGCGATTGACCAGCGCGACGAGCTCTCGTATGGAGGCTTGTGCCAGCGAAGGAATGCCAGCGTCTTTTAGAATGGTCGTGACTTGATCAAACGCAATAGGGGTCTGTGTATCGGTCAGTGTGATGGTCATTATTTTACTCAGTGTTATGAGGTAACGTATAAGATAACACTATGTTACCTCATAAAAATCCGAGATTTACGACATTACATACGAGGATTTCTCGCTTAATCATTTCAAAAAATACTGCGAGTGCAAACTCACAAAACGTTATTCGCTAAGCTTACTGAGTGTCTATTAAGGCGCGAAGGCTGACAACAAACGGCGTACATTTTCTTCTATGGTGGCGACAGGATCCGTCGAGTCTCCTGGAATATCTGACAACACCAGATAGCGAGCAGAAGCCGCTAGAATAGCCGCTTGCAATGAGGCTGATGGCTCACTATCGAGCAACACCACAGCAATGTCTTCTTGCTGCAATGAGCGGGTCAATGTCGATAGACGTTCAGTTGTCCATTCCCGAGGAGAGGCAAACACCGTAGCGAGATTGTCTAAGCCTACATCCGCTGAAAAATAGGCAAAATGTGGTGATAAAGACAAAGTGGTTACTGAATCCGCCAAGGCCAATGTTTGATCTGAGCGCAGTTTTATCTCCAGTAATCGATGCTTAATGGTGGCAAGGTTGGCGTCGATTTGTTTGCCTTGGTTGACTGACAACCGTGTTAAATCATTGGCGAGAATGTCAGCCATACGCGCCAGCGCTGTAGGTGATAACCACGGTGACATATTCTCACCGTCTTGCAGCATGGGTTGCAGCGAGAAGGCTTCATACCATGAACGGTCTAGAGTGGGATTTAATTGCGACACACCGGGCAAGGTGTCGTCCAGTGGGCGGGTCATATCAATATTGATGATGCCTAAACGTGTGCGTCGCGCGTAAGGGTAAAGCGGATCTTGCTGCCACATGGCCCCCATTGTGATGACGGCATCGGCCTCAGCGGCAGCCTTTTCTAATGTGCTCTTACCGCGCCCTTCCAGATACGCCGTAAGACGTGTTGCGGGCAGGTGGGCTGGTTGTACGGCGATCACCTTGATATTTGTCTGTTGCACTAATGCTGAGGTGAGAGAGTAAGTGGCTGGGTGTGCGGTTAAGACGGTTATGGCCGACTCTGCGGCTTGAGTTACAGAACAAAAAAACGCGCTAATTACAAAAAAGAGAGAGCGAAAAGAACACAACATTTAGGCATTTCCTCCACGTAAATGAGGCAAAATGGTACGGGCGCTCACACAAGCTAAAAACAGGCTGCCTGCGCAAATAATGATGGCTGCGCCCGAAGGAACTGGCAGATCGACTTGCATAGGAATAAGAATGCCCGCCACGGTCGCGATCAGAGCAAACACCACGCTCAATAGCACAAAACTGCGCATCGAAGCAGCCACAGTTCGAGCTGCAGCGGCTGGAATAACCAACAACGCGCCGACTAAAATAGCACCGATCACCTTAACGGAGGCCACGGTGACAATGGTTATCAACATAACAAATACATAGTCGAGCAGCTTGGTGTTGATGCGACGAGCGGCAGCGAGCTCGGCGTTAAAGCTCGATATAATAAAGCGATTGTAACCCACCACACACACTACAACGACAATGACCGCAATGCCTGCTAATAACCAAATGTCTTCTGCAGAGACGGTTAAAATAGAGCCAAACAAGACGTTTTCCATAATATGGATATTCACCTTGCCAGCAAGAATCAACAACACACTTGCTCCCAGAGCCAAAGACATGGACAAAAATACGCCAATTAGAGTGTCTGCGGCCAATCCTGTTCGATTGCGCAGATAATTAAGACTGATACCAAACAGCAGACAAAAACCGAACAATGAACCATATGGCCCCGTGTAAGGTTCACCGACTAAAATGCCAATGGCCACACCGGTCAAGGCCGAATGCCCAACTGCTTCCGAGAAAAATGCATGGCGTTTGACCACGACTAATGTGCCCAACAAACCAAGTACAGGGCCAATAATAATGCCTGCCAATAGCGCATTAATGGCAAAGCCATAGGCAAGAGAAGACGGCAGCCAGCCTAGTTCAGCCCAATGCTGAATAGTCAGTTTGATCACAGAAAAGACATTATCCATGCGCGGCCTCCAGGGTAATGGAGTGTGGGGGTTGAGGAGTGTGAGAAAACAACGACAGCAAGGCATCAGTCGACAGCGCCTTGTCTGGAGCGCCATGCAGTCGAATGGTTTGGCGTAACCCCGTGACGGTATCAGCGAGCCGTTTTACCGCGGATAAATCATGTTCTATCCACAGCAAAGTGGTCCCTTTGTCTTTGAGGCTTTGTAAAAGTGCTTCAAACACCTGTGCCCCAGTGTCATCTAGCGCGGCCATAGGCTCGTCCAAAATCAACACGCTTGGCTCGGGCATCAGCCCTTGTGCCATCATGACTCTTTGGCGTTCACCACCAGATAACGCGCCCATTCTTCGCTGAGCTTTATCGCTCATGCCAACTCGTTCTAGGGCGTTTAAAATGGTCTGATAAAAAGCGTGCTTTTGGCGAAAAAAAGCGGGTTTGGTGCTTTGAAGCGAAACCATGAAATCCATCACCGTCATCGGCAAAGACCGATCGAATTCCAACGCTTGTGGCACATAGCCAAGTCGGCCTTCTTGTTGTGGCCACTGAAAATGGATGTGACCTGTGTGTGGAACCTGGCCTAACAAGGCGCGGATTAACGAGGACTTGCCACCCCCGTTTGGACCAATAAGCGCGTGAGTTTTGCCGGCGTCGAGTCGCAGATTGATTTGCTTTAAAATAGTCGTGCCGCCCAGAGTGAGCTGAACATTATCAAACACAATGGTGGGAGCATTGGCCTCTGTGAGTAAGGTTCTATTGGTCATGATCAGTGCTCTCTGTCTTGGTGCGAGTGTCAGCTTCGAGAATGGCTTGCACCACCGTATTGAAGTTTTTGGCCATTTCTATTTCGAACTTTTTAGGGGTATATGCGCCAGAAATAATGTGTGACAGCGCGTAGAGACGCACCCCAGTTTCACGTTGTATGGTGTCCACATAAGGGGAAGGAAAATTCATTTCAGAAAAGATGACATTGACCTTTAAGCGCCGAATATCCTCAATGGTTTTTGCCAGCTGAGAAGGGCTAGGTTCGATGCCATGAGCCGGTTCTACCACTGCCGTGACTTCCATACCAAACTCTCTCAGCATGTAATCGTAAGCGCCGTGAATGGTCGCCACTTGGATGTTTTGACGCGTATGGTTGGCCAATTTGGACAGCGCCTCGGCACGTATTTTCCTTAGCTTGCGTGCGTAATCTCGGGCATTTTTTCGGTAATAACGGGCATTGTCTGGGTCTAATTTTCCTAATTCTCGGGCAATAGTTTGGACTTGCTGGATTGAGCCGGTAATCGATAGAAAAGTATGCGCATTGACGATTTTACCGCCAACGCTGGGTGCGTTCGCCCCCATTCGTGACGCCGCTACGTTGCCTGACGCAGGCAGTAAGGGCACGTTCTCATTGGCTTCAATTATTGGGATGTGAGGGTTTTCTGACGCTGCAATCATGCGTTCGGCAAAGTCATCATGCCCCAGCCCATTTAGTACCACCACATCCAGTGCGCCGACGCGTTTAATTTCTTCTGAACGGACTTCATAGGCGTGAGGGTTAAATCCTTCAGGAATCATAGGGACGACGGTCGCTTTATCGCCTACGATGTTTGTGACATAGCTATAATAAGGGTGCAAAGTGACGCCAATTTGGAGTGGCGCAGTGATGCCATACCGTGAAAAAGACAATAACAATAGACTCACTAACAACGTTTTAAACATACATTTTCTCGTCGGGTATTCAGGGAGCAAAAAGGTCAAAAAAGAACTCAATGACGGGTGACACTTTTGTCGTATTCGCTGATGATTTGTTTGAATCCTAGAGCGATTAGCGACGCATCATCGAACGCAAATGTGTTCACTGATGCCGCGGTTACGTTGGCTTTATGGTTTATCCAACTGTCGTATTGAGGGTCCAGACTTGCCGTGGTTTGGCGAGAAATTCTAAGCAGCATGTGTCCTGCAATGGCGACATCGCTGCTGATACCGAGATACAGCAGATCATCTGCTGTTTGATATTTCTGCCATTCATGGGCGCCTCTTTCTATGCGTGTGGAGTCCTTGATAAATGGCGGCAAATAAAGGGATTCAAGATACGCCAGACTGGGGTCTTGCTGTTGGTTAAGCGCAAATTGTATTTCTTCAACCGCTACATTGAGGTCGGCATTCAAACCTTGCTCAGCGGCATTGAGCTGATGTCGTGCGTCGATTTGCCACGCTTTTAGTTTATTGTGCTCAATTGGGGTAACGCGAGACCACGCAACCAGCGCCGCGATCAGGACGATAATCAGTGCTAATACTAAGACATAGCGGCTCTCACGTTTGCTGCCCGCAGGTCGAACGGTCACTTGTATCATGGTGTTTGGCCTGCTTGGTCTAGGCCTTCAATATCTCGCCAGTCGACTTCAAAGGTGTGGCCGGGACCGGCATCCAATAAGACATAAAATTCGCCTTTTTGCAGAGGGAAATGCATGGTGGATTGGTTGTTAAATTGACCCGGTACTAAGATCTCCTCGTTATAAGAAATGACGTCTACCGTGACGCCCACAGCATCAGAGCCGTCAGAAAACCCACCTAGGCAAACAATTTCTTGGCCGTCGACGTGACACTGACAATAGGGATAATGGGCCAAAACGGCATTGCTAGCCAATAAACCGATACTAGTAACTAGAGTGAAAAGTGGTGTGCGAGGTAAGCGAAAAGACATCGTTATCTCCTTACTGTATGCTTTTGAATAAATGACAAGGTGTCCGGTGACGCGCTTTCAAGGGGCCATTGGGCTTGGTAGACGGAACCATCCCAACCTTCTAAGGTGAGCCAAAGTTCATTGGCTGCGCGGCCACTTAATGGAATGTTGACGTCGGAAAATTGGCGGTAGGCAGTGCCATAAAAGAGCGCGCCGGCAGTGCGCAAACTGCGAGGTTTGCCAAGGCGTAAATACGCCGCACGGATCTCGCTGGCGCAGGTTTCACAGACTCCCATGGTGAAGGTTTTAATGTAACCTGCTTCTCCCATAGACACTGGACCGCCAAGACGCCATTCGGCCAAGGTAACTTGCCATGGACCGACGTGTTGAGAACCAATAATGCGCGAGCCTAATCCCACATCCCCGCTGCTAAGGGCAACAGACGCCAAAAACGAAGGGGAAAAGCCCACCGGAATTAAGATGAAAAGCGCACTGAGATGAAAGCGATACCGTTTCCACCATGCGGCAATAAAATGTTGTTTAGCTGGCGTGATGGTCATACGCTTGGCTCCGGTTTGGTCGTTTTACTGGGCGCTTTGGTCGAGCGGGAAAGCAGGGTTTGAGTGGATTTGTAGGTGCGCTTTGTCCAGATCATCATGCCGCTAAAAATCATCATCGACAGCAGTATGCCAAAAAAGAAATACACCAATTTCAATGACAGACCAACAAAGTCGCCGGTGTGCAGTGGACGCATGGAGCCGGTCACAATTTCCAGCATCGACAAGTCTGACACTCTTCGCGAGGTTTCTAATTTTCCACTGTATGGGTTGATATCGAAATATTCGTACAGCAGCGGGTAGTTTTGGCTACGACCTCGTAAACGATAGTGAGAGTAGGCACTGAGCGGTAAATAGATCATTTCTGGTTCTAAATCGTCAAAGGCATCGGTGGCTACCTTAGTGGAGGCGTCTAAGCCAATCACTGGCTTGGGAGCGTTGAGTGGTACGTTTGGCACTTCTTGGCGGTCGATAAACTTAGGCGGCCCTAATGTCGAGAAGGTGATATTGTTGTCGTACAGCGCCGCTTGTATAAAAAACCACATCGCTGTCACGCTGATAATCGCGATAAAAGGCACAGACCAAATGCCAGCCAAGCGGGTGGAAGTCGCCCCAAAACACTCGTGAACCGCGATTGATTCGTAAACGTGGTGTGAAATAGCTTTTCCAAAAGCGCTTGTACACCACCAGCCCTGTCACCAATGAAATCATCATAGGCACACCAAAGAACGCAACAATGTACCATCCAATGCTGTATCCGACGGTGAATGGCATGAGTAACCAGCCGTGTAACGCTCGCATAAAACTTCGAAAATCCAGACCACTGCTGGTGCCTTGAATCACGCCAGTGTAGGGATTGACGAACACCGACGCGCTGCTGGCATCGGGGTAACTGATTTGAACCGTGAGCGCGAACTGCGATTTCACCGGACGCTCAATGGATTTGATGATGGCCGTTGGTTGCGCCTGTTTTACAGCGGCACGTATTTCATCAAAGCTCAGCATCGTCGTGGCGTTATCGGGAGCGTTGGCTCGCACCGCCGGATTGACCAACCAGGTGATCTCTTGGCTGACGGTCGCAATGGTGCCCGACACGCAGATAAAAAAGACAAAGGCCCAGATAGGAAGGGCTGCCCAGCTGTGGACCAGAAACCACCATTTGGCACGGTTTCTTTTCTTCTCCGCATTGGCGATAAAGGAGGTGGAATCGTTGTTTTTCATAAGCCTGCTTTTTGAATGCTAAAAAACCAGC
This sequence comes from Marinomonas pontica, assembly GCF_026191375.1. Classification (GTDB taxonomy): domain Bacteria; phylum Pseudomonadota; class Gammaproteobacteria; order Pseudomonadales; family Marinomonadaceae; genus Marinomonas; species Marinomonas pontica. The sequence goes on along the minus strand of NZ_JAODTL010000034.1, from coordinate 12,777 downwards.
AGAACGTCTTCTGCTGGTGGTTGAGTCGTCGCGTTCGCGTTATGTGTTAAAACTCGGTCGACAACGACAGTTTGATCTCCCTAGGGTTGCCTTGAGTTAGGTAGCCGCCCGCTGCAGAAGCCCAATAACCTTCGTTCATTAGGTTGGTAATGTTTAAGCGCCATGTCACGTCTTGCTGGGCAAGCGTAGTTTCATAACGAGCGCTTACATCCACTCGAGTCCAAGGATCGATGGCCAACGAATTACTCGTGTTGACGTATTGGGGGCCACTGCGAATGACTTTTCCGCCCAGCGTTAGGCCTTGTACCTTTCTGAGGTCATATTCGCCGCCAAGTACTAAACGGTATTTCGCTACGCCAACTGCGTAGTTGCCGTCGTTAGTGCCATTTTGAGTGTGTTGTAATTTTGGGTCTAGCCAGGTAGCCCAAGTGTTAATGCGCAGTCCAGCAAGTGGTTCGCCAAATAGGCTTAATTCCAGGCCACGGTTGCGCTGCTCTCCGTAGTAATCGTAGGTGCCGCCCGTTTCGCCATAGGCTTCTGGTTTGGTGATTTCAAACAAGGCGATGCCCGCGCCAAGCGTGCCGTCTTCAAATTTCATTCCGAGTTCGTTTTGCTCTGAAACATAGGGCTTCAAGCTAGCGCCAGCGTTCGAATAGTTATAGGTGCTGCTGCTGATACATTGTCGCCTTTCTGCAGCGCTTCTATGTGATTGGCATATAAGGAGATCGTGTCGGAAGGCTTGTAGACAATACCGTAAATTGGTGAGGTCGCTGAGTCATCGTATGTGGTATCTAGGGAGCCATCGTATTTGTAATTGCTCACGTTGATTTCTTGGTATCGAACCCCCGCTGTCATCAATAAGCGATCATCTAAAAAGCCCAGTGTGTCGGCAAAGGAAATCCCTTTGGTATCGGTTTTAGAGCGAATATTTGGATTGTCCATATCGCCATCAGCCGACGCGGAAGCCGTTGGGTAGGCGGAATCGACTGGATCATAGATATTGGTGTCGTATGTCGGGTCAGACATGGTGTAAGCCGAGTAGGTTTTGTTTACAAACCCTGAATAGGCGGGGTTTAACTGATGGGTAACATCGCCAGTGGTTATATCACCCAATAAGCCAACGGTGGAAGACAGCGTGTTGGATTCAAAGGGCACAGTGAGTCGACGAGCAGTGGCATCACCGTCTAAATTTGTCACGGTCGGTGAAGAGTAATCGCCGTATTCTTCATTTTTATTGATGCCTAAGGCGGCGTTCAGAGTCCAATTTTTTATTCAGCGCATAATCGGCTTTTACCATCGCAAAGACTGTTTCCGGTTCAGATCCTGCCCAAGAAGGTGCGTAGTTGGTTTTCGCATCAGGAACCGAGGGAGTCGCGGTTAGTCCGCTGTCTGCATAGACCACGGCGCGCCCGCTTTCGATGGTCTGTTTCTGATACCCCACGTCCGTGGACACATTGAGCTGTTCTGACTGGTAGTCAACGCCAACACTGACGGAGGTTTCTTCGCGGCTTTCATTGTCGATGGCGCTGTCGCCTTCACGATGTAACGCGTTCGCACGGACACCCCATTGGTTTTGCTGCCGAAGCGTCGTGCTACGTCTGTGCTAATGCCCACTTGGCCTTCTGCGGTGGTATCGACAGTGAGTGCCGTTAGTTCGTCCTCAGCACGCTTTGGCTCAAGGTTAATGGCGCCGCCAATGCCCGTTCCACCGGGGGTTACACCATTTAAAAAGGCGCTTGAACCTTTTAATAGTTGTACGCTTTCAACCGCATTGGTGGAGACGACTTGACGAGGCAAAATACCATATAAGCCGCCGTATGAGATGGCGTCACTGTCGAGTTCAAAACCACGAATCATGAATTTCTCAGAGTAGTTTCCGTAACCGTTTCCTGATTGTACTGAGGCGTCGTTGTCCAGAACTTCGGCGATGCTTTCTAGCTGTTGGTCTTCGATGGCTTTGTTGGTGTAAGACACCACACTAAAAGGCACATTGGTGCTGTCTTGCTCACCAAAGACCCCTAAGCGCCCGCCAGATTCGATTTGTCCACCTTTGTATTCTGTGAGTACGCTGTCGTTGATTTGTGACGCTGAAATTGCCAAGCCAGATAACGTATAGTTGCTTTGATCTAACAAGCTATAAGTACCATCTTGGTTGGATTGCAACATCAGGTCCGTGCCTTCCAGTAAAAAGTCGATCAGCTCCAGCGGAGAAAACGTACCGGACACCGCCTCATTTTTAAGACCTTGTGTTAACGCTGGATCAAAAGAAAGGGCAATGTGATATCGCACCGCGATGTCAGTGAGCGTCTCGCTTAAGTTGCCAGCTGGAATGTTTATCTGCGCGCGGCTTTCTTGTTGTGTGGTATCCGCTGCAATGCTGTAGGCACTGAAACCAGTTCCGATAAGCAGACTTGCACTGACTACAGTGGCGGTAATGGCACTTTGTAATGGGGTCTTCAAAAAACGATTGTTAAGGGCAGCCACAGCTACCTCCTTTTAAAAATCATAGCGTTTATTTATTGTCTAACTAATAAGCCACTTGAAAATAAAAAAGGTATCAATCTAAATGAAAATAATTTCGATTTACTTTTTATGTCTGATTGAATGACGTGTTCTCATTGTCTACTGATGACACGGATAAAAACTAAGCGAGCGACAGTGTGACCCAATAACCGCCCAGATGATTATGGACTTTTAAAGGGTAAGTTCGCGTTAACATAGTAAGGATAAGATCTGTGTCCGTCGTGGGAAACGCGCCAGAAATAGGCAGATTTTCGATTTCAGGTGAGACTCTAATCACACCAGAACGATACCGAGACACTTCCTGTGCGAAGCGCTTTAACGGCATATTATGAGCCGCTAGCATATTGTTTAACCATGCCGTGGTATTAGGTGTGATCAATTGATTCGATAAAATGGTTTGACTCGATAGCCTAGCTTGATAACCCGCCTGAATAATTTCACGGTTCATCGGATCGGCAAGCTTAGGCACGGCTTCTACTTGCCCCTGAAGCACGGCCAGTTGTGTGAAACCATCAAACTGTCGAACGGTAAAGGTGGTGCCAAGCGGTGTCAGCCTGCCTTCGCGGGTGTAAATATTCAATGGGCCGAACTGTTGAGAGTTGACCGCTGCCGTTTGAATTTCAATCTCACCTTCACGCAGCGCCAACGTGCGTGCTTGTTGATCAAAGGCAAGGTCAAAGGCCGTGGCGGTATTGAGTTTGACGAGAGAGCCGTCGGGTAGGGTTACGTGTTTAGTTTCCCCTTTTGTTGTTCGGTAGTCTGCCGTCCATTGTTGTGATTGGACGGTTTTATAGCCTCCCCATACGGTAGGGCCAGCGGCTAACAGGATGGCCAATTTGCCAATGGCAAGGCGTCGACCTGCGTCCTCTGGACGATTTAATATGGCGGTGGCCATATTTTTAGGCAGCGTATCGACCTGTCCCATGAGCTGTTGTGCACGAGTCCAAGCACGAGCATTTTCACGATTTTTTGTTTTCCATGCGTCAAATTGGCTTTGTTCTTGTGCCGATAAGGGGGATTCTTGTAGACGTATAAGCCATTCCGCAGCCTCTTCAAAACTCCGCTTTGGGACGGCCATTTTAGGGTTACTCAAAAAAGTCATCCTCCATTAAGGTTAGGCATTGAACATAAGCTTGCTTCATATGTCGTTTTACACTGATGAGTGAAATACCCAAGTCATCCGCAATCTCTTGGTACTTTTTTCCTTCGATTTGAGACTGCAAAAAAACCGTTTTTACGCGTTTTGGTAAGTCGTTTAGCAGTGCGTCTATTTGTTCCAGTGTTTGCAAAATAATGTGTTGTTGTTCTTGTGTTGCTGTCATGGGATCGGGAAACAGTGCAACATATTCTAAGTAGGCTTCTTCCAGTGATTTACGGCGATAAAAATGGCTAATAATGCCTTTTGCAACGGTTGCTAAATAGGATCGAGGTTCAATGATGTTATCCACTTCTTGGCGAGAGTGAATGCGTAGGAAAGTGTCTTGCGTTAAATCTGCCGCATCAAAATGATTGTCTAAGCGCTTACGTATCCATGTATACAGCCAACTGTGGTGATCTGAATAAAGCGCGTGCAACGTACCTTGTTGCCCGCGTGGATCCGCATTGTGCGGCATAACAAACTCCTGCGATAATTGAAATATTAATGATAATTGATCGCATTAGACTGTTTTGTCGCTTTTTTGTCAATTGCAGACTTGGGTATTTTTTAATCGTCTACTTGTCTGATAGGTCATTCCACTACGCACATTGGCGTCTTCGCAATGGGATCTTGGTAAATCTGCGCATCCAAGGCAAATACGTCTTTCAACATGGCCTTAGTGAGTACTGACTCTGGTGAACCTTGGGTGATGATTTGACCCTGCTTCATTACGATAAGGTGGTCGCAATATCGTGCGGCTTGGTTGATGTCATGGAGCACGGTGATGATGGTTTTGCCTTGCAAATTTAACTTGCGCAACAGGTGCATAAGCTCAACTTGATGGCTCAAGTCCATGTAGGTAGTGGGTTCGTCCAGCAATAAATACGGTGTGTCTTGCGCCAGCGTCATGGCCAACCAGACACGTTGGCGCTGCCCGCCAGACAACTCGCTGACCCATTGGTCTGCCAGCTTGATGATCTCTGTTTCTTGCATAACTTGCTGAATAATACGCTTGTCTTCGGCGTTAAGGCGTCCCCAAAACCCTGTATACGGACTTCGACCATAAGCCACCAAATCCCGGACGCTGATTCCTTCTGGAATCGGTTGCGTTTGTGGTAACAATGCCAAGTTTTTGGCGAGAAAATTGGCAGGAAGTGTATGCAAGTTATTGTCTTGCCAGCGTACTTCCCCTGACATGGGCTTTAGAATGCGAGCCAATGATTTAAGTAAAGTCGACTTACCGCATCCGTTGGGTCCAAGCAGAGCAATGATTTTTCCTTCCGGAATGTTGAGATTGACCTGCTTCACAATGACGTGATCGTGATAACCGACAGACAAATTATGCGTGCTAAGAGACATGATTCATTTCGTCCTAAACAGTAGCCAAAGAAAATACGGCGCGCCGAGAATGGCGGTCATGATGCCTGCGGGCAATTCAATGGGTGGATCAATCGTGCGTGCCACCAAATCGGCTAACAACAACAAGGTCATGCCAACTAGAATGGCGCAAGGTAAAAGAATTTGATGACGGCCACCAACCAAACGTCGTGCCAGATGCGGTGCGACCAAACCTAAAAATCCAATAGGCCCACAAATAGACACGCACGCCGCCGTCATGCCCACCGCAATCGCCAATACCGCTAAACGCGTGACGGGAATTGAAACTCCTAAGCTGGTGGCGACATCATCGCCTAGTTGTACAAGGTTGATGCGTTTTGCCAGCCAAAAAGCAACGGGAACTAAGATCAGCCAAGGTAAGATCATGGTGACCTGATCCCATCCGCGCCCCCATAAACTGCCCGTTAACCACAACAACGCGTTGTTGATTTCTAAGGGGCGCGTCAGCATGAGAAAGTCGACCAAACTACCGTACAAAGTGGCTAAGGCAATACCAGTAATGGCTAATTTGATCGCACTGCTGTGTGAACCGCATAACAGCCACAACACCAAGGCCGCGAGCAATCCGCCGCACAGGGCAGTCCAAGGCAGCCAATACACAGACACATCAGGGTACAAGGTCATGAGCAATACCGCTGCCAAACCAGCGCCATGACTGACACCTAATACATCGGGAGAGGCCAGCGGGTTGCGAATGACGCCTTGTACCAAGGTGCCAGACAGCGCCATCATACCGCCGACTAACATGGCCAACAGGGTTCTGGGTAAACGGTATTCATGAATGGTGAAATAGAATTCTGATGTTGGCTGAAAGCCTGATAGCAGGTCATTGAAAGTCAAGCTGACCGCGCCAAAAGACAGGTTCATCATGACCAAAACACACATTACACACAACAAAAGAGCAGAGAGCGACAGCGTTTTCATGACGTTTTCGACCTGACCATATAGATGAAAAAAGGCGCGCCAATTAACGCAATAATGGCTCCAGCTGGGGTTTCCATCGGAAAAATAATGGCGCGACTCACTACGTCAGCGAGCACCACTAACGTGGCGCCCATGATGGCGGTCAATGGCAATATCTTGCGGTAGTCTTGCCCAGTTAAGGCTCTGGCGATATGCGGAACCAGCAAGCCAACGAACGCAATGGCCCCTGCCGCGCTGAGCGCTGCCCCCACAAGTATTAATACTAAAACACTGCAAATCATCCGAACCAGACCCAGTTTTACGCCCAGGCTGCGCGCACTGTCTTCGCCTAAATTCAGTAAGTTTAAGGTTGGACCGACCAAAAAAGCCGCGCTTAATCCAAACAGAGCCATAGGCCACAGTGGTTGCCAATCACTCCAGCGTGCGTCAGCCACGCTGCCTGCTAACCATGTCATTACGCCAACGGCTTGATCTTCGTACAGCATGATCATGGCTTTGGTTAAGGCCGCACAAAGGGCGGAAATAGCCACTCCAGCTAACACAAGGCGACCATGTTCATTGCCACCACGCCATGCGGTTCCCAGAATCATGACCAGACTCCACGTTATTGCCCCACCGATGATGGCCGCGACAGAGGTGCCGAATACCCCTAACCACGGCGCGACAGTCGACACGGTTGCCATGCCCAACGCGGCGCCAGCGTTCACACCAAGTACAGAAGGCGAAGCCAATGGGTTTCGAGTGAGTCCTTGCATGATGGCACCCGCTACCGCTAAGCAAGCTCCCACCGTGCCAGCAATTAGAACTCTGGGTAAACGTAAATCTAAAATGATGCGATGGGCGATATTATTAGGGTTAGGTGACGTGAGAGCTGATAAGGCTTGTGTCCCGCTGATGGGGATAATGGACCAGGTAAAAAGAGACAGCCAAGCGAATACACAAAGCAGAAAGGACAATGCGATGCATTGTCCTAAAAAGGGCAGTTTTTGCAAAAATGATTTCATGGAGGTGGGTTAATTAAACACCTTGACCAAGTCCTCGGCCATGCTTTCTGCCGCCATAATGCCACGACAGCGCGCCCAAACATTGCCATCAACCCTATAAACGCGATGATTACGAGCGACTTGTAAAACCGACCATAAAGGTTCGTTTTGCCACTTATTGATGATGTTTGGTGTGACATATTCGCCCACTACTAAATAGTCAGGGTCAATGGCTAATAATTGTTCCAAGCCAATTTGGCGGCTGGCCTGTTTGTCACTGCGGTTTAACTCGGGGTTTTTTAACCCGAGTGCATGGATAACGCCACCGGCGTAAGAATCGGCAGTGTGAATGAACAAATCATCTTTTCGTGCCACAGTGAATTGCACTTCCGCGTTGTTAGGCAGTTGCTTTGCATAGCCTTGCATAAGGGTTTTGTGTTTGGCTAAACGCGCTTGCATTTCTTGGTCCTTGCCGATGACCTTGCCAATGGTGGCTGCGGCTTTTAAGTTGTCTTCATAGGTTTCTCGGCGTGACGGTAAAATCAATGTTGGGGCGATTTTTTTCAAATCGTCATACACGCCTTCGTGGCGGCCAATGTCGGCAATGATCAAATCGGGTTTTAGCGACGCAATGACTTCGAGGCTGGGTTGTGAGCGTGTGCCTACGGATTGAAAATCGCCAATGATGTCTCGTACTTGTTTCAGCACACGTTGAGGGTCTTTGTCGTCGGCAATACCAATAGGACTGACGCCCACTGCTGCCAATGCGTCAGCGAAAGAAAACTCCAAAACCACAATACGCTTTGGGGTGTAGTCTAGCGAAAAACGGCCTTTGCTGTCTTCTACGGTGACGGCATGAGCTAATGAACACAAACAGAGCGTGAGCGCGGTAACAGCAAGGGACAGCAGACGTTTCATAGACAGGGTCTTCATTATTAAAAGTTTCGATAATAGTAACACTTCTCATTTCTGTGTTAAGTGTTTTCTTAGCCGAAACGCGTTTTGAAGCTTTTAATCACGAGGCGCGATTAAATACTTTCGCCCGCCTCGATTTGAAACGGTAAATCGATGATTTTTTCGGAGACAGGATGACCTTGCAAGCGCGACAAAAGGTGCTCCGCCGCGAGACGTCCCATTTCTTCGCGAGGGGTAATAACCGTGGCGAGCAAAGGCACCATGGCACGGGAAATGTCGTGGCCATGAAACCCCGCGATGCTAATGTCGTCAGGCACTTTAATTCCCGATTTCTGGCACGCGTACAGCGCACCGATGGCCAAGTCATCGTTGGTGCAGAAGATGCCGTCGGTATCAGGTTGTTGTTGCAGGGCGTCTTTTAAGAAGGTCGCGCCGAGTGTGAAAGAGGACGCGCTATTGGTTTTCAAGCACAAAGGCGTTAAGCCGTTGTCGTGCATGGCGCTTTCGTAACCTTTGATTTTGAAGAGGGTTCGTTGGTCCATTCGGGCGGCGAAATAAACGATTTTTTGGCGCCCGCGTTTGATCATAAAATCGGTCATGGCGTAGGCCGCGGCTTCGTTGTCGATACCAATGGCTTGTTCAATGGGCGGCGACACGGAGTCCATGATTTCGATAACCGGAATGCCTGCTACGGCGAGCATTTTTCTCACTCGCTCAGTGTGATAACTCTCGGAAATAATCAAACCATCGACACTGTAGGAAAGCAGAGTGGCGATGCGCGCTTCTTCGGCTTCTTTGCTGTAACCATAGTGCGCCAACATGGTTTGGTAACCCGCTGGTTCGAGAACGGTTTCAATCCCGCGAATGACTTCAGCGAAGACTTGGTTGGTTAATGACGGCAGCAAGACGCCAATCGCATGGCTTTTGGATTTGGAGAGGATGTCGGGGGCTCGGTTCGGAATGTAGCCCAGATCTTCTAAAGCGTCAGCGATTTTACTCTGCAAGGGCACAGAGACTTGGTCTGGATTACGAAGAAAACGGCTCACCGTCATTTTCGTGACACCAACTAAGTCGGCAACATCTTGTAGGGTAGGGCGCTTCTTTTTCATATCTGAGCTTTTCATATTAAAGAGACATATCCATGTATTGTTACGAGTAACATTATCATAAGCCGTTCTTGGCTAGAAACAAAAAAGTGCGTATATTTTCGCGAAAAAGCAATAAAAACAGAGATCAATGTGAAAGTAAGTGTTTACTATTTTGTCTTTGTTTAGTGCAAATTCTGAGCGAGTTTGCTCTTAAATAAAAGAGACACGAACCGCTAGGTTGTGTCTCTTTTGTGCGATTTAGTGCGTGGTCGAACTCGCTAACAGCGTGAGCGCTTCCTTCAATACGGCATCGGCATTTTGAGAAATGTCGATGACTAAGGCTTCGTCTTCTGTTGGCTCAACTAGGGTCGCGAACTGGCTTTCGAGCATTTCTCGACCATTAAAATAATGGCCATCGCGCTTTTGGTGACGTTGCCAAATGGTGTCGATGCTGCCTTTTAGGTAGATCATGGTGACATCATCTAGGCCATTTCGAAGCATGGCACGATACTCTGGTTTCAGCCCTGAACAGGCAATTACCGCGCTTGGGTTGTCGGTCAATATAGCGTTCAGCGTTGCTAACCAACCTTTTCTGTCATCGTCGTTCAGTGGTGTGCCTTGGCGCATTTTGTCGACATTGGCTTGGCTGTGAAAGTCATCGCCATCAAAAAAGGGATAGCCCAATGTGTCGGCGATGCTCTTACCAATAAGGGATTTACCAGAGCCTGATACGCCTAATACTACAATTCTTTTTGTCATCTTCTTTAGTCCTCATGCCTTGCTGAAGCCAGCAAGGCGGTGTCGTTCAAAAAGCCGTATTGAACGGCATGGTCGCAATGGGTTATTTCCACCAAAGGGCCAGCTCAGGGAAGAATATGACCAACGCGAGCACGAATACTTGCAGACCAATAAAAGGCAGCAACGAGCTGAATATCTCGCCAAGACTGATGTCTTTTGGCGCCACGGATTTCAAATAAAACGCCGCTGGGCCAAACGGAGGAGACAAGAATGACACCTGCATGTTTAAGCAGAACACCACACCAAACCAAATAGGGTCTAAGCCAAGGCCCGTAATAATTGGTACGAAAATGGGCATGGTTAATAACGCCACACCGACCCAATCTAAGAACATGCCTAAGACGAGTAGAATCAGCATCATGATCATGATGGTGCCCATCACGCTGCCGCCGCTTAGGGCGAGAATGGTTTCTTCAACAAAGTCGATGCCGCCCATTAAGTTATAAACGCCAACCAAGGCCGTGGCGCCGATACCGATCCAAATGATCATCCCGCAGGTGCTCATGGTGGCTTTGGCGCTGTCTTTTAGCATGGCGATATTCAGCTCGCCACGAATCGCCGCACTGATCATAATGCCGACCACACCAAGCGCAGACGCTTCCGTCACCGAGGCCACACCGGTATAAATACTGCCTAACACCATCATCACCGTCAGCAATGGGAACAGCAGCGCTTTGAAATAATTGACGTCGCGTTCAGAGGCCAATTCTTCTTCGCTTGGCAGTGGCGCGTAGTCTGGATTAAGGCGACAAATGACCAATACATACGCCATGTAAGCGAAGGCCAGAATAAACGCAGGCAAGAACGCCGCTTTGAATAAGTCGCCAATGGACACGCTGGCGGTTAAGCCATAAATGATCAACACGATACTGGGCGGTAGCATGGTGCCCAATGCGCCACCAGCACAGGTCACACCAATGGCCAATTTGCGGTTGTAACCAAGACGCAGCATTTGTGGTAAGGCTAAGATGCCTAGCAACACGGTCTCACCACCGATAACACCAGACATAGATGCTAGAACGATAGCAACCAATAGCGTTTGAACCGCTACGCCACCGCGCAATTTACGGCCAAATACCTTCATCGCGTCGAACAGATCTCGGGCGATACCGGAACGATCCAACAAGGCGGCCATCAGCACAAACATCGGCACCGCAAGGAAAACATACCCCCCGACAAAGCTGTATAAACGGCTGGTGATCAAAGGCAATGCGCCCACACCGAACCAACCGATGGCAAACACCAAGGCCACCAAAGCGGTAACGAAAGCCAATTGCATGCCGGTTAACAGCAACACAATCATAGAGCCGAGCATTAACAGGCTGCCGTAGCCGATGCCCATTGCGGATAAATCAAACATCTTTGCGTTTCCTTAAACCATTTAATTCTTGTACTAGGTGCAAGAAAAACTGCACAAACATGATACATAGCGTCATGAATATCATGCCTTTTACCAAGGCAGGGAAAACAGGATTCCAAGCGGAACCAGAGGTCTCTAAACGAACATCACCAAATGGCGTAAACCATGAGTCTTGCACCATTTGATACGCTGCCCAGCTTAATAAGCCAGAAAACAGCAGCCCCATGATGTGATGAAAAACATTTAACCAACGACGGGTTTGGTCAGACACGATGTCGTAAATCAATACCACGCGAACGTGCTTGTTAATCGACAACGCATAAATGCCGCCGTAAACGAACAAACAACCACCAAGAAATGAGGCGGTTTCGTGTACCCAAATAGTCGGGGCGTTAAACACATAACGCATGAGGACTTCGTAAAAGGAAATGCCCACCGTAAAAACAAACAGCAAACTGATGAAATTCCCAATATTGAAAATAACACGGTCTAACGCGTTTCTGGGCTGTTCCGAATGGTCTATTTGTTCTGCGTTATCAAGAATGTCTGGATGAGTGTCGTTTTTCATGATCATGATCCAATGAAAAGCAGGCGCAGATAACATCTGACAATGCATCGCGCCTGTTTTGCAGGGTTAAAAAGGCTTCTAGGAAAAATTAAAGAAGGCCGTTCGCTTCTAAGTACGTCGTAATAGAATCGTAGACTTTTTGAGCGTTGGCAGAACCTTTTGCGAACTCTTCCCACTGAGTACGAGCAATCGCACGGAATTTCTTACGTTCATCCGCAGACCAGTCGTGGATCGTGATGTTTGGATCGGCTTTCGCAGCTTTAACCGCGGCTTGGTCAGCAATGCGTAACTGTGTTGTCATGTCTTCTGCGAAGTCACGAACAGACACGGTTAAGATGGCTTGAATGTCGGCTGGCAGCTTGTCCCATTTTTTCTTGTTCATTGAAATATCGATCAATGGCAAAGAGTGGAAACCAGGCTGAACTGGGTGACGAGCAATGTCGTTCATACCGGCTTTTTGGTTAGTAGAGAAAACCGTGTAGTCAGCCGCGTCAATAACGCCTTTGCTTAGCCCTGTGAACACTTCAGAACCTGGTAGGTTAACGGGTGCGGCACCGGCTGCTGCGAACACGCGCTGAACCAAACCTTCAGGAGCGCGAAGCTTCAAACCTTTTAGGTCTTCAACGCCATCAAGCGGCACGCGAGACACAAACGATTCCACACCGGTCGTAGAACCGCCAATGAATTTCACGCCATAAGGAGCGTAAAGTTCGTTCATTAGCTCGTAACCGCCACCGTAGTTAACGTATTGCAATAATTGCTGAGTGTTTGACCACGCACCAACTGTGTTACCAATTAGGCCAAAAGCGGGATCTTTGCCCGAGAAAAATTCGGTCGCTGTGATCTGGCCATCTAGGATGCCCATTTTTATGCCATCTAGGGTTTCAGTGTGTTTGAAAATACTGCCAACAGGAAGCAAGTCGATATGAACACGGCCGCCAGTCATTGTTTCGACGCGTTTCGTCCATTCTTTTTGTACTTGGAAGTTTTTGTCGCCCGCAGGATCAGAGGATTGAAACTTGAAGTTGTAATCCGCTGCGATTGCAGACGTAGATAGAATGCCGGCCATAGTGGCGGTCAAT
>NZ_JAODTL010000033.1 GCF_026191375.1 Marinomonas pontica | reverse complement strand
ACGGCGTATGTGGGGGACGATGTGATAGACCTTCAGGTAATGCCTAAAGTGGGGCTAGCATTGTGCCCATCGGATGCACATATTTTAGTGCAGCGACACTGCTCGATTACGCTCAAAAAAACCGCTGGAGAAGGCGTTGCTCGAGAAGTTGCCGATATGGTATTGGCTTCTCGCATGACCTTGGAGAGTGCGTACGAATTAGCTCAAAAACCGGAGTTTGAGAAATAATGATGATTCAATCTTTACCTGAGTTTCACATCGTAATCCCTGCTCGCTACGCTTCTCAGCGATTTCCGCAAAAGCTGATGGCCGATTTAGGTGGTAAGCCAGTATTGCAATGGGTATATGAGTTAGCACTAAAAGCGGGTGCTAAGTCGGTTATCGTGGCAACGGATCATGAAATAATCCAAAAAGCCGCGTTAGAGTTTGGTGCGACGGTTGTGATGACACGCGACGACCATGAAAATGGTACAGAACGTCTTGCTGAAGTCGCTGCAAAAATGGGGTGGCAGAGCGATGAAATCGTGGTCAACGTACAAGGTGACGAGCCGTTTCTTCCTGTCGATTTAATCCATTCGGCCGTTATGGCGCTTAGCCGAGATCAGGATGCTGAAATGGCCACCGTCGCGTGCCCTATTGAGCAGCTTGAAGACTTTTTTAACCCAAACGTGGTGAAGGTCATTTGTGACGAAAAGCAGCGTGCGCTGTATTTTAGTCGTTCACCAATGCCTTGGGACAGAGATGGTTTTGCCAGTAACTCAGATCGTATAGGCGTGTTGCCAGCAGACTTTCCAGCGCTTCGTCATATTGGCTTGTATGTGTATCGTGCTAGTTTATTGGCTCGATACGCAGATCTGCCAATGTCACCCATGGAACGGTGGGAAAAACTGGAGCAGCTCCGTTTCCTGCATCAAGGGATAAAAGTCCAAGTGGCAATGGCGGAGGGCTTACCGACTCACGGAGTGGATACCCCTGAGGATTTGGAAAAACTTCGTCACCAACTTTCCTTGGCTTGCATGTAGCTTTTTATAAAGATCTTGCCTGCATTATAAAAGCGACCAATCGTCACTGATTAGGTCGTTTTTTTGTGCTTTTTATTTTTACAATTTGGCCTTCTACCTCATTTAGGGTAGGAAAAATGTAAGTAATGCGTATACAATTAATACAAAGGTGATTGTTTTTTGCTATTTGCTTACATTTCGGTTTTCGAAGGACAAAATCATGAAAAAACTTATACTCGTTTCAAGCAGCTTATTCAGTACCGCTGTACTAGCGGCAATGCCAGTAAATCAGCCTGTTGGGTCTAGCTTTACCCTGAGTAGCGCCCCAAATCAGCGCGCCTTGGCCACTGCATTGGCTAACCCAGCAGCACCATTTCTCATGGTCAACCAAGAAGATGACGATAATTTCCGCTTTGGTATTGTCGGTCCTCTCGGTATTGGTATCGAGATGGGAGATGTTAGTGATTTGGATGATCAGGTCGAAGATTTGGAAGATATTCTTGATGCGACTTATGTAGATACAGCAGCAGCAAATACTGGTTTAGCTGAAGCAAATGAGATTTTGGGTGATATTGGTGATTCGGCCTATGTGAAAACATCGTTAAGCATGCAAGTGCCGTTTATGCCTTTGATTTATAAAACAGACAATAATGCTGCTTTTACTCTAGATGCAAGTATTTCTGCTGTAGCGAAAGGAAGCCTGTTGGCTGGAACTGTTTCGGTTAATGGATCTGATGAATTAGAAACAGACACTTCTTTTTATGCGCAAACAGCGACAGACCTTAAGATTGGTTTTGGCTATAGCCAAGCAATGTGGCAGAACTCCCATGGTATGTTGATCGGTGGCGCAAAAGCGAATCTTCATGATATTTCTTTAGGCCGTGCTTTAGTTGAATTAGATGATGAAGATGTTGATGCGGGCGATGCTATTTCGGATTCGATTTCAGATGATGCTGTTAGCAGTACTGGTGTTGGGATCGATTTAGGCGCTGTTTGGGTTTCTCACTATTATCAAGTAGGTGTGACTTTTGCCAATATTAATGAACCAGAGTTCGATGGTGCTGCCGTTACGACTAACACTGCTTCGGATGATTACGGCATTACTGCATCAGATAAATACGTTATGGAAATGCAAACTACCATCGATGCGGCTGTATCGACAAAAGGTAAGCAAGTCACTTTGGGTTTATCCTATGATACAAATGCCGTAAAAGATGCGGTGGGCGATGAATACCAGTGGGCAGCAGCGTCCTTGTCTTATTACGGTGATTCTCATTTCTTACCAGGCATTCGTATCGGCTACCGTCAAAACATAGCAGGTACAGAGCTAAGCTACGCTTCTCTTGGTCTAACGATGTTTAAGCGTTTAAATATCGATTTGGCTGTAGCGCTGGATACGGTAGAAGATGAGGATGGTGATGAGCTACCTCGCGGCGGTTACTTCTCAATCGGTTATGACACTGCATTCTAAAAGTGTAAAGATTTAATAAAAAAAGCCGATAACCTAACAAGGTTTCGGCTTTTTTTATTAATAGGGCTGTTACAAAAGTCCTTTGGTTTATAAGAGCGAATGAATGAACAAGTTTTTGGCGACTTTATGCATCAGTATTGCAAGCTCTTCTGCTGTGGCGAGTATGGCAATTTATCAACCTATAGGGTCTAGCACCGTATTAGGTGGGTATGGAAATCGTCATGCTTTATCCACGTCATTAAGCAATCCCGCTGCCGCGTATTTAATGGCTAATTTGCAAGGTTTTCGTGTCAATTTTCTGGGGCCATTAAGTATTGGACTTGAGGCGGGGGCTGGACCTGATTTGGGGGATAGAGTTGATGCGCTAGAAGCTACCGTTGATGGGGATTTTCCATCTGGATTAGATACCATTGAAGCGGATGCTGAAGCGGTTGCATTAGACGCAATTTATAATTCGACAGAAACGTATGCAGACGCTTATGTTGCCGGAGGGGGCAGTGTTTCTCTTCAAGATTACAATGGTGTGAATTACCGTCTTCCTGATGACAGCTCCGCCGCGTTAAATGCCGCAATTGCTCAGGCAGAGGCTGACGCGACGGCTGCCACCGATGAGTTTGTGGTGGATAAAGTTGCTGAGGTTAAAGCCGAAATAGAGGACCTTATTGATCAAACTAACTCATTGCTCGATGAAGTTGGTGAAACAACTTTTGTGAAATTTTCCACTTCCGTACAAGCGCCTTTTTACCGTTAATTTATAAAACGCGTCGTCGTGGTGTTTTTATGATCGACGCGAGTGCGTCTATAGTCGGTCGGGCCAGTATTTTAGCGGATGACTTAACGGTAACTGGGCTGGATGATTTGGATAGCATAACATCCGCCGAAGATTTAGCAGACTTTGATATTGATGGGCTTGATTACTCATCTGATATGTCTGTGTACATGAAGCGAGCAAGCGATTACCACTTTAGTATCGGCTACAGTGAGATGGTGTCTCGTACGGAAAACAGTGCAGTGATTTATGGCGGGCGTTTAAACTTTCATAAACTGTCGTTAGATCGAAAGCTTACCGTGCTGACAGAAGATGGAGATTCCAGTGTGTCTTACGGTGATTATTTCCTGAGTAGAGACGTCGTAGAAGAGAATATTGGTTTAGATTTAGGGGTTATCTTAGCCAGCAAGTACTATCAAATGGGCGCCACAATTTCCAACATCAATGAGCCTGAATTTGACTATATACCATTGGGGGATTGTACTGGCTTATCTGGAACCGATTTAAATACCTGTAACGCCGCCATAAGGCTAGCGGACAAAGGGTATTTGTCACTAAAAGAATCGTACAAAATGAAAGCTCAGATGACGTTGGATTTTGCCCTTAAGTCAAAAGATCAGGCGTTCTCTCTCGCTACTTCGTTTGATGCGAATTCTATAAAAGACCCTTTAGGTGATAAATATCAATGGGCGACCGCATCGATCTCATTTTTTAGTCCGACCGCGCTTTTTCCAGGAATTCGAGCAGGCTACCGTAAAAACATGGTGGGCTCGGAGTTAAGTTATATCACTGCTGGGGTTACGATTGGGCGACGTCTGGACATCGATATTGCTTATGCCGCTGAAAACGACCAAGGGGCCAGTGGTACATACTTCTCCATTGGCTATGGCTTTATGTTTTAGTGAAAGGTGTGTCGGTTAAATAAACAGCGTTTTTGTTGGCGTAATTATCGCTTCCAATGGCACGTCCCAACCTTCAACAGGTAGGCTTTTTACTTCTTGGCAATCGTGTGCAAGGCCTATTAGGCGCGGTTTCTCTGTGGTTTTTTTATTAGCAAACGTCCTATCGTAAAAGCCTCCCCCCATACCAAGGCGTCCACCTTTTGAGTCAAACCCAACTAATGGCAACAGCACTAAATCTAGCTCTTCACCGGAAACATAGTCCATCGTGACGGGTTCTTTGATGCCGAAGATATTTTCTTGCCAGACTGTTTCTGAGCTATAGCGTGCAAATGTTAGATGCTTGCCTTGCACCACAGGAAGGTAAGTCTCAATGCCTTGTTCCCAAAAATCAGCACACAATACATGAGGTGAAATTTCACCATCATTCGTTAAGTACAAGGCAACACGTTTACCACTTGTGAGATGGAAGTGGTCAGCATGTTCTTTGAAACGAGAAGATAATTGTAGGGCGGCAGACTGTTGCTCTTGCGAAGATAAATTTCGTCTTGTTTGACGTAATTGGCGGCGTAGGATTTGTCTTGGATCAAGATGAGACGTCATAAAAGGGTTTCCCGAGTTGCCGTTTCGGCTATTGGCCTTGAACCCAGTGGTTCAAGGTGGAAAGAACTGTGACTCTTTAGGCTTTCCGACGCACGGACATGCACACCAAACCAACAGGCTCTTTCCGGGGTATTACTCATAGGCTCAAGGGCGTTAAGCCGCTTCGAACAACCCAGGAAACGAAGTGAAGTATAGAGTAATCTAAGGTAGAAATCACGCCATGTACGATTTCGTTTTCTGGACTGTATGAAGAAAATTCGTGTTATATCCTTGCAATCAAAAAAGTAGATCAAAGAATAAACCAACAATGATTATTCATTGACCAACTTTGTTTGATGCGTCAATGCAGCATCCAGCTGAGAGGTCAGTTCTCGCAACTGTTGTTCGTTCGAACGCGCGTATTTTCGGCCAGAAAGCATATCGTGAGTAATATTCAACGCGGCCAATACCGCAATCTTTTCTAGACCGATGATCTTTCCACTGGCTTTGATCTCACGCATCTGACCATTTAAGTATTCTGCCGCTTCTTTCAAATCGGCTTCGTGCCCTTTAGGGCAATTAATCTTGTAATTTTGTCCCAGTATGTCGACTGAAACGGTTGGCTTATCCATATTGACTCCATTTGATAGCAAGGCCCACAAAAAATGGTCTGTTTTTCCATCATTGGGTAGCGAATGGCATTTTATGCTGCGAGTAAATTCGTTACAATTCCGAATTAACTTTATCCACACTGTTTATAGCAAATTGACGCCAATATGGAAATAAACCCGATACTTTCTAAGATAAAAGACCTCTCTGCCCGTGCTTTAACCCTTCGGGGGTATCTTTGACTATGAGTCAAAGAAAGAACGCTTAGAGGAAGTTAACCGTGAACTGGAAGATCCAGCCATTTGGAATGATCCAGAATACGCCCAAAAACTCGGCAAAGAGCGAGCAGCGCTTGAAGCCGTGGTTGAAACACTAGACAGCATGGAATCGGGTGTAAACGATTCTAAAGAGCTGTTAGACATTGCCGTAGAAGAAAACGACGAAGATTCTGTTGAAGCGGTCGAACTCGAACTGGAAGAGCTAGAAAGCTTATTAGCCAAGTTAGAGTTTCGTCGCATGTTTTCCAAAGAAATGGACGAAAACAGTGCTTTCTTGGACATTCAATCTGGTTCTGGCGGCACTGAAGCTCAAGATTGGGCCAACATTCTATTGCGCATGTATTTGCGTTGGGGTGAAGACAAAGGCTTCAAAGTCGAACTGATGGAAGTATCGGCTGGTGATGTGGCGGGTATCAAATCTGCGACGATTCGCTTTGAAGGTGAATACGCTTTTGGTTGGCTACGAACGGAAACGGGTGTACACCGTTTGGTTCGTAAGTCGCCCTTTGACTCAGGTAACCGTCGTCATACTTCCTTTGCGTCTGTCTTTGTGTCCCCTGAGATCGATGACAACGTTGAGATTGAAATCAATCCGGCCGACATTCGTACCGATACTTACCGTTCTTCTGGAGCGGGCGGTCAGCACGTAAATACGACCGATTCTGCGGTACGTATTACTCACGTTCCGACGGGCATAGTGGTGCAGTGTCAGAATCAGCGTTCACAACACGCCAACCGTGATTTCGCTATGAAACAACTTCGTGCCAAATTGTACGAATTTGAAATGTTGAAGCGTACAGAAGCGGCGCAAGCGGTTGAAGACAGCAAATCTGATATCGGTTGGGGCAGCCAGATTCGTTCTTATGTATTGGACGCATCACGCATTAAAGATTTGCGTACGGGCGTAGAAACGTCAAATACGGGTGCTGTGCTAGATGGCAATTTAGACCAGTTTATCGTGGCAAGTTTAAAACAAGGCCTATAAACGCCGTTCCTAATTTAGATAATTTAAAAAGAGTAGATAGCAAATCATGGCTAACGAAAATATTACAGAATCCACAGCACAATCCGATGACAATCGCTTAGTAGCAGAACGCCGCGGTAAATTGTCGGCCATTCGTGCCGAGCGCAATGCTTACCCAAATACCTTTCGTCCAAACGCATACGCTGCGGATCTACAAGCAGAATTTGGTGAATTAGAAAAAGCCGAGTTAGAAGAAAAAGACCATAAAGTGAGTATTGCTGGTCGTATTATTCGTAACCGCGGTGCTTTCATGTTGTTGCAAGACATGACGGGACAAATCCAAGCGTATGTCAACCGCAAAGCCTTGTCTCCTGAATTGCTTGCTGATCAAAAAACGTGGGATTTGGGCGATATTATCGGTATTTCAGGTCCAGTACACAAATCTGGCAAAGGCGACTTGTACATTGATATGCAAGAAGCGCAATTGCTAACCAAATCTCTACGTCCATTGCCAGATAAGCACCACGGTTTATCTGACATGGAAATGCGTTACCGTCAGCGTTACGTTGATTTGATCGTAAACGAAGAGTCTCGCGAGACGTTCCAAATGCGTTCAAAAATCATCTCTACGATTCGTCGCTTCCTAGAAGACCGCCGTTTCATGGAAGTTGAAACGCCAATGCTGCAAACGATTCCAGGTGGTGCGTCAGCGCGTCCGTTTGTTACCCATCACAATGCGATGGACATGAGCATGTACTTGCGTATCGCGCCAGAGCTTTATTTGAAGCGTTTGGTGGTTGGTGGTTTCGAGCGTGTATTCGAGATTAACCGTAACTTCCGTAACGAAGGTACATCGACTCGCCACAATCCAGAATTCACCATGATCGAATTCTACCAAGCGTACGCAGACTACAAAGATCTTATGGATCTAACGGAAGACATGCTTCGCACAGTAGCAGAAAAAGTTCTTGGTACGACGAAAGTGACGTACCAAGGTTCTGAATACGACTTTGGTGCGCCGTTTGTTCGCATGAGCATGTTGGATTCGATTCTGCACTACAACCCAGAATTGACAGCGGTAGACCTAGAAACCGTTGAAGGCGCGACAGCGGTTGCGAAGAAACTAAAAATCGACGTGAAACCAATCTGGGGCTTGGGTAAACTTTGGACAGAAATCTTCGAAGAAACCGCAGAGCACAAATTGGACCAACCGACTTTCATTACCGAATACCCAGCGGAAGTATCACCTCTGGCGCGTCGTAACGATGACAATGATTTCATTACCGACCGTTTTGAATTCTTTGTTGGTGGTCGTGAAATCGCTAATGGTTTCTCGGAGCTTAACGATCCAGAAGACCAAGCCGAGCGTTTCATGCGTCAGGTTGCAGAGAAAGACGCGGGTGATGACGAAGCCATGCATTACGATGCAGACTACATCAATGCACTAGAGTACGGCCTACCACCCACCGCTGGTGAAGGTATTGGTATCGACCGTTTGGTGATGTTGTTTACTAATGCGCCTTCGATCCGTGACGTATTGTTGTTCCCACATATGAAGCCTCAGGACTGATCCTAGGCCGGACAGTGACTGACAAATTCTAATGTATTTATAAGGCCTCAAATGAGGCCTTATTTTGTTTCTATTAAAAGTATTAAAGGGGTCAGATCCCATTAATAGAAACAAAATTTGCCTTATCTAATATCTACTTTTAAAGGGCTCTGACCCCTTTATAAAAAGTAATGGAGAGTTATATGAGTCGTTTTTGGACAGATAAAATTGCTTCTCTTGACCCTTATGTGCCAGGCGAACAACCGCAAGACAAAAAGTACATCAAGCTAAACACCAATGAAAGCCCCTATTCACCGTCGCCTAAAGCCTTAGAGGCAATGGCGCTTGAGGTCAGTGAGCGTTTACGTTTATATCCAGATCCAAACTGCGTGACCTTGAAAAACGCTTTAGCAAAAAGCTACCAATTAGAGGCGAACCAAGTGTTTGTAGGGAATGGCTCGGACGAAGTGTTGGCGTTGGCGTTCATGGGGTATTTTGCTGGTGGCAAACCATTGGCTTTCGCTGACATCACTTATAGCTTCTATAAAGTGTACGCTGGTTTATACAGTATCGAACCAAAGCTAATCCCGCTTAACGAAAGTTTTGATATCGTACCTGCGGATTACAATAACCTAGATGTATCCGGTGTGGTGATCACCAACCCGAACGCGCCAACGGGCAAAGCGTTACCTTTGGTGGATATTGAGACCATTCTAAAAGCGAATCCAGATGTGGTTGTGCTGGTAGACGAAGCCTACGTGGACTTCGGCGCACAAAGTGCTGTGTCTTTGATCAATCAATATCCGAATTTATTAGTGGTGCAAACCTTGTCGAAATCCCGTGCCTTGGCTGGGATTCGTGTTGGCTACGCATTGGGTCATCCTGATTTGATCGAAGGCTTGGAGCGATTGAAGAACTCCTTCAACTCCTACCCAATCGATCGCGTTGCTTTGGCAGGTGCGACAGCGGCTGTACTAGATGAAGCCTACCTAAAAGAGATTTGTGATAAAACCATTGCCACTCGCGAGCAATCTGTTAAAGATCTGGAAGCGTTGGGATTCAGTATTATTCCGTCTGCGACCAACTTTGTATTTGCCACTCATCCAGACAAGGACGCCGAGCAAATTTACTTGGCTCTAAAGGAGCGGGGCATCCTTGTTCGCTTCTTTGGCAGCAACAAAGCACGAATTGGGAACTACCTTCGTATTACGATCGGCACGGACGACGAAATGGCTTCGCTTACGGCTGCGTTGAAAACACTGTAATTGCCTATTTAAAGCTTCTACTAAAAGCTGTATCTAAAAACCGCTCCTTGATGAGCGGTTTTTTATTGGCTTTAGTGAGTTTGTTGTTTTTAAATAATGCGAAACGCTTCGAGTGCGCTTAAAGAAAATAGCGCTTAAATGGTTCATTGAGGTTATGCTTTCTTGGATTGGGTTTGGTTAAAAATAGTGCAATACTGGTACTCTATGAAATGGATACTTAACCGATGCGAGCCTTATGACGTCACCTTTATTATCGGAACAACCCACTACAGAATCCCTCGCAAATTTGCTTATTCGCGTGGCAAAAGAAGATCGTCTTGCCTTTTCTGAATTGTATGAGGCTACCCATCGGAAACTTTTTGGCATTGTTTATCGTATCTTGAAGAATCAAGCGGTATCCGAAGAGGTGCTGCAAGAGGTTTATCTTAGAATATGGGATAAAGCATCTAGCTTTGATGCGAACGTCGCGTCTCCCATTACTTGGATGGCAACGATTGCGCGAAACCGTACGATCGATGAGATACGGAAAAATACGCTGCCAGACAGTGAGGTCGATGTGGATTTTGATTTAATCGCTGACGACTCTATGACGCCAGATGACTCATTTGCTAAAAGCCGAGATTTATTAAAACTGGAAGCGTGTTTAGATGGCCTTGAATCGCCTCGTGCAGAAATGATTAAAGCGGCGTATCTGGACGGGTTTTCTCGTCAAGAACTTGCAGAACGTTTTGGGCAGCCGTTGGGCACCATTAAAACTTGGCTTCATCGCAGCATTAAGCAGCTGCAAGGTTGTATGAATTTATGAATAACGACGAAGAAACATCCATTCAAACAGTGGCGGCCGAGTACGTACTCGGTACCTTGGATAAAGACGAGCGCGACGCGGTAGAAGCTCGCCGTGTGAATGAGCCTTTGCTTGAGCGAGCCATTGTACAATGGCAGGCTCATTTTTCTGGGTTGAACGATTATGTGCAAGATGCAGAACCAAGAGCAGGCTTGTTTGACGAGGTTTTGGCCAAACTCGATCAGCAAACGAATAATAACCCCCTGAGTAAGAAGGCACTAAACTCAGCAACCTCCTCTGTTGTGGTTGAAATGGAAGCGATGCGAGTCAAGTTGAAACGTTGGCGATTTGGTGCGTTTGGCGCATCGGCTATGGCGGCTTGTCTTGCCATCGTTATGGTGGTTAAAGCACCCGTCGCGCCAGTGGCTCAGGCTAATGCGCCTTTTGTTGCCGTGTTTCAAGCAGATGATAAGCAGCCAGCTTTTATTATGTCGCTGGATATAGAAACTCGACAACTTACTGTTCGACCAATTACCGCACAAGGGCAAGAAGCAGGTAAAACGTATCAGTTGTGGATTAAAGCAGATGAGATTGGCCCAGTGCCACGTTCTTTAGGGTTATTGGCGAATGTTTCTGCACCCATTCAAAAGCAAATCAATTATGACCCAGCGGTGATTCGTCATGCGACGTTTGGTATCAGTGTGGAACCCGCTGGCGGTTCTCCAACCGGTGTGCCAACTGGTCCTGCTATTCATGGTCGACTCTACTCTACGTCTTTATAATTTAGACATCATGATCGTCAAAGCCAATCTAAACAGGTTGGCTTTTTTATGTTTTAACCCTTATTTTGAGGTTTTAGAAAAATAATTAAAAAAACATTTATTTGCTGAAACCTTTTTTAATTGTGCTCGTAGCTATGAGTGTAAAAGGAAAATATTACTCAATAAGACACAATGTAGAGGTTTATTATGAAAAATACATTTTCACGTATTGCGCTTGGTTTAGGTATTTTGACAATGACTGGTGCTGCGTTAGCGGGTGGAATGAGCGGTAAACTTGCGGTTAAAGGCAGTGATCAGGATGTTTCGGGTGGAACCGTCAGTGCTGATATGGTTATGGCTGATAGCAACGGTTGGTTAGTTGTACATCGTACGGATAAGGCGATGAAGCCCGGTCCTGTGGTGGCTTACGCGCCACTTAAAAAAGGCGAAAATCATGATGTGGCAGCAATTCTTACCGAATCTGTTAAGCCTGGTGAAATGCTAATGCTGATGTTGCATGGCGAAGCTGGTGGCATGAAAACGGGTATTTTTGAATATACCTTAGGTGCGAAAGAAGATGGGCCGATCAAGGTGGACGGCAAGCTAGTGATGGATGTGATTATAGCAAAATAATATAGAAGATTATTCATTAAGGGGTCGATGAATTTTTCTCGCCCCCTTATTTTTATGTTTTTTGTTTATCCCAGTAAGGGTGTGAACGGCCAAAAAAGTCAGACATAAAGTCGAGAAAATACACAACTTTTGATGACTTCATCCGATTTCCAGGATAGAGGGCGTAAATACTTTGTTGAGTATCTTTTTCTGAGCCTTCCCAGTTCTCTAGCAAGGCGACCAATTCCCCAGACGCCAAATATTGAAATACCAACCAGCGTGGAAATAAGATAACTCCTTGGCCAGCTAAAGCGGCTTGTACCAATATATCCGCGTTATTGCTGCATAAGTTTCCGGTGACTTCAATACATTCGAATAAAGTTTTGTCTTCTTGGCGAAAGTACCAATTACGCCGTCCGTTATTGCCCTTATAAACCAAACAATTTAAGTCGAGCAGTTGCTTGGGTTGGGACAGATGGCCGATTTTATCTTTTATGCTTTCAAGATAACTGGGTGCTGCACACAGTACGAATTGCTCATCTGCAATGGCTTGGTAATTTAAGCTAGAGTCTTCAAAACCACCAATTCTAATAACAATATCAGAGCCATTCGCTACGGGATCAACATAGGCATCGGTAAGCATCAGCTCGACGTTGATGTCTGGGTAGCGCTGTTGGAATTGACAGATTAATTTTGACAAGTGTAAACGGCCAAATGAAACAGGTGCATTAATGTTTAAGTTGCCTTGTGGTGTTAGAAGAGAGCCTTTGGCGTGCTCTGTCGCTAAATCTAAACTTGTTAATGCCTCTCTTACTTCGGCGAAATAATAGGTGCCCACTTCTGTAAGTTTTACTGCGCGGGTGTTCCTATAAAATAGGCGCTGGCCAAGGTCTTCTTCCAAGGATGAAATGTATCGAGAGATAGAAGAGGGCGGTAAATCCAACTCGCGTGCTGCAGCAACAAAGCTACCTGTTTTGACAACGGAAAGAAAAACCCTAAGAGGTTTGATGCTCATAATGCAATTATCACTTGTTATCTGTGTTATTGATTTAATTTAAGCACTAATGAAGAATGCCCGCAACGTAAACGAGTGGAATAAAACGTATGCAAATAATTATTTATCTCTTGGTGTTAGCAGCGGGCATGGGATTGTCTATTGAGGCTGGACTCTTAGGGCCTTTAGGTGAGTTGGTCGGGCACTTTTCAGCCACCCTAGCGATTTTTATGATTGGGTCGATATTGCTGTCATTGATTATGATTTTCTTTGCCAAGCCTAATTTGCCTGAGTTATTCAAACAGCCTAAATGGTTACTCACTGGTGGCGTCTTAGGCCCTGTTTATGTGGTATTCCTCACCATAGCCACACCGATTATTGGTGTCGGTATGACAATGACCAGTGTTTTATTAGGGCAAATCGGCATGAGTCTGGTGATTGATCATTATGGTTTGTTGGGCAGTGAAAAACGCGGTATTGATCCGTATCGAATTTTGGCCGTGGTGATGATTGTTGTCGCCCTTTGGCTTTTGAGTTAGGAGCAAATAGTATGAGCGTATTTTTCGCTGTTTTTATGTTGATATTGGGCGGTGTTGCCCTGTCTGTGCAATCTTCCATTAATGGACGTCTTGGTAATAGTGTTGGCGTGATAGCCAGTGCTTGGCTGACTTTTGTGATTGGTTTCGCTATCTCGTTCTTATTGTTTTTCTTCTTTGAACCAAATCATGAAGTCACTCTTTTTAGTGCGCCTAAATGGCAGATTATCGGGGCCTTATTTGGCGTAATGTACATGTTGATCGTGGTATTTGCTGTGCCTAGAATCGGTATCGCAGCGGCGACAGTGTGTACCATTTCTGGTCAGTTGATCATGAGTTTGATCATCGATCATTTTGGTTGGTTAGAAAACAATATTATTTCATTAGACAGTAATCGATATGTTGCCATTTTATTATTAATTGGTGCCATCACAATGATTTATCTGAGCAATAAACGCATCGCAAAAGTCGCTTAATAAACCATCATTTCATTTTTAATGGCCTAGTCGATCTGTAATAAATAGATTGGCTAGGCCATTTTTGTCTTTACTCTTCAAATACAACCGTCTCAATAGAATTGTCTCGAGAAAAGTCACTGAAC
Source organism: Marinomonas pontica (assembly GCF_026191375.1). Taxonomy (GTDB): domain Bacteria; phylum Pseudomonadota; class Gammaproteobacteria; order Pseudomonadales; family Marinomonadaceae; genus Marinomonas; species Marinomonas pontica. The sequence continues at coordinate 142,554 of NZ_JAODTL010000033.1, read as the reverse complement.
AACGTTCTGTATTGTTCACTTTGCTTGTAAACTGACCTTTTTTGGTAAAATACAGTCGACTTTATAGTTAGTACTTATGGAATAGAAATGGAGATTCAGAAAGTTGATTTTACGGATTTAGACGATGCTAAGCGCTTTGTTAGCCAAGTGTCTGAAGTAGATGTGTTGCCTCATTTTAATGATCAGGGAAAAGCTGAATACAAGGCGCGAGTCTTGGCAGATATCGTAACAACGTTTGATATAGAACGTTTTCAGACTATTAAAGCCGTTTGTGCAGGAAAAATTGTTGGTTTTGGTGCGTTACGCGATGGCAATTATCTTACTCACTTATTTGTGTCTAAATCGCTGCAACGCCAGGGAATAGGAAAGCGACTCCTTAGTGCTTTATTAAATATGACAGAAGCTAATGAAATCAGCCTGCGCTCGTCGGTGAATGCGATTGGCTTTTATGAATCTTACGGGTTTAAAGCAACAGGGAGTGAGGCTGATTTTAATGGCATCCGCTTTGTGTCTATGTGTTTAACGCGTTGATTAAATTATTAGAAGGAAAGTTCTTTTGCCTGAGTTAAAAACAATAGGTCTTTTTATGGTGACAGCACTGGCAGAAATTGTCGGCTGTTATCTACCTTACCTTTGGCTGCGTGAGGACAAAACAATCTGGTTGTTAGTACCAGCGGCGTTAAGTTTAGCTGTATTTGCATGGCTGCTGACTTTGCATCCAACGGCATCAGGCAGAGTGTATGCGGCTTATGGCGGTGTTTATATCTTCGTGGCGGTTTTGTGGTTATGGGTTGTTGACGGTATTCGTCCAAGCACTTGGGATATAGTTGGTTCGGCGGTGGCTATTATGGGGATGGCCATAATCATGTTTGCGCCAAGAGAATCATAAATCGAAAGGCTCGGTGGTTGAATGTCATCGAGCCATCAATAGGTCGCTTAACTCAAAGCCTGTTAATAAGCCCCTTCACTGTATATCAATTCATAACTGTGACTGTAAATTTCTAAGATATTACCAAATGGGTCTTCCATGTAAATCATGCGATAAGGCTTGCTGCCCGGATAATAGTAGCGTGGTTCTTTCATGCGCTTTTTCCCACCGGCGGCGACAATTTTTTCTGCCAGCTCTTCTACATTTGGATCTTGTACGCAAAAGTGGAATATTCCTGTTTTCCAGTATTCGAAATTATTTTCTGGGTTCTCTTGTCCTTTAAATTCGAATATTTCCACCCCAATTCGATCACCTGTTGATAGGTGTGCAATGCGAAATTTCTCCCAGCCTTCACCAAAAACGTCGGTACACATTTCACCAATTGGGCTATTGTCTTCAACGATGTCGGTGGGTTTCATAATTAAATACCAACCCATGACCTGAGTGTAAAACTCGACTGCTTTGTCTAAGTCGGGTACGGAAATGCCAATGTGTGAAAAATTGCGTGGGTAAACATTACTCATAATTTCTTCCAATGTTGAGGTTTTAAGTAGGTTACAAACCCACAATCATTAAGTAAAATTATCATTTGAAATATTTATGAGTATATTTTGTAATGATTAATCCTCATTGGCTGCGCAGCTTTTGTTCTTTAGTGGAAATAGCGCATTTTACTCGAACTGCTGAGCAACTAAACATGACGCAATCGGGTGTGAGTCAGCACATTCGAAAGCTCGAAGAGCAGCTTGGGAAGCCGTTGTTAATCCGTCATGGAAAGCAGTTCACTTTGACAGATGCCGGTGAGTGCTTGTATCAAGAGGGGCGGCATGTTCTTAACAGCCTAGAGCAGCTTGAAAAACAAGTGGGTGAGGATTCGGCATTTGAAGGCGTGGTGCGAGTGGTGTCGCCAGGCAGTGTTGGTCTTAAGTTGTATCGCCAGCTGTTACTTCTGCAAAAAAAACACCCTAATCTGATCATCGATTATCGTTTTGCGCCCAATCGAGAAGTGGAGCGGTTTATTTTAGAGCACAAAGCCGATATTGGTTTTATGACCAGCTCGTCTGTAATGAATGATGTTCATATGCAAGCCATCGCGGAAGAAGAATTGCTTTTGGTGACGCCCAATACCCTTCAGTCGCCGAGTTGGCGGGAATTGCAGGCGCTGGGTTTTATTGATCATCCAGATGGTGCCTACCATGCTGGATTGTTGCTGGGGGCGAATTACCCTGAGTTTGAAGCGGGTCAAACCTTTAGAAAATCGGGTTTTTCGAACCAGATTAGTTTGATTTTAGAACCGGTTGCTATGGGGCTAGGATTTACCGTATTACCACGTCACGCGATTTCTGCGTTTAATAATCCAGATCGCATTTTTGTCAATTCCTTGGCGAATTCGGTGTCAGAGACTCTTTATCTCGGTGTTCATCGTCACAAGCGTTTGTCGAACCGAATGCACACTGTGATCGAAGAGGCGAAGCGTTGCTTGCGATAAAAAAGCCACGTAGATGGTATTAAACTGCGTGGCTTTGCATACGTTGCTTTCTACAAAGAGGGTAATATTAGAGACTGTTTTGCTTTTTTTCGATGCTTTGCAAAATCCCTTCCGCATCCAATCCAACGCGTTTTAGCATAGCTGCATGACTAGCGTGTTCTTCATATTGATCCGGTAAACCTAGGTGAAGCGTTGGGATGGTGATGTTGTTCGCCAATAAAAATTCGCTTACTGCGGAACCCGCACCGCCCATGATGGCGTTCTCTTCAATGGTCACGATCAGTTTTGCACTGCGCTGAGCCAGTAACGCCTCTTCATCAATCGGTTTCACAAAGCGCATATCGAGCAAAGTAGCGTCTAACTTATCTGCCGCTTGCAATGCATCGTAAGTAGGGCGGCCAAAACCACAGATAACAATACCTGATTGCCCCGTTCGTAGTGTGCGAGATTTACCGATTACAAGGGAGCTTAAGTTCGACTCAATGTCCACACCTTGACCCGTTCCACGCGGGTAACGCACTGCTGCAGGGCCTTGGTATTCGTAGCCTGTTTGCAGCATTTTACGACATTCGTCTTCGTCCGATGGGGCCATCACTACCATGTTGGGAATGCAACGCAGGTAACTTAAATCGTAAACACCTGCGTGTGTTGGACCGTCTTCGCCCACTAACCCAGCTCGGTCAATGGCGAATAAAACATCAAGGTTTTGCAGTGCCACATCGTGAATAAGCTGGTCATAAGCACGTTGCAGAAACGTAGAGTAGATAGCAACTACTGGTTTGATGCCATCGCATGCCATGCCTGCGGCTAGCGTTACGGCATGTTGTTCGGCGATCGCGACATCGAAATATCGAGTTGGGAAACGATCCGCAAAATCAATTAGGTCAGAACCTTCTTTCATGGCTGGCGTAATCGCAACCAGTCTGTCGTCTTGTTCTGCGGCATCGCAAACCCATTTCCCAAAGACATTGCAGTATTTTGGTCGTTTGCTTTTTTCTGTATTGGGTTTCGGGTCTGGTTCGATCTTGTTAATGGCATGATAGCCAATAGGATCCCCTTCGGCGGGTTCAAAGCCTTTGCCTTTTTTCGTGATAACGTGCAAAAACTGCGGTCCAGAGCGGTCTTTTAAGTTTGAAATGGTGGTGAGCAAGTGGTCTATGTCATGACCATCAATGGGACCAATGTAGTTAAACCCTAGCTCTTCAAACATCATGCCTGGTGAAACCATGCCTTTCATGTGCTCTTCGGCTTTGCGCGCTAATTCAAGAGCAGAGGGCAGTCCAGAAAAGACTTTTTGGCCACTTTTACGAATATTGTCGTACGTTTTGCTGGCCCAAATGCGGGCAAAATAACTGGATAACGCACCGACAGGTTTTGAAATCGACATTTCATTGTCATTCAAAATAACCAACATATCTGCTTTAACGTCGCCTGCATGGTTAAGGGCTTCGAATGCCATGCCTGCTGACATTGCGCCGTCACCGATAATCGCTACCGCTTTACGCCCAGTGTTCAGTTGTCGTGCTGCGAGAGACATACCCAATGCTGCGCCAATAGACGTACTAGAGTGACCAACGCCAAACGTGTCGTAATCGCTTTCGTCCCGTTTTGGGAAGCCTGAGATACCGTTTTCTTGGCGAATATTTAACAGGGCATCACGACGTCCAGTTAAAATTTTATGAGGGTAAGCTTGATGACCTACGTCCCAAACAATGCGGTCTTCAGGCGTATTGTACAAATAATGAAGCGCAACGGTGAGTTCTACAACACCCAGTCCGGCACCAAAATGTCCGCCTGTTTGCCCGACACTGTAGAGCATGAATTCTCGGAGTTCGCGGACGAGCGCTGGCAATTGCTCTTTTTTAAAGGCACGCAAGTCAGCAGGAGAGTTGACTTGATCAAGTAGCGGTGTGTTAGGTCGCGCTGTTGGTATCTCTTCGAACATGGGCACAGGTTTAGTCACATTTGGTTAATCTAAAAAGCGGGTAAGTATATCAGTGGTTGCGGTCAATAATATAGTTCGCAAGCTCAACTAACGGTTGTGCCGCATCACCAAAGGGCGAAATGGCAGCAAGCGCTTGCTGACGAAGCGTTTGAGCGAGTGCTTGAGCCCCTTCTAAACCGAGCAGTTTAGGGTACGTCGGCTTATTTGCTTCTTCGTCCGAAAATTGTGTTTTACCAAGAGTGGCGGTGTCACTGGTGATGTCAATGATGTCGTCTTGTACCTGAAAAGCAAGGCCTATTGCTGCGGCATAAGCATCTAATGCCGACAGATCTTGTTCGCTTATTGCACCAGTGCTGATGGCACCCATACGAACACTTGCCCGAATGAGTGCGCCAGTTTTATGTTGGTGCATTTGCTCTAGCGCTTCGATGTTTATTTGTTTGCCTACGTTGGCAAGGTCGATCATTTGGCCTGTTACCATGCCATATCGGCCAGACGCATGTACTAATTCTTGAATGAGTTGCAGTTGCGTTGCTGTATTTTTGTGTTTAGGGTGGCTCAATAATTCAAAAGCAAAGGTTTGCAGTGCGTCGCCAGCAAGAATAGCGGTCGCTTCATCGTATTGAATATGGCAAGTGGGTTTGCCTCTTCGCAAATCGTCATCGTCCATGGCTGGAAGGTCGTCGTGTATTAATGAGTAAGCATGAATTGATTCGATTGCTGCCGCGCTGGCGTCGGTAAGTTCGTTGACCTCGCCAAATAAAGAGGCCGATGCGTACGTCAGCATGGGGCGAACGCGTTTGCCTCCATTGAATAGGCTATAGGTCATTGCATCCTGTAAATGACGAGCAGGCTGATACTGGCCTAAATTTTGCGTAAGATAGTCATCGACTCGGTGACGAGCGTATTGAGAGAAATCATCTAAAGTCACGAATTTAATTCCGGATCAAAAGTTTCTAGGTGTTCACCATCTTGTTTTTCTAACAAAATTTGAACTTTTTGTTCAGCTTGGGTGAGAACAGATTGACAATCTTGGCTCAGTTTTACACCTTTCTCGAAGGCCTTTAAGGCTTCTTCAAGAGAAAGCTGATTTGACTCAAGCTGAGTGACAAGGGTGTCTAATTCGGTGAGATTTTCTTCAAAATGACGGACGGTTGTTTTTCGGGACATGATGACTACTCTTAGTTTAACCCACGTTTTGTAACAGAAAATGCGCTACTGTTCGAGGGCGTGTTAATGAAAATTACAAAAATCATGTAAGAAGATGTCATTCTTAGTCTTTGTTTCGTATAGAATCACAGGAATGTATCGATAACATTATAGCTTTTTTGTTAGGAGACGTGTGTGGATATCGCAACGTTAATAGGACTCATTGGGTCATTTATAGTAATTATCTCAGCCATTTTTGTTGGTGGTTCGGCGGGGATGTTCATAGACACCGCATCCACACTGATCGTGTTAGTTGGGTCTTTGCTTGTTCTTTTAATGACTTATCCTCTCAGTCAGTTTCTTGGTGCCATTAAAGTCGCTGCGAAAGCGTTCATGTTCAAAAGTATCCCGCTAGATACATTGATAGATGAAATTTATGGTTTAGCGGACGAAGCGCGTAAGGGAGGATTGCTGTCTTTGGAAGGCAAAGAGGTGAGCCACCCGTTTTTGTCGAAAGGGATTCAGATGCTCGTTGATGGGCATGATGGAACCGTTGTGAGAAATTTGCTCTCGAAAGATATGAATCAATCCTATTACCGCCACAGTAGTGGCGCGAAAGTGTTTAAAACATTAGGTGACATCGGCCCCGCCATGGGGATGATCGGTACCTTGGTTGGTCTGGTACAGATGTTGGCAAACATGTCCGACCCAAAAGCCATTGGCCCTGCAATGGCGGTGGCATTGTTGACCACTTTGTATGGCGCCATGTTAGCGAATATGGTGTGTTTGCCTATTTCAGCCAAGCTAAACACTCGAGCAGACGAAGAGCTTACTTGTCAGAAATTGATTCTTGATGCTTTGCTGGCGATTCAATCTGGACAAAACCCTCGCATTCTGGATGGTGCATTGAAAACCTACCTACCAGAAGGCAAGCGTGTTGAGCGTGAATAACATTACAGTTTAAACGGATTCGATAATGAGTGATGAAGAAGAGCAAGATTGTCCGGAATGTGTAGAAGGTTTGCCCGCTTACATGGGAACCTTTGCGGACCTTATGTCCTTGCTGATGTGCTTTTTTGTGCTGTTGTTGTCCTTTGCCGAAATGGACGTCATCAAATTCAAACAAATTGCAGGCTCCTTAAAAGTGGCGTTTGGTGTACAGCGAGAGGTGGAAGCGGAATCCATTCCAATGGGCACCTCGGTTATTGCCCAGGAGTTTAGCCCCGGCAGACCGGAGCCTACGCCGATTAATGAAGTAAAACAGAAGGCAGACACAACCCCTGAAAATACCTTGGAAGTGATTTGTAAGCCCGGCGATGCGGCATTAAAAGAGCAAAGCAACTCGGGTTCGCCTTCGCCGGTCACCTTTGTGGATAAATCCCATGCGGATCTGGATCGTGAGAAAAAAATCCAAGAAACCGAAGGCGATGCACAGATGATTGCCTCGGTCATGCGTGAAGAAGTGTCGAAAGGTTTGGTGGAAATTGAAACGCAAGAAGAGACCATAACGATTCGAATTAAAGATCAGGGGTCATTTGAATCGGGCTCGGCAGAATTGAACTACGATTTTATTCCGGTGATCGATGCCATTCGTGATGTTTTGGTGGGAATACAAGGGACTATTTCGGTTGAGGGGAATACTGACAATATTCCAATAGTAAGCGGTCGTTTCCGGTCAAATTGGCAGCTGTCTTCAGCGCGGGCGATTTCGGTAGCGGAAGAGCTTTTTGCGACAGGGCAACTTGATCAAAGTCGATTTGCCGTTACGGGCTATGCTGATACGCGACCTTTGGTGCCGAATGATACACCAGCGCATCGAGCAACCAATAGACGAGTAGAGATCGTCATTAAGCAAAACGACACGTCTCGCCCTAAAATGCGTAATACAGTGGACGAAATTCCTACCGATGGTGTGATTGAGTTCGACCGAGATGCGGTGGATGAGCTTAAACCGGATGAGATTTTTAAAAATCTTTAATACGTTAGAAAAAGAGAGCCTCGGCTCTCTTTTTTGTGTTTGGTCTTTAGCGTTGTGCATTTTTAATGCTGAGATTCAGGTGAATTTTTGCTATGGTTTGCGCAGACCAAATTGAGGAAGAAGTGATAATGCGAGTAGCAGTTATTGGCGCGTCCGGGCGCATGGGGAAAAAATTTGATTACCGCCATTCATGATGCCAGTGGCGTTACCTTGGGTGCGGCTATTTTAAAGCCAGGCAGCAGCTTGATTGGTGCCGATGCTGGTGAGATCGCAGGTGTTGGTAAACTGGGGGTGGCCGCTGTTGCCTCTCTGGCTGATTGTGTTAATGATTTTGATGTATTGATCGATTTCACCACGCCTGTATTAACGTTAGAAAATGCGGCTTTTTGCGCAAAATATCAAAAGGCCATTGTGGTGGGCACAACCGGTTTGAACGACGCAGAGAAATCGGCGTTGGCTGAGTTTGCAACACAATCCCCCGTTGTTTTTGCACCAAACATGAGTGTTGGTGTGAACTTGACACTGAAGCTATTGGCAACGGCTGCTCAGATCTTGGGTGACGATTACGATGTGGAAATTGTCGAAGCGCATCATCGCCATAAAGTAGACTCTCCTTCCGGTACGGCATTGCGAATGGGTGAAGTGGTTGCCGAAGCCTTGGGTCGTGATTTAAAAGAGTGTGCTGTTTACGGGCGTGAGGGACAGACGGGCGCTCGTACGCAAAAAGAGATCGGGTTTGAAACTATCCGTGCAGGTGACGTCGTTGGCGAGCACAGTGTTTGGTTTGCTACTGAAGGTGAGCGTATTGAGATTGTTCATAAAGCAAGCAGCCGTATGACTTTTGCGAAAGGCGCAGTGCGTGCAGCGGGCTGGTTACAAGGTAAAGCCGCTGGTATGTATGATATGCAAGATGTTCTCGACTTAAAATAACGGCATGATACTGAAAATATGAGTTAAAAAATGGCCGCTAATCTGCGGCCATTTTTTATGCGCTAAGGTGTAACAGAGAGTGCTAAAGTTAGGGGAGAGCACCTTGGCAAGTTTGCTTGATTCCAATCGTCCTTTCAGCTCGCCTTTCTTATTGATTACTGGTAAGTCGAACTGGGTGTTTAAGCACATCGGGATGACTTTTTGCAGTAGATTTGTTTGCCGTACGGGTTCTACATACGTAAGAACAGGTTCTAATAGGTCGTCGTCTTTTAGCTGACAGAATTGTCGCTTCGTTAGAACGCCTTGATAATTGCCATCATGGAATACAAAAGCATAATCTTTGTCCATAGGGAATTGGTCTTTGACGTCGTTTGCTGTAAGGCCTTCGACTTTGTCTGTATCCGTTGTCATCACCGTATGAACGGTCAGTGCTCGTGCGCGGTTCACGTCTTTTGCAAAGGCTTTGACATAGTCGTCGGCAGGATTAAGTACGATGTCCACAGGACTGCCCACTTGCACCAATTTGCCATCTTTTAGAACCGCAATGCGATCCCCGAGTCTAAGGGCTTCATCTAAATCATGAGTAATGAAAATGATGGTTTTCTGAAGGTTCTCTTGCAGCTCCATTAGTTGCTCTTGCATCTCGCTTCGAATCAGAGGGTCAAGCGCAGAAAAGGCTTCGTCCATCAACAGTATCTCGGCATCGGTACAAAGCGCTCGAGCCAGCCCAACGCGCTGTTGTTGTCCGCCTGATAGCTGGGAGGGAAATTGGTCTTCGTAACCCGCGAGACCGACAGTTTCTAACCATGACACCGCCTTGGGTTTCCATTCAGCACGTTTTTCACCTTTGATCAGAAGACCATAGCCTACATTGTCCAGCACGCAGCGATGGGGCATGAGCCCAAAGTGCTGAAAGACCATGGCCATTTTATGACGTCTAAACGTGATCAAATCCTTTGGCGATAGCGCCATGATATTTTCGCCATCCACTTTTATTTTACCTGCCGTTGGGTCTATAAGGCGGTTAAAATGGCGTATCAGTGTGGACTTTCCTGAGCCTGATAACCCCATGATGACAAAAATTTCACCGCGTTTAACGCTTAAGTTAATGTCTTGCAGGCCAATGGTATGACTGGTTTCGGCGAGTATGTCTTCTTTCGAAGCACCGGCTTTGACTTTGGGCAAAACCTCTTCAGCTTTGGGGCCAAAAATTTGGTACAGACCTTCAATTTCAATGAGTGTTTCGCGTGGATTATCCATTCTCTGTCCCCTCAAGGTGTTTTTGTGCTCGTTTTGCGTAGCTTTGAGAGACACGATCAAAAATAATGGCCAGTGCGACAATGGCCAGACCGTTTAATAAACCCAGTGTAAAATATTGATTAGTAATGGATTTCAATACAGGTTGTCCCAAACCTTTAACGCCGATCATTGACGCCACAACAACCATAGCGAGCGCCATCATAATGGTTTGGTTAATGCCTGCCATGATAGTTGGCATAGCAAGGGGGATTTGTACGCCAAACAATCGCTGGGTGGGCGTTGCGCCATAAGCCGTTGCTGCTTCCAAGGTTTCGCGATTGACTAGTCGAATGCCTAAATTGGTCAAACGGATGACGGGCGGAATAGCGTAAATGACCACGGCGATAACGCCTGGAATTCGTCCAATACCTAGCAGCATAACAACAGGAATCAAGTAAACAAAAGCGGGCATGGTCTGCATAATATCAAGCAATGGCGTGATGATGGACTTAGCTCGGTCGGATCTTGCCATCAAGATACCGATGGGGATGCCAATACAAATAGATAAGATGGTACACACGGTAATGATGCTTAGCGTCCGCATCGTGTCTTCCCACATGCCAAAATAACCGATGGCCAGAAAAGACACCAAAACGCCAGCACAGAGCTTCCAAGAGCGTGTAGCGGCGTAAACAAGTCCTATGATGATGGACAGAACAATCCACCAAGGTGTTTGTATTAGAAGGTTTTCAAACCAGATTAAAAAATGCAAAAGGGGATTGAAGAAGTTTTCTATGGATTCGCCATAGGCGCGTGAAAAGGAACGATAAGCGCCGTCTAGCGTTTGTCGAATCGCAAGTAAATCTCGACGACTCATGTCCGGAAATTCAGTTAACCAAGAGGTGTCTGACATAAATGAGTTCTCAAAGAGTAAAGCAAAGGAATAGTCGCCGCGCAGGAGGTGTTCGTTGCGCGGCTCGAAAAGTGAAACGTTTTTAAAGCGACTTATAGGTTATCAAGAGCTTTTTCTATGTTTGCTTTTACGTCCTTGCTGACCCATTTCGACCACACATCCTCGTGATTAAACATGAAATTTTCTGCCGCGTATTGACCGTCTGCTTGGTTGTCTTCCATCCAAGCCAATAACGCGTTCATTTGCGCATTTGTAAAGGCACGCTTTTCTGTATAGGCATACGCTTCAGGCGCTCTTTTCTTGAAGTCTGCGGTGGTCACTGTGAATACTGGGGAAGGTGGGTACATGGTCACTTTTGGGTTCAAACAGCTGTCTTCGGCAATGCATTTGATATAGTGCTCGGTGTCGACACCGGTACCAAAGTCGACTTTTACCATTTCGTATTTTCCTAAAATGGCGGTAGGAGCCCAGTAGTAACCGAACCACGCTTCCTCACGCTCGTAGGCGCGGCTAAGTGAGCCAGAAAGCCCTGCCGAAGAACCTGGGTCAATCAATTCGAAACCCGCATCTTTAAGATTCAACGCCTTAAATAAATTACCGGCTGTGATCTGACAGCCCCAGCCTGCAGGGCAACCATAAAATGCAGAAACAGAAGGGTCTTCGGAGCTAGGGAAGTCTTTAGCGTGTTTTATGACACCTTGAATCGTTGCAAGTGAAGGGTCTTTGTCGACCATGTATTTCGGCACCCAAAAGCCTTCTTCACCACCGTCGGACAGGGATTTGCCTGCAATGCTTAAACGCCCGTCTGCTACGCCACGATCAATCAGTGCTTTGACGGCATTGGTCCACATTTCTGGTGCGATATCTGGCTGGCCTTTTTCTGCCATGGAAGTACTGGTTGGCATGGTATCGCCGGGTATTAGCTCGGCATCGCAGCCATAGCCGTGCTCTAAGATAAACTTATCGATATTGGCCATTAAAGACGCAGAATTCCAGTTCATGTCGGCGATTTCAACCTTGCCACAACTTTGAGTTGCTGCAAATGATGACGTGGCTGTGAGCGTTAAAAGCCCAGCTAAGATGCTTTTTTTATACATTGGTGTGTTCCTTTTATGTTTTGAGTTATAAATTTTATATCCTTTTAGTTTACACATCTAATTAGTTATATCAAATCCGGCTTTGTTTCTTTCTTTTTGTTTTTTTAAAAATATATACAAAACAATAACTTGCATTTTATTTTTTGTGTTTGTTATGAGATTTTGGTTTTTTATTGTATTTAGATGTAACTATTAATTTGCGAGTGCAAGTTGAGAGCAATAAAAAACCCGACGGTCACTGGTGTGAACGTCGGGTTTTGAATAGGAAGCTGTCTAAGGAAAGAGTTAAATATTTGGTGAGTTGATGTCGAGCATGGGAGCAGCATCAATGTGTTCCGCGTCCATCATCATGGCAATACGTTGTAGCGACGCCAAAATTTGCGTTTGCTCCCAACCTTCTAAAGACTCGAATTCGCCGACAAATTTTTCATGCAACAAAGGCGGTGCTGTGTTTAATATGGTTCGACCTTCAGGGGTCAGTCTTGCGTTTACAATGCGTTTGTCTTTTTGTGCTCGAACTCGCTCTACCAGCTTGCGATCTTCCAAGCGATTAAGAATGGTGGTGACGGTGGCTTGGCTTAAAGAGACACTGTCTGAAATCTTACGGACAGTGACGTCGCCAAGTTCTTCAATAGAGCGAAGTACCATGATTTGCGGGATGGTTAAACCACAGGCTTTTACCACACGTTTGGATTGTAAATCAGTCGCACGAATGATGCGTCGTAAATGAACAAGAACATCGTGCAGGTGTTGTGGTGAGTTAGGCATAGCAATATGAGATCCAAGAAATTTTTGAATTATATGATTTTGTTGGAGCCTGTAAAAGCGAAGATTAAAAAAATATTACAGTTCAAACTATAGCGGTTGTTTGCGATTTATGCCGAAAAAGAAACAACCGCGTATCTGGCGTTATCGTCCTTTTAATTCATCAAACGCTGCAATGGCCGCCAGTCGTGCTGGTTTATAGTCAATAATGGGGGCTGGATATTTGCAGAGTTTTCTCTGTTCCGGTTTGGGGTCATGAATGGATTTAGCGTCCAACTTGCTCAGCTCTGGTACAAAACGCCGGATAAAATCGCCATTCTTATCGTAGGTTTCCGATTGGCGTGTTGGATTAAATACGCGGAAATAGGGTGCTGCGTCACAGCCTGTTGAAGCGCTCCATTGCCAGCCGCCATTGTTGGCAGCGAATTCGCCATCAATTAACTTGCTCATAAAATAGGCTTCGCCTTTTCGCCAATCAGCAAACATGAGTTTGGTAAAGAAGCTGGCGACGATCATTCGCAAACGGTTGTGCATCCAACCGGTTTGGTTCAGTTGTCGCATGGCGGCGTCCACAATTGGGAATCCGGTTCTCCCCTCGCACCAAGCTTGAAATTCGGCGTTGTTATGTCGCCAAATCAGGGCGTCAGTTTCAGGTTTAAAAGGACGATTCATGCACAGAGCGGGAAAGTGAGCCATTAATTGACGATAAAAATCTCGCCACGCGAGCTCTTTCAGCCAAATGCTGTCTTGCCAGCGTCGTTCTTCTTGGTTACAAGTATAGAAAATGGCTTCTAGGCATTGTCTTGGTCCAAGCGCACCCAAAGCAAGGTATGGCGAAAGCGTGCTGGTGGCAGGCTCAATCGGGTAATCTCTGCCTTCTTCATAATGACGCTCTTTGTGATGGCAAAATTGCCAGAGTTTTTGTTTGGCTATGTCTTGGTCAGCGGGCCATAAATCGTCACGGTAGGGCTTTGCCCAAGGTAAATCTAGGGGTTTGACCGTGAGTGCGTCTGCTTGCTTTTCTGGAGCAGGAAATGGGGTGATGTCTTGCTCAGCCAGAAGCGTAATCCAGCGATTAAAAAAAGGCGTGAATACTTTAAATGGTGTTCCTTGCTGGCTTAGTACATCCCGAGGAACAATCAGGTCGGTTGCCTGTACATGGCAGCTGATATCGAGTGACTTTAATGTTTCACAGACAGCTTGATCTCTTTGCTGTTCGTGGATGGGCAGATCTCGATTGAACCAAAAATGTTTGATGTTGTTTGAGGTGCAGAATTGCGCGATCAATTCGGGCAGTGTTTCGAACGTTTCTGTATTTAGGCAATGCAATGGGATACCCAATTGGGCGAGCGTGCCAGACAGGGTATTTATCAGACCGGCACGAAGTCCAGTTTTGGCATCCGATTCGTTATGTTTCGCCCATTGTTTGGGCGTTGGCGTGACCAACACGGCAATGCCTTCTTGAAGCGAACTCGCTTCAAGAAAGGCGAAATGCAGTGCCGGATTGTCCTGACATCTAAGGTCGTTTCGTAACCAAACGAGGTGCGTAATTTTCATTTTTCAGCGCTGCCTTAAACCGTGTTACGGATGCCAAGTGGTGATGGGTAGGGGATGAAATAACTTTGTGAATTAATGTATTCGCTGCCGTAATGCTTTAAATAGTGATGCAGCAAGGTAACAGGTGTTGCTAGGTTTACTTCGCCACGACGGTATTGTTCAACCACGTCTAGAATGTCTTTTCTGACCGAAACATCCACCGCATGCTTCAAATAACCTACTAGGTGCATCAACACGTTGCAGTGGTTTTTACGTGCAGCGGGTTTAGATAAGGTGGTCATGAGTATGTCAAAGTAGGCGGTTTTTAATTCGTTAAACGGACGTTTATCGTTGCCAGATAACATGCGACCCAGTTTGCGATAAATAGGTTGTGAGTGCGCCATGACCATATATTTGTAGCGGCTGTGGAAGGCAATGAGGTCTTTCATTTTGGCGTCTTCTCCCAGGCTGTGGCGAAAGTCATGATGGGTAAATACGCGCAATAAAAAGTTTTCTCGTAACGCTGGGTCATTGAGTCGACCGTCTTCTTCAACGGGAAGTAGTGGATAACGTTGCTGCAATGCCTTGGTAAAAAGTCCTGCACTACGTTGCATGTGGGGATGGCCATTTTCTTGATATACCTTGATGCGTTCCATGCCACAGCTTGGGGATTTCTTCATCAAGATATAGCCATCCAAGTGCGATAAGTTCTCTAGGTATTTATTCGAGGCCGCCATGAATACGTCTGAAACATCTTCTTCGGAATTCTTACTGAAAACCATTCGTGGATTATCGGGGTTGCCTTCTAGACGCAGTGTTGGACGTGGTGTACCAAATCCGGCGGCAACTTCCGGGCAAAATTTTTGATAGTCAAAATAGTGACTGAGTATTTTGTCGCAATAATCAGAATGACTGTGTCCACCGTTGTAGCGTACATTTTCACCCAGTAAGCAGGCGCTGATTCCGACAGGGATTTTGTGCGTTAACTGATCTGGTGATGGTTGAGAATGTGGCATAATTACGTCCTCCAAAAGTCTGTAATGGCGCTTTTAATTTAAGTCTTTTAAGTGTTTGGTTAAGGACATTGCGCTGAGCAATGCGCCTTCGGCATCACCTTGGCAAAGCCAATCGCCAATTAATCCAACCTGATGTTCTGGTGACCACACGAAAGGACGATTTGCTTTGTGCTCGGTAAATCGACTTAAAAACCAACGATGTGGGTCGCCATGTTTTAGCACTCTGTGTTCGGTTATTTCAGAGAAAGCCTGCAGTAATGCATCCGCAATCCAGCCTTTGTCGGTATCGAGGTGGTGTTTCGTCCAACTTGGGTCTGTTTGAATGACCCAGCGGTCTACGTTTTCTAATGGACGCATGGGTTTGTGGTTGTCTTTGATCATTCGCTTGATCGGTGAACCTTTTGGTTCAATCAAGGCACCAAGGTCACAAGGCTCTGTTTCTAGCCACATGGCCCACTGGGATTCATAGTTTTCGCACGCTCGATTGGCTCTTAGTAGTGGCACCGCTAATTTGTCGTGAGTGGCGAGCAAAGAGGCCGCTTGTTGCGCAGGGGTGGCGATAATGAGGCTTTTTGCGATGACAACCGGTTTGTATTTATCGTCTCTTAATAGCCAAGTGGGTTGTTCACTGTCGTTGTTTAACTGATCCAAATGGTGAATTCGAGTGTTGGTGACCAATGTTGCCGCTTCAAGCCAGTGGCGAGTCAATGTGCTCATTTTTGGAACGCCCACAAAAGCTTTTCCCTCTTGATCGTTGCCTTGCTGCCAGGGGGCGATGATATGGTCTTGTGTGAGCGGCTGAAAAAGCGCCAGAGTGTCTAGGTGTTTAGCGAGAATATAGGGGGTTCCTAAATCACAACTGATTTCGTTTTCTAATCGTTTACTGCCTGCGCGCCCGCCACTGCCGCGGCTCTTTTCGATGACACAAACCGATTGACCTGATTGAGCGAGTAAATGCGCACACAAACTTCCAGATAAGCCAGCCCCAATAATAGCCACATCAAAAATGGGTGTGGTTGTCTGATCTAAAATGGATGTGTCCATGGTTTTTACTCTCTTGTTGATGTCTTTCTTATACAATATAGAATCTTGTACAAGAAATGCAACAGTCTTATACAAAAAAAATATTTGTATAGCTTTTTTGTTCTCTGTTAAGTTTAGAACACATCAACTGAATAATTTCACTTTACTAATGATTTTTGGAAAATTTGCATGAGTCAGTCGAGTACATCAAAAAAGACATCCGCCCCAAAGAAAACCGAACTTTTAGATGACATGGTCTTGTTAGACGATGCGTCTTATTTTCCTATCCGAGAGCTGTCGTTAAAAACGGGGGTAAATTCGGTCACGTTGCGAGCGTGGGAGCGTCGTTATGGTTTATTAAAGCCAAAACGAACGGGAAAGGGGCATCGACTTTATGATCAGGGCGATGTGCAGCGTGTTGACGCTATATTACGATGGATTCAGCAAGGTGTGGCGGTCGGTAAGGTTCGGGCTTTGTTGGATCAAGGCGCGTTAGCTGACGAGGCCGTATTGTCCAACGAGTGGCTAGAATGGCAGACATCATTAGTAAACGCAGCGAAAGCCTTTCAAGCTGACAAAATTGAGCAAATGTATCAGCAAATTTTTTCTCAATATCCCGCACAAATCGCGGTGAAGGATTGGTTGCTTCCAAGCTTTGAGCAATTGGGTAAGAGTGCGGCTCTCGCGTTTTGTGAGTCGATTATGTTGGGGGGATTGGTCGCTAGGGTTAACCAAGTTAAAGCTCAACAAAAGTCGCGTTCAAACGTACTTATTACAGGGTTAATGGGGCAGCGGAGTCTTTGGTGTTATATGGCAGCCGCGCTTTTGATGGACAAAGGCTTATCTTGTCGAGTGGTCGCAAATGTTCAGCACAGTGATGATTGGTCAGAGCTGGTCGCTGGTACCAAAGCGTCGTCGGTGCTGGCATTTTGTGAACAGGATGTGGCGAGCAAAACCACTGATTTACTCAATAGTATGCAGCAATGGGAGCGGCCTGTGGGGGTGGTTGGTGCCAGTGTTTGGTTGGCAGCTCATGAAGCCGGTGCGACAACGATCAATGGCGTTAAAGTCTATTCAGACCCTTTCGATGGCGTAATGGATTTTATGAACCAAGTGATTGCGGTACAACAGTAAGGAAAAAACTATTGATTGGATTTATATAATATATTTTTGCAATTTGATGCGGTCATTTATTATCTCTATTAATTAAGTAAAGGAGATAAAAAATGGCTAAGACAATGACTTTCGCAGTAATGCACTTTTCAATTGCGTTTTCGGTCGCGTATCTCATCACTGGCAGTCTATTGGTGGGTGGTTTAGTGGCCATTGTAGAACCGGCAATCAACACCGTTGCTTTTTATTTCCATGAGATTATTTGGAATAAAGTACAGCAATCGGACGTTGCATCAGAATTGAGTAGTACACTTCGTACTGCTGGTGAAAACTACGCTCTGAGATCCATGTGATGTCAGTAAAGTGTGTTGCGCATACAAAAAATAACCCCACTGAAGCATCAGCACCAGTGGGGTTTTTTATATCGTAAACCGATTAGGTTTAAGACATTGGATTGATCAAGAAATACAGTACTACCGCCACAGCGATTGGTGCAGTGAACTTCATGGAAAAATTCCACAGCGTGTACACTGTGCTTGGAAGCTGAAGCTCTTCTTGAGCGAATTTGTCTTTCACTACCCAGCCGGCAAACAAAGCAATAAGGATGCCGCCCAATGGCAACATAATATTGGCTGTGATGTAGTCTAAGAAGTCGAATGTATTCTTGCCGAATAACGTGACATCAGACATGAAGCTGAATGAGCCTAGGCACGCAATTCCCAGTCCCCAAACAACAATTCCTAAACCAATAGAAGCGGTGATTCGTTTCATTTTGAAACGCTCTACCAAGAAGGCCACTGTTGGCTCTAGCAAAGAAATCGCAGAGGTCCATGCCGCAACACCGACTAGAACAAAGAACAAGATGCCAAATAGTTGTCCGAATGGCATTTGTCCAAAGGCAACTGGCAAAGAGATAAACATCAAGCCAGGACCAGCCGCAGGATCCATTCCGTTAGAGAAGATAATAGGGAAGATAGCCAAACCTGCAACCAATGCTACCAGCGTATCCAATGCACCAATTGCCAATACCGTTTTACCGATAGACGCTTTTTGAGTCATGTATGAGCCATAAGCCATGATGGTTCCCATACCCAATGATAGGGTAAAGAACGAGTGACCTAATGCAATTAGCGCTGCGTTCCACGTAAGTTTGCTGAAATCAAACTCGAACATGAAGTTCCAACCCTGAGCAAAACCATCGGTTGTCATGGCATAGCCAAGTAAGATGATCAAAAGAACAAACAACGCAGGCATCATGATGCGAGTGGCTGTTTCAATGCCTTTATTTATACCAGCGGCAACGACGGCAACTGTCATGATGCTGAAGAGTGTGTGCCAACCCAGCAACGTGGCCGGATCCGCCAATAACGCACCAAATGTAGCGCCGGCCGCATCAGATGTTACGCCTAGCATTTCGCCCGTTACCATGGCCTTGATGTAATGTAATACCCAGCCACCCACAACAGAATAGAATGAGAAAATCAAAACGCCAGACAGCATTCCCATGAAGCCAATGATGCCCCAAGAGCGGCTACCTTCTGATTCTTCTGCGACATCGCTTAAGGCGTTGATGGGGTTTTTACGAGCGCGACGGCCAATGAATACTTCGGCCATCATGATTGGGATACCCACCAATAATATGCAAGCCAAATACACTAATACAAAAGCCCCACCACCGTTTTCACCTGTGATGTAAGGAAATTTCCAGATATTACCTAAACCAACAGCGGAACCTGTTGCCGCTAAAATGAAAATCCATCGGCTCGCCCATGAGCCTTGGATTGATGTTTTATTTGTCATAGTTATCTCTAAATGATTGATAGCAATATATAAACAGCGTTCGGAGCTGGTTTCATAGCCAAACCATTGCTTCCCACTTTTACCAGTTTGTTAAGAAACTGGTAAGCAAAGCTCCGAATAGGGGCAGGATTTTCCGAATTTCAGTGCGTTTATGCAACAAAAAAAGACTTTTTTATTCTATTTGCTTCTATTAAGTGCATTTTTTTGAATTTGGTGCGGTATAAATATGAGAAATGTTAGTTATGTAATGATTAGATCTCTAAATAAATGCTGGCCAGGGATTTGTTTTTAAGTATAATGTTTAGACATCAAATCAATTGCTTTCTTTTTCTTGCGACTAAGATGGCAAACATGAGAGAACGACTCAGTTTTGAGAGACGTTAAATACTTTGATTTCTAATGGATAAAGGTATGAATTCAAAAAAAATAGTGTTTTCAGCACCGAGTGCAGCAGATGGAATGGCGATTCACCAGTTAGTGGCATCGTGCCCTCCACTGGACACCAATTCCGTTTATTGCAACTTACTGCAAGCAAGCCATTTTAGTGACACTTCGATAGCAGCGCGTTTAGTAGATGGTGAGTTGGTGGGTTTTGTTTCTGGCTATGTGATCCCTAACCGACCAGACACGTTATTTGTTTGGCAGGTGGCCGTAAGTGAAAAAGCACGTGGTCAGGGACTGGCAAAGAAAATGGTTTCATCACTGCTTGAACGATCTAGCTGTTCTGGCGTGCGTTTCATCGAAACCAGTATTACCGCAACAAATGATGGCTCTTGGGCATTGTTCCGCCGCCTTGCCGATCAACTTAGTACCTCGTTAGAAGAATCTATCCTGTTTGATAAGCAGGATCATTTTAAAGGGCAACACGATACCGAGCATCTCGTTCGAATCGGTCCAATAACCGTGTGATTTAGAAGCCGAGACGCTGGAAAGCTAGGCTTTCGCTCTCGACGTTGTTTTCTAAATACAGCTACTATTTAATTAATTTAAAGGATGATAACAATATGAAAATTTTTGACGAAATTGAATCAGAAGTACAATCTTACGCTCGCTCTTTCCCTCGTGTTTTTCACCGTGCACTGGGTGCGCATTTGTACGACCAAGAAGGCAACCAATACCTCGACTTCTTAGCGGGTGCGGGTACTTTGAACTACGGTCATAACAATCCAGTTTTTAAGAAAAAATTGGTTGAATACATCATGGAAGACGGCATTACACATGGCCTTGATATGCATACAAAGGCCAAAGGCGAGTTTCTGGAAACGTTCAAAAAATACATTTTAGAGCCTCGTGGCCTTGAATACATGATGCAGTTCACCGGTCCAACAGGGACGAATGCGGTTGAAGCCGCATTAAAATTAGCGCGCAACGTTACTGGCCGTGAAAATGTTATTAGTTTCACTAATGGTTTCCATGGCTGTAGTTTGGGGGCGTTATCTGTCACGGGTAACTCCCATCACCGTGGCGCGGCAGGTACAAGTTTGGGTGCTGGTGTTTCAACCGTTCCGTTTGATGGCTATTTGGGCGAGGGTATTGAGACGACAGAATACCTAGACAAAGTGTTGTCTGACTCCAGTAGTGGTGTTGATACACCAGCCGCAGTGATTGTTGAAACTGTGCAAGGTGAAGGTGGCATTAATGCCGCGAGCTTTGGCTGGTTACAAAACTTAGAAGCTGTATGTAAAAAACACGGCGTGCTATTGATTGTCGATGATATTCAGGCAGGTTGTGGTCGTACGGGTACTTTCTTTAGTTTTGAAGACGCTGGTATTAAACCTGACATTGTTACAATGTCTAAATCATTGAGCGGTTATGGTCTTCCGTTTGCGGTTGTTCTAATGCGTCCAGAATTAGATGAATGGAAGCCGGGCGAACATAACGGTACGTTCCGTGGTAATAACCTAGCGTTTGTTACCGCTAAAGTGGCGATTGAAACTTACTGGAAAGACGACGCATTTGAAAAAGAAATCAAGCGCAAAGGTGAGTACATTCATGAGCGTACACAAGCCATCGTTAATGAGTTTGGAGAAGGTAACTTTACCCTTCAAGGTCGAGGTATGATGCGTGGTATCAACTGTGTTAGCGGTGAGTTGGCGGGCAAGATTACCAAGAAATGTTTCCAGAATGGTCTGATGATTGAAACATCAGGTGCTGATGACCAGGTGGTTAAATTCCTTTGCCCTCTAATTATCAGCGATGAAGAACTAAAACAAGGTATTGATATTCTAGAGCGCGCTATTCGTGATGTGTGTGCTAAGGAAGACGACATGCCAGAAGCCAAGAGCTACTTCGATGAGAACTATGACATTGCTGTCTAGTTCCTCTTCTCATGGAACCGCTGCGTTATTTTAACGGTGGTTCCAGTCCCTCACTTGAGTGAAGTAAATAGTAAGTTCGAAACCTCAAGTTTCTTTCGGTACTGATACCGGCATTTAATCGATCTTCGGATCATAAGGAGAAAAGAATGTTTGCACGTGATTTAGCAGAATGTGAAAAAACCGACCGCCGCGTAGTGTCACCAGATGGCAATTGGGAAAGCACACGTTTGTTGTTGAAAGAAGACAACATGGGTTTTTCTTTTCATATTACGACGATTTATGAAGGCAAAGATTTTGATATGCATTATCAAAATCACCTTGAATCTGTGTACTGCATCTCTGGCGAAGGCGAAGTAGAAAGCCGCGAAACAGGCCAAAAACATCATATTAAACCGGGTGTTGTGTATGTCTTAGATAAGCATGATGCGCATACCTTGAGAGCCTTCAAAGAACTGAAATTGGCTTGTGTTTTTAACCCACCAATCACGGGTAAAGAAGTGCATAACTCTGAAGGCGCTTACGAGTTAATTGATTAAGCGTATGTTTTGACGCGAACTCTTTTTAGTTTGCATTGTATTGTGAGCGTTATGCGTCTTTGACTAGTGCGCATAACGTTATACATATTCACTTTTCTGCTGCATCTTATTGTCCTTTATTGTGATTCTGTTTCGTTCAGAAAACATAAATCATAAAGCCTTGTTAGATCACGCTTTGTCTATGGATTACTGTGCTTAAAAAATGCGATTAATGCTTAAATTTTCCGCAACCTTATGACAATATAGCGGCAGTTTTTGACTCCGGTCGAAGTTTGCTTTCGACCCCTAGATAAATTGGGTAAATAATGGGACAACATACAGTTGAAAAAATTGGCGGTACGTCCATGAGTGACTACCGTTCGGTTCGAGATAATATTATTTTCAAGCCAACTCAAGCGAACAACATGTACCAGCGTATTTTTGTTGTTTCTGCTTATGCTGGTATGACAGATAAGCTGTTAGAACACAAAAAAACTGGCGACGCTGGTGTGTTTGCTTTGTTCGCCCAAGAACGTAAGCAAAATAATTGGTTCCCTGCGTTGCAAGACGTACGCGCCGCAATGTTGGAAATAAACCACACCTTGTTTGAAGCGGGTGAGCTGCGTGAAAAAGCCGACGCATTTTTAAATAGCCGTTTGAAAGACGCGCAAGAATGTTTGGAAGACTTACATCGTCTTTGCCAGCATGGTCATTTCTCAATCAGCGAACATCTAGCTACCGTGCGTGAAATGTTAGCCAGTATCGGTGAAGCACACAGTGCTTGGAATACGGCTCATTTATTACAGCGTGATGGCGTAAATGCGGTATTTGTCGATCTAACTGGCTGGAATAGTCCAAGCCATATGTCGCTTGATGAGCGTATTCTTGACGCATTTAAGGGCGTTGATTTGAGCAAAGAGCTACCAATCGCTACGGGTTATGCGCACAGTGAAACGGGTCTAATGTCTACTTTTGACCGTGGTTACAGTGAAATGACCTTTAGCCGAATTGCGGTTTTGACGGAAGCCCGTGAAGCGGTTATCCACAAAGAATTCCATTTGAGCAGTGCTGATCCTCGTTTAGTGGGTGAAAGCAAGGCGGTGCCGATTGGTCGTACGAATTATGACGTGGCGGATCAACTTGCCAACCTTGGAATGGAAGCCATCCACCCGAAAGCGGCGAAAGGCTTACGTCAAAGTGGCATTTCACTGCGCGTGAAAAACACGTTTGAACCAGATCATACAGGTACTTTGATCACGGGTGACTATGTCAGTGACGCACCTTGTGTAGAAATTATCGCGGGTTGTCGTGGTGTATTTGCCGTTGAGCTGTTTGACCAAGACATGGCGGGTGACATTGATAAGTTTGATGTTGCCATTCTAAAAGTACTGAATCAGTTTCATGCTCATATCATTGCGAAAGACATTAATGCCAATACCATTACGCATTATTTAGCGATCAACTTGAAAACCCTAAAGCGTGTTATGCGAGTGTTGCATGAGCGTTTTGAAGACGCAGAAATTACACAGCGTAAAGTGGCGATTGTGTCTGCAATTGGCAGTGACATGAAGACGACGGGTATGCTTGCTAAAGCCGTAAAAGCCATTGCTGAACAAGATGTTAACGTGTTGGCGATGCACCAATCTATGCGTCAGGTAGATATGCAGTTTGTCGTTGATGAAGAAGACTACGAAAAAGCAATTTGCAGCTTACACAAAGAATTGGTAGAAGTGCATAACCATGGCCGCGCCATTTGTTTAGCTTCGTAATCTACCTGTCTCCTCAGTGATCTTAGCGTGTCTTATTAAGGCATTATTCGTATCATTAGCAGATCAAAAAAACCAAGTATGAAAAATACTTGGTTTTTTTATGTCTGCAGGATTTGTTTTTAAGCGTGAATATTGACGTCGAGTACGACTAAATGTCGTTATGTACAATTGGCCCGGCTTGGTTAAATTCATCAACAGTGATGGCTTTACTGACATAGTAGCCTTGGCCAAAGTCGCACTGAAATGACACCAACATTTTCCATTGTTCTCTGGTTTCTATCCCTTCTGCGAGCACTTTGATATTCAATTTGTGCGCCATGGCGATAATGGCCTCGACAATTTTTCTATCATCCGCATCATTCTCTAAATCCATGATAAAGCTGCGATCAATTTTCAGCAGATTAACAGGGAGGTTCTTTAGTTGAGAAAGTGATGAATAGCCTGTACCAAAGTCGTCAATAGCAATGCAAATCCCCATGTCCTTAAAGGTTTGCAGTAAGCCTCTTGCTAGGTGAATGTCTTCTAAGATGGACGTTTCGGTAATCTCAAAACCAATTAAATGGGCAGGGACGTCGTATTCTTTTAACAGCCTTTGTACCACCTCGACAAAGTGCGGATCAGACAACTGACGTGAGGCGAGGTTAATATGCAGTAACAGATCCACTCGACCTTCTTGCTTTCGTTTAGCCAGGTAAGCAATGCTGCTTTCGACAATCCAATAGCCTAACTCAATGATTTTTCCGGTACTTTCGGCCAATGGAATAAAGCTATCAGGAAAGATGAGCCCTTTTTCTGGGTGATTCCAACGAATTAATGCTTCCGCACCAAAAACATGATTTGTGCGAAGGTCGAACTGAGGCTGATAATACATTTCAAATTCGTTTCTCAACAAAGCAAGAGTAAGGTCATCTTCTGCTTTGATGAGGTTATGGGTGCTGATTTTCATGGTTTCTGTATAAAAAGCGAACTGGTTTTTCCCCTGCAATTTGGCTTGATACAGTGCCATGTCAGCATTTTGCATGATGGTCACAAGATCTTGTCCATGTTCTGGGATCATTGCGATACCTAAGGAAGTACTTAGTACATACTCTCGATTGTCTAATTTTGCGGGTGCTCTAATGCCTTGTAGAATTCGGTTGGCGTAGTCTTCTGCTTCTTGTTCGTTATGAATATTTCCTAAGAAAATACCAAATTCGTCACCGCCCAATCGTGCCACAAAGTCCGATTTGTTTTTTAAGGTGTTTAATCGCTCACCGACGATCATTAACACTTGGTCACCAACATCGTGACCTATGGTGTCGTTAATGCGTTTAAAATTGTCCAGATCAAAATAAATAAACGCGGAAATACGGCGATATTTCACATTGCTGGATAATATTTTGGGTAAGTTGTCTTGTAGGAAGCGGCGATTAGGTAATTTAGTGAGAGGGTCTTTGTAGGCTAATTCTTCAAGTTCTGCTGTTTTTTCTTTCACTAGATTTCTTAGCTTTAAGGGCTGAACTAAAATCGCATACAAGGCAATAGACAATAACAGTGCAACCAGTAAGCTGAAGCCGTATCCGGTGACACTTCTCTCTTTCAGCTGACCGTCAAGTGCTTTGCTTATTTTAAGATTCCAAGTGCCAACGGGTAAAATGAGATCGGTTGACGCTTGTATGTCTGTCAATGGGCTTAATGAGGAGGACAAGACAATCGTTTTTCTACTCGTGGCGTGTTGTCTTGATAAACTGTATTGATAGCCTTCACTTTCCAATCGCTTTAGTTGCGTGGCTTCTAGTAAGTTATCTAAATAAATAACCGCTGAAGCAAACCCCCAAAAAAGTTCTCGTTGTGTGTCTTTATGCAAAAAAATGGGCGCACGACTGAT
Source organism: Marinomonas pontica (assembly GCF_026191375.1). Taxonomy (GTDB): domain Bacteria; phylum Pseudomonadota; class Gammaproteobacteria; order Pseudomonadales; family Marinomonadaceae; genus Marinomonas; species Marinomonas pontica. The sequence goes on along the minus strand of NZ_JAODTL010000033.1, from coordinate 117,164 downwards.
GACTGCCACACCCCCTTGTACTAAAGCAACAGGCCCGATGACAAACATGCGATGATTGGAAATGGACAGCATGGCTTCTTGTTTAAATCTGTCGGTGGTTAAAATGTCTAAGCCGATTGCCGCCTCATTGCCTTCCATTGGGTAAATGTCTGAAATAATACCGTCAGGGGCTAATTGCAAATTTTCAATACCACCGATGGAGTCGATCAACTTATTGGCATAACTAGGGAACCATTCGCCAGCGCCATTATTTTGTTCGACTTCATAGGCTAGGATTTGAGCAGAGGTGAACGCAGAAGACAGTCGTCTTTCTAATACAGAGGCTTGAGTGCGAGAGACGCCGCTTAGCAAGGATTGCTGTTGATTAACAATGGATTGGTTTGTTGACTGAGTCCAATAACCTCCAAAGGATGCAATGGCAAAGAAAGCAATCAATGAAATAATTAAGGCGGAAGGCTGCTTAAATTCGGCTTTCTTCAACTAACTGTCCTTTACTGGTAATGGATGAAACATATGAAGATTATATCGGTCGGTGTGTATCGACTTGATGACATATCTCATCAATAAATACGGCCATTAATTGTACGAATTATAATCTAAATTCCGTGTAATGTTTTTAATTTTTTGTCGTGTTAATTGAAAGTTTATGTCCCTTTTTGCTGTCATTTGGCATCACCACGTTGCCCTAAAAACAACGTGGCTTGCTTTAAAAAACTAAGCTAGTGCAAGGAATAAACCTGCAATGGCAATAACGCTGCCTGTTACGCGAGTTACAATAGGCGCTTGGAAGCGAGCAATAACAGCCCCAAAACCAATGCCCACAACATGCAACAACGCAGTCGCGACCGCAAAGCCCAATGCGTATTCCGCGCCGTTAGCATTCAGTGGCATTTCTAAGCCGTGAGCGGCGCCGTGGAAAATAGCAAACAACCCAGCAATACCGGCACAAGTAACAACAGAGAAGCGTGCAGCGCCAAGAAGCAATGCGCCCATCAGAATCACTGACAAGACAATACCTTGCTCAATGAAAGGAACCTGTACGCCAGCAACGGCCAAAGCGCCACCAACCAACATAGTCCCAACAAATGCAGCCGGTACAGCCCACAAAGCACGGCCGCCAAGGCTCGCAGCCCAAAGGCCAATGGCTAACATCGCTAATAAATGATCTAAACCACCCATAGGGTGCATAAAGCCAGTCATAAAACTCGTAGTGTGTTCGTGTCCAGGATGAGCCAATGCAAGAGCTGGTATTGCCGCAACCAGTGCCGCCAATCCCATTTTAAGCGTAGATAAACGCATGGTGTTGTCTCCAAAAAAATATATAAATAAAAGACCTTATAAAATAGTCTTCCCTAACCACCGCTCTTGCGGCTGGAAGTGAAGATTCTAACATACCTAATGACATGATAAGTTGAATGATGTCACTGAGCTCTAACGATTTTTTCAGTTTGTCGTGTCTAAACGATAAGGCTATAGTCTTGCGAATAAGAAAAAGGATAACAAGAGGGACACAGATGGCAAGTGGTTGGGCGCAAGATGGCGCGGTACAAGATCAAATAGACGCAACGGTTGATTCCGAAGTGGAACGCGCAAAAAACAGCATGCCAAAAGGCGAGAGCCTGACTCATTGTGAAGAATGCGATGCAGTGATTCCTGAGCCGCGTCGCAAAGCGATTCAAGGTGTACGTTTGTGTATCCAATGCCAGTCTGAGCAAGAGAAGAAAGGCCGTTCTGCTTTGTACAATCGAGCTGGCAGTAAAGACAGCCAACTAAGATAATGATTTATCTCATTGGTTAACGAGAATTTCCCCTGCTTGAATGCCTGCAATATGGTAAGGTTTCGCCTATCTAAAAGGGCGTTTTGACAACGAATCTGATGCTCTGTTTCTTTCAGAATTAATAAGGATGAGGTTGTGGCCGACACTTACTCAACAGAAGTAAATAAATTAGAAAAATTACGCGCAGCTTGGCTTCCAGCAGTAGAGTTTCTTTTTGGCAAAGCGGTTGCTGACGCTAAGTTTGATGGCTTTGAGGTCAGTGATGGTATTGCCAAACCTGGTGCTGTATTTAAACACCCAGATGAGCCATATCGTTATAACATTCAAATGCCAGCCCGAGTATTCAGCAATGATGTCATGCTGTTGGCGGATGTTATTCAAGAGATGGTGCGCGGCCAATATCCAGTTGGCTTTGACGGCGCTACTACGCCAGCCTTGTGTGAAGGCGTTGCTGTTTTTGGAGCGATTACCGCCATCAAACAAGTATTCGGTGAGGAGTCTGTCGACTCGTATTTGAACGCGTTGCGTGAACAAGCTTTTCCTTATTACGACGCGTTCTCTTACGTCGCCGTATTGCTGGCGGAAGATCCTGAAGCGATCAAAAAGCTACGTGAGGTTCAGCCGTTTTTATACAACGTAGAGCGTGCCGATTTTGACACGGCTCAAATAAACATTGATCGGAAAATCAAAGACATTCTTTTATTGGCATTTCGTGCTTAACGAACGTTTTCAGCGATCAGACATAAAATGCCGCGTAATCGCGGCATTTTTGTTGGTTACTTTTTATTGAAATTGGTCTCAGCCTTTCAGCTCGGACAACTCTTCACTGAACCAAATTTTGCGTTTAAAACGTGGGTTTTTAGACGACATATCGATTTTGTAAGGGTTTGGCTCATGAGTTTGTGGCAGGTCAAGAATGTTGCAAAGCTCTTGAGCTAGCCATTTTTCTACTTTTAGCACGACCATTTTCTTACGTAAGCGACCTTGCTCATCACGGTTCAAAATCGTTGGTAAGGTGTTTAGGGTCAAAATTTCACCAATCGCTGGGTGCGCCATGCGCTCACGACCTTCATCGCTGGCATAAAAATGCGATACCGCAAACACCATACGTTCGGGATTGATTTGCTGCAAGAACTGGCAAGATTTCACCACGGTAGAGCCGGTACGAACCATATCATCGAACAACACAATGCTCGCGCCATCTAGACCGTCGAATGTGTGTTCGCTTTCTTTGTGTAGAGTGATTTCTACTTTGCGTTCAGCGGTGCGGTCTTTATCCAGCATGATGAATTTTGCTTTTTTCAGACCCAGTGTTTTGAACATTTCTTTAACGAAATCACGTGCGCCTTTGTCTGGTGCGCAAAGCACAAGCCCTTCACCGTCTTCACCGTAATTCAAAATGTTTGAATTTAGTAAATAGTGCGCGTAAATCTCATAAGGGATTAGGTTATGGAAATCACCACCAAACACTTCGGTAAACATTTTTTGAACAGAGTCTGAGTGGTTGTGAATGGTCATCACTGTATCCACACCAGACAGTTTTAATAGTTGAGCATAGAGTTTCGCCGTAAACGGCTGGCCGTCGAACTTTTTAACGTCTTGGATATCGCGTTCAAAGCTGGTTTCACCAAGGCTCTTATGAGGGCCACGATCTTGGGCGCTGTAAAATAGATCTGGCTCAACCAGAATGACGCGGTCGGCACCGTTTTCTTTTGCAGCACGAGCGATGATTAAGTTTGCCATTGCCAATTCTTGGCGACTTTTTACATGGCTTCCAGTGCTCACAATAATGACAGACTTGCCTTTTAATTTGCGGCCAATGTTATCGAAATCTGCTTCGTCAGAAATGAAACGCGGGCAAAATTCGGAGTTCATGAACTGCTTCATACTGATCAAATCAGCAATGTCTTCGTGTTGGCCCATTGCATAGGCGACATCAATAGCGAAAGGGTTATCGGAAGAGTTACTAACTACAACAACATTAGTTGACTGGCCGGTCGACAAAGTCATGGAAGATCCTTAACTAAGGGGTAGGGGAATTTGCGCTGATTTTAATACTTGTGGGCGTATTTCGATAGGGTTGATTACGGATAAATGGCATTTTTATGTCGAACTAGTAAGTTAGCGCGGTTTCTTGAATTTAAAATTGAATGACAAATTTTCTGTTTGGTGGCCGTTTGGCAGTGAGGGATTAATAGGAAAGGCCGTATTTTATTCATTGATATCAATAAGGTGTAGCCAGTTTAGGAGGAATTGATTTAGTGAGGTAAAGACGAAAAATTGCTATTTATTCGTCTTTACCGCCACTTTTCAGCGGTTACCGCATTGCTGATAACAGCTGGGTGATCTTGGGCAGACGGCGCCACGAGAGCAAATTAGTCGAGCGTCGTTGTCGATCCCCCGTTCCACCCAATTGATGTTGAGAATTTTCGCCACGCTCATGAGGTCCTTTTTAATGCTTTTGGGGATATGTGCGGAGCCTCCACCTTTGACGCACGTTTGTTTTAAATCATGGGCGATGGACAGCGCATCTTTGCCTTGGGCGTTGATCGCTGGGTTCAAATCGATGCCAGAACACAGTACGTGGCTATTCCCAGCTAGGTCTTCTACTTTGATGGACTCACAAGCGTAAATTCGCGGTTCGTCACCAACGTTAAGTATCGATATTTGCGCCGAGGTACCCGTGCTGGGTTCGCTGATTTTGCGAAACACAGACCAGTGTTGGCAAGGATCTTCCACTGTGCTCATGTTTCCCCATGGCAGTGGAATGCCATTCCCACGATACACGGCTTTAAGTTTACCCGGTGCGTAGGCATCAAAATAATGCCAATGTGGATAGGGAGACGTGGCGGTCATACGGCGCATAGCGACAGACTCTGACACGCCCGCCAATTTCGCCGTGTGAATTTCATATCCGTTGCGATCGAGCAGGTGTCGAAAAGGTACTTTGGGGCACAGTAACGCGCCAGCAAAGAAGCTGCACTCGAAGTCTCGCCATGCGTAAAGAATGTCTTGGGCGTCCATACCCGATGATTGTATTTTGGCCGTCTGCGCTTGCAGTGGTGAAATTTCGTTACGCCCAGTGACCAAGACATTTTTGAGGCCGTCTTTATCGTGTAATACGGTGTGACCTATGTGTACGGCCAGGTTGTACTTCAAGCGTTGTGGCTGTGACTTCATGATCTGATTGATGTAAATGGTGCTTGGCGGATCAAAAAAGGATGTGACCACGTGGCTTTCACTGATGCCCATTTCTTGTAATACCGCCAAAGGCGTTTTGCGGAACCACTTGATTTGCAGTCCCATTTGTTTGGTGATGTCGACAATCTCGTCAAGGCTCAATGGCAAGCGTTTGAGTCCGACTTCTTCTGCCGCGCGCTCTAAATCTGGGAAATGGTTTTGATGGTGTTCTTGGTGAGCGCGAATCAATAGATGCGCAAATTGGCGACCGCTGGTGCCCGTTTGGGAGAGCATCTCAGGAATGGCAATCTGCAAGATTTCTTTGGAGAATAAAAAGTTTGGTTCTAACGCCATGCCATCGATACCACCACCGGAGCCTTTTGATGGCGTAATGGCTTCTTCTTCGGGAATATCGTCTAAAAACCATTCAACATTTTTTTGAAAAACGCTGGCAATAACCTGTAAAACGTCTTCACTTGGAATGCGTTTCCCCCGTTCTATCATCGACAAATATGACACCGATGGCGCACATTCTGCGTCGATTTTTATACATCGTGCCGACAGGTCTTCCATCGTCAAACGGTTGCGTTTACGGAGGTTGCGGATCTTTGTGCCCAGAAAATGGGCTTTGCGGTTGAGGCTATTTTTATTTTTCATTTTTGTAAAATTTACACTGTGTAATTCTTATTGTGAAATTTTAGCTTAGTTGCGCATAGACTATAAATCAAGCAATCGTTAACGAGTTCAAACGCATTGCTAACCATACGAGCCAGATAAAAAAAGAAAAAGGAAAGTAACGATGAATATGCCTCAACCTAAAAATAACAGTGAAATTCATCCCGGGTTTTGTCGCTTCATCAATGAAGAAGTGCTGCCTCTTCACGCCATCGATCAGACAAGGTTTTGGCGAGACCTAGAACAGTTAATGATCGATTTGGCTCCCATAAATCGCCAATTGTTGGCGACTCGAGACGCGCTACAGCAACAGATTGACCAATGGCACCTTGCTCATAAAGGTCAAGCCATGGACATAAAAGCGTATGACTCTTTTTTGCGCGAGATTGGTTACATCGTCACAGAAGGTGAAGATTTCAGCATTACCACGACCAACGTGGACGCAGAAATTGCCAGTTTGGCTGGGCCTCAGCTAGTTGTACCGGTGAAGAACGCACGTTTTGCATTAAACGCTGCGAACGCTCGCTGGGGAAGCTTGTACGATGCCTTTTACGGAACGGATGTTATTCCTAAAACGGGCGAACTTGCGACGAGCAAAAGCTACAACTCAATCCGTGGCGATCAGGTTATCAGTAAAGCCAAGGCTTTCTTGGATGAAGTGTTTCCACTGGAAACGGGGTCACACAATGACGTGACGAGTTACGTTGTTTACTACCATCACTTGTTGGCCTTTTTCGATGATGGCAGTCAAAGCGGATTAAAACAGCCATGTCAGCTGGTGGCTGTGAACGGTCAACGCAGCGAACCAGAGGCCATTTTATTAAAGAACAACGGATTACACGTAGAGATTCAGTTTGATCGTAATGGCAAAAATGGGGCAAAAGACAAAGCCAATATCAATGACATCGTCATCGAATCGGCGCTGAGCACCATTATTGATTGTGAAGATTCTGTGGCTGCGGTGGACGCCGAAGACAAAATAGAAGTTTACCGCAATTGGTTAGGGCTGATGCAAGGCACGTTAGAGGCAAGCTTTGAAAAGGACGGTCAGCGCCAAACGCGTCGAATGAATCCTGACCGTATTTTCACCGATTTAGATAACCAAGAATACCGCGTACATGGTCGTTCGCTTTTATTAGTGCGCAATGTTGGGCACTTGATGGAATGCGATCTGATGCAAGACGCATTAGGTAACTTTGTTCCAGAAGGCATTATGGACGCGGTGGTCACAATATTGATTGGCGCGCTTGATCTACAGCGTACCGAAGGCATGCGCAACAGCCGAACAGGTAGCATATATGTGGTGAAACCTAAGATGCATGGCCCAGAGGAAGTGGCGTTCAGCTGTGAATTATTTCGCCGTGTGGAAGAGATGCTGGGCTTGCCAGAAAACACAGTGAAAATCGGCATCATGGATGAAGAACGTCGTACCACAGTGAATTTAAAAGAGTGTATCCGTCAGGCGAAATCTCGGGTGTTTTTTATCAATACCGGCTTTTTAGATCGTACCGGTGACGAAATTCACACCAGCATGCAGGCCGGTGCATTTTTGCCAAAAGATCAGATTAAGAACCAACCTTGGATTCAGGCGTATGAAAACCGCAATGTGGACATCGGCTTGCGCTGTGGCTTACCAGGCAAAGCGCAAATCGGCAAAGGCATGTGGGCCATGCCTGATGATATGGCGGCCATGATGACGGCTAAAATTGCGCACCCAAAAGCCGGAGCCAATACAGCGTGGGTGCCTTCGCCAACGGCGGCGACCTTACACGCACTGCACTATCACCAAGTGAATGTGTTTGAAGTGCAAGATCGGATTAAGACGCGAGAGCAAGCCAGTTTAACGGACTTGCTGACGATTCCGACGATCCCAAGCAATTTGACGTTGTCGAATCAAGTGATTGATCGAGAAATAGAGAACAACGTGCAGGGATTATTGGGTTACGTGGTGCGCTGGGTTGAGGCGGGCGTAGGTTGTTCGAAGGTGCCTGATATTAACAATATTGGATTAATGGAAGACCGTGCGACCTTGCGTATTTCCAGCCAGCATTTAGCGAATTGGTTGTTGCATGGTGTGTGCAGCAAAGAACAGATCGATGCAGTGATGCAGCGTATGGCGCACGTCGTGGATGAGCAAAATACAGCCACTGAAGGCTATCGTCCAATGGCGCCTAATACGCAAAACAGCTTTGCCTTTAAAGCGGCGCAAGATTTGATTTTTAAAGGTGTGATTCAAGCAAATGGCTACACCGAACCGTTATTGCACGCTTATCGACTACGTGTAAAAGAAGCGAATTGAGTTAAGTGATTTTTAATGTGAACAACCCCTTTATATCATCCAAATAGAGCGAGAATATTATGCAAACTTATAAAAATAAAATGCAGCAAGCGAATCAAACCATCACTCAACAAGGTGCGACTTGGGCGGCGATTAATCCAGAATCAGTAGCAAGAATGCAACTGCAAAACCGCTTTAATACCGGTTTAGACATTGCCAAATACACAGCAAAAATAATGCGTGAAGACATGGCAAGCTACGACAAAGATTCTGCGAATTACACTCAATCTTTGGGATGCTGGCATGGTTTTATTGGCCAGCAAAAAATGATTTCTATCAAGAAGCATTTTGGCACAACACGAAGCCGCTACTTGTACTTGTCTGGTTGGATGGTGGCGGCCATGCGCTCTGAGTTTGGCCCATTACCAGATCAATCTATGCATGAAAAAACGTCTGTGCCAGCGTTGATCGAAGAGCTTTATACCTTCTTGAAGCAAGCGGATGCTCGTGAGTTGCAACATTTGTTCAAAGAAGTAGACGATGCCAGAGAGGCAGGCGATCAGCTTCGTGAGCAAGCGGCGCAGCAAAAAATTGATAATTTTGAAACCCATGTAGTGCCTATTATCGCGGATATTGATGCGGGTTTTGGTAATGAAGAGGCCACGTATTTGTTGGCGAAGAAGATGATTGAAGCGGGCGCATGCTGCATTCAAATTGAGAACCAAGTGTCTGATGCGAAACAATGCGGCCATCAGGATGGCAAAGTAACTGTGCCGCACGAAGACTTTTTGGCAAAGATTAACGCGGTACGTTATGCCTTTTTAGAGTTGGGTGTGGACGATGGTGTCATTGTAGCGCGTACCGATTCTTTGGGTGCTGGTTTGACACAAAAAATTCCGGTGTCTCAAGCGGCGGGCGATTTAGCGGATCAGTATAATGCGTTTATTGACGGTGAAGAAGTGACGTCTTTAGAGCAAATGAAATCTGGTGACATGGCGATTAAGCAGGGGGATCGATTGATTAAGCCCACTCGTTTGGCCAACGGTTTGGTGCGTTTTAAAGCGAATACCGGTGAAGACCGTGTGGTACTGGATTGCATCACTTCTCTGCAAAATGGCGCGGATTTGTTGTGGATCGAGACAGAAAAACCTCATATCGGGCAAATTGCGAGCATTGTAAACCGCATTCGCGACGTGATGCCAAACGCGAAACTGGTGTACAACAACAGCCCGTCTTTCAACTGGACGTTGAACTTCCGTCAGCAAGTGTTTGATGCTTGGCAAGCAGAAGGTAAAGACGTGGCGGAGTACCGTCGTGATCAATTGATGTCTCAGGATTACGATAATACGCCATTGTCAGCCGAAGCAGACGAGCGCATTCGTGCTTTCCAAAGAGACGCGGCGGCACAAGCGGGAATCTTCCACCATTTGATTACCTTGCCGACGTACCACACAGCGGCGCTGTCTACTGACAATTTGGCGAAAGATTACTTTGGTGATCAAGGAATGCTGGGCTACGTTAAAGAAGTTCAACGCAAAGAAATTCGCCAAGGCTTGGCCTGTGTGAAGCATCAGGACATGTCAGGGTCGAACATTGGCGATGATCACAAGGAGTACTTCTCTGGTGCGCAAGCGTTAAAAGCGTCAGGGAAAGACAACACGATGAATCAATTTGCGATCTAATGTTGTTTGATCGGGTTTGTGGCAACACAAATCGCACACATTGATAGCCAAAGGCCAACAGTCTTCCCCCTGTTGGCTTTTTTTTGTCCTAAACCAAGCGAGCCAGTTTTATGTGCTGACTGAACGTGGACAAATGCCGATTACAGTGTCGAATAGGGTAAAGGAAAAGCGTTCCTATGGCCGCTTGTGCATCTTGAATCGGTCTATTTGAAGTGGCAGAAGATGGCTGGGAGGCGTTGACGGAAAAAGGCATTAAGCCAGTGAGTAAAGCATTGGTAGGTGATTGATAACACTCATCTGGGTATGTTGAACGATGACGACTTTGCTACTTGCTCAACCAAAGGGCAGTTAGAGCAAAAAAACCTTAATAGGAATGCCGTTTGGTGTTATTTTTTTATGGGCATTGTGCTTATTGGTGTCTAAACGGGTGTGAGATTAACCGCTGTACTAAGCGTAAAAATTCAGTACATTATAGTGTGATGTTACGTTTTTCTCATGATGGCGTTTGCCCTAAGACAGTGTGTATGACGATAGAATCAGTATTTTCCATTGCTCCCTATAGTTGGGGGTCGATTGTGACCGCGATTTTTTGCGGTGTTATTGTGGGATTAGAGCGGCAGTTGAGAGGCAAACCTGTCGGCATTAGAACCTCGGCACTGATTGTGTTGGGGACATATGTGTTTATTGCGTCTTCGATGTTTGTCGCGGCTGATACAACAGACCCTTCACGTATTATTGGTCAGGTGATCACGGGGATAGGTTTTCTTGGTGCCGGTGTGATGTTGTCTAAAGACGGAGCGGTGATTGGTGTGACATCGGCCGCGACGATTTGGACGTTAGCGGCCATTGGTGTGTGCATTGCCATTATTGGCTCTTATGTGGCGATTAAGCTGTCTTTCATCGTAGTCGCCATTTTGTATGGGGTGGATATATTAGAAGAATATTCGTCTGCTTTTACACGCGGAGTGCATTCTAAATACAGTCGCTGGCGCAAAAGAGATTAATTCGGGTTAACTGTTTATTCAGACACTTCGACACAATTTCGACCTTTATCTTTGCCTTTATAAAGGGCTTTGTCTGCGCGTTTTATCATTTTCAGAGCGTTGTCATTTTGCGGGTGTCGTTCGGTGATACCAATCGTTATTGTAAGGGGAAGGTTGAAGTCACTGAACTTGCCTTGAGCCACGATTCCTTTTAGGTATTCTGCCACTTTCACTGAATCCAGTTGGGTTGTGCCGGGCAGAAGAATAATAAACTCTTCTCCTCCAAATCGTGCAATGGTGTCGCTTTTTCTGATGTTGTCTGCCAGTAATTTTCCTACCTGAACTAAGCAAATGTCTCCCGTGTCATGCCCATACATATCGTTTACTTTTTTGAAGTAGTCGATGTCGATAAGCAGAACACTTAAAGGGGATGTTGATAGGCTGGCATTGTCTAATTCTCGGCTAAAGTTACGGTTTAGCCCTCGGCGATTAAGCAATCCAGTCAATGGGTCATGGATGTTTTCGTCTCTTAATTGGTCGGTAAATTCGGTGTATTTTTTCAGAAAAAAACGGCCAAAAACACCGCTAAAGATAATGGACATGGTTAACCAAAAACCGCGTACTACTGATTTTTCTCGCGAATAGTCTGCTTCCGATAAGTCCACAATATCGGTACTGAATATTGTCGCCAAAACCACACAAACCGTAAGAAATATGGTGACCAGTAAAGACTCTTTGTAGCCGCCAATTAATGCCGCGAAGACAGGGTACAGCGGTAGGATGCAAGCCACTTGACTGTTGACCCCGCCGGATAAAGCAAGCATGGGCATGATCAGTATAATCGCGATCACTAAAGATAAGATGCATTCCCATTTTGGGAAAAGATCCAAACGCACAAGGGTATAAAACACCAAAGCGAGCACCAAATTGGCCAAGTTTAATACTGTAAACAGGGTTGGCAAGGTCACAAATAATGGCCGAAGTACCAGTGTTATGGCCATTGTAATAATAGCCAGCTCAATCACTCTGAGAGTAAGGTTATGATTGAATTTTGCTTGGGTGTTGTTTGACATACCGCTGCGCAGTGATCCTGTTTAAAAATGAGAAAACGGCCTATTTAACACGATATAAACAAGCTTGAATTTACCCTATTCGTGCAACGTATCTAGGAAAAAGGATGTCATTGATACTTTACCGGTGCGAAATTGACGATTTTATCGCCTTTTTGGCAAAAAAGATAAAATCAAGTAAGTGTCTTTAAAGTACATCATATCGATCAAATAAAACAGAATGATATGTTAGATTCGTTTGAACTATTCTTATGTAAATGGGTGTTAATAATGACGTTTCCAAATCGTATGGTAGCCTATGGTCTACTGTTTTGTGGTTTTACTGCGTTGCCTGCTGTTGCCGTCACTTTCGAAGTCCCTCGCTCTTTTGAAATTATGTATGTTGACCTCGAAAGTGCTCATCAATTTGGTAATGATTTTAGGGTGGACGTTGACGAAGGCCCACATCAAATTGTTGTGCGCTTTAATAAAATGCTGCGCAGTGGTGGAGACACACAAACTTTTCAATCGGAACCCATTGTTCTGGATTTGCAGTTTGAAAAGAGCACCTATCTAACATTAAAAGCCCCTTACGTTTCTACGCTCAAACAAGCAGAAGCCAATGCGAAAGATCCACAATTTAGCATTTATGACGTTGTCAGTGGCCATACTGTGGATTATAAACAGCAAATTTTGGCAACGAAATCGGGATTGCAAAATTCGCGAGATTTTATTGATGAAATCGAGCGATTAACCGCGCCGGACTCACCCACGTATCGTTCTGATTCCGGCCCTGTCGCCGCCCCAATTCTGATGGAAGAGGATGTGGCGTTGCGAATGATGGAGTTTTGGTATAATCAATCCGATGATGCAACAAGAAAAGAAATACGAATTTGGTTGGCGGACGCGTTATACAAGCCTACGGTGTCGAATATCCAATTGGAAATGTCTCAATTTTGGTTCAATAAAGCAGATAAAGACTCACAGAAGGCGTTTCAAACATGGTTGGTCGCTGAATAAACGCACTATGTAAAAAAACACCCTGTAACATCATGCCGCTATTCATCGTGTGATGTTATAGGGCGCGATGTTACAAGGGCAGAGTATTGTCTAGTGCGCAGCGTGTGTTTTACTGATTTTTTGGTTGAATTTATCGTTTACCCAAAGTGCCAGTAAGATAATGGCGCCGCCAATACTCAAACGTAAAATGTCAGCGTCACGGTTCCAGAAAATAACGTTTACCAATATGCCTGCCGGAATCAATAAGTTATTTGCTACAGCCAGTGTTCCAATATTCACCATGGTGGCGCCTTTGTTCCAAGCAAAGTAACCAAGGCCAGAAGCAACAATCCCCAAGTAGACAAGAATAGACCACTGTAGCGTCGTTGTTGGTAACTTGTCTAAGTTGCCAAGGGCTAAGTAACAAGGGACAACAACCGCAAGTGCCCCGAGGAAGAACCAGCCAAATACGGTACGTTGTGGTAAATCTGGACGCTCTTTGGCAATCACGCGTTTGTAACCAACTTGTCCGGCCGCAAAGCAGATATTTGCGCCCTGGACGATAAGCAAACCTTTGATGAAACCTTCATCGACGCCCTGATAGCGGATTGCCACCGCGCCCAGAATGGCAAGTAAAGCACTGATTGCGAAGCCGATGTTAATTCGACGATCAAGCATGTCGTTTATCAGTGTGACATAAAGCGGTGTCATCACCGTAAAGAGCAAGACCTCAGGTACGGATAAATACAAGAAAGATTGATAGTAAAACCCGTACATGATGCCAAGTTGCAGAGCGCCACATACCATCAGTTTAAAGGCAATGCTGGCTTCGATTTGACGCAGCTTTAAGAACGGCAGGAAGACGGCGGTTGCTAGCGCAACGCGCATTAACACAGAGAACCAAGCGTCAACTTGGCCTGCTAGATAAACCCCAATCAAACTAAAGGAAAATGCCCAAAGTAGGGTGACGGCAATGAGTATTGGCATAGTGATCTAATTCCAGAAAAAATTTTGCAAAGTGTACCTATTTATTGAGGAATGGTAAAATAGTTTACCTGTTGGGTTTTTTTGGTTTACTAGTGAGTGAATAATTGACTTTTTTACCATAAAGACAGCGTGGAAAAAGCGCTTTGAAGAGGTGGCGTCAGGCAGGCTTTTTAGGTCTATTTTTAACACACTAATGATTGTAATCTTAATTTCTATGATTCAATTGTGATCATCCAGTTCGAATGATTTAGCCAACATAATGGGAGCTTTCTTGTTAAATTTCTGTCCTAATTTTGAGCGTGATTGCCGTGAGTTTTTGCTTACTCAGGGGCAATCAGACGCTGCTCACGACATTAGTCATCTTTCTCGCGTGGTCAAAACGGCTAAGCAATTAGCATTGGAGGAAGGGGCTGATCTCGCCGTTGTGGTACCCGCCGCCTGGCTTCATGACTGTGTTTCATTACCGAAAAATCACCCAGATCGATCCTCAGCTTCTACATTGGCAGCAGATAAAGCTGTTACATTCCTAACGTCGATCGGCTACCCCACTCAGTACATGAATGCGATCCACCATGCGATTTGTGCACACAGTTTTAGTGCCAATATTGAGCCAACTGCATTGGAGGCCAAAATAGTTCAAGACGCGGATCGGTTAGATGCGTTGGGCGCGGTGGGAATTGCGCGCTGCATGCAGGTAAGTGGGTCATTAAATAGAGCGTTATACAGTCTTGAAGACCCTTTCTGTTTAGAGCGGGAGCCCAATGACTCTTTGTACTCCATTGACCACTTTTACCGCAAGTTGTTTCGCATTTCTTCGCATTTACATACGCTTTCAGCCCAAAGGGAAGGCAAACGACGAGAAGACGTAATGCGTTCATTCTTGGCGCAATTGGCGTTAGAGGTGTGAAGGTTTTCTTCTTAGGGTTTGCCATTAATCTTATGTAGATTCTGTAGCATCTTGTTCCCTATTTCTAAGAATGTTGTTAACTCATCATCGCTTACGTTGGCTCGCATTTCTTTTAATACCGCTTGATCTGCAATGGCTAATTGTTCGAAGCAGCCCAGCCCAGACTCAGTTAGTTGTAAAAACTGACTGCGTTTATCGTGGGGGTTTGGCTGCTTTTGCACGAGTCCTTGCTGCATCATTTCTTTTACCAAACGGGTGATTTGCCCTTTGTCTCTTTCTGTTGCATCAGCAAGGTAATTTGCGGTGCAATTTTCCGTATCGTGGATGGTTTTTAGCAGCATAAAGTACAAAGGCGATAAGCTCAGTGCTTTGTCTTTCATGATGTTTTTCATCGATATTTTTAAGCCAGTGATGGTATGCATAAAAAGGGCTTGAAGTTCTGATTCGGGAATAGCCATTACAATTCACTCATATAGTTGACTTTATCAATTAAATTAAATATGGTTGACTAAGTCAATATTATTTTTGGTTTTAACCTTATCATTCATAGAGAGAAGACGTATGTCAAAAAAAGTTCAGAAAATCGGCATTATTGCTAGTATCGTTATCGTTTTTGGCGGTTTTTTAACCTTTTTAATGACCTGGAGGAACATCGGCTTTTCCGATGGTTTTATGGGGGCTTGGTTATCCTCTTTTGCGTTGTGTATTTTGTGTATTGCACCGATTGGTGGGGTTATTGCATTTTTGGTGCATCGTGTAGTAAAAAGTGTGCTTCCTAATGTCTCAGCCCTGCAACAGAATTTGGTTTTTGGTTTGATTATGGCGGTGATCATGGAATCCATTATGGCGTTGGTGACGACCATTAATTTACATGGGTTAGTGGTGTTAAAAGCGTTTTTTGAGCTTTGGCTGGCGACGTTTGTTTCGGCATTGCCGGCAGGTTTGGTGATTTCCATCTTGATGTCGTTGGTGATCAAACCGAAATTAGCGGCTTTTTGGGCGAAGCCTGCTTAACACTAGTAGGGAGGGATGCTTGATTAGGCTAACACTGCTGTCGATTTGATTTGAGCGATGACGGTTAGGCCTTTTTCAAGGCCAGCCGATGAGCTGATAATGCGGTCACTTTCGCTAGAATCGGTGTGTTTCCTGCTAACAGCCGAACCCGGATTGTGCTTGGGTCTTGTGGGTCTCTTTCTGTTTCATCCACAATGGCTTCAATGTGATTTAAAATACTAGAATGATTGTCTTTGCTGAGCGTTATGCTGACATCTTTCGATTGGATTCGCAGTCTGATCGTGTCATTTATGCTTTCGTTGCCTTGTTTGAAGGCGATGGTTTGGTTATCAAATTCAAGCCATGACAACCCCCATTGTTTTTCTTGTTTGGTCACCACACCGGATATGACCACACTGGCGTCCTGATATCGTGAAAACGAAGTCCCCAACTTTCCTAGAAGTGAATGGACTGCTCCTTGTTCAGTGACTTTGCCTTTCTCCAGAACCACCATGTGGTCTGCGAGCCTAATGACTTCATCCAATGAATGACTGACATACAAAATGGGGATATTCGCACGATGACAGAGGGCTTCTAAATACGGAAGAATATCTTGCTTCAAGGTTTCATCCAGTGCCGCTAGCGGTTCGTCCATAAGTAGCAGCTGAGGTTGTATTAACAGTGCTCTGGCGATGGCAACACGCTGACGCTCACCGCCAGACAGCTGGGCAGGAAATTGCGTCAGGATACCCCTAATATTCATCAGCTCAATCACTTCATCGAATGCAATGATTGATGACCCTGTGTTCGCTCGCTTCATCGCAAAGCGTAAGTTTCCTTCTGCGGTGAGGTGCTCAAAAAGGTTGCCTTCTTGAAACACAAAGCCAATGGGGCGTTTATGAGGTGGTACTGAACCCCCAGCACTTTGCCAAATATTGTTGTTTAGACTGACATGGCTGTGTTGGCTAATGTTTAGTCCGGCTATGTGGCGTAATATCGTGGTTTTACCTGAGCCCGATGCCCCAAATAGGGCGGTTACTCCAGTACTTGGTAACAATAGGTCAACATCAAGCGAGAAACTCGACTGTGATGTGGCCGGTTGTTTTATCTGCACACATAACATGTTGTCCGTTGGTAAATTCATAGTACGCCACCAGCAACGACATGGTGTTTCTGACGTTTTTGGTTGCCATATAAAAAGGCAAGCACGATAAAGGCAAAGGCCATCATTAATAAAGAGAGTGTGTGAGCTTGGCCGTATTCTAACGCTTCGACATGATCGTATATTTGTATGGAAATAACTCGGGTTTCATAGGGAATATTTCCGCCAATCATCAGCACAACGCCAAATTCTCCAACAGTATGTGCAAACCCCAAAATAGCCGCGCTTATGTAGCCTGGCTTTGCTAAGGGAAGAGCAACATATAAAAAACGATCCCACGGTGAGGAGCGAAGGGTTGCAGCGGCTTCGAGGGGCTTAGTGCCAATTGCTATAAAGGCATTTTGAATGGGTTGTACCACGAAAGGAAGAGAATACAACATGGACGCGACAACCAAACCTGCAAAGCTAAAGGGCAAAGCAGAAAAACCAATCTGACCTAAGAATGCTCCGACGCTACCTTGAGGGCCCAAAAGCAGCAATAAATAAAATCCCAGCACCGTTGGTGGCAGCACCAAAGGCATCGCTACAATGGCATTGATTGGGCCTTTTAGCCAAGATTGAGTTCTGGCTAGCCACCATGCAAGAGGGGTACATAAAACAATCAGTAAGAGTGTGACTAGGCTAGCGAGCTTTAATGTTAACCAAATGGCGCCAAGGTCTTCGGGGCTTAGAAGCATGATTCGATAACCTAGTCTGCTGCGGTGGAATAGCCAAATCGTGCGATTTTAGTCTGTATGTCTGGTCGCATTAAAAAGGCCATGAATTGCTTTGCTAGTTCTTTGTTCTTGGATTGAGATACCACAACGGCCGCTTGGTTTATTTTGCTATGACGTTGACTGGGTATCGCAATGATATCGCCCTTGATGTCGCCAGCTAAGACTTGTGAGTAGGCAACAAAACCAATGTCTGCATTTTGGGAATAAACAAATTGGTATGTTTGACCTATGTTTTCGCCTTGAACGATTTTAGTTTTGACTGTATCCCACTGGGATAAAGACATGAGACTTTCTTTTGCTGCTTTTCCGTATGGTGCTAATTTAGGGTTAGCGATGGCAATGCGATGAGCGCGTTGCAGTACATCTTCTAGGCTGCCTGTCATCGGATGTACTGACCACAATGCTAATTTGCCCTTGGCGTAAATAACCAGACTGTTAGGTTCTGCAAGACGGTTTTTTATCAAGGCTTCAGGTTTCGCCACATCGGCAGAGAGGAAAATATCAAACGGGGCGCCATGCTGGATTTGTGCAAAGAGTTTGCCGGAAGACCCAAATGATAAGGTGATGTCGTTTCCAGTTTCTTGTTGAAATTCCATTGCCAATTGCTTAATGGGGGCTATGAAATTAGAGGCGACAGCCAAATGAAGCGCTCTGGCTTGAGAAGTCACCGACAGACTTAAACAAGTCAAAGTCATGAATAACAAGACGACGGGGCGACGATAGAAAATACAATGCAATTTAGTGAGCGTCGTCTTGTTGATCATGGTTATCCAAACAGATAAAAATTTACAGCCTTAGGCAAACAGCAAGTAGCAATTACCCTGCTCAATACCAACGGTTGCTTTTTTAGGTGGCTTCCCTGACAAGGCCCTGTGATACAAGATCCATCGGCTGGAGAGAAAAGCGCGCCGTGATGGTGGCATTTTAAATAGTCCCCGTCGTCATCCAGTGCAGGATTCGAAGACCACGTTAACGGCTTTTTCTGGTGAGGACACAGGTTTTCATAGGCAATAATTTGGCCTTTTTGTTTGGTCACCAAAAAGCTGCATTTTTCAATGTTGATGTTAAGAGCTTGCCCTTCAGGAAGGTTTTGCGCATTAGGTATAAGATGCTTATTAAACACGTGATTACCGCACTTTTTTATAATGAATATTGCTTATTTTAAGAGAATCAATGCTTCTTCAATGAAGCTCGCCTAACTGTCAATTAGGGAATCCTAGTGACGTTTTATTTCAATTCTACGGTCGACTAAGTGAATAAAGTTCAGAAAAATGTCAGTTAATTCAATTTTTCGTGAGCAAAGACTCTAAAACTCTATGGCATACGAGTCAATATGTAAGAATTGAGTTAGTTGGTTTTGGGTCGTTGATTGCGTTCAGTAAGCTCCTTATACTTGCGCGCTATGGCCAAAAAAACTCCCGTAAAATCTAGGCGCAAATCGCCGACATCATCTAAAAAAGCCCCTAAATCTTCATTCTTGAAGAGGTCCTTTCGTTTCTGTTTCAAATGGGGGTTGATCCTTTCCTTGTTGGGCAGCATTCCGTTTTCTATTTGGGTTTGGTGGTTGAATGGACAAGTTGTGTCTCGTTTTGAGGGACAAAAATGGCAAGTACCTTCTGAAGTCTACAGTGCGCCGATTGTTTTAGTGAATGGCGCCCCTTGGAAAAAGCAAGATCTTGAGAACTTATTGGAAGAAACCGGTTATCGATTTGGCCGCAACAGTCAAAAAGTTGGGTGGGCGGCACGAAGCCAGACCAAGGTGAGTGCGCATTTGCGTTCCTATGTCGATCATTTAGGGTTTCATGAAAGCGAAAGGCGTATTTTTTCCTTTGAACAAGGACGTTTGGTGATTCAGGCACTAAACGGGGATGAGGTCAGCGAGGCTAGAATCGAACCGCAGCGTATCGGTTACTTATACGGCGGTAACACTGAAAGTCGTGAAATCCTAAGCTATAACGAGATACCCAAGCCGCTGCTTGATATTTTGGTGGCGGTGGAAGATCAGGATTTTTACCAGCATTGGGGGATCTCTCTTACTGGAATCGCGCGAGCGATTGTGGTGAATTTGACTCAAGGGGCGAGGCGCCAAGGTGGTTCTACCTTGACTCAACAGTTGGTGAAAAACATGTATTTGAGTTCGGAGCGAACCTATACGCGTAAACTGACGGAAGTCGTGATGAGTGTCTTGCTTGAATACCATTATTCAAAACAAGCCATTATCACAGCGTACATGAACGAGGTGTACCTTGCTCAGTTAGGCAGCAGTGCATTGCATGGTTTTGCTGCCGCGAGCCAGCACTTTTTTGGTCGGCCTTTAAATGAATTAAACATCGATGAGTTCGCCTTGTTGGTGGGAATGGTCAAAGGGCCTTCTTTGTACAATCCAGAGCGCTCTCCAAACCGAGCGAAAGCACGTCGCAATACGGTATTGGCGGTATTAAAAGAGCAGGGCCGATTATCCGATAAAGATTACAACTATTTGATAAAACAACCTATTCGCTTGGCCAGTAAACAAAAAGAGCGCTCAGTGTATGGCGATTATCTGGACTTGGTGGCCATGCAACTGTCCCGAGACTTCGATGAGACGACATTAGCGACAAAAAATTTACGCATTTATACGGGTGTTGATATACGAGCACAACGAGCGGCGAGTGTGGCCATGCAGCGTCAGGTGGCGAGTCTAGAAAAACGAGATGCTCGACTGAAGGGCCTACAGGGTGCGATGGTTGTGACTGATCGCGTTACTGGCCAAGTGCGTGCGATTGTTGGTTCCAGTGGCGCGTATTACACTGGTTTTAACCGAGCGTTAGGTGCTGTTAGACCGATAGGTTCATTAGTAAAACCGCCATTGTATTTATCTGCATTGGCAACGGGGCGTTATACTTGGTGGTCCAACATTGAAGATAAACGCATGCGTTTTAATGTTGGCGGGCAAATTTGGGAGCCTGAAAATTACGACCGAGAAACACATGGTGTTGTTCATCTTTTTGAAGCCATGGCGAAATCCTACAATTTGGCGACTGTGTCATTAGCGCAACAAATTGGTTTTGATCGCGTTGGCGATACATTAAGACAGTTGGGCGTAAAGCGGCCATTTACTATGCATCCTGCGATGGCATTGGGGGCGTTAGAATTGTCGCCGTTTGAAGTCTCTCGCCTGTATCAGCCTATTGCTTCTCAAGGGAAAAGCAGTGAGTTGGGGGTGGTACTTGCTGTGATGGATCAAGAAGATCGTTTAATGAAGCGGTTTGATCAGCAAAATGATGTTCCTTTCACAGACGCGTTGCTTGCGGTCACGTTGGACGGCATGACAAAGACACCACAAATAGGCACCGCTCGTGCGGCTCAAGCTGCGTTTCCAAACCTGCGTTTTGCCGCCAAGACGGGCACAACCAATCAACAAAAAGACAGCTGGTTTGTTGGGATAACGGGCGATTATTCTTCAACGGTGTGGTTGGGTGACGACGACAATGTGCCTTTAAGCATCACGGGGAGCAGTGGTGCTCAAAAAGTTTGGATTGATTTTACACAAATGTGAACCCTACTTCGCTACCAGAAAGCTTGCCCAAGGGGCGGCTAGGTTCGACGTACTGAATGATGCCTTTGAAATTGCGTCATCACGCTGCGCAGAGAAGACGTCTTTGGCGTTTATTTTGGGTACGGAACCGAAGGACAGCAGTTCATGTTTTTGGCCTTTTTAATGTGTCCTTTTGGTTAATAAAAGTTTATTGATTATTGTTTCTTTCTTCTATAGCCTCATAGGTGATTGAAAATAAACACATTATGATGTTTTTATTGACGTTATCCTTGATCAACTTGATGAGTACTGAAAAGGTGAGTTGGTTTAAAAAGTCTGTCTAAATGGTTAGTGTACTTACGTATTTTTTCATTGTAACGTAATCATCTTATAGGCATGGCGTCACTTGTAGTTTGAAAGTATTTATAAGGGGAGTGGCGCGGTATGCGGCTACACACACACATCGTTTACTGCTTGTTGGCGGTGGCCTTTTTTAACAGTAACTTATCTCTAGCGGCTGACAATGCAGTTTGTTCTGAACTTACTGCGTCAGGCAATTCTGAATACCCTCCTTTTCTGTGGCGTGAAGAATCATCTTCTACCCTGTTAAATGGCGTCAATCGCATTATTATCGATGAGTTAAGTCGTCGTATACATATTCCCATTGAGTTGATGCATGTAGGTCCATGGTCTAGAGCGCAAAGTGAAGTTAAAAATGGCCGTGTGGACTTAATGGCGGGGGCGTTTTATACCACCGAACGTGCGGATTATATGGATTACTTTACGCCAGTGATGTTGCACACAACGAGCGTTGTTTGGCAGCGTAAAGACAAGCGTTTTCCATTTAATAAAAAAGAAGATTTAGCCGGTAAGTGGGGCGTAACGGTCATTAATAATAGTTTCGGCCAGGAATTTGATCAGTACGCTCAACGTAATTTGAATATATTGTCAGTAGCCAGCTTATCCCAAGCATTACGGATGTTGGCCGCGGATCGTGTTGATTATGTATTGTATGAAAAAAGTCCTGCCTATGCGTACTCAGTTATATTGGGTTTGTCCGACATTATTGTTGCGCAACAACCTTTTGTAAGCAGTGAAGGCTTGTATTTGACCATGTCTAAAAAATCCCCTTGTAACAATGAGGATCTGAAATACCGGATTGCGGTGGCGTTACAAGAAATGAAGCAAGACGGTTTCATGGAGCAGGCTCTCATTGATGGTGAGAGGTTGTGGGAAATCAGCCGCCACGATGGTTTATCCCTTCAGTAAGGAACAAACCATCTAGCGCATGCGTTACTTGTTAGGCGTTTTCGATTAAGGATTGATAAAGCGCGGTCCATTGGTCAGTAACGGCTTCCCAGCTATGATCGCAGCGCATGGCATTTATTTGTCGTGCTTGCCAGTGCTCTTTATCGTCAAAACAGGTCATACAGCGTTCTATCGCTGCTTCCAGTTCTTCGCTGGTGGCTTTTGAAAATACAAATCCATTTGCGTTATCTGTGCCTTCAAATACCGTGTCTGCTAATCCGCCCGTTTGTCTCACGATGGGCAAGGTGCCGTATTTTAATGCGTATAGTTGAGTTAAGCCGCAAGGCTCGAATCGTGATGGGATGAGCAAAGCATCAATGCCAGCTTGGATTCGGTGTGAATAATCTTCAAAATAGCCAATCCGAACAGAGACTTGATCTGGATAATTTTCTTGAAGTGCTAAATAGGCTGACTCTAAATGTTTGTCACCGGACCCCAATACCACTAACCGAGCGCCTTTTTCTAGCATAGCGGGCATGGCTTGCAGAACAAGATCCAACCCTTTTGTTCTGTCAGTCGACTGACTACGCCAAACACTGGTTTGCTTAGGTCTTCTGATAACCCATTTTCTCGCAACAGGGCCAGTTTGTTCGTTTGTTTCAGCGCTAGGCTTTCGATGCTGTAGTTTTGTGGAATGAGTGAATCGACTTCTGGAGCCCATTGATCGTAATCAACGCCATTTAAAATGCCAGTGAGCTTGTGTTGGATCGCTTTTAGCGTTCCATCTAAGCCGTCACCGTATTCCGGGGTTAGTATTTCTTTTGCGTAGGTTGGGCTGACTGTGGTGATGGCGTCGGCATACACCAATCCTGCTTTAAGACCAGAGAAGCGACCATAGAATTCCATGCCATGCATGCTGAGCAATTCAGTAGACAGATGCGTGCTAGAAAATTGATTCATGTCAAAACTGCCGTTATATCGTAAATTATGCACAGTCGTGACAACGGGCAGATGTTTTACTTTCCAGCTTTCTAGATAAGCGGCAGCGAAGCCTGTTTGCCAATCGTTTAAATGCAGCACATCGGCTTGCCATTCAATGAGACTTCCGTGCAGAGCTAATGTGGCTGTCGCCCATGATAGCGCCGCGAAACGAATGTGGTTGTCTTCAAAATCTAGCCCGTTTTTATCAACGTAAGGCCCATCTTCTCGCTCGTAAAGTGCTTGGCACTGAAGCAAATAAATCGGGGTGTCGTTTTCAGGTATATGAGTTTCAAGAAGTAACAAATCTCCGACGCCAAATGGGTTTCCGAGGTTGATACTCTTTTGAATTGGCGCTACCTTTTCAAGTATGCCTTGGTAAGCAGGCATAATAAGTTTGACATCGTGACCTTTTTTCTCAAAGCAACGGGGAGTGCGCCTGCCACATCGGCTAACCCACCAGTTTTAATTAAGGGGTAAATTTCAGAGGCAGCAAATAGTATTTTCATTATTAGGCATCTTGTTGATTTGGAATAATGATAAGAGTATACCTAAATGGAACTTCAAGTAGAGTGTGTTGATAAAAATTTTAAGGGCATCACATGGATTTAAATACGGCGCGTATGAAAACTTTGTCCATTATTCTAGCCGGTGGACGTGGCTCAAGATTAAAGCAATTAACAGACAATCGTTCTAAACCTGCAGTGCCTATTGCCGGTAAATATAAAATCATTGATTTCCCGCTTTCTAATTGTATCAACTCAGGTATGCGACGCATTGCTGTTTTGACTCAATACCGTTCTCATACCCTGAATCAACACGTGCAAAGAGGTTGGAACTTTCTTCGTTCTGACTTCAATGAGTTCATTGAGCTTTGGCCAGCTCAACAACAAACGGGTGGTGACTGGTATCGTGGAACGGCCGATGCTGTATTTCAGAATTTGAGTATGATTGATGGTCTAGAAAGTGAGTATATTTTGATTCTCGCTGGTGACCATGTTTACAAGCAAGACTACAGCGTCATGCTGCAAGAACACATCGAAAGTGGCGCGGATGTCACGGTGGCATGCATTGAAGTACCTCTTAAAGAAGCCGATCAATTCGGTATCATGCACGTAGATGAAAACGACAATATTATTGCTTTCGAAGAAAAGCCATCCAACCCTCCGACTATGCCTGGTAAGCCAGATGTATCGCTTGCAAGCATGGGGATTTATATCTTTAACACGAAATTTTTGTCGGACAATTTACGCTCTGATGCCAGTGATGACGATTCGAGTCACGATTTTGGGAAAGACTTGATTCCATTGTTTGTTGGAAGAAGTAACATTAAAGCGCACCATTTTGCGAACAGCGTAATCGACAACAAAAGCTATCCGGACGAGCCTTATTGGCGTGATGTAGGAACGTTGACGGCCTATTGGGAAGCCAATATGGATTTGACGCGTTTGGTGCCTGAGTTGGATTTGTATGACGAGGATTGGCCTATTCGTACGACTCAATATCAGCGTCCAGCGGCTAAATTTAATTACAATTATGAAGAGCGTATTGGTACGGCTTTGAATTCCGTTGTTTCTGCTGGTTGTATTGTATCTGGCTCAACGGTTGAACAGTCTATTCTCTTTAACAATGTTCGAGTTAACTCCTACTCCCATGTCAATAAGTCAGTGATATTGCCTCGTTGTGATATTGGTCGTCATTGCCGGCTGAATAAAGTTGTGGTTGATTCGGATTGCTCTATTCCTGAAGGAACGGTAATCGGAGAGGATCCGGTGGCTGATGCGGCTCGTTTTTACCGCAATTCAGACGGAATCACATTGGTTACGCAGGGCATGATAGAGGCCTTGTCTGAATCATAGCCTAGGTTTGATAGTGTGATGCATGGTGTTTTTGAAAGCCGCTTCAATGGAAGCGGCTTTCTTGTTTTTGGGTAAAATAAAATGGCCATGGGCTTTTTTAAAGGGGACATTCTTCACTAATTGTCATTGTTTTGCTTGAAAAGTCGTAAAATGGTCGCATTAGTAGGGTTTGGTTTTTTAGTTCTTTTGATTGAATTTTGGTTATCCCCGTAACCTGTGGATAACCCTATTGGTGACATTGTGATAACTTGCGCAAAACCAGTTGTGATGCCGCTTTGAATACAGGTGTTCATTTCTTCTTCAGTCACGGGTTAAGAACAAGTTAACGATAAAATATGGTTCATTTTTTCACCTATATATGAGGAATCTTTATGTTTACGGGTATCGTACAAGGTACAGCGACCGTTCAGCTTGCTGAGCAAATGGGGCGTAATAAGCGTCTCGAAGTGTCTTTTCCAGCGGGGGTTATGTTGGGACAGCAGTTAGGCGCGAGTGTCGCGATAAATGGTGTTTGTCTAACCGTGGCTGAAATTGGCCATGATGTACTGACATTTGATGTCATCGATACCACCTTGGCGTTGACCAATATTGGTTTATTACACGCAGGCGATACGGTGAATTTTGAGCGCGCCGCTAAAATGGGCGATGAAATTGGCGGGCATGTTATGTCGGGTCATATCATGACATCGGTCAGTGTTAGCCGGATCGAAAAAATCGAAGAAAGCGTCCACCTACGATTTACGACAGATCGACAGCATGACGTTGATGCCAGACGTTACTTATTTAACAAGGGGTATGTAGGTTTAAACGGTGCCAGTTTGACGATCAGTGACATTGGTGATGATTGGTTGGAAGTCTCATTGATTCCAGAAACGTTGCGATTGACGACATTTGGTGAGTTGTCGGTGGGGGATCGAGTCAATCTTGAGATCGATGCGCATACTCAAGCGACCGTTGATACGGTTGAGCGGATCCTAAAAGAGAAAGGCATTGCGCTGCCTTAATTCGACTTTGCTTGCTGGGTTTGATCTTGTTTGATCTCTGAAATAAATGGAGTCCCTGCTCGATTTTCGGTAGAATGCTCGCCAATTTCTAACCTAAAAATGTGTTGATGATATTTTTACATAGGCCAGACACGGTATTGGTGCTTACTTTATTCAGCCAAATCGTGTGATAAGTGTGCATATGTCTCTTTTTTATCAACAGATAATCATTCAAAAATCGCTTTTAAAGTGTGAGTAAATAGTGTCTTCCAATAATCTTAAGCACATACGCAATTTCAGTATTATAGCTCATATCGACCACGGGAAATCGACGTTAGCCGATCGCTTCATCCAGACTTGTGAAGGTCTAAGTGAACGCGAAATGTCCGCTCAAGTTCTTGACTCCATGGACATCGAGCGTGAGCGTGGCATTACCATCAAAGCACAAAGTGTGACGTTGGACTACTATGCGAAAGACGGACAAACCTATCAGTTGAACTTCATTGATACCCCTGGACACGTCGATTTTTCGTACGAAGTGTCTCGCTCACTTGCCGCATGTGAAGGTGCCTTGTTGGTAGTGGATGCGGCTCAAGGAGTTGAAGCTCAGTCTGTTGCTAACTGTTATACCGCGATTGAGCAAGGTCTCGAAGTGATGCCGGTATTAAACAAAATTGACTTGCCGCAAGCCGAGCCTGAGCGTGTTAGTGCCGAGATTGAAGAGATTATTGGCATCGATGCTATGAATGCTGTGACCTGTTCTGCGAAAACTGGCATGGGGGTTGATGATGTACTTGAGCGTCTAGTCGCAACGATTCCACCACCAGAAGGGGACATCGATGCACCGCTTCAAGCGTTGATTATTGATTCGTGGTTTGACAACTATTTGGGTGTTGTCTCGCTGGTTCGAATTAAGCAGGGCACATTGCGTAAAAAAGACAAGATTTTCATCAAGTCTACTAAACAAACTCATCCTGTTGATATGGCTGGTATTTTTACCCCAAAACGTAAAGAGACTGGCATCCTAAAAGCGGGTGAAGTGGGCTACGTTGTCGCTGGTATTAAAGACATTCATGGTGCGCCAGTCGGTGATACCATCACGCATGCGACAACGCCAGATGTTCCTCAATTATCAGGCTTCCAAAAAGTTAAGCCTCAGGTTTATGCGGGCGTATTTCCGGTCAGTTCTGATGACTATGAAGATTTCCGTGTTGCGTTAGACAAACTGACATTAAACGATGCGTCACTGTTTTTTGAGCCTGAGAGCTCAGATGCATTGGGCTTTGGTTTCCGTTGTGGCTTCTTAGGAATGTTGCACATGGAAATTATTCAAGAACGTTTAGAGCGCGAATACGATTTGGACTTAATTACTACAGCACCAACCGTGGTGTTTGAAGTTGAGTTGAATAATGGTGAAGTGATCTATGTAGACAGCCCGTCCAAAATGCCAGACCCAGGCACCATCAAAGAAATGCGCGAGCCTATTGTGGAAGCCAATATTTTGGTGCCACAAGAATACTTGGGTAACGTGATTACTTTGTGTGTAGAAAAGCGCGGCATCCAAAAAGACATGTTGTATGTTGGTCGTCAGGTGCAATTGCGCTATGAGTTACCGATGAACGAAGTAGTTATGGATTTCTTTGATAAACTGAAATCTTGCAGCCGTGGTTTTGCGTCTTTGGATTACAGCTTTTCACACTTTAGTCCTGCACCGCTATGCCGTTTGGATATCCTAATCAACGGTGAGAGAGTGGATGCGCTGGCGTTAATTATGCACAAAGATAATGTGCAGTATAAAGGCCGTGCTCTGTGTGAAAAAATGAAAGATTTGATCCCACGTCAGATGTTTGATGTGGCTATTCAGGGGGCTGTGGGAGCAAAAATCATTTCTCGTACCACGGTGAAAGCTTTGCGTAAAAACGTTATTGCTAAGTGTTACGGTGGCGACGTGAGTCGTAAGAAGAAGCTGTTGCAGAAACAGAAAGAAGGTAAAAAGCGCATGAAGCAAGTGGGTAACGTTGAAGTGCCACAATCTGCTTTCCTTGCGGTTTTGCAATTGGATAGCTAGCCAGATAATCAATCAACCGGTGTGTTTGCACCTTGATGGAGAAATGAAGTATGGGTTTTGATTTCGAATTGATACTGGCCATTGCATTTTTGGTAACCGGTGTCTTCTGGGTCTACGATCGTATTATGTATTTGCCTAAGCGAAAAGCCGCCTTGGCGAACATGACAGAAGAAGCTCGTAAAGTGCTGGATAAGGACGCTCAACAGCGTTTGGCACAAACGCCGAAATTGGTGGTGGAGGTGAAGTCCTACTTCTTCATTATTGCGATTATTTTTGGACTGCGCTCGTTTGTGGTCGAACCGTTTCAGATCCCTTCGGGTTCTATGCTGCCAACGTTAAAAATTGGCGATTTTATTCTTGTGAATAAATTCGATTATGGTTTGCGTTTACCGGTTTTGAATACCACTATTATTCCCACGACAGAACCAAAACGTGGTGATGTTGTGGTGTTTAAATACCCTCGTGATCCTAGTTTAAACTACATTAAACGTTTGGTTGGTTTGCCAGGTGATCAGATTAGTTACCATAATAAAGTGTTAACCGTAAATGGGCAGCCAGTGAGCAAAGAGTTTTTGGCAAAGCTGCCCATTTCGTTGAACCCAAATCAAGAGCCTGTTGACCTGTTTAGTGAAAACTTGGGGGGTGTTCAGCACGATATCTATAACAGTTATCGTTTTACACCGCATGAAGGTGAATGGACGGTTCCTGCGGGGCATTATTTTGTGATGGGTGACAACCGAGATAATAGCGCAGACAGTCGATTCTGGGGCTTTGTTCCCGATGAAAATATGAAAGGCCGTGCATTTTATGTATGGCTGCATTGGGATCAGTTTTTCAGCATTCCAAGCTTTAAAAACAACGGTTTGATTGAATAAGTATTTTTTGGAGAAATTTTGAGTTCATTGTATCAGAAGCTGAGTCGGCGAATCGGTTACTTTTTGCTGACCTTGGACTGCTTGAGCTGGCGCTAACGCACCGTAGTTTTGGTGGAAAAAATAATGAACGCCTAGAATTTTTGGGCGATTCGATCCTTAACTATGTGATCGCGGAAGATTTATTTCATCGTTTTCCAAAAGCTAAGGAAGGCGAGTTGAGTCGTTTGCGTGCCTCATTGGTAAAAGGGGACACGCTGGCTGAACTTGCTCGTGAGTTCCAGTTAGGGGATTACTTGAAGCTTGGCGCTGGAGAGCTAAAGAGTGGTGGGTTTAGACGAGACTCTATTTTGGCCGATACGGTAGAAGGTATCATTGGTGCCATGTATTTAGATGCTGGGATGGACATTTGCCGTCAACATATTTTGTCTTGGTACAAGGAGCGTTTGGATGCCACATCTCTAAAGATAGTGACAAAAGACGCGAAAACCCGCTTGCAAGAATATTTACAAGCTCGTAAGCACGCTTTGCCTCAATATGACGTAGTGGATATTGTGGGTGAAACCTCATGATCAGACGTTTTATGTACACTGTCACATTGAACTTTGTGAAAACGCGATCGAAGGGAAGGGCAACAGCCGTCGAATTGCGGAACAGAATGCGGCTTCGAAAGCCTTGAAACAATTGGAAAAGAAAGATGTCTGACGTTGAAGTTACGCACTGTGGATACATTGCCATTGTTGGTCGCCCTAATGTGGGTAAATCGACATTGCTTAACCACATATTAGGTCAAAAGTTATCCATTACTTCACGTAAGCCTCAGACGACTCGTGATCAAATTTTAGGTGTAAAAACAGAGGGCCATGTTCAGGCTATTTATGTTGATACACCTGGGCTGCACATAGGTGAAGCCAAAGCCATTAACCGCATCATGAACAAAACGGCCGCGGCGGCGTTGAAGGACGTTGATGTGGTGTTGTTCGTAATTGATGCCGATCGCTGGACGGAAGAAGATGAGTCGGTTTTGCAAAAAGTAAAACACGCTCGTTGTCCTGTGATTTTGGTGGTAAACAAAGTCGATCAACTCGATCAAAAAGAGAGTCTTTTACCGCGTTTGGCGAATTTGTCAGAGCGTATGAATTTCGCGCAAATCGTGCCAATTTCTGCTCTACGAAACAACAATTTGGATCGTCTAGAGCGTTTGGTGGAAAGCTATATTCCTGAAGGCACTCAGTTTTATCCAGAAGATCAGATTACTAACCGTAGCTCTCGCTTTTTGGCGGCAGAAATCGTTCGTGAAAAAATCACCCGTCAGTTGGGGCAAGAAGTGCCTTATGAAGTGGCGGTTCAAATAGAAGAGTTTGTTTTTGAAGAATCGGCTATTCATATCAGTGCGTTGATTTTGGTCGAAAGAAATGGACAAAAGCGCATTATTATCGGTGAACGTGGCGATAAAATTAAGCTCATTGGCAAAGAAGCTCGTATTGATATGGAAAACCTGTTCCAGCATAAAGTCATGTTGAACCTTTGGATTAAGGTGCGTTCAGGTTGGTCTGATGACGAGCGTGCGTTAGCCAGCTTGGGTTATCAAGAAGAGTAATTCTAATGCGCGCATCGGCGTATGTTGTTCATACTCGGCCTTTTCAGGACGGCAAGATCCTTCTCGATGTGCTAACACGAGAGCATGGGTTGGTCAGAGGAGTGTGGCGATTACCTAAAAAAGAGGCTCGGGTCATACCTGGGCCTTTTTTATGTTATGAGGTGGAGTTCGTCGGACGCAGCGACTTAAAAACGATAAAAAGTCTAGAGTCGGTTAAGTCTGCGTCTTCTTTGGAGGGGTTGCCTCTGTACGCCGCGCTGTATGTTCACGAGTTGTTAGAAAAGCTGCTGCCTCTTAACCTTCCTTTGCCTGATGTTTTTGAACTGTATAAATGGCTGATTGAAAGTTTGCATTCGGGAGCCCCCATTGCGCCTATATTGCGACGCTTTGAGGTGGGGTTGTTCTCCGAATTGGGGGTAGGCATTAATATGCTTTCTACCGGACGAGGAGAGCCTGTTGAGGCTCGCCAACTTTATCAGTTTCATTACAAGTTTGGTTTGCGTCCTTACTATGGTGAAACGCCGAAACAACTGCCTATGTTGTTTGTTGAGGGGCAGATCGCGCTGGATTATCATGCTGGCAAATGGATGGATAAGCAGGTTTTGAGTCTTGCAAAAGAATTGCATCGTAATTGGCTAGACGGTTTGCTGAACGGAAAATCCATAGTGTCTAGGCGATTATTGCCATCACAGCCCTTTCAGGGGGAGCGTCACTTGGGCGTTCCAATTTTTCGTTCGTTGACAGCGTAAATACATTATAAGAGGTATATTTTGATTATTGGTGTGGGAACGGACTTGGTTGAAATTGCCCGTATTGCGCAGTCCATTTCTCGTTTGGGGGAGCGATTCATTGACCGAATTTTAACGGCAGATGAAAAAAACGCTGGGCTGAAATCAGCAATGAAGGCAAGGCGAATGCCTTTGTCGCAAAACGTTTTGCTGCTAAAGAAGCCGCCGTAAAAGCCCTAGGTACAGGCATTGGCTCGGGGGTCAGTTTTCAGCACTTTTCGGTTGTAAACTTACCATCGGGTCAGCCGGTGCTTGTTGTGGATGATGTTATTTCAGAGCGCTATGATATGCCGCTGTCTTGGCATTTAAGTTTGACGGATGAAAAAGCCTACGCTCAGGCGTTTGTTGTGCTTGAATCTAAGGCTTGAGTCCAAGGGATAAGCTGGCGGTGACTCAACAGTTCGTCAATGGCTTCAATGAAATCGTCGGCGACGCCTTCTACTTCTTCCATTCCTAATTCTTTTAGATGGGTTTCTAAAAAATTGGCGTGGCGGGCAATATTAATGGTGCCGGTGTATTTCGAGGCACCGTGTATTCTGTGCACCACTTCAATCAGTTTTTGCGTGTCTTGATTCTCTAAATGGTGTTGGATAAGTTTCTTTTCCGCGCTCAACGAGTCTGCGAGCATATCGAACATTTCTTTGGCAATTTCCTCTTTGCCGTCAACAATTGACAGCGCTTTATCTAAGTCAAAGATGCCAACCAGTTTGGCGTCGACTTGATCTTGGAAGGAGTCGGTATTCGAACACCATTTTTCGATGGTGCTGATGAGCAGTTCTTCATCAATAGGCTTGGTTAAATAAGCGTTCATACCGCTGCTGAGCATCTGTTGTTGTTCAGAACCGAGCGCATGAGCAGTCAGGGCGATAATTGGAATGTTTTTGTAGGTGTCTAATTGGCGAAGGTGTTGCGTGGTTTCCATGCCATCCATTTCCGGCATTTGTATGTCCATGAAAATGAGGTCGAAATGCTTGCTCATTGCCATATCGATGGCTTGTTGTCCGCTGTACGCTAAAGAAACATCCAAACCTATTGGTAAAAGCCAATGATTTAGAAGCTGTAGATTGATCGGAGAGTCGTCCACGGCCAGTATGCTAAGTCCCTTGATTTTCTCATGTTGTGCGTTGAGTTTAGGAATCGAAGGTACGCTTGAAGGCGCAGCATTGAGGTTTTGTAAGGCATGGTAAAGGCGATCATGGCTGATGGGTTTCAGAAGTATGTCGCTGCAAATGTTTTTTAGGTCTGGGTAATGCGTAATTTGCCCCGGTGGCTGGATCATCAGAATACAAGGGATGGAGAACTGTTGAGCGGAATAAAGTACCAGCTCTCTGGCTTCTGCAACACTTTGGTCATTTGGCGCCACACTCAGTAAAACGACATCAATGTCACGATGATTTTTGTTTAACATCATGACCATCTGTTCTAAGTCCGAACATGTGCTGCAGCTCACTCCGATGCTGTTTAAATACCCATCCAAATAACTTTTATAGGTTTGGCTAGGTTCCAGTAGTACGGTATGAAAATTGAGTGGAAGGTGATTGGCTCTGCCTTTGGAAGAGGCTTTTAAATTTATGGTAAAGCGAAAGGTTGATCCAATGCTGGGGTCGCTACTGACTTCAATTTTACCGTTCATCTGCTCGACCAGTTTTTTGGTAATGACAAGCCCAAGACCTGTACCGCCAAATTGTCTGGTGGTGCTGGTGTCCACTTGTGAAAAAGGTTTGAATAGGCGGTTTATTTTATGTTCTGCAATGCCGATCCCCGTGTCTATGATCTGAAAGGATAATGTGATGTCTGGGGCGCTTTGTGTTGCAATGGTAACTCTGGTTCTGACGGAGCCTTGGTGGGTGAATTTGATGGCATTGCCTATCAAGTTGGTCAAAATTTGACGAACCCGCGTGCTGTCTCCAATAAACCACTCAGGCACGTCCTGTCCGAATTCCGGTACCAAATCAATTTGTTTGTCTTTGCTGAGTAGGTTAATGCTGAGCGTTTGGTAAACCTCATCGATGAGCGTTTTAAGATTGAAATGGTTGTTTTCTAAACTGAGCTTTCCGGCTTCAATTTTTGAGAAATCTAAAATGTCGCCAATAATGGCCAACAAGCTGTTGGTGGACTGTTCAATTGTGTCGACATAAATGCGGTGTTGTGGATCAGCGATGTCTTTTTGCAGTGTTTTTGTGTAGCCCAAAATAGCATTAAGAGGCGTTCGGACTTCATGGCTTATGTTGGCAAGGAATTGAGACTTTAGACGATTTGATTCCATTGCTTCACGGTTTGCTATGTGCAGCTGGGCACTTTTTTCTTCCATGCTGTCCATGCTGCGACGTATGTCCTCGGTGGATTGCTCAATGCCGGCAATCAATTCTTCGTTGTGGTGTTCTAGTCTTTCCGTTAAATCGAGTAAGTCTTTTTGTATGGCTGTGTACTCTGGTGGTAATTTCATTAGCTTGGCGGTGGAAAATTGACCTTTCACTAATTTATTGAGTGCGGACGCCAGTTTATTAATGGGTTGGGTCAGCGTTTTTGACGCATGAAACGCGCCCAAAATGATCAGTATATTAAACAGCACCAAAATAAAAACAATGAGACCGGTATATTGGTATTTTTCAATTTGAATGCTGGCTTTGTTGGCTTCTATTTTCACCCAACCAATGAGTGTTCGTTGGTCTTGGGTGTTAAATAAATCGGTTTGCCCGTTAAAAACGTCGTCGAGTGCGTTGCTTGTATAATGAATGGCACTAATGGATTCGAGACGGCCATTTTGTTCTGTGATGCCGCTGTTTTCGGTTAGGAGGATTTTATCTGATGAGGAGGTTTTTCCCAGCTCAGCAATCATTTTTTGCTCACTGTTGAAGAGCTGCACACTGCTAATGTCTGGGTTGTTGAGCGCGTTCTGTAAAATTCGATACATCATATTTTGATCTGAAAATACAATGGCATACGCACTGGTGTTGGCGACTTGATCTGTGATGTGTTGAGTTCGTTCGACTAAATTACGGTTCAGATCGTTAAAGCGGGTGGAGAGCAGAAAGACGCCAACTAAAATGGACACAAGGAAGGCGGGTGCGAACAAAACCCAAAATAACTTGCTGTTCAGGCTGAGCGTAGGAAGCTTAATCACAGGTAATGCCATTCTGTTGTGCAGAATCAAAAGAATCCGTTAATAACATGCCAAGCGTCCTTGTTCTTTGCGTGAGCTGCACTCATTTTCATAAAGGGTACAGGTCTTTTGTTCATTGCGTGATGGGTCGGTGAGGTAAGCGCAGGCTCGCCATTGTTTTCTGAGCTCGGCATTGTTCATCTCAGAAAGGTCTTCTGTCGACGTATCGCAGCCACTTAGGATTAGTGTAAAAAATAGCAGTGCGACAATGCGAACTATGAGCATAAAATTTGTCCAATATGGGGCCACAGAGTAGGACGGTACGACAATACAAAGGTAAGATATCCTGTTATATCTTTGAAAACGTGAAACCGACACTAAGTTTATAACGCTTTCTTATTGTACTGTTTAGTCTAAGTGGTCTTAAATAGGCTTAATACGTTAAGTTTCTTTCCCTAAGTCATCAATGTCAATGAAGTTTTTTTATGATCGAATACCCAACAATAGAGTCCTTGATCGGACAAACACCTTTGGTTCGCTTGCAGCGCATCAATCCTAATCCGAGTAATACTATTTTATTAAAGCTTGAGGGTCAGAATCCTGCTGGGTCTGTTAAAGATCGTCCTGCATTGAACATGATTGTTCAAGCGGAACTTCGCGGCGACATAAAGCCAGGTGATAGCCTGATTGAAGCAACCAGTGGAAATACTGGGATAGCCTTAGCCATGGCAGCGGCAATCAAAGGGTATAAAATGCACCTTATTATGCCCGACAATATGAGCCAAGAGCGCAAGTCTGCGATGACGGCGTATGGTGCTATCTTGCATTTGGTTACAAAAGAAGAAGGCATGGAGCGTGCTCGAGATCTCGCCCAAGAAATGCAAGACCAAGGTGTGGGGGTGGTGTTAAATCAATTTGCTAACCAAGATAACCCTAATGCGCATTACTTAACGACCGGCCCTGAAATTTGGCAACAGACACAAGGGACAATCACGCATTTTGTAAGCTCAATGGGAACAACTGGAACTATCATGGGGGTGTCCACCTATTTGAAAGAGCAAAATAATGCGATTCAAATTGTTGGTTTACAGCCGCAAGACGGTGCCAGTATTCCGGGGATTCGTCGCTGGCCAAAAGAGTATTTACCGACGATTTTTGACGAAACACGAGTGGACACTGTGATGGATGTTTCTCAGCATGACGCAGAAGTCACGATGCGTCGTTTAGCCAAAGAAGAAGGTATTTTTTGTGGTGTTTCTTCTGGTGGGTCGGTTGCGATGGCTATGGCGTTATCTGAACAGTTACAAAATGCAGTCATTGTTGCCATTGTTTGTGATCGTGGGGATCGTTATTTATCAACGGGCGTTTTTGACAGCTGATTTACTTTTGCACGATGTGAGTGTCTGATCCTGCTCGAGAGAGTATGGTGAGCTCGGACATCGTGCAGAGGTCTTGGTATCTTTCACGTATTAAGGAGCGCTTTCGCGTACAGTTCTATCAACAGATGCGATAGAATGGCTGAGCGTATACCTAATACTCAGGAAGAAGAGAGCCTCCTTTGAGAAGAAGAACATCCCCTCGTCGAACACCCAAACCACAACCTATTGGTCCAGTTCAGACCTTTCATGTGGACGGTTTAACCCATGAAGCAAAAGGCGTAGCGCGTCTACAAGGTAAAGTTACGTTTATCGATGGCGCTTTGCCTGGCGAAACCGTGACGGCGCAAGTTACCAAAACCGGTCGCCGTTTCGATGAGGCGATTTTAACGTCTATTATTGACCCCAGTCCCCACCGTGTTGAACCTGCTTGTCCGCATTTTACGGTGTGTGGCGGTTGCAGTTTCCAACATCTATCCGATGAAAAACAGCTTGCCGCCAAACAAGATTGGTTGAAGGGGCAGTTGCGTAATCTGATAATCACCCAAGAACTTGAACCCTTGTCTGATGCTCCTTTTGGTTATCGTCGTCGTGCTCGTATTGCGATCGATCGCATTAAAGGGGATATTGTATTGGGCTTTCGAGGTAAAGCGTCCAGTGATATTGTTTCCATCAGTCAATGTGTTGTATTGACGGATGGGTTGCAAAAGGTTTTTTTAGCGTTGAAAAATACCTTAGTAAACGATGAATTGGCGGGCGCGTTGGGGCACATTGAGTTGCTTGAAGACACGAAGGGCGTGTCTGTTTTATTTCGACTAACAGTGTCGATATCAGAAACACTTGAAGCCGCTTGGGATGCATGGGCCGAAAAAGAACGCATTGCCTTGTATTGGCAAGCACCAAAAGCGAGCAAAGCTGAAGTCGCAATAGCAAAAATGCGTCATTATGATCTTGGTGATTTGACGTTGAGTTATCATCCTCAAGATTTTATTCAAATCAATGCCAGTATGAATCAAAAAATGGTCGCTCAGGCCATGGATTGGCTACGTCCAAATAAGCAAGACACCGTGTTGGATTTGTTTTGTGGAGTGGGGAACTTTTCTTTGCCGTTAGCGCAACAGGCAGAGTCTGTTATTGGTGTTGAAGTTCAAGACAGTATGGTGGTTGCCGCGCGGGAAAATGCACGTTTAAATGGTTTGGATAATGCGCAGTTTATTGCAGCGGATTTAACCAAGCCGGTTAACCAGGAACTTTTTAAGACCAAGATAACCAAAGTGTTGTTGGATCCACCTCGTGCTGGGGCGTTTGAGTTTTTAGATAGTGTAATAAAAATAGGACCAACACAAATATTGTATGTTTCTTGCAATGCTTCTACTTTAGCAAGGGATGCCGAGTATTTAGTTGCAAAAGGATATCGTGTTGAGCGAGTCAGTTTGATGGATATGTTTCCTCAAACGTCTCATGTAGAAACCATGATGTTGCTGCACAAAAAGAAGTAAATTGAAGGGCGGATAAATGGTAACGGTAAGAAAAGATCACCCTGTTTTAGAGGATGGTAGTGTCGATATTGACGCATGGATGGGGCATTTTGCGCACTTGATTGACGACAGTACGCGGGTTCCATTGCGTATGGCCTGTGAGTTGGCTCGTCAAGCTGAATTGCAATGTGCTAGACCTTCCTATTGGGGAGCGCAAGCAAGTACTTTTCGTGCTGGACTGGAAATGGTCGAGATTTTATCCGGTTTTCGTGCTGACCAAGATTCCTTGGTGGCCGCAGCGCTTTATCGTGCCGTCCGAGAAGATCAGCTGCCTATTTCTCGTGTAACCGATATGTTTGGCCGCAAGGTGGCTTTGATTATCGAAGGCGTAATTAAAATGGGCGAAGTGTCCAAGAACCTGACCGCCGATACCGCGGCCGAGGTGCTTGGTAGCAGCGAAAATCAATTAGAGTCACTGCGAAAAATGCTGGTCTCTATCATCGATGATGTTCGTGTTGTGTTGATAAAGCTAGCCGAACGCGCGTGTGCGATTAAAGAGGCTAAACACCAAAGTGAAGAGCGACGCGTTGCTGTCGCATTAGAAGTTCAAAGTGTCTACGCTCCTTTGGCTCATCGACTTGGTATTGGTCATATCAAATGGGAATTGGAAGATTTATCTTTTCGTTACCTTTATCCTTCAGACTATAAACGCATTGCAACATGGTTGGATGAAAAGCGTTTAGATCGTCAGCAATACATTGATGATGTGATTAAGCTTCTAGACGAGCGGCTTAAAGCCATTAACATTCATGCAGACTTAATGGGACGAGCAAAGCACATCTACAGTATCTGGCGCAAAATGAAGCGCAAGAACATTGGCTTTGATGAGGTGTATGACGTACGTGCGGTACGTATTTTGGTGGACGAACCCATGGAATGCTATGGCGTACTTGGCGTGGTTCATAATTTATGGCGGCCCATTCCTCAAGAGTTTGATGACTACATCAGTAACCCCAAATCAAACGGTTATCAGTCTTTGCATACGGCTGTCATTGGTCCTCAAGGGCGGGCTCTTGAGATACAAATTCGTACTCATAAAATGCATGAAGATGCCGAGCTTGGTGTTTGCGCGCATTGGAAATACAAAGGAACCGATTTAAGTTCCAACAGCACCAGCTATGAAGAAAAGCTGCAATGGCTAAGAACCATTTTAGACTTTCATGAAGTCCAAGGGGATTTGGAGTCGCTGTCGGAGCAAGTTCGTAGCGATATCGAACAAGACCGCATTTATGTCTTCACGCCAGATGGGCATGTAGTGGATTTGCCCATTAATGCAACGCCTGTGGACTTCGCATATCGAGTTCATACTGAGATTGGGCATCGCTGTCGTGGCGCGAAAGTGAATGGCAAAATTATTTCTTTGGTCACGCATTTAAAAACGGGTGACAAGGTTGAAATCTTAACCACGAAAAGAAGGTGGGCCTAGCCGAGATTGGCTGCATCCGACACTGGGTTACGTTCAGACTAACCGTGCACGCGCCAAAATCCAAAACTGGTTTAGAAAAGAAGACCGTGAGAAAAACTTAGAAGCCGGTAAACAGCTTTTGGACAAACAGCTGAAACGGCTTGGCCTTGAAGATAATCGTATTGATCTTCAAGCCATTTCATCCCGTTTTAACTTTTCTTACGCTGACGAAGTGTATGTGGCGTTGGGGGCTGGTGACATTCAGTTAGCGCGTGTACTGCGAGTGATTGATGATTTTTATAATCTCAATGGCGAAACGACACCGACGCGACCTATCCGTTTGAAAAAGAGCCGCCATAAATCATCAGATAATGACATTCATATTCTGGGGGTGGGTAAATTATTAACGCAAATGGCGAAGTGTTGCACCCCCATTCCTGGTGATGACATCGTTGGTTTTATTACTCAAGGGCGCGGCGTTTCTGTCCATAGACAGGACTGTATCAACATCGTTCAGCTAGGGTTGGATGAACCTGAAAGGATCATTGACGTAAGCTGGGGTGAAGAGCTCGATAATCAGTACCCTGTCAATATCCAAGTTGAAGCCTACGATCGAACGGGCTTGCTGAATGACATTACAAGCTTGCTGGCGAATGAGAAAGTCAATTTGTTGTCGATGAATACCTTGTCCGCAAAGGAAAATCATACGGCGAGCATACGCTTCACCATAGAAGTGGGCGAGTTAAGTGTATTGAGCAAATTATTGCACCGTATTAACCAGCTGCCGAATGTCTTAAATGTGTTTAGAGAGAGAGACTTTTGAGTAACGCGATTAGCCAATTGCAATATTTAATGGCGTGTTTGAGAGATGAGCAATTTGGTTGCGCATGGGACAAAAAACAGACGTACAAAAGTATCGCGCCTTATACGCTTGAAGAGGCCTATGAAGTGCTGGATGCTATTGAGCGTGAAGATTTTGAACATTTAAAAGAAGAGCTTGGGGATTTGTTATTCCAAGTGATCTTCTATGCGCAAATGGCCCAAGAAGAGCGGCGTTTTGACTTTAATGATGTGGCTGCAGGGATCGTTGAAAAAATGCTAAGGCGTCACCCTCATGTCTTTCCTGAGGGGGAAATTGCGCGCTTTGGTGAACCCACATCGCTCACCGACGAACAAATTTCAGCGCAATGGCAGCAAATCAAAGCGCAAGAGAAGGGCGATACGCCTAGACAATTATTGGACGATATTCCCGCGTCAATGCCTGCCTTAATGCAAGCGGTTAAGATTCAGAAAAAAGTATCAAAGGTCGGATTTGATTGGGATAACATAGGCCCCGTTTTTAGCAAGATCAGAGAAGAACTTGATGAGCTTGAAGACGCGATAAAAGAACAAGATCGTCCGCATATCGAAGAGGAAATGGGCGATATTTTGTTTGCGATGACCAATTTAGCAAGACACCTGGATGTGTCGCCGGACATCGCGCTGAATAAAACAAATGTAAAGTTCCGTCGACGCTTTGGCCGAATTGAAACGCTTGTGGCGGAACAAAAAAAGTCATTAAACGAGTGTACTTTGGAGGAGCTAGATCGCTATTGGGATCAAGCGAAGCTAGAAGGTCTGTAAATACGGTGTTGTTGTAAAGAATAATAAATGCTTAGTTATGGGCGTGAATGGCAATATTAGGAGGATGAAGTGAGTGATCGACAGGCGTCATTACGTGAAAATGTTAGGTTGCTAGGCGATTGTCTTGGCGAAAGCATGAGTAACCATTTAGGGGATGATTTTCTTGAGAAAGTAGAAAACATTCGATTGCTATCAAAAGATGGGCGTCAATCCGGAGACTCTGCTGCTCTTATTCAGGCCTTGGAAGCATTGGACGATAAAGAAATCGTTCCCGTTGCTCGAGCGTTTAATCAGTTTTTGAATTTATCCAACATTGCAGAACAATATCATCGAGTCCATCGCCGTAGAACCAATGAAAGTTTAGGGGTGTACCATAACCCTGTTGGTGATTTGCTGTCCCGCCTCGATAAACAAAACTTCACCGCCGAGCAAATGCTTGCGTCCTTGCAGTCTCAGTCGATTGAACTGGTTCTTACGGCTCATCCAACCGAAGTAGTGCGTCGCTCTTTGATTCGCAAATACGACAATATTTCCAGCGAATTAGAAGCGCTAGACAAAGACAACATTCTGCCTCTGGAAGAAACCAAACACGTTCGACGCCTAAAAGAAATCATCACTCAAGCTTGGCATACGGATGAGATTCGGGAAGAGCGTCCAACGCCTGTCGATGAAGCGAAGTGGGGTTTTGCCGTTATTGAGCAATCATTGTGGCAAGCCGTGCCCCGTTTTTTTCGTCAGTTAGATGAGCAATTCAGTGTGTTTTCTAAGGACGAAAGATTGCCTTTAGATTTAGCTCCTATCCGTTTCGCGACTTGGATGGGCGGTGACCGAGATGGCAATCCGAATGTGACTCATAAAGTGACCAAAGAGGTGACTTTGTTGGCACGTTGGATGGCCGCAGATTTATATATAAAAGATTTAAACGTGTTGCGCTCCGAATTTTCGATGACGCAATGCAACGCTGCTTTACGTGAGCGTGTTGGTGACAGTGCTCAGCCTTATCGTGAAGTGTTGCGATACCTAGAAAACAAAATGCTGGCGACCAAAAATTGGGCAAAAGCGTGTCTAGACGGAAAACCTATTCCGGAAGACGATATCTTTCTGGATGCGCAAGAGCTCACTGACGATCTGATTTTGTGTTATCAGTCGTTATTAGATTGCGGTATGAAAGTCATAGCAAATGGGTCGTTATTGGATTTGATTCGTTGTGCTGCGACGTTTGGAGCTACCTTGGTGCGTCTGGACGTACGACAAGATGCGTCTCGTCACATTGATGCCTTATCAGCGATTACTCGCTTTTATGGATTGGGTGATTATGCCGAGTGGGATGAAGCATCTCGTCAGGCTTTCTTGTTGACGGAGCTGAACTCAAAGCGACCACTTTTGCCGATGGAATGGACACCAACCGCTGAAGTAAAAGAGGTGTTGGACACCTTTAGTATGATTTCTAAGGGGCAGCAAAACTCTTTTGGCTCTTATGTTATCTCCATGGCCAGTGCGCCTTCTGATGTATTGGCTGTTGCGTTGATGTTAAAAGAGTCAGGCGTCAGCTTCCCTATGCGTATTGTGCCTCTGTTCGAGACATTGGCTGATTTGGACAACGCAGAACCTATCATTGAGCAATTATTCTCTTTGCCTTGGTATAAAGCCTACATCAATGGTCGCCAAGAGGTGATGATTGGCTATTCTGATTCCGCCAAAGACGCAGGGCAAATCGCCGCAACATGGGGTCAATATCGCGCTCAAGAAGCCTTAACGCGGCTATGTAAGAAACACGGTATTCATCTGACCTTGTTCCATGGTCGTGGTGGTACTGTGGGTCGTGGCGGCGGTCCAGCACATGTGGCTATTTTGTCTCAGCCGCCAGGTTCGGTGAATGGGGCGATTCGAGTGACCGAACAGGGTGAAATGATTCGCTTTAAATTCGGTATTCCTGATATTGCGGTACGTTCTTTGGAGTTGTATTGCTCTGCGGTTATGGAGGCGTCTTTGATTCCGGCTGAACCGCCGAAAGAAGAGTGGCGTGCCATTATGGATGAAATGGCCGAAGTGGGGATGAATCAATATCGATCTATTGTCCGCGGTCATGATGATTTTGTACCTTATTTCAGGGCGACGACACCAGAACAAGAATTAGCAAAATTGCCATTGGGGTCGCGCCCTGCGCGCAGACGCTCTGATGGCGGGGTGGAAAGCTTACGAGCTATACCTTGGATTTTTGCATGGATGCAGATTCGCCTTATGCTACCGGCATGGTTGGGTGCTGAAAGTGCACTCCAGCAAGGTGTAGAGTCTGGGAATTTAGAAAAGCTCAGAGAAATGCACAAAAAATGGCCATTCTTTGGGGCGTATTTGGATATGCTCGACATGGTCTTGGCCAAGGCTGAGCCGGAAATTGCTGAGTACTATGAAAAGCGCCTAGTAGGAGAAGAGCTTCAAGGGTTAGGGCGTTTGTTGCGAGCCAAGTTGAAACAGGTGAGTGATTTGGTCAAAATGCTTAAGAAACAAGAGCGACTGATTGAAGACAATAAAACCATTCGCCAATCGATAGATGTGCGTAACCCTTACATTGATCCTCTGCATTATTTGCAAGCTGAACTTTTATACCGCAGTCGCAAAGATGAGGAAAATGCCGAGGTGAATAAGGCATTAATGATCACGATGGCGGGCATTGCAAGTGGTATGCAAAATACAGGCTAATTGCAAATATGGTTGATAAATGCCCAGTATGGGTAAGAAAATGATAAAAAAAGGCACGTAAATTTGCATAAAGGATGGCTGCTTGGGTATGCTTGGCGGCCATTCAATTTTTTAGTATGCAAATGGTTTGACCTTTCATTGTGCTGCCGTGCAAATTGCACGTCGATGGTGCGCTGTGTCGGTCATCCTTGCTTATCAGTTAACGCTGTCTTTTGGAGACGTTTATGCGAGTAATATTATTAGGTGCACCAGGCGCTGGCAAAGGCACTCAAGCTCAATTTATTACAGAAGAGTTTGGTATCCCTCAGATTTCCACTGGCGATATGTTGCGTGCTGCTGTGAAGGCAGGAAGCGAAATGGGCTTGAAAGCAAAAGCGGTAATGGATGCCGGTCAGCTTGTTTCTGATGACATTATTATCGGTTTGGTTAAAGAGCGTTTAACGCAAGAAGATTGTGTTAATGGTGCGCTATTTGATGGCTTCCCTCGTACCATTCCTCAAGCAGATGCGTTAAAAGACGCGGGCGTTAAAATTGATTACGTTGTTGAAATTGATGTTGCTGATGAAGAAATTGTAAAACGCATGAGTGGTCGTCGAGTGCATGAAGCCTCT
Organism: Marinomonas pontica; assembly: GCF_026191375.1. GTDB lineage: Bacteria > Pseudomonadota > Gammaproteobacteria > Pseudomonadales > Marinomonadaceae > Marinomonas > Marinomonas pontica. The sequence goes on along the minus strand of NZ_JAODTL010000033.1, from coordinate 73,506 downwards.
GGCCGTACTTACCACGTGGTTTACAACCCACCAAAAGTAGAAGGCAAAGATGACGTAACTGGTGAGGATCTTGTTCAGCGTGCTGATGACACAGAAGAAACGGTGCGTTTACGCTTGGGCGTATATCATGATCAAACGGCGCCTTTGATTGGGTATTACCAAGATTGGCTAAAAGCGGACAGCGCTTCTGCGCCTAAGTTTGTGAAAGTGAACGGTATTGGCGATTTGAATGAAATCAAACAAAGCCTGCTAGCGTCACTAAAGGCGTAATTTTTTCATGGCGGTTATTTTAGCTCTTGATACATCAACGCCAGCTTGTTCTGTGGCGTTGAATCTTAATGGCGTCGTGCTGGAAGATTTCCGCATGGCTCCACGTCTACATAATGATTTGATTTTGCCAATGGTGGATCAAATTTTGGCACAGGCTGAAATTACACTGGCTGATGTCGATGCTATCGCATTTGGGCGTGGCCCTGGATCCTTCACGGGATTACGGATCAGTGCAGGTGTGGTGCAGGGGCTTGCTTTTGGCTCTGATCTTCCTGTTATTCCTGTTTCTACCTTGGCTGCTTTATCATTAGAAGGTTTTCAGAAAACGGGTAAAAACAACTGGCTGGCTGCATTGGATGCTCGAATGGGCGAAATTTATTTGGGTGGCTATCACGTCAATAAAGTGGCTGGAAACTATGAAATTCGACCACTGATTGATGAATGTGTGGTGAAACCCGAATCGCTGGTTGCTTTTAACGAGCAGTTTGATGGGATAGGATCTGGCTGGTGTTATGAATCCGTTCTGTCTTCTTTGCTTCCTGACACTCCTGAACATGTCTTGGTTGATTTAGCACCACGTGCCGCGTGTATTGCAGAGCTTGCTTTGTTGAAGTGGCAGCAAGGTGAAGTGGTATCTTCTTATGATGCTATTCCAACGTATTTGCGAGACGAAATTAGTTGGGAGAAACAGGCGCCTCGGATAGGAAAACGTTAGTGTGATTCGCTGGTTCCTAAACCATTTTAGCGGATATTCAAGACGTTATTGAATTCTGATCACTGTCTTGCTCACCTCATTCTTCCCACTCTGTTACTTAGAAGAATGGGTGGTCATTGTCTGGTTTTCCGGTCGTGGCTGTTGGTGCTTTAAAGCCGTTTGAGCACTGTCTATCATATAGCGTGTATGAGCGATGGCGAGAGTTGATGTTGTCGTTAGTCTTAACTGACTATTGCCGTTATCTTTTATTAAACTAGACAAATACCATCAACTTTTTCATTTCTATATCACATGGAATGAGACTGAGTATGGTTGTTTACAATTCATGGTTAGTCATTATTTTTAAATGCTTATTTTTGTATTCCATTTTTAGTTTACGCTTTTAAATTGAATGGCTGATCTACTCTACGATACCCAGTTATTCACATCGTTTTTCTGTATTGATTTTATGAGAGGGCGTCATTGCTTAATTCGATTGCTGTTGCGACAAATGATAAAGCGCTAGTGGCAGAATGCCGCGTGTTGGCAACGTCGCTGAACCTCGATTTTATACTGTTGAAGGAACCCATTAAGTTTGTTTCTCAATATGATTATTTGCTTCTGAAAACATGGGATGGTGTGGCGATTGCAAAGACAGGAAAAGGAGCACCTAAGCCAGTATATGTCGACTTTACATCAGGGGCAGTTGATCATCGCCGTAAATTTGGCGGCGGCAAAGGGCAAGACATAGCGAAAGCGGTTGGTCTAAATAAACGCGCGAATTTATCGGTTTTAGACGCTACGGCTGGATTGGGTCGCGATGCTTTTGTGTTGGCGTGTTTGGGGTGCTCTCTTTCTCTTTGTGAGCGAGTGGGCTTTGTTAGAGCGATGCTAGAGGATGGCTTGTATCGTGCCTCACTTCATGAGGAAGTGGCTGAAATTGTTAACGATATGACGCTGTTAAGCGGTGACATCACTACGATTCCTCCAGGCACTCGGTTTGATGTCGTGTATTTAGACCCAATGTACCCTCACACCGATAAGTCTTCTGCCGCGGCTAAGAAAGAAATGGCTTTTTTTAGAGATCTGATCGGGAAAGACTCAGACGCAGACCAATTACTGCCGTTTGCTTTGTCTATTGCAGAGTATCGAGTGGTAGTGAAGCGCCCTAAAGGCGCTCCTTTTTTGAATGGTTCTGAACCAACGTATCAACTGGAAGGTAAATCAGGGCGATTTGATATTTATGTTTCTAAATCTCTGGACTCTTCCACATCATAAACTTTGTGCATTAATAATGTGGTGGTCGATCGCCATCGTGAATAGGTTGCTGCTGTCGATATGATTCTAGCTGATTACCCAATAACACAAGCTTTTCTTGCATTAGTAACATGTCTTTCTGTTGACTGATAAGCGCTTGATTTAAACTGTCAATTGTATCTTCTTGAAATTGCAGTTTGAATTCCAATTCGTCAATGCGTTGATTGATTTGTGAGGTGTTCATAGATACCTTCTGTGTGTTAACCTTACGAAACTAAATTCGTGCTTTATAAGCGATTCTATACAAATATATGATGCAATTCTTGGTCATGTTCAGTGTAAGAGTGGCGTGAAAATTGCTCTAAAATGAAGATAAGTATTTTACTACTATCTTCTTTAGCTTCACATGGTGATTTCGAAAAGAGTTTAGTAATAATATTTATTTATTCATTTTATGCACTAATACGGAGTCTATTTTTTAGGATAGTCTCTGCTTCACAATAATATTCAATTTAATAAGAGATATATTTTTATGAATGATCATCAGGATAATGTTTCACGTAGTAAAGGGTCTTCTGTTGGTTCCGGTTTATTTTCATTGCGCACGTTTATCGTTAGCCTTGTAATTGCTTTGATTGTGCCTTTACTAATTGCGGGCGTATTGAAAGAAGAGATGGGCGCAAATTTCCTTGTATATTTTGCTTTTATTTTAGTGTCTGTTTATGTTGGTGCTATGGTAAGCCAAGCCAGCTCAACGGGATTTGATTCAGAGTCTGAAGAAGACGAAGATGATGATCGTGAGCAAGGAACGGTTAAATGGTTCAACTCTTCAAAAGGCTTTGGTTTCTTGACGATGGAAAATGGTGATGATGTTTTCGTTCATTACCGTGCGATTCGTGGCCGTGGTCGTCGTTTTCTAGTAGAAGGTCAGCTGGTGCGTTTTTACGTGACAGAGGGCGAGAAAGGTAAGCAAGCAGAAAACGTTTCTATTATTCGCGGTTAATTCTTTACTATATTTATGAGGTGTTTATGGCAACTGTTACGCTAAAAGGAAACCCTTTTGAGACTGTTGGCTCTCTTCCTGCGGTAGGTTCTGCAGCACCAGCGTTTGAGCTGGTAAAAACAGATTTGTCAGTAGCGACGTTGGCAGATTATGCTGGTGCTAAGTTGGTACTGAATATTTTTCCTTCTGTAGACACGCCAACTTGCGCTATGTCTGTTCGTAAATTCAACGAATCTGCGGCGGCATTAAAAGGCGTTAATGTTGTGTGCGTTTCGGCTGACTTGCCTTTTGCAGCAGCGCGCTTTTGTGGTGCAGAAGGTATTGATAATGTTGATACTGGTTCAACATTTCGCTCAACGTTTGGTAAGGATTACGGGCTTGCTTTTGCAAACGGTCCTCTTGCTGGGCTTTTGTCACGTTCAGTTGTTATCTTGGATGAGACGGGTTCTGTAATCTACACGGAACAAGTTGCAGAGACGGCTGATGAGCCAGATTACGAAGCCGCTTTGGCTGCTTTAGCGTAATTTCTGAATATAAAAAAGGCCGCTTCTAATAAAATGTAGAAGCGGCCTTTTTTTGTTCTTGAAATCGCTTTTTGCAGTGCGAGGCTGGACGTGTTTAGTCTTTTTGTACAGGAATCGTGTTGGTTGTTCTTTCTACCGTGTTATCTTTGTTTAAATAAACTAACTTTGGCTTGAACTCGTCGGCTTCTGCTTCGTTCATTTGTCCATAAGCGGCAATAATGACACGGTCACCCACTTGCACTTTTCTTGCTGCCGCACCGTTCATTGAAATGGTGCCTGAGCCAGCTTCTGCAAGAATTACGTAGGTGTGAAAGCGCTCTCCGTTATCCACGTTGTAAATGTCTATCTGTTCAAATTCTCTAAAGCCAGCAAGCTCTACAAGGTCTTTATCAATGGCGCAAGAACCGTCATACCAAAGCTCTGCTTGGGTGACGCTGGCCATGTGAAGCTTGCCTTTGAGAAGTGTAATTTGCATGTAAATGTCTCTCTTAATCTTTCTGTTTTGCTATTTTTATCAATGTGGAAGGTTAGTTCCAAATAAAAGGGCCTTCTTCGTGGCTATTGATTCGCCACCATTGGTCTGGGTCCTGTTCGCCTTCTTCTTCCCATCCTTGAAAGTTACACCGCACCTCGCAATTTAGTGCGTTAAACGCTTGTTTTGCGCAGGCAATGTCATTTTCCCAAGGGGTTTGGTCGGAGTTAAACCAAATAGAGGTGAATCGCTTTCCTGCAGCTTGTTCTAAAATTGTGACTTCGACATCATGGTCATTCATTATTACTGTTACTTTAGAACACAGAGAAGAAGGCGCGCTTTTTTTAACAAGAGTAAAGGTGCTTTCTAGCCAATTGATGATCTTCTCTGTCGGGCAAGACAATACATATATTTCGATATCCGTTTGCATCGTTCTAATCCTTCTTTTTAATCATGTGATAAATTCGCAGAACACTCATGGATAGGTAACCTATTAATGTCCATAACACGCCACAACCTGCAAGGATGAGCCCAAACAATGCGATGATTTCTTGGGCCAACGATTCTGCGATAACGCGGTCAGCCACCATAAGCATTAGCACGCCAAAGACAAACACCAATCCACCTTGGATCATTTTTATTAAGGCCTGTCTTGGGTTATTTCCCAGTTTCATGGCCGCTTTGTGTATGATGTTTCTCATTTTGCGTGGCTTTTTCGTATCGGTTTATGGGGTGTTTTGCTCTACATTCGTAAAAAGGTTTTCTAGTATTCGAGTGTAGATTGTTGAAAGGTGATTTAAGCTCTCTGCGTCCACACATTCATTAATTTGGTGAATCGTAGCGTTAATTGGACCAAGCTCTACCACTTGGGTTCCCATTTTTGCAATGAATCGACCATCTGACGTTCCGCCAGAAGTGGACAGCTCTGGGGTAATGTTTACTGTGGATTGAACGGCGTCAACAATGGCATCGACTAGTTCACCGGGTCGAGTCAAGAATGGTAGGCCATTGTAGGTCCATTCGATGTCATAGCGTAAATTGTGTTTATCTAGGATGTCCATGACACGAACTTTAAGCGCATCAAAGTCTAATTCAGACGAAAAACGGAAGTTAAACTGCGCATTCAGTTTACCTGGGACAACATTGGTTGCCCCTGTTCCTGATTGAATGTTGGACACTTGGAAGCTGGTAGGGGGAAAAAGTCATTTCCGTTATCCCAGTGAGCATTGGCCATCTCAGCAAGCGCTGGCGCTGCTAGGTGAATGGGGTTTTCCGCCAAGTGAGGGTAAGCAACATGCCCCTGTTTGCCGTAGACTGTCAAGTCGCCACTGAATGAGCCGCGGCGGCCATTTTTTATGATATCGCCTAATGTTTTTGTACTGGATGGTTCGCCGACAATGCACCAGTCAATTTTTTCGTTTCGTTCCATAAGGGCATCCACAACACGAGTGGTGCCATCAACAAATGGGCCTTCTTCATCGCTTGTGATTAGAAAGGATATCTGGCCTTGGTGATCGGGGTGTTTCGCAACAAAATTTTCAGCGGCTGTCACCATGGCTGCTAAACTGCCTTTCATGTCTGCTGCTCCGCGTCCATATAATATGCCATCTACGATGGCGGGTGAGAACGGCGGTATTTTCCATTCGGATTCAGGCCCTGTTGGAACAACATCTGTGTGGCCAGCAAAGCAGAGGTTTGGCCCTGATGTGCCGCGTTTTGCATAGAAGTTTTTAACCTCGCCAAAAGGCATGAGTTCGATCTCAAAACCAATGTTTTTTAATCGTTCTATCATGAAGTCTTGGCAGCCAGCGTCTTCTGGTGTGACAGAGGGACGAGAAATAAGATCTAGGGCAAGTTTTAGGGTGGGGGACAAGTCAGACATTCTTTACCTTTGTATTGGATTTCGCTACCTTATGGAAGATTCTGTTACTATAACAGGAGATTCAAATTAAGGTGGGGTTATGAAGTTAGGTGTCATTGTTTTTTTAGGGTTGATTTCCACTGGTTGTAGCCTTTTTCAGCAACCTGTTATTCAAGAATCTTATTTTGTCCCTGTTATTCGCTCGGATGTTTCTTCTTCTGGCTATACACCAACTGTGGCACCGATGACTCAGAGAAAAGAAACCCCTCGCATTTACACACCTGTACTGCGTTAGTGGATCAACCTAAAGCAATTTTTGGCTATATTCCTCTGCATTAAAGCCCAGTAAAATGGACTCTTTAAACGTGATGAGAGGTCGCTTAATAATCGAGGGTTGAGCCAACATAATTTGGATGGCGCTGTTGTTATCCATTGTATTTTTGACGTCTTCTTCTAATTTACGCCATGTTGTTCCGCGTTTATTGATGACATTTTCCCAGCCAAGTTGTTCAAGCCATGCTTTTGCTTGCGCTTCGTTAACGCCTTCTTTTTTATAGTCGTGAAACGAATAGTCAAGGTTGTTGTCATCTAGCCAACGAAAGGCTTTTTTCATGGTATCGCAGTTTTTAATGCCATATATTTCAATCATTTTATTTCCCCGCAATGCGCCACTTTGAAAAGGTTCAAAATGGCGCTTGTTGGTTCTTGGTACTGAATTAGTTGTGAGCGTGCAACGCCTCGTTTAATTCGATGGCGGTTTTGTTTGTTTTGCACTCAATCGCGCCCGTTGAAGAGTTGCGACGGAATAGAAGGTCTGATTGACCAGACAAGTCACGCGCTTTCACTGTAGAAACAACTTGGTTGTTTTCATCAAGAACGGCCACTTTAGAACCCGCTGTAATATACAGACCAGATTCAATAATACAACGATCACCAAGACCGATTCCGATACCCGCATTGGCGCCAATTAGGCATTTTTCACCAACTGCAATGACAATGTTGCCACCACCAGATAAAGTTCCCATTGTCGAGCAACCGCCGCCAAGGTCAGAGCCATTTCCTACAACAACACCCGCAGAAATACGGCCTTCAACCATGCTGTTACCTAGTGTGCCAGCATTAAAGTTGACAAAACCTTCGTGCATCACGGTTGTGCCTTCGGCTAAATGTGCGCCTAAGCGTACTCGTGCTGCGTCGCCTACACGAATGCCAGTAGGAACGATGAAATTAAGCATTTTAGGGAATTTATCAACGCTAAAGACCTCGATTGTGCGGCCTTCCATGCGTGCGCTTAACTGACGATCTGCCAATTCACGAACATCAATAGGACCTTCGCTTGTCCAAGCGGTATTGATCAACAAGCCGAACATGCCATCCAACACGGTGTTGTGTGGTTGAACAAGGCGGTGAGAGATTAGCTGAAGCTTTAGATAGACTTCAGCTGGGTTGCTTGGCACTTCGTCGGTCGCAAGCACACATAGAATCACAGGTTTTGTCGAGGCTTTTAGGCGCGAGGCAAGCTCTGCTTGCTCAATGTTGCCTGCTTTTAAAAGGCTCATGTGAAGACGGTTCAAGTCACCTTCGTCTAATACGATGGTGCTGTTTCCACCTTCATAATTGGTGCTTTCCAGAAGTGCATCTTGTGTGCTTTTTTCAACATTAAGGCTCGGTGTCGGGTAGAAAACCTCTAGCCAGTTGCCTTCTTTGTTTTGTGCTCCGATGCCTAGACCGAATGCGAAAATGGTATTGCTCATGTGTGCTCTCCAACTGAGTTGTCTAACTAAAATTTGGTAATTATCTGCGGCTTAAGAAATTCCGGATTCTTTTGGCGGCCTCAACACATTCAGACTCTTCTGCAACGAGCGCCATTCTTACGTGGTGGCTGCCAGGGTTGTTGCCGTTGTCTTCTCTGCCTAAATAGCTGCCTGGTAGAACTAAAACCGATTCTTCTTGATACAGCAAAGTGCAAAAGTCTTCGTCTGTCATAGTAAGTTCAGGCCACAGGTAAAACCCGGCTTCGGGTTTTGAAATGGGCATGACGGGGGACAGTATTTCTAATACAGAGTCAAATTTGCGAGTGTAAATTTCACGATTTTTAATGACAGTGTTCTTCATCATTCCAAGCGGCAATGGATGCGTCTTGGTGGTGTATTGGCATTGCGCAGCCTTGGTATGTTCTATACAGCAAAAACGGCTTAAGAATAGTCGCATCACCAGCGACAAAGCCGGATCTTAAGCCTGGCAGGTTAGAGCGTTTGGACAGCGACTGGAAGATAAGGCAATGCTTGTACGTGGTGTGACCAAGTTGCTGGCATGCTTCTAATAAGCCCAGAGGTGCTTGTTCCCCAAAATAAATTTCTGAATAGCACTCATCAGCAACAATGGTAAAGTTAAACGCTTGTGCTTTTTCGATAAGGTAGGCGTATTCCTCTAGGGTGGTAATACTGCCACTTGGGTTATTAGGAGAGCACACAAACAGTACTTCGCAGCGCTGCCATGTCTCATCGCTTACTTGTTGGTAGTCGACTTTATAGTTCGTTTCTGAGCCGCAAGGCAAAAAGTGTAGGTCAGCACCCGCAAGAATGCCGGCTCCTTCATAAATTTGGTAAAACGGATTTGGGCTGACGACAAGAGGTTGTTCTTTTTCACCGACTAAGGTCTGCGTGATGGCAAACAATGCTTCACGAGTGCCTGTCACCGGTAATACTTCTGTGTCTGGATTGAGTGCATCCAAATTGAAGCGCTTCATAGCCCATTTGCTAATGGCTTCCCGAAGAGGAAGCTCCCCTTTAGTGCTTGGGTATTTGCTCACGCCACCCAAACTATTGGCGAGTGTTTCAAGCACAATCGCGGGTGCTTCATGCTGAGGTTCGCCAATGGTCAGTTTAATCAGAGGCTTTCTGGATTGGGCGTTAACCCTTCGATCAGCTCAGCAAGCTTCTGGAATGGGTATGGGTGCAAAGAATGTATAAGAGGGTTCATTGGTCTTTAGTCCATTGCTTGAGAAAAACGGTCTATTTTCTCTTTTAAAAGGGTGCAGATGTTGTTCATGGTGTCAGGATCCGTGATGAGGTCGCCATTTTCCTCTGTGATGTAGAAAGTGTCTTCCACTCGCTCACCTAGGGTAGCGATTTTGGCCTTGTGCAGCATGATATTGTGGTTCATGAAAAATTGTCCGACGAGAGCCAGCAGGCCAGGTCGATCGGGTGCGGTTATTTCGAGCGCAGACCACACTTCTTCCGGTTGGCTAACAAAATGAGCCGTTGACGGGGAGTTGAATATTTTGAGTATTCTGGGTGTGTGGCGCTGTACGACACTCTCGAAAAGAGACGGTGTTTCAAGTTGCTCCATCAAGGTTTTACGAATCAAGGTAATGCGTTCTTTGTCTAAATGAAGATTGGTGTCGTTGTCGTTGCTGTCCATAACGACAAAACTATCTAGACTGTAGTTGTTGGTGGTGTGGCTGATTTTGGCGTCCAAAATAGTCAGCCCAAGCTGCTCGAATGTGGCGGCCGTAACGGCAAACAGGTGTTTGCTAATGGGCGTGTAAATAAAAATTTTGCTGGCACCAGAAAAATTTCGACCGCCAAGTGGGGTGATCGCAATCAGTGGTTTATCGCTTGGTCTATGACGCAAAATGGCTTCGGTATTCCAGGCAATTTCATCGCCATTTGAGCGTATGAAATACTCTTCTTCTATGGTTTCCCAAATGGTTTCGGCTTCCATGATATCGACATTTCGCTCGATAATAATTTCCAGTGCGCGTTGCTTGTGTTCGTCACTGATCATGTCGGCATCAATTGGATAGTCTAGACCACGGCGCAAGGCTCGCTTGGTTTCCAAATAAAGTTGACGCATAAGAGACGCGCGCCAACTGTTCCACATTGTCGGGTTGGTGGCGTTGATGTCCGCTACGGTTAGAATGAAAAGGTAATCCAGATGTTCTTGGTCTTTCACATAGCTGGCAAATTCCCAGATGACTTCTGGATCTGAAATGTCTTTGCGTTGGGCTGTCACAGACATGAAGAGGTGGTTTCGAACCAGCCAGACGACAAGGTCGGTGTCTCGCTTTGGCAGACCGTGTCGATCACAAAAGGCTTGAGCGTCAACGCAACCCAGTTCCGAATGGTCCCCGCCACGTCCTTTCGCGATGTCGTGGTACAAACCAGCGATATAGAGCAACTCGACTTTTGCTACATGGCGAATGGCCTGAGCAGAAATCGGGAATTTTTGTTTGAATTCGGGTAACCATAGGCGTCGCAAATTCTCGACCAGCTGGAGGGTATGAGCATCTACCGTATAAATATGGAATAGGTCGTGCTGCATTTGCCCAATAATGGCACCAAACTCTGGTAAGTATCGACCAAGTAGCCCAAGGTGTTTCATTGATCTTAATATGCTGGTAAGGCGATATCGGCTGGCAATGATATCAAGAAAGAGATCTGTATTGACTTTATTGTTTCTAAAGTCGTCGTCAATTAGGTCTAAGTTGTCGCGTAGCTGTCGCATGGTGTTGGCACGAATACCTTTGATGTGTTCGTGGGCACCAAGTAAGACGTATATTTCAAGCATGCTTGAAGGATTGTCTTGAAAGAGCGTATTAGAGCGTGCTTCAAGCTGACCATTGGCAATTTGAAAATGGTCGTTTAGGACTTCGACAACATTGATTTCGTCTTTGGCTAAAAAGGATTCTTCAAAATGCTGAAGGAGCAAGTCGTTGAGTTGTTGGATTGCGGCAACGCTTTGGTAATAGCCTTGCATAAAACGCTCAACATTGCGCTTTAAGTCATTGTCATCAAAGCCGAACAGTTTGGCTAAGGTGCGTTGGTGGTCAAAAAGAAGTCGATCTTCTTTTCGTCCCGCCACCATATGCAAAGCCCAGCGTATGCGCCATAAGTTGCTTACTGCGCCTTTGAGCTGAATGTATTCATCTTCTGATAAGAATTGCTTCTCTATTAGTGCGCTAAGTCGATGGGTGTGAAGGTGGCGTTTTGCTACCCAGTCAATCACCTGCATGTCTCTTAGGCCGCCTGGACACTCTTTTAGGTTGGGTTCTAGGTTGTAGGCGGTGTTTTGATATTTTGCGTGACGTTGTTTTTGTTCAGTCAGTTTTGCCTGATAAAAGGAGTGTCCATCCCACATTTGAGAGATGTCAACGTGCAGTTTTAATGTTGCGAGCAAGTCAACGGGGCCGATTAAGGTGCGAGACTCAATTAAGTTAGTAATAACTGTGATGTCTTTTGCGGCCATCTCGGTACATTGATCTATAGTGCGCACGCTGTGCCCAACGTCTAAATTAATGTCCCATAAAAACGTAATGAAGGACTCTATTTTGTCTTTAGGAGCCGATGTTTCATTCTCGATCAAGATGAGTAGGTCAATGTCTGATTTTGGGTGCAGCTCTCCACGCCCGTATCCGCCAACCGCCACGAGACTAACATGCACTTCGCTGTCGAGCGCTTTTGATGTCCATGCGGCTTGCATGACTTCGTCGAAAAAAGAGGATAAACCTTTTACGAGTTTCTCGATTGGATAAAGCGAGTGAAAAAGGTCGTTATAAATGTTGGTTTTTTCTTCAATAATGGCTTTGTAGCGCGGAATAGAGCAGCCCGGCTGGGACAGTTCGTGTTTTTCTTCCGTTGATAGCAGTGGCGGAGCGTCTGGAAAAGCAGGGAAGTCCATACAAGAGCCTCGAAGAATGAATAATGATTTTTAAAATAGTGCCGCAAATTAGTGGCGTGTCAGTCGAATAAAAAACTCGCTTCGTTATGAGAAGCGAGTTTCTTCTGGGCGACGAGTGAGAACCTCAACACCTGAAGCGGTTACCAATAAGGTATGTTCATATTGTGCTGACAGTCGGCCGTCTTTGGTTTTGGCAATCCAGTTATCTGGGCCTGTGTGTTTGACTTGTTTTTTGCCTGCGTTGATCATGGGCTCAATCGTCAGTGTCATGCCTTCTTCAAGCATGACACCCGTGCCGGCTTTTCCGTAATGCGCAACTTGTGGTTCACCATGAAAAGTGGTGCCGACACCATGCCCACAATATTCTTCTACCACTGAATAGTGGTGTTTGTGTGCGTGTGCTGAAATGGCCGCGCCAATGTCACCTAGTCGTGTGCCTGGCTTAACCATGTCAATGGCAAGGTAAAGACACTCTTGGGTCACTTTCGCAAGTCGCTCTGCATGTGGCAATGCTGGGCCGGCAAAAAACATCTTGCTGGTATCGCCATAATAGCCATCTTTAATGATGGTGATATCAATATTAACGGCGTCGCCTTTCTTCAATGCTTTGTCATTTGGAATGCCATGACAAATGACGTCATTTACAGACGTACAGCAGGATTTCGGAAAGCCATGATAATTCAGTGGCGCAGGAATCGCGCCTTGAATATCAACAATGTAGTTATGCGCAATAATGTCGAGTTGTTCCGTGGTCACGCCAGGGACAACAAATTCTTCTAGCATAACCAGCACTTCGGCAGCCAGTTTGCCTGCGGTTCGCATGCCTTCAATGTCGCTGATGTCAGTGAATCGGGTAGACGCTGTGCGAGGGGTCCAGTTAGGAACGTTGCTGCGTCCATTTTTGGTCAGCTCTTCGACTTTTTGTAAGGTTTCGTTGCTCATAATTTGCGTATCTTAAATCGGTGTGTGTCTATATAAAAAGTAGGTTGCGGGATATTCTACATGACTTGGGCACTAGAATCGCCTCTCTGCTTGAAAAAAACACGACTCAAAAAGCCAGTAAAAAAAGCACTCAAGCCTTTTGGTTTTTTGTAAAATATGGTATAAAACGCCGGCTTATTGGGCTTGTGTCCAAAATAAGCGAATTAACTTAAATCAACGATCTTGCCGCAATAAATAAAAATGTCTTGGGTGTCTTAGGTTGCTTTAAACCTTGTTTGACTGACGTTTTTAGCTGGTAAGCATAAATAACCCAAATTTAAAGGATAGTAAAATGCCTACAGTTTCTATGCGCGACCTATTATTGGTTGGTTCACACTTCGGTCACCAAACTCGTTACTGGAACCCAAAAATGAAGCCTTTCATTTTCGGTGCTCGTAACAAGATTCACATCATTAACCTTGAGCACACTGTTCCAGCTCTTAACAACGCTCTTGAGCTTGTTAAAAAAATGGCTGAAAACAAAAACAAGGTGTTGTTTGTTGGTACTAAGCGTGCTGCATCTAAAACAATCAAAGAGCAAGCTGCTCGCTCTGGTATGCCATACGTTAACCACCGTTGGTTAGGTGGTATGTTGACTAACTACAAAACTATTCGTGCATCTATCAAGCGTCTACGTGAGCTTGAAACACAAATGTCCGATGGTACATTCGATAAGCTGACTAAAAAAGAAGCTTTGATGCGTACTCGTGAGCTTGAAAAACTAGAGCTTTCTATGGGTGGTATCAAGGACATGGGCGGCCTTCCAGATGTATTGTTCGTAGTTGACGTTGATCACGAACGTATCGCTATTAAAGAAGCAAACAAATTAGGTATTCCTGTTATTGGTATCGTTGATACTAACAGCAATCCAGATGGTGTTGATTACATCATCCCAGCTAACGATGATGCGATTCGCGCGGTTCAGTTGTACGTTGGTGCTTTTGCTGATGCAGTTCTTGAAGGTCGCAATGCGACTGCTGGTACTGCTGACGAGTTCGTTGAAGTAAGCGAAGCTACTGAAGCGTAAGCAAACTTTCTAGTTTGTTCTGGTTTCTAAAGGGAGGTTTCTACCTCCTTTTTTAAATTTGAATTGGTATAAAGAGGATTTAACATGGCCGCAGTATCTGCAGCATTGGTAAAAGAGCTACGTGAGCGTACTGGTCTAGGTATGATGGAGTGCAAAAAAGCACTTTCTGCCGCTGACGGTGACATCGAACTGGCTATCGAAGAGCTACGCAAATCAAGTGGCATGAAAGCAGCTAAAAAAGCAGGTCGTACTGCTGCTGAAGGTACAATCATTATGCGTGTAGCTGATGATTCATCTTACGGCGTTTTGGTTGAAGTAAACTCTGAAACTGACTTCGCTTCTCGTGATGAAGGTTTCCTTGCCTTTGCAAACAAAGTAGCTGATGTTGTTTTTGCAACAAAAGAAACTGACATGGCTAAAGTGATTTCAGGTGACATGCTTGAAGCACGCGAAGCTTTGGTTCAAAAAATCGGTGAAAACATCACGCCTCGTCGTGCTGTAATCATTGAAGGTGGTTTGGTTGGTGGTTACCTTCACGGTAATGGTCAAATCGCTGTTTTGACTCAGCTAGAAGGCGGCGACGCAGAGCTAGCTAAAGATGTTTCTATGCACGTTGCTGCTGTGTCTCCTCGCGTAGTACGTGGTGAAGACATGCCTGCAGAAGTTCTTGCAAAAGAAGAAGAAATTGTTCGTGCGCAGCCAGACATGGCTGGTAAGCCAGCTGAGATCGTTGATAAAATGATCGTTGGTCGTATGAAGAAATTCTTGGCTGAAAACAGCTTGACTGAGCAGCCTTTTGTTAAGAACCCAGAAATCAAAGTTGGTCAGCTTGTTAAAGACGCTGGCGCAACAGTGACTTCTTTCATTCGTCTAGAAGTAGGTGAAGGCATTGAAGTTGCTGAAGTCGACTTTGCAGCAGAAGTAGCAGCACAACTTAGAGGTTAATTCTTTGTTGTGATGTCTTGCAAAAAAAGGGGCAGCTTGACTGCCCCTTTTTATGAAAGACAAGTGCGATGAGTGTCGGCTACATTGACCTCAGTTATTCAAGAAATGAAATCATTGCCGGAGGTTGATATGCCAAAAGAAAAGAGTCCAAAATACAAAAGAATTTTGCTTAAGCTGAGCGGCGAAGCCTTGATGGGTGATGAGTCCTTTGGTATCGACCCGAAAGTGCTAAATCGTATCGCATTGGAAATTGGTCAATTGCGCGGCATTGGTGTGGAAGTGGGTATTGTTATTGGTGGCGGTAATTTGTTCCGTGGTCAGGCGTTGAGCCAGGCTGGTATGGATCGAGTAACCGGTGACCACATGGGGATGCTAGCGACCGTTATGAATGCGTTAGCGATGCGCGATGCTTTAGAGCGTGCCAATATTGCGACTCGGGTTATGTCAGCGATTACAATGACCGGTATTGTTGAGCCTTATGATCGACGTCGAGCAATGCGTCTGATGAAAGAAGGTGATGTGCTTATATTTTCAGCTGGCACGGGTAATCCATTCTTTACAACTGACTCTGCCGCTTGTTTGCGTGGTATTGAGATTGATGCTGACGTTGTATTGAAAGCAACAAAAGTGGATGGCGTCTATTCGGCTGATCCAATGAAAGATCCGACAGCCGTGAAGTATGATACATTGGGTTACGATGAAGTCCTTGAAAAACAGTTGGGGGTTATGGATTTAACCGCGATCTGTTTGACTCGTGACCATGCGATGCCGATTCGCGTATTTAATATGAATAAGCCTGGAGCCTTGGTGAATATCATGGTTGGCGGCAGTGAAGGTACACTGATTAAGTGAGGAAATTATGATCAACGAAATTCTTAAAGATGCAGAAGACCGTATGGGTAAAGCCGTGGCTTCTGTAGAGTCTGCGTTTAAAAAAATCCGTACAGGTCGTGCACATCCTAGTATTCTAGATTCGGTAAAAGTGAACTACTACGGTTCTGAAACGCCGCTTAGCCAAGTTGCCAACATCACTGTTGAAGACGCGCGAACGCTTGGTATTTCTCCTTGGGAGAATAATCTTGTGCCAGAAATTGAAAAAGCCATTATGAAATCCGATTTGGGCTTGAACCCGGCTACCAATGGTAATTTGATTCGAATTCCTATGCCGGCTCTGACAGAAGAAACGCGTAAAAACTATTTCAAGCAAGCCAAGAACGAAGCGGAAAATGGCCGTATTGCCATCCGTAATATTCGTCGCGATGCTAACGGTAGCTTGAAAGACCTAGTGAAAGAAAAAGAAATTTCTGAAGACGACGATCGTCGTGGACAGGATCAAGTTCAAAAAATCACAGATAAGTATGTTGCTCTAGTGGAAGAACGTCTTGCTGCAAAAGAAAAAGACTTGATGGAAATCTAATAAAAAAAGCGAGCCTTTGGGCTCGCTTTTTTTATTGACTAGGATAACGCTATGTCTGAATTAGATGGCGCTGGAATTGAACCAGTAGTCGCGCCTGATCATATTGCCATTATTATGGATGGCAATAATCGATGGGCAAAGAAAAAGCACCTTCCCAGTATTGCAGGTCATACTGCAGGCGCTTCGGCGGTTCGACGTGTGGTGGAAGCGTCGGCAAAAGCAGGCGTTAAAGTGTTAACCTTGTTTGCCTTTTCAAGCGAAAATTGGAAACGCCCTAAACTGGAAGTGGATGGGTTGATGGCGCTGTTTATGCGTTCTTTGAAAAAAGAGCTGAAGCGCTTAAACCAGCATAAGATTAGGCTTCGCGTCGTGGGAGACTTGTCGGGTTTTAGTCAAGGGCTTCAGAAGCAAATTCGAAGCGTGGAAGACGCAACGAAAGAAAACGATCAGATGACACTGGTTATCGCGGCTAACTATGGTGGGCGTTGGGATATTGCGCAGGCTGCGAAAAAAATTGCTGAGCGCGTGGCAACGGGTGAATTGTCTGCTGACGATGTGGATGAGACGTTGCTGGGTGAGTATGTTCAATTGTCCGATTTACCTCCTCCTGATTTGCTAATTCGTACTTCTGGTGAAGAACGTATAAGCAATTTTTTGCTATGGCAAACTGCGTATTCTGAGTTTGTTTTTTTGCCGGTATTATGGCCGGATTTTGATCAACAACATTTTGATGAGGCTATCCAAACTTATCAAAATCGTCAACGTCGTTACGGTGGTCGATAAACATGTTACTTCCTCGAATTCTTAGTGCCATTATAATGGCTGTTTTATTTGTTTGTGCTGTGTTTGTGCTTGAGGCGACGAGCTTTATTTTTGCGATGGCGGCCGTGGTGGTCTTGGCTGGTTGGGAGTGGGCGCGTTTATCCGGTGTTAACAACCAAGTCGGTCGAGTGGTGTTTGCGCTTTGTATCGGCGCAGTGTGCTTTTTGGTTTTGAATAATCATCTTCAGGAAATGTCGCTTTATATGAGCCCCATTCTATGGGGGCTGGCGCTGTATTGGGTCACTCGTTATCCAACATTGTTGGTGTGGAAGTTTGTTTTTAGTCGCTTGCTGTTTGGTGTGTTGGTCTTGATTTCCACATGGTCGGCTTTGGTTGTCCTTAAACAGTCAAATGACTTTGTTGTTTGGGTGTTGTTGCTGATGGGGTTGATCTGGGGGGCGGATTCTGGCGCTTATTTTGCGGGGCGTGCTTTCGGCAAAAGAAAGCTAGCGCGCTTTGTTAGCCCTGGAAAGTCTTGGGAAGGCGTAGCTGGTGGTTTGGTGTTGACCCAAATTGGCGTAATTATCTTTGCCTTTTTGAGTGACTTCTCACTTTCTAATTGGTGTTTGTTGGCGGTTATTGCACTAGTAACGTCTTCTGTCTCTGTTTTAGGTGATTTGACTGAAAGTTTATTTAAACGACACGAGGGTATAAAAGATTCGAGCCATTTGATCCCGGGCCATGGTGGTGTGATGGATCGTGTTGATAGCTTGACCGCAGCGGCTCCGATTTATGTGTTGCTGCTTAGTTTGGTGGGATGGCTTTAATGCAAGGTATTTGTTTGTTAGGGGCGACGGGGTCAATTGGTCAAAGCACTCTGGATATCATTGCTCAGCACCCTGAAAAATTTGTTTTAGTCAGTGCTTCAGCCAATAAAAGTGTGGCGAAAATGGCGGATATCTGTCGTCGCTTTTCACCGCAGCGAGTCGTTATGGGGACGCAGGCAGCTCGAGATGAATTGGCTCAACAGTGCCATGGAATGGATATTTCATTTGAGTGGGGAGCGGAAGCATTAGAGAGTATTGCGGCTGACTCTGCTGTTGATCAGGTGATGGCTGCAATCATGGGGTTTGCTGGTTTAAAACCAACATTGGCTGGTATTCGAGCAGGTAAGCGGACGTTGTTGGCGAACAAAGAGTCCTTGGTTACGGCTGGCAAGCTTTTTATGGATGAGGTTGCTCGGAACGATGTCATGTTGTTGCCAATAGACAGCGAGCATAATGCGATTTATCAAAGCTTGCCGCAAACGTCACATGGCGCTCATAAACGGGATGTGTCAAAAATACTCCTTACGGCATCTGGTGGTCCATTTAGAACTTGGACACTAGAGGAAATGAAGTCGGTTACACCTGAACAAGCTTGTAAGCACCCAAATTGGTCTATGGGGCAAAAGATTTCGATTGATTCTGCTTCTTTGATGAACAAAGGCCTTGAATTGATTGAGGCGTGTTGGTTGTTTGATGTGACGCCTTATGACGTGGATGTGGTGGTTCATCCAGAAAGCATTATTCATTCAATGGTGTCTTACTTGGATGGGTCTGTGATTGCCCAAATGGGTAACCCTGATATGAAAATTCCAATCGCTTACGGTATGAGTTGGCCTCAGCGAATTGGAACGAATGTGGCTCCTTTAAATTTGGTTGATGTTGCTCGATTGAATTTTGAAGCGCCTGACTTGGCCCGTTTTCCTAATTTGAAATTGGCAGCGGATGCTTGGTTTATGGGCGGAACGGCGATGGCCGTCTTAAATGCGGCTAATGAGATCGCGGTTGAGGCTTTTTTGCATCGCCAAATTGGCTTTTTGGATATTGCTCGATTGAATGAGCGAGTATTGATGTCTGCTGATACTGTTGGGGTGAGCTCTCTTGACGATGTGTTTGACGCTGACCGCGCTGCACGTCAGCTGGCTCTGGATATGATTTCTCGTGGTAGCTTTTCATGATACAGAATGTTCTTTCTATTGTTGTTGCTCTTGGTCTTCTTATTACGTTTCATGAATTTGGCCATTTCTTTGTGGCGCGGCGCTGTGGGGTTAAAGTGTTGCGCTTTTCGGTTGGCTTCGGCAAGCCGATTTATCGTTATGTTGGAAAAACTGGCACGGAATATACCTTGGCGATGATCCCTCTTGGTGGTTACGTTCGAATGCTCGATGAGCGTGAAGGGAATGTGCCTGAAACTCTAAGAGATCAGACATTTAACTCGAAAACCGTGTGGCAGCGTATTGCTATTGTTGCAGCCGGTCCAGTTGCCAATTTTATTTTGGCAATTGTCATTTATGGGCTAGTCGCACTACTTGGTGTGCAGTCGATTGCTCCTAAAGTCGGTAATATCTCGACAAATTCGCCTGTCTCGCAAACTCAGCTTCAAATTGGCGATGAGTTTGTGGCCATCGCAGGGGAGTCAGTTACCTCTTGGGAAGATGTAAATTTAGTGTTAGCAAGCTTGATAGGTAAAACGGGAACCATTATGGTTCGTTATCAATCAGAAGGCGGTGGATCTTTACATGAAGATGCCATTCACTTTGATCGATGGTTGGTAGGAGAGGAGCCAGACAATTTAATTCGTGCGTTTGGTGTGTCTCCATGGCAACCTGAAGTGCTCCCTATTGTTGCTCAGGTTGTTGCTGGCGGGGCTGCGGAGTCAGCGGGTTTCTTGGCGGATGACCAGATTTTAGCCATCAATAGTGTGGTGATTAAAAATTGGCAGCAAGTTGTGTCGCTGGTGCAGAAAAGCCCAAATAAGGCGTTGCGTATTGAAGTGCAACGTCAGCAAAATGTCACGGTCTTGACGTTAACTCCGAATTCTATGGAGCAGAATGGTCGTGTAATAGGGTATGCCGGTCTGGCTGTTGTACCTCCGAAATGGGATGGCAGTCTTATTCGTGAACGTCAATATGGTGTGTTTGAGTCGCTGAATTATGGTGTCGAGCAAACTTATAAGATGGTCTCGTTAACCGTATCTTCTATTGGTAAAATGTTGCAAGGTCTGATTTCGGTAGATAATTTATCTGGCCCCATTACCATTGCTAAAGTGGCCAGTGCGTCAGCAGACTCTGGACTTCAGTCCTTTTTGAAATTCATGGCTTACCTCAGTGTTAGTTTGGGGGTGCTTAATTTATTGCCCATTCCTATGTTGGATGGTGGGCATTTGTTATTTTTTGGCATAGAGGCCATCCGACGTAAGCCAGTGTCTGAAAAAATTCAGGGATTGGCGTACCGTCTAGGGGCTTCTCTTTTATTTGCTTTAATGGCCGTCGCCATTTTTAACGATATTGCCCGCTTGTAGAGAGGTATTTGTGAAAGTCGTTTCAGCTGTATTGTTGGCTTTATTAAGCGTGCAGAGTTTTGCAAAAACGGTAGAAGATGTTCGTATTGATGGGCTCGTGCAGATGCCATCAGCCAGAGCTTTTGATGTGATTGGTTTTGATAAGACCGAGTCGTATGACTCTGGTAAAGTGTATCAAGCCATTACGGCTCTTTTTGACACGGGTTACTTTAGTGATATTGATGTCTATGAAGAAAATAACGTGCTGGTTTTTGATGTTGATGAGCGACCTTCTATTGGTAATTTGACCATTGAAGGCAATGAGCTAATCAAAACCGAAGATTTAGAGCGCGGATTAAAGTTATCTGGGTTAGAAATAGGTGAGATTTATAAGCCAGAAACACTCAATCAAATTGCCCAAGAACTTCAGCGTCAATACTATGCGCTTGGTCGCTACAGTGCCAAAGTCGATATCTCTGTTGAAGATATGCCTCGTAATCGCACGGGGATCGTGATCAATATTGATGAGGGGGACACCGCTAAAATCGTACACATCAATATCGTCGGCAATCACGATTTTGATGAAGAGACATTAACGAAAGACTTTGAATCGGCTGAAACGGGTTCTTGGAATCCCTTTAGTTCTGCGGACGAATATGCAAAAGCAAAAATAGAAGGCGACATCAACACGCTTAAAAGCTTCTATTTAGACAAAGGGTATTTGGATTTTAGTGTTGTTTCTAGTCAGGTAAGTTTGTCTGCGGACAAGCGTGATGTGTATATCGTCATTAATGTGGACGAAGGTAAGCCCTACAAAATTAACAATGTCTCATTGAGTGGTAGCCTGCCGATTTCGGAGGATCGCGTGTGGTCAAAGATCACACAGAAAAGCGGTGACGTCTTCTCTAGAAGTGAAGTGACATCGATTATTGAGGGAATCTCAACAGAACTTGGGGATAATGGTTATTTATTTACCAATGTAAATGTGATTCCGGAGAAGTTCGATAATCACACCGTGGATCTAAGCTATCAGATAACACCTGGCCCTAAAGTGTATGTTCGCCGCATTACGTTCAGCGGCAACAGTGAAACTCAGGATGAAGTGTTGCGTCGTGAGATGACACAGTTTGAAGGGGCATTGGCGACACATTCAAAAATTCAGTCGTCCAAACGCCGAATTGAACGACTGGGTTTCTTTGGTAGCGTTGATTTGCGTACGCGGCCAGTTGCGGGTACTTCAGATCAAGTGGACCTAGATGTTGTGGTTCAAGAGCAAGCTTCTGGCAGTATTCAGGCTAGTATTGGTTACTCGCAAGAAGATGGGACGGTCCTTGGTTTTGGTATTTCAAAGCGTAATTTTTTGGGGACAGGTAATAAGTTGTCTTTCAATGCGTCTCGCACAAACCAAACCCAAGATTACTCGATCAGTTATGATAACCCTTACTTTACTGTTGATGGTGTAAGTCGAGGCTTTCAAATATTTTATCAGACAAGTGATCATGCTGATGATGATGTGGAAGATTACGACTTAGATGAAATTGGTGTGGGAGTTAACTATGGCTACCCAATTTCTGACACTCAGCGTCTTGCGTTTGGGATGACAATAAAAGAAACAACCGTCAAATTAGGTTACGATCCATCTAACGAAACGGACGATTACGTTCAGACTCACGGCGACAATTATGATGATGTGATTGCCAGTTTGACGTGGAGTGACAGTGACCTGATTGGTGGTGTGTTACCAACAGAAGGTTACTCGACCAAAGCCTCTTTAGAAGTTGCGCTTCCTGTTGGCGATCAGCAATATGCTAAGTTAGGACTGACCTCGCAGGGGTATTGGAACTTAAATGGCTCAGACCTCTGGCTGTTCCGTCTTAAAGGGCGCTTAGGTTATGGTATGGGGTACGGTGACACAGATACACTGCCTTTCTTTGAAAACTATTTTGCGGGTGGTTCTTATTCTGTAAGAGGCTATGGCGCTTCGTCATTAGGGCCTAAGAACTCTTATGATTCAACTTCATCGAATACACCTTCCGCTTTGGGCGGTAATATCTTGATGACAGGTACAGCAGAGTTGATTTTCCCTTTGCCTATGGTTGAGGATCATAAATCCGTCCGTACCGCTCTATTTTTAGACGCAGGTAACGTGTTTACCGATTCTTGCCTCAGTAGTAATACAGACTGTAATGAAGGTGTTGACCTGGCTGAAATTCGATACAGCATTGGCTTAAGCTGGACTTGGATTACACCGATTGCGCCTTTATCGTTTAATTTTGCTAAACCTTTAAATGCAAAAGACGGGGATAAAACTGATTTATTCCAGTTCCAGTTAGGAACGACTTTTTAATTAAGACCGCTTTATTTAATAGGATGAACAATGAAAATATTCATAACCGCCATTTTTGCTCTATGCTTTATAAGCAGTGTGCAAGCGACCGAAGTTGCCGTAGTGGATTTTAGATCGGCTCTCTTACAGAGTAATATTGGTCAAGAGGCGGCGAAGGAACCAAAGCAGAAAGTGGCTGAAATGGACGCTCGTTTGAAAAAAGAGCAAGAAGACCTTGAAGCGTCCGCGAACAATTTGAAACGCGATGAACTGACCTTGTCTCAGGATGAATTTAAAAAGCGCCGTGCAGAATTGGCTGAAACCCAAAATAAGATTCGAGCTATGGCTGCTAACATGCAGCGCCAAGCAAAAGAGCTGGAGCAACAGTTAATCCAGTCTTTAACACCTAAAGGTGAGGCGGCTCTTAAGTCCCTTATCGAAGAGCGTAAATTAGACTTGGTGCTGAATAGACAGCTTAGCTTATATGCAACAGGTGCATCAGATATTACAGATGAGCTGGTTAAAAGAATTAATAAGGACAATTAAAATATGAGCCATACGCTAGGGCAATTGGCCGCCAAAGTCCAAGGGGTTGTAAAAGGCGATCCTAACTTGGTTATTGAAAAGCTGGGAACCTTGCACAATGCAACGTCCAAAGAGCTAAGTTTTTTGGCGAACCCTAAATACGCAAGTCAACTTGAATCAACATCAGCAGGCGCTGTGCTTGTGAAAAGTGAAGCGCTTGCGCAACTGGTTAGCAATGCCATTGTTGTGTCCAATCCTTACCTAGCGTTCGCTCAATTGTCTAATTTGTTTGTGCCAGAGACTCACTCGTGGACTGGCATTCATCCCAGTGCAGTAATCGCTCCAACAGCAAGTGTTGCCAGTGATGTCGTTATCGGGCCGAATGCGGTCATCGATGCGGAGTCAGTGATATCCGAAGGGTGTACTATTGGTGCCGGTTGCGTGGTTGGGAGAGGTGTTAAAATAGGCCAAGGCTCTATACTTTATCCTAATGTCACCTTGTACCATGATGTGGTGCTGGGTGCCAATTGCATCATACATAGTAGCACCGTGATCGGCGCTGATGGTTTCGGTTTTGCTCCGAATGAGGGGCGCTGGGAAAAGATTAACCAGTTAGGTTCTGTTGTACTGGGCGATTCGGTTGAAATCGGTGCAAGTACAACAATTGATCGTGGTGCCATAGAAAATACTCAGATTGGCAATGGCGTTAAAATTGATAATCAAGTTCAAATTGCTCATAACGTCGTAATTGGCGATAATACCGCGATCGCAGCGAGTACGGCGATTGCTGGAAGTACAAAAATTGGTGCTTTTTGCACTATTTCAGGCGGGGTTTGTATTGCCGGCCATTTGGATATTACCGATCATGTTCATGTTACAGGCATGAGTATGATCAGCCATTCCATTCCTGAAAGTGGGTCTTTCTCCTCAGGAATGGGAATGGAGCCAACCAATAAATGGCGCCGAACCGTTGCTAGAGTCAGAAGAATTGATGAAATGGCAAAGCAGTTTTCACAGTTGAAACAACAGGTTAATAAGTTTTTAGAGAAGGTTGATAATAAATGATGGACGTAAATGAAATCCGCCAATACTTACCTCATAGGTATCCGTTTTTATTGGTAGATCGTGTTGTTGAACTGAACTTGAATGAGTCCATTGTAGCGTATAAAAATGTCACTATTAATGAACCGTTCTTTAATGGCCATTTCCCAAATCACCCTGTAATGCCAGGTGTTTTGATTATTGAGGCCATGGCGCAGGCCGCGGGAATCCTTGGCTTTAAAACCATGGACAAAAAGCCAGAAGATGGCTCTATTTATTACTTTGTTGGTTCCGATAAAGCGCGCTTTAAACGTCCTGTTGTGCCGGGTGACCGTTTACAGCTAGAAGCAAAAATAGTTACGGAAAAACGCGGTATATGGAAATTTGAGTGTAAGGCAACGGTAGACGGCGAGCTTGCTTGTTCTGCCTCCATTCTGTGTGCAGACAGGAAGATATAGTGGCAATACATCCAACGACTTTAATCGATTCGAAAGCAGAGATTGACTCCAGTGTGGAGATTGGTCCGTTTTGTGTCATCGGACCGAATGTTAAAATTGGAGCTGGTAGTGTTATCAAATCGCATGTTGTTGTTAATGGTCATACCACCATTGGTGCCAATAATGAGATTTATCAGTTCGCTTCGGTTGGAGAAGCAAACCAAGATAAAAAGTATAAAGGTGAACCAACTCGTCTGGTGATTGGTGACAGCAATGTCATTCGTGAAAACGCAACCATTCACCGTGGTACTATTCAGGATAATGGTATTACTACGATAGGCAGCCATAATTTATTTATGGCCAGTACGCATGTTGGCCATGACTGTACAGTGGGCGACCATAATATTATGGCTAACTTTGCCGCCTTAGCTGGCCACGTTACCGTGGGCGACAATGTTATTTTGGGTGGTTACACGGGTATTCATCAGTTTTGCCAAGTCAATTCATTCAGCATGTGCGGCATGGGATCCATGGTGTCCAAAGATGTACCTCGTTACGTCATGGTGTCAGGAAGCCCTGCCAAAGCACATGGAATGAATTTCGAAGGAATGCGCCGTCGTGGTACGGCCCCTGATATTATTCGTGCTCTGCGAACTGCGTATAAGATGGTTTATCTGAAAGGCTTGACCCTAGAGGCGGCATTGGCTGATCTCGAACAAGGAGATCTGGTTCGGATCCCAGAGGTGGCCGAGTTTATTTTGTCCATTCGACATTCTAGACGCGGAATAGTCCGATAGGCATTGAGGATTAAAAGAAAACCCCGGACCGCTTCGGGGTTTTTTTATTATTAGAGGTTGTAAAAAATGCAAGTAACGTCTGCAGCGCGTTATGTGTTGGTTGCTGGTGAGGCTTCGGGAGATATTCTTGGGGCAAATTTAATTGCGCATTTAAAATTGTTACAGCCAGATGCGATTTTTGAAGGCATTGGCGGTCCATTGATGGAAGCACAGGGCTTCAAGAGTATTGTGCCGATGGACCGTTTGTCTGTGATGGGCTTGGTTGAGGTGCTGGGACGCCTAAAAGAGCTTTTGGGAATTCGTAAACGGTTATTTAAGGCTTGTATCAATAACCCACCTACGGCATTCATCGGTATTGATTCGCCCGACTTTAATATGCCTCTGGCCCGAAAACTGAAGCAGGCTGGCATTCCAACTGTACACTATGTCAGTCCGTCTGTTTGGGCGTGGCGACAAAAACGCATTTTTAACATTAAAAAATCCGTTGACCTTATGTTAGCGCTTTTTCCGTTTGAACTGCCTATTTATCATGAGCACAATATTCCAGTTGTGTGTGTTGGTCATACATTGGCCGATGATATTCCGTTAGAAAGTAAGGTGACGGAAGCTCGAGAAGATTTAGGACTTATGGACATTTCTGGTCCAGTATTTGGCATTTTACCTGGCTCTCGTGAGGGCGAGGTGTCTCGTTTAGCGCCGCTTTTTATAGAAACAATGAAACGCATTAAACAGCATCAACCAAACGCGACATTTTTGATCCCCGCGGCAAATAAAGAGCGACGGGTTCAAATTGAAACGATATTGCATGAGGCGAATGCAGAAGCTGTTTTGATTGATGGTCGGTCCCGAACGGTTATGGCAGCCTCCGACGCGATTTTGTTGGCCTCCGGAACAGCGGCATTAGAAGCCATGCTGGTGAAGCGACCAATGGTGGTGTCTTACCGAGTCAATAAGCTGACCTATGCCATCATGTCGAGAATGATTAAGGTGCCGTATGTGTCTTTGCCTAATTTGCTGGCAAACGAGACATTGGTGCCAGAGTTATTGCAAGACGAAGCCACTCCTGACAATTTGGCTGTTCGTTTGGTGCAAACATGGCAGTCTTTTACGAACGACAAGTCCATTCAGGACAAATACCTCAATTTGCACAAAATGTTACGAAAAAATGCCGGAGAGAAAGCCGCAAAGGCAATTGTTTCTATGTTAGAAGGGAAAAAGACGTAATGGAGCCTTTTGTTAGTCAGGTATATTTCGGCGATTTACTCGCAGGTACCGATGAAGCGGGAAGAGGCCCTTTGGCGGGCGAGGTGGTGGCCGCCGCGGTTATTTTGGACCCTAAGCGACCAATTCTAGGGTTGGCAGACTCTAAAAAATTGACCGAAAAAAAGCGCGAAGCGTTATTTCTAGAAATTCAAGAAAAAGCATTATCGTACGGCATTGCCAGTGCCACGATAGAAGAAATTGATGACATCAATATTCTTCATGCCAGTATGTTAGCCATGTCGCGAGCAGTTGCATTACTTGCCATTCAACCTGAGCATGTATTAGTGGACGGGAACCGTATCCCGCCTAATTTGCCTTGTAGTGCTGAAGCGGTGGTTAAAGGGGATGCCAGACAGGCCGCCATTTCTGCTGCTTCTATCTTGGCCAAAGTAACCCGAGATAGAGACATTGTTAAAGCTGCGCAACAGTACCCAGAATATGGTTTTGAAAAACACAAAGGTTACCCAACCGCACAGCATCTTGAGGCCATTCGTTTACATGGTGTTACGCCAATACATCGGCGTAGTTTTGGACCTGTTAAAAAAGATTTTAGAGGGATAAGCATTGTCCACGTCATTTATACATCTACGAGTACATACTGAGTTTTCATTGGTAGATGGCCTAGTCAAAATCAAAGGCCTGCTCGGTACAACCGAATTTATGTCCATGCCAGCGGTAGCGATCACCGATGAGAATAACTTGTGTGGCTTTGTGCGCTTTTACAAAGGGGCGATGGAAAAAGGCATTAAGCCCATTTGCGGTGCTGATGTTGTGGTAGATGAAGATGAGAATGTGGACTCTCGTTATCGATTTACCTTATTGGCTACGTCGAATAAGGGCTATAAAAACATCATCGCCATTATTTCAAAAGGTTACCAGTTAGGTCAGGTGGAAGGGCGTCCTATTGTCCAACGCAAATGGATAGAAGAATACAGCGAAGATGTTATCGCGTTGTCGGGAGCGGGCTTTGGCGATATCGGTTATTTGCTGCAAAAAGGTCGAAATGAAGACGCTAGAAAACGCTTGGCTCATTGGATGTCTGTGTTTCCTGACCGTTTTTATGTGGAGTTGCAGCGAACGAGCCGTTCTGGCGAAGAAAGTTATATTCATGCGGTTGTGCCGTTAGCGGCGGAGCTGGATTGCCCCGTGGTTGCAACCAATGACGTACGCTTTTTAAAGCGTGAAAATTTTGAAGCCCATGAAGCGCGCGTTTGTATACACGATGGCGTTACCTTGGATGATCCGCGCCGTAAGCGTCGTTACTCTGAAGAGCAGTATTTTAAAACGCCTGAAGAAATGGCTGAGCTGTTCCAAGACATTCCAGAAGCGCTCGAAAATACCGTAGAAATAGCTAAGCGTTGCAGTGTTGATGTGTTGCTGGGGGAATATTTCTTGCCGGATTATCCAGTGCCAGAAGGCATGACGATGGAAGAGTTCTTTAGCAAGCTCTCCTATGATGGCTTGATTGAGCGCTTTAATTTTCTGACCAAAAAATACGGCGAGCGTATTGAAAAACGTCGCCAAGAATATTGGGATCGTTTGGATTTTGAATTAACCATTATCAATCAAATGGGGTTCCCTGGGTATTTCTTGATCGTAATGGACTTTATTCAGTGGGCCAAAGACAACGATATTCCCGTAGGGCCGGGGCGTGGTTCTGGTGCGGGCTCCTTGGTGGCTTATGCCCTAAAAATCACCGATCTTGATCCACTGGAATACGATCTACTTTTCGAACGATTCTTGAACCCAGAGCGGGTATCCATGCCTGACTTCGATATCGATTTCTGTATGGATAACCGAGATCGCGTTATCGATTATGTGTCACGTACCTATGGTCGTGATGCGGTGTCTCAGATCATCACCTTTGGTGCGATGGCGGCAAAAGCCGTGGTGCGAGATGTCGCGAGGGTACAAGGAAAACCCTACAGTTTGGGTGATAAGCTCTCGAAGCTGATTCCTTTTGAAATCGGCATGACGCTTAAAAAAGCCTTGGAAGAAGAGCCTGCATTGCCAGAATTTTTGGCGGGGGATGAAGACGCCGCCGAAGTCATGGAGATGGCGATTTCCCTAGAAGGGGTGGTTCGTAACTTTGGTAAGCACGCCGGTGGTGTGGTTATCGCTCCGACTAAGTTGATTGATTTTGCCCCGCTTTATTGTGAGGAAGACGGTTCTGGTCTGGTTACCCAATACGACAAAAATGACGTAGAAGAAGCGGGCTTAGTAAAGTTCGACTTCTTGGGTCTGAAAACACTGACGGTTGTCGATTGGGCGGTAAAAAACATCGATGCTATTAACGAGCTGGAAGGTAAGCCACCGCTCGATATTTCCTTGATCGACCTTGAGGACAAATCCACTTACGAGCTACTAAAGCGAGCAGAAACCACCGCGGTATTCCAGCTGGAATCCCGTGGTATGAAAGAGTTGATTAAAAAGCTTTTACCGTCGCGCTTTGAAGATATTATAGCCTTGGTGGCTTTGTATCGTCCGGGGCCTTTGGGTTCTGGCATGGTGGACGACTTTATCAACCGTAAGCACGGTCGTGCCGAGCTGGCTTTCCCTCATCCAGATTATCAACATCAAGACTTGATTCCCGTTTTGGAACCGACTTACGGCATTATCTTGTATCAAGAGCAGGTAATGCAGATTGCTCAGGTACTGGCTAAGTTCTCGCTTGGTGGTGCCGATTTGCTGCGTCGTGCTATGGGTAAGAAAAAAGCCGAAGTTATGGCCGAGCAGCGCTTAATCTTTATGGAAGGCGCGCTTAAAAACAACGTTGATAAAGACTTGTCGGGTAACATCTTTGACCTGATGGAAAAATTCGCTGGGTATGGTTTTAACAAATCTCACTCAGCAGCCTATGCTTTGGTTTCTTATCAAACTGCTTGGTTGAAAAATCATTATCCAGCACCATTTATGGCGGCAGTGTTGTCTGCGGATATGCAGAACACTGATAAGATCGTTATCTTCATTGAAGAATGCCGTTCAATGGCGCTGGCCCTAGAGCTGCCAAATGTGAATGAGTCGGTCTATAAGTTTACCGTCAATCCGAAAGGCGCCATTGTATATGGTCTTGGTGCGATTAAAGGCGTAGGCGAAGGCCCAATCGAAGCGATTGTTGAGGCCAGAAAAGAAGGACCTTTTGAGCATATATTCGATTTTTGCCAACGCGTTGGTAAAAAGGTTAATAAGCGAGTCATGGAAGCCTTAGTCCGCTCCGGCGCGTTTGACACTATAGGTCCGAATCGGGCAACCTTGTTCGCTTGTATTGATGAAGCGCTCAAACGCGCGGTACAAGATGCTAAGAACCAAGACGCTGGGATGATGGATTTATTTGGTATCGCGGTCGATGAGAGTACTGAAGATGCCTATAAAGAAATTGGTATTCAGCATGAATGGCCGCCTCGTCAGCGTCTGGATGGGGAAAAAGACACTCTTGGTTTGTATGTGACAGGTCACCCAATCGATGAATATGAGAAAGAGATTCGTCGCTTTGTTCGTTCAAAGATTGTTGATCTGCAGCCTAAGCGTGGTGACACCCAAATCATGGCTGGTTTGATTGTAGACTTGCGCATTACCAAGAGTAAAAAAGGTGGTAACATCGCCTTCGTCACGCTGGATGATCGCTCCGCTCGTATTGAAGTGACGGTATTTCCAGATAACTACGACACTTTTAAGGACGTTATTGTCAAAGATGAAGTGGTGGTTGTGGAAGGTGAAATCAGTGTTGATGAATTCAGGGGAGGGCAAAAAGTCATTGCCCGCAATATCCTTGATATTGCTCAGGCGCGAGTTCGTTATGTTGAGGCATTGCGCATTACTTGGACGTCTGAAACAGTCACACCAACAGAAATACAAGCATTAGCAAACTATATGGAATCTTATCGCGGTGACGGTTGTGATGTCGTTATTGGTTTTGATACACCTCAAGCGTGTGGTGAT
This sequence comes from Marinomonas pontica, assembly GCF_026191375.1. Lineage (GTDB taxonomy): Bacteria > Pseudomonadota > Gammaproteobacteria > Pseudomonadales > Marinomonadaceae > Marinomonas > Marinomonas pontica. Next base: position 42,959 of record NZ_JAODTL010000033.1, on the reverse strand, counting down.
ATTCGTTTAGGATCTGGGTGGAAAGTTCGTCCTGATGATGAATTAATTCACCAACTTCAGAAACAATACGGTAAACAAAATGTTCAGTTAGTGTATACTTAGATTCATTTAATAGTTTTGTAATGGAACGAAGCGTCGCGACACGCTAATAGAGCTATAGGACAAAGGATTTTTCCTTTTTGTCTTTGAATTTGATGGCAACCAAACAGTAGTGTAATTAAACATGAATTTAAATTATCTCCCTTTTGAGCAGCCGATTGCTGAGCTCGAACAAAAAATTGAAGAGTTGCGTTTAGTCGGAAACGATAATGAACTCAACATCAGCGATGAAATTAGTCGCTTAGAAGACAAAAAAGTAGCGTTAACCAAGAGCCTATTTAGTAATTTAGGGGCATGGGAAGTATCTCAATTAGCGCGTCACCCAAAGCGCCCATATACTCTTGATTATATTAAGCACGCTTTTACCGATTTTGAAGAAATGCACGGTGATCGTCACTATGCCGATGATCGTGCCATTGTTGGTGGTATTGCTCGTTTAGACGGTCGTCCAGTGATGGTTATTGGCCATCAGAAAGGCCGTGAAGTAAAAGAAAAAGTACTTCGCAACTTTGGCATGCCTCGTCCAGAAGGTTATCGTAAAGCGTTGCGTTTAATGGAGACGGCTGAACGTTTTCAAATGCCGATCGTCACTCTTATTGACACACCTGGGGCATACCCTGGTATCGGCGCGGAAGAGCGTGGTCAAAGTGAAGCGATTGCTTTTAACTTGGCTGTCATGTCTCGCCTTAAAACGCCTATCATTTCTACCGTGATTGGTGAAGGTGGTTCGGGTGGTGCGCTGGCGATTGGTGTGTGTGACGAGTTAATGATGCTGCAATACGGCACATACTCTGTTATCTCTCCTGAAGGTTGTGCGTCTATTCTTTGGAAAAGCGCTGACCGTGCGTCAGATGCCGCTAAAGCAATGGGAATCACAGCTCAACGTTTACAGGAGTTGGGTTTCGTTGACACGATTATTCAAGAACCTCTTGGTGGTGCGCATATCTCTCATGAGCAAATTGCACACAGTTTGAAGCAAAACGTGCTAGCGGCCTTGGATCGAATGGAAGCATTGACGACTGAAGAGCTTTTGGCGCGTCGTTACAATCGATTGATGTCTTACGGTCTATAAGTTTTCGTTTCTAAAAAGAGCCTCCTTATTTAGGGGGCTTTTTTGTTTGTTTGGTTTGAGATTTTTTCGTTGCAGACTTTATGGTGAAGCTTTCCGTGCCTACATGCCCTACTTTTCTCTCACCACTGAGATTTAATCCTGAGTGGCTTGATGCTGTATTTTCTGCCGCAAGCAAGGTGTGGGTTGGTTTTAGTGGTGGTGTGGACTCGCATGTGTTGCTCCATGCTCTGGTAGATCAAGCTTCAGACCAGCAGAAGCTGAAATTGGCAGCGCTTCATGTTCATCACGGCCTCAGCGCTAATGCGGATGATTGGTTGCTTCATTGTGAGTCTGTTTGCATGGCATTAGAGGTTACATATGTTGCAAAACGTGTGACATTAGAAGCTCAAGCATCTATAGAAGATGCGGCTCGTAATGCGCGTTATCAGGCTTTTCAAAACGTGGTTGGTGAGGACGATGTGGTGTTGTTGGCACATCACGCCGGTGACCAGATGGAAACCGTGTTGTTTCGTTTGTTACGTGGAACAGGTGGAAAAGGCTTGTCTGGTATTCCTATTGAAAGACGGCTTGGTGTTAGCAACACTCGTATAATTCGACCATTATTGTCCGTACCAAAAAACGCGATTGAAGACTACGCTCAACGTCATCAGTTGGTGTGGATTCAGGACGAATCGAATTTGGATGAGCGCTTTACTCGAAACTTTCTTCGCCAACGGGTTATTCCCATTCTGCAAGAACGTTTTCCCAAAATGGAACAAAGTATTGTTTCCAGTTCACAGCGAATTGCTACCGACTATGCCATGCTTTCCCAATTTGCTGAGCAGCAATTAGTGGCATGGTGTAATGCGTTCGGCGGTTTAGATTTATCGTATCTCATAAGCAAATCAACGGATGAGCGCCTATTTTGGTGGCGATATTTTCTACTTGGCAAAGGCGTTTCGTTGCCACAAGCACAATTAGACAATGTGGATGCGATGTTTTTTAGTCATGAGGACAAGCAGCCAGCGTTCATTTTTCCATTTGGCCGTCTTATGCGTCATCAAAATGTCGTGTATTTGTTGCCAGAAGAAGAAGAGGTGACAGTGTCACCGCTACTCTCAGGTGTGCCACTATTGCGACCATTTGATGAAGTTTGCGTGATTGGAAGTGATGATTGTGTTTTGAAAGCGCGTCCTAATGGCGAGAGTTTAAGGATGCCAAGTGGCAACACACGTAAGCTGAAAAAATGGCTTAACGATCATTCTATTCCAAGCTGGTGGCGAGATCACCTTCCGTACTTATACCATGGTGACAGGCTTGTGGCTGTTGGGGATCTGTGGCGTCATCCTGATTATGTGCATTTGACTGTTCGCTGGAAAAGAAACCCTCGCTTACCATTTCCTATGGTTGAGCATGATTAACTCTTGTCGTCATATTGTGTTTTTATTTGGCTGTTAGCTGCATATTTTTTGGGTTTTCTCTCGATATAATTCTACGCTTAATCCTGTCAGTTCTTTTGAGCTGCTCTAATTGGGGGCTCGAAGCCTTTCATTCTTTTCAATCGGATGTTCATGATGCTGCAAACCGTGGTTTTTAGTGGGCTGGAATTTAGCCCTTTGGTTGTTTATTTTCCGATAGCTTTCGCTTTGTCTGCTTTGACTCGTTATGTGCTTCATCGTTTGGATTGGCATGATCGAATTTGGAAAGTGGCCTGGTTTGAAGTGTCTTTGTTTGTTTGTTATCTGGCATTAACTGTTTTTTTACTGAGTGGACGATAAATCAATGGCGAAATCTCTACGTATAACGGTGACCGTATTGGTTGTCTTGGCGGCGATATGGGCTGGAAGGTGGGTATGGAATGATTACATGCATTCACCTTGGACAAGAGACGGCCGAATCCGTGCAGACATTGTAACGGTTGCACCGGATGTGTCTGGTTGGGTTACGACATTAAACATAGCTAATGATCAGCCTGTTAAAAAAGGCGATCTACTGTTTAGTGTCGACCAACAACGTTACCAGGCGGCGCTCAATCAAAGTAAGGCGAACACAGAGAATGCCTTGTATTCGTGGCAGTTGGCAAAACATAAGTATGAACGACGTACGGCTTTGCTCAGTCAAAAAGCCATCAGCGATGAAGACTTAGAAGAATCGCGAATCAGCACCGAAATAGCGAAAGCCAATTACGATTTAGCGGTCGCGCAGCAAGCGGCCGCGCAGCTTAATTTGGATCGTACACACGTTTTTGCGCCGGTATCGGGTCATATTATTAATTTAAATCTGCGTCAGGGAAATTATGTAGGGCAAGGCGCTTCTGTTTTTGCCATTGTTCAATCGGGTTCGTTTTATGTGACGGGGTACTTTGAGGAAACCAAAATTCCGCTTGTGCGCCTCGGTCAGCAAGCGAAGGTGACATTGCTCAGTGGTGGTAAACCGTTATCTGGACGAGTCGTGAGCGTTGGTAAAGCCATTGCAAACTCCAATACTCAAAGTGATGGTCAGCTCTTACCACAAATTCAGCAAACATTTAATTGGGTGCGTTTATCGCAACGTATTCCGGTCGATATCAAGTTAGACCCAATACGCGATGATGTGCAACTGAGTGCTGGCATGACCGCCACGATTCACCTTACTCAATAATAGGGAGACGGTTGTGGGGATTGTGTTCCGTAATCTGTTTTTACCAGAAAAACAGGCGATTATTTTTGCCTTAAAAGGCGTGATTGCGATGGCAATGGCGTTAACGATTGCGCTTTCCTTAAATCTTGATCGACCATATTGGGCATTGGTGTCGGCGGTTTTTTTGCAAATGCGACCGGAAAGCGGATTGGTAGTCGAAAAAGCCCTTTGCCAAATTATTGGCACCGTTGTTGGTGGCATATTTGGGATTGTTCTATTGACCCAGTTCGTTGCATACCCTTATGTGGCTTTGGGTATTTTAGCGCTCTGGCTGGGCTTGAATGCAGCGTTGTCGGCGATGGTGCGTCAGGCGAATTTTATTTATGCGTTCGCCATGGCAGCGGTCACTTCTGAGATCGTGGTGTTAATGGTGATGGCCAGTCCATCAACCGCAGACAGTCAGGCGGTATTCAGTATTGCGCAAGCCCGTGTCAGTGAAATCGTTATTGGTTCGATTTGCGCCGCTGTGGTAAGTCATGCCTTCTGGTCAGTCAAAGTGAAAGACAGTTTGCAGCGACAAGCGCGTTCCGTTATCAATCAAACTCTTCAGTATTTAGCGACCGAATTGGACAAATCAGGTACGCATGAAGCTCGTCATAAGCAAATTGATCAGATCATGGCGACATTGGGGATGGTTAGTGAAGATTCCAGCGCAGTAAGTTACGAAGGACCAAAAGGTCCAGGCCGAACCAAAGCAGCCAATCAATTGGCGCAGAAAGTGCTGTCTTTACTGGCGTTGGTACAAATATTTGGACGTTTACAGCGTCGGCATGCAGAGCTAATGACGCCAGCTTTAACTGAGCTTCTCGATCGATTAAGGCTGGCATTTGATGGTATCGCAGAGTCCAATGATTTGGCTTATTGCCAAGAGCAAGTGAAGGTGTTGCGCAGTGACCTGGCTGAGTATAAGGCAGCGCAGGCTGCTGATATGCCTTTTGAATCGCATATGGTGAACGTGGCTGCTGAAATCGCTTCAGAATTGACGGTGTTGTTGCGGGCTTATCGGGCATTGGAGGAACGTGATAGCACGTTGCTCAATGCGCCAAGTATATTGAGCTACCGTGATCCGTTGGCAGGCATGATTATTGGCGTTCGTACGGCGGCAGTATTTCTGATCGGAGCATGTATTTGGGTCAGTACGGGTTCTACGGCTGCGTTGATGATCATGATATTGCCGGTCATCTTCTCCATCATGTTGGCCCGATTGCCCTTAATGATTCTTAGGGTGGTTTTAAAAAGATTATTAATTGGCGTGGTCTTTGCCGTACTTGTGGCGGTGTTTTATGCGCTTAATTTGCTGTCGCAAAGTTCTGGGCAATTGGAGATTTTATTGTTGGTTTTGGTCGCGCCTTACTTTATCGGTTTGCTGCTTTTGGCGGATCGGCAAACGTTGCCATATGGTTTGGGTTTTTGTATTCCTTTTTCCATTTTGGTGAGTCCTAGTAGGGACATGAGTCGCGCATTTTCGATTGATTATACGTTAAGTTCTGCTTTGGCTATCGTTGCTGGTGTGAGTATTTTATTTTGGTTTTTTCATCTTATTACTGGTCCAAGTGTTCAACTGCTGGTGCATCGAATTTTTAAAACTACACATCAAGATTTACTGGAAATTAGTCAGCATTCCAGCCCAGCGGCTTGGTATAACCGACGTATGGCGGACAGGTTGTTGCGTTTAACAAACTACGATCAAGCTTCTAAGACGCGAGTGGTCACGGATTTAGCGCTGACCGCTTTAAATTTAGGGCATGTGTCTATCCGACTGCGTTCGATTTGTGAGAATCTGGCTGGTAAATCGTTGCCCTCTTTACAGCATTGGCAGACGGCGTTGGCGAATGCTTTTTTATTGGCAAGCAAAGGGCAAGTTGATGCAGGTTTTGAGTCAGCAAGCCGTGCTTTGTATGATGAGCTTGTGGGGTTGGTTGGTGAGTCGAATCAAGTGGAAACGATTCAAGGGATGTTTATGCGTATTAATTTAACGTTTGAACGAAGTGCGCAAGCCATTGCTGAACAGAAAAAATAACAGAGCCTAGAACCTAGACTCTTAATAACCAATTTGCTTGATTTTTGTAGCTGGCGACCAACTCAGCATTCAATCCATCACTTTGCTGGATCCTTTCCATCGCTTGTTCATGGCTGAAGCCCCATGCTTGCATATGACGTTTTGCTAAACGTTCGATCGCATCGTCAACAGGAACATCTAAAAACCAATGCTCATCAAATAGGGCTTTTGACGCTTGCCAGCCATCTTGCTGATGAAGTAAGTACAAGCCTTCAATTAAGACCACTTTGGTGTCTTGTTTGATGATTAGGTCGTCTTCGATGGGGTCGCCAACAGTATGATCAAAGCTCGGCCATAAAATATCGCTGTGTTGATAGCTTTGCTGTATCTGTTTGACACGCTTTACAAAGGCTTCGCTATCAAATGTCCAGGGCGCTCCGCGTCTTGCAAAGGCGTCTGCAGCGTTTGGTAGAGCATTAAGTTGAGCTTTAGAAAGGTGGAAACCGTCCATAGAAAGGCAAATCAAGGACGCGCTTTCTTGCTGCGAAAAATGCTCGGCTAAATAATTTGCCAGTGTGCTTTTACCAGAGCCTGGGCCGCCGGTTAGACCGATTAAGGTGCGGTGTGAAGCGTTCATTCGTGTTTGAATGTTATCGATGGCGGCTTTGACATCCGCCGATTCTCTGTAGCTGCTGAGCATAGTAAAGGCCTTAGTTGTTCCTATTGTTTTTAGGTGTTTTTGCACTTTAGCACGAACGGTCGAGGAGGATTCGCTATTTTATGTGAACTGAGTGGGGAACGGCTGCGTATCTAAAGAAACACTCATAAGGATCGCATCATGCTAGTCAACGAGCTTAAAAAAATCACACATTTTGATAAAGTGAATTTGCACTCTTTGGAGTCTAATTTGTACCAGCTGTCTGTGATTATCGATGGAAAAGAAGATTACATCGAAACGGACAATGGGCGCTTTTTGACCAGCCATAATAAGTTGGCACTACAGGCCTTGTTTAAGGGTAAAACAGTTGGTGCTATGGTGCTTTGTCATCAAAGTGCGTATGACGAAATGGTTGGACAGCCGATTGGCACAAGCAATGTTTTAGAGGTGCCACTTGGCAATACCGATCTGTCTTAAGTGCTGGAACTGACATTGTTTAAAATGTGTATTTTTTCGCCACTTTCTTCCATTTGAGAAAATGTTTTAGCGTAGCCGTGGGTGGCATTGGCATGTTCTCGCATGATGGCTTCTGCTCGGCTGCCTTGCCCATTTTGAATGGCGTCAAACACCGCATGATGTTGCATGTGTGCAAAATTAAAGCGTCGATATTCTTTGGCTAGGTTGTTTTGGTCGAACGCTAAGGCACTCACCGAAGCAAAGGGCAGATGTTCGTTGCGACTTAGCGCCTCCGCAATCGCTGAGTTTAAACTGGCTTCTATAATAATCTGATGAAATCGCTGATTCATGTCGTGGTAAATTGCGAGGTCTTGCTCATTAATGTGGCCTTTTTCAAACAGGCTGTCGCCTTGTTTTAGCAGCCGTAGTAACTCATCGGTTTGTTCTGCCGATAATGTATTTTCAGCGGCTTGTCTTGCCGCTAATCCTTCCAGAACACCGCGTACCTCAATGGAGCCACTTATTTCTGCCTGTGTCACTTGGCGTACGATGTAGCCTCGACCTGTCAATTTGGTCAGCAGTCCTTCTTGTTCCAATGTGCGAAAAGCAATTCGTACCGGAGTGCGTGAAACACCTAATTGTTCTGCCGTGGGGATTTCTGCGAGTCGCTGTCCAGAAGCCAATTCCCCCGACAAAATCATTTGCCTTAGCCGGCTGATTACTTGTTGTCCCGGTTTACTCATTGGATCGTGTCCATTGGAAGGTGATCATGGTTTTGCCTCTACTTTGTGCGTGAAAAAGATCATAACGTAAACCCCGCTGAAAAAGTATGCATTGGATCCAATGGGGAATATTTTATTTTTCAAACAGTTAGCGTTTTTGTGGTTATTCATTCTGTCTTTATTGGATCCAATTAATGCATAAATATATTGTTTTAGGAATTATTTTGTCTATATTGGATCCAATAAATAAAAATAAAAGTAGGAGAATTCTAATGAGTCAACCAACCTTCCCAAAAAATACGTGGTATGTCGCTGCGATGTCTGACGAGGTTGCGGGCAGCAAACCTCTTGGTCGTAAAATCTGTGGTGAGAGCATTGCCTTTTACCGTTCCCATGAAAATGAGATTGCCGCGGTATTGGATTTTTGTCCACATCGAGGGGCTGCTTTGTCTTTGGGTTATGTGGAAGACGGGTTGCTTGTGTGCGGATACCATGGTTTAAAAATGGGGGCAGACGGCAAAACCAAAGAAATGCCATTGCAACGTGTGAAGGGGTTTCCTTGCATGAAATCCTATGCGGTAGAAGAACGCTATGGCTTTATTTGGGTATGGCCCGGCGATCAAGCGCAAGCCGATAAGAGTCTGATTCCACATTTAGAGTGGGCAGTGAATCCAGAGTGGGCTTATGGCGGCGGTTTGTATCACATCAACTGCGATTATCGTTTGATGGTTGATAATCTGATGGATTTGACTCATGAAACTTATGTGCATGCCAGCAGCATAGGCCAAAAAGAAATTGATGAATCCCCTGTGTCTACTCAGGTAGAAGGCGATAAAGTCATTACCAGTCGTTTTATGGAAAACATCATGGCGCCGCCATTTTGGCAAGCGGCTTTGCGCGGTAATGGCTTAGCCGATGATGTGCTGGTGGATCGTTGGCAGATTTGCCGATTCTCTCCGCCTTCTCATGTGATGATCGACGTGGGTGTGGCCCATGCTGGGCATGGAGGATTTGACGCTCCAGCAGACAAAAAAGCCAGCAGTACGGTAGTGGACTTTATTACACCGGAAACGGAAACGTCGATTTGGTATTTTTGGGGAATGGCGCGTAATTTCAAACCAGAAGATCAAGCATTAACCGATACGATTCGTGATGGGCAAGGTAAGATCTTTGCTGAAGATTTAGAGGTGCTGGAACGCCAGCAGGAAAATTTATTGGCGTTTCCTGACTATAATTTATTGAAATTAGACATTGATGCGGGTGGTGTGCAATCCCGACGAGTGATCGACAGGATTATTGCGAAAGAGCAGGTCAAGTCATCAACTATTCAGACCGACGCACCGCTGCAAACGGTTTCATTTTAAATAAATAATACGTTAGGAGTGCCTGATGATTCCTGTAGTGGTTAGAAATGTCGTCACCGAAGCGCTGGGTGTGGTTCGAATTGTATTGGGTTCTGAAGATGGCTCCGCGTTACCTGATTTTGACGCAGGTGCGCATATTGACCTTCATTTACCCAGTGGCTTGATTCGCCAATATTCATTGTGTCGTTTGCAAGCAGAGTCGCAATATTATGAAATTGCCGTTTTGAAAGATCCGCAATCAAGAGGCGGATCTGCCGAGGTACACCGATTGTCTGTCGGAGATTCGTTGACAATAAGCGAGCCTAAAAACCATTTTCCTTTGATGCGGGGAGATCGTCATAGTGTCTTGATTGCTGGCGGCATCGGCGTTACGCCTTTACTGCCCATGGCGCAAACGTTGCAAAAGACAGAAAGGTCTTTTGAATTTCACTATTGCGCTAAATCCCCAGAAACGGCCGCTTTCTCGTCCGCATTAGAGAAGGCATCTTTTGCCGATAAAATGCATTTTCACTTTAGCCAAGTGACAGGGGCTGGGCGAATGGATGTGGTTCATGTGTTGTCCTGCCATTCGAATGATTCTGAATTATACGTGTGTGGACCAGCAAATTTCATTAATGATATTTTGATGCAAGCTAAGATGTTGGGTTGGCCTGAAGAGCGAGTGCACAGGGAGTTTTTGCGGCGCCAGATTTGGCGGTTGCTGCCATTGAAAACTCTGCTTTTAAAGTGAAAATCCACAGTACCGGTGAGGTTTTTGAGGTTGGCTCTGATCAAAGTATATTCGAAGTCTTAGAGGACAATGGTGTGTTTCTTGCCGTGTCTTGTGAGTCGGGTGTGTGCGGTACCTGTCAAACAGGCGTCATATCAGGGGTTCCTGATCATCGTGACGTCTTTTTGACAGACAAAGAGCACGCCCAAGGCAAGTTTGTGATGCCGTGTTGTTCTCGCTCCAAATCGGCGATTTTGGAGCTGGATTTGTAGTTTCGTCTTTTTCGGTGGATCTTGCTCTTTTCCGAATCTTTCACTCATTGCAAAACAACTGTGTTTTACATTGAGTGAAAGTCCTTGCGATGCTATTATTTCCCCCCGTCCTGAAGGTACATTGTCATGTGCTTTCAAATCTCATTTTTTCATATTTGTAAGGCGGGTTAAACACTCATGGCGACACGATATATTTTCGTTACAGGCGGTGTAGTTTCATCTCTTGGTAAAGGTTTGGCAGCAGCATCCTTGGCCGCTATCCTTGAATCTCGTGGTCTAAAAGTCACCATGCTAAAGCTAGATCCATACATCAACGTGGATCCGGGCACCATGAGTCCTTTCCAGCACGGTGAAGTGTACGTTACAGAAGACGGCGCTGAAACCGATCTAGATCTTGGTCATTACGAGCGTTTTATTTCCACTAAAATGGGCAAACGCAACAACTTCACCAGTGGTCGTGTTTATCAACATGTTCTTAAAAAAGAGCGTCGTGGTGAATACCTTGGTGGAACGGTTCAGGTTATCCCTCACATCACAGACGAAATCAAACGCCGTGTTATTTCTGGTGCTGAAGGCGCGGATGTTGCCTTGGTAGAAATCGGTGGTACGGTTGGTGATATCGAATCTCAACCTTTCTTAGAAGCCGTTCGTCAGCTGAAAGTCGAACTAGGCTCTCGTCGTGCCTTGTTTATGCATTTGACTCTGGTTCCTTACATTCGCACGGCGGGTGAAACCAAAACTAAGCCGACTCAGCATTCTGTGAAAGAGCTCCGTTCTATTGGTATTCAGCCAGACATTCTAGTATGCCGTTCTGAGGTGACGATTGAAGCGCCAGAGCGTAAGAAAATTGCGTTGTTCACCAGTGTTGAAGAACGTGCGGTTATTTCTCTTCCAGATGCCGATACCATTTATCGCATCCCTCAGATGTTGAACGATCAAGGCTTGGACAGCTTAATTGTCGAGCACTTCAATTTAGATTGTAATATGCCAGATCTTGAGATTTGGAATAAAGTGACTCAGGCGAAATTGAACCCTGAGAAGCAAATCAATATCGCCATGGTTGGTAAATACATGGAGCTATTGGATGCTTACAAGTCTTTGATCGAAGCGATGGATCACGCAGGCATTCATGCACGCACAAAAGTAAAGCTTCATTATATCGACTCTGAAAGTATTGAAGAAAAAGGCACTGAAGTGCTGAAAGGAATGGACGCGATTCTTGTTCCTGGTGGCTTTGGTGAGCGTGGTGTGGAAGGAAAAATTTTAACGGCTCAGTATGCTCGTGAAAACAAAGTGCCTTACTTAGGTATTTGTTTGGGCATGCAAGTAGCGGTAATCGAATTTGCTCGTAATGTGGCAAATTTAGCCGGTGCGCACAGTACCGAGTTTAATTTAAAAGCAGAGAACCCAGTTGTTGGTCTGATTACTGAATGGACTAATGCAGAGGGTTCCAAAGAAATCCGGTCAGAGGAATCCGATCTTGGTGGCACAATGCGTCTTGGCGCGCAGAACTGTAATCTTACGGAAGGCACTAAAGCTTTCGAAGCCTACGGCGAAGCGGTAATCAAAGAGCGTCATCGTCATCGTTATGAAGTGAACAACTTTTATGTTGAAGCGTTGGAGAAAGCAGGTCTGACGATATCGGGTCGTTCAGAAGACAACTCCTTGGTTGAGATGGTAGAAATTGCCGATCACCCTTGGTTTGTTGCTTGTCAGTTCCACCCAGAATTCACTTCTACTCCAAGATATGGACACGGCCTGTTCAGTGCCTTTGTACATGCGGCATTGAAATATGCAGGAAAAGAAAAATAAGTAGAGCAAACAGGCAGTTTGTGATTTTTCATTTATTTTAAGAGGTTTGTTATGAGTCAAATCGTTGATATCAAAGCCAGAGAAGTTCTAGATTCTCGTGGTAACCCTACCGTTGAAGCCGATGTTATTTTGGCGGATGGTTCTGTAGGTTCAGCGTGCGCACCTTCTGGTGCCTCTACCGGTTCTCGTGAAGCTTTGGAATTGCGCGATGGCGACAAAAGTCGCTATTTAGGCAAAGGTGTTTTGAAAGCCGTTGCGGCGGTTAACGGTCCTATCCGTGATGCACTGATCGGCAAAGATGCTCTTGCGCAAGCTGAATTAGATCACATTATGATCGATCTTGATGGCACTGAAAACAAATCTACTTTTGGTGCGAACGCTATTTTGGCGGTTTCTTTGGCGGCAGCGAAAGCAGCAGCGATTTCTAAGAAAGTGCCACTGTACGCTCACATTGCGGATGTAAACGGCACGCCAGGTGTTTATTCAATGCCTGTGCCTATGATGAACATCATCAATGGTGGTGAGCACGCTGACAACAACGTTGATATCCAAGAGTTTATGATTCAGCCTGTTGGCGCGCCAAACTTCCGCGAAGCGTTGCGTTACGGTGCAGAAATTTTTCATGCGTTGAAGAAGGTTCTGAGCGATCGTGGACTGAACACTGCGGTGGGTGATGAAGGTGGTTTCGCGCCAAACCTTGCTTCTAACGCTGAAGCGCTCGCGGTTATTAAAGAAGCTGTTGCGGCGGCTGGCTATGAGCTAGGCAAAGACATTACTTTGGCAATGGACTGTGCAGCGTCTGAATTCTACGAAGAGGGTAACTACAACCTGAAAGGCGAAGGCAAAGTCTTCACTTCAGAAGGTTTCTCTGATTACCTTGCTGAACTTTGCGATCAGTACCCAATCGTTTCGATTGAAGATGGCTTGAATGAGTCTGATTGGGAAGGTTTTGCTTACCAAACTAAGATTCTTGGCGACAAAATTCAGTTAGTGGGTGACGATCTTTTCGTAACCAATACGAAAATTTTGAAACGCGGCATCGACGAAGGCATTGCTAACTCTATCTTAATCAAATTTAACCAAATTGGTTCTTTGACAGAGACACTAGAAGCCATCAAGATGGCAAAAGCGGCCGGTTACACAGCGGTTATTTCTCATCGTTCTGGTGAAACGGAAGATGCGACGATTGCTGATCTTGCTGTGGGTACAGCGGCTGGCCAGATCAAAACTGGCTCTCTATGTCGTTCTGACCGTGTTGCTAAGTACAACCAATTGCTACGTATTGAAGAGCAATTAGGTGGTAAAGCACCTTACAAAGGTCGTTCTGAGATCAAAGGTCAGGCGTAATATTGTTTTGATTTAAAAAGCGCCTTGATCTAAAAAGGGAGAACCAAGTTCTCCCTTTTTTTATTTTTTGCTTTAATTCCTTTGCCTTTAATTTTATGGTGGTGGGAATATTTTTTTAGCGTTCTGAGGGTGTTATGGCTCGTCTGTTTATTGTCTTTTTTGTTTGCGCCATTGGCTATCAATCTTACCATTTGTATTTTGGTGAACAGGGTGTGAAAAGACAGGAGGAGTTAGCAAAACAGATTGCTTATCAAGAGCGTATCAATTTGCGTTTAAAACATCGTAATCAAGCACTGAGGGCGCAAGTTCATGACTTACGCCTTGGTGAAGAAGCGGTGGAAGAACATGTCCGCAGTGAACTTCAGTACATAAAAGACGGTGAAGTGTTTTATCGTATGGTGAATAAAAAATGACATCCTCATTGTGGGTTATCATTCCCGCGGCTGGCGTAGGTCAGCGCATGCAATCTCATTGTCCAAAGCAGTATTTATCACTTGCTGGACAAACTATTTTAGACCGTACCATCGACATTTTTATTTCACATGTTTCCGTTGCGGGTGTATTAGTGGGCGTGGGTGAACACGATGCGTATTGGCCAGATTCTAAGTGGTATCAGCATGATAGAGTCCATCGTTTTACTGGTGGAAAAGAACGCTGTGATACCGTTCAGAAGGGGCTAGAGTATTTATTAAGTGGTTTCGGTGTCACTCAGCAAGATGTGTTGGTGCACGATGCGGCTCGGCCGTTGTTAAGTCCAGCGGCGTTAAAGCGAATAATAGATCACCGTTCTGATCAGGGAGCCATTTTAGCCATGCCTGTAAAAGAGACAGTGAAGCGTCAAGTGGCAGAGCAAAATGCCGTGGATATCACACTTGATCGGAGCACGATTTGGCTGGCTCAGACGCCACAAAAGTTCCCTGCACAGGCTCTACTGACGGCGTTGCAAACAGCACAAATGCAAGGCATTACAGTGACGGATGAATGTTCCGCTATGGAGTTTGTGGGTTGGCATCCGGATCTTGTTATCGGTGAAAGCAGTAATATTAAGATTACGTTGCCCGAAGATTTGCTGATCGCCGAAGCGCTTTTTTCTTTTCTTTCCTCATCGGGCGTCCTGAGTCCATCGTCGTTTAATTTAAATAATGAGTGCGTTTCATAGCACAGGAGTATTTATCATGATGCCGTTTCGTATTGGCCATGGTTTTGATGTTCATAAGTTTGGTGAAGGTAATCATGTGGTTTTAGGCGGAGTCTCTATCCCGTATTCACATGGTTTGGTTGCACATTCCGATGGTGATGTGGCTTTGCATGCCTTGACTGATGCTTTGTTGGGTGCGGCTGCGCTTGGGGATATAGGGAAACACTTTCCGGATACGGATGCCGCGTTCGAGGGTGCGGATAGCCGCACTTTGTTGAAGCGAGCGTATCAAGAAATTCAGGCGCTTGGTTTTAGTGTGGGAAATGTGGATGTCACCATTATTGCCGAAGCGCCAAAAATGCGTCCTTACATTGATACGATGCGAGCCAATATTGCTGAAGATTTAACGATCGATATTAGCGCGGTCAATGTAAAAGCGACGACCACGGAGAAGCTTGGTTTCACTGGGCGCAAAGAAGGTATCGCAGTCGAAGCGGTTGCCCTTATTTTTAAACAGGCCCAATTACAGCAAGCTTCACTTGATAAAGGTAATGTATGAATACCGAATGGCGATACGCTTGGTCTAAGCCAGCAGTGACAGGAAACCTGAAAACTTACGCTCAGGATTTTTATGTGGAAGAGCAGTTGGGTTTTGAACCTGATGGTAAGGGCGAGTTTTGCTTTGTTTTTGTTGAGAAGGAAGGGGTAAACACGGATTTTTTGGCGAAGCGCTTGGCCCAGATTGCTGGTATTGCTCCGAATAAAGTGACTTACAGTGGTGTTAAAGACCGCCATGCTTGTACGCGCCAGTGGTTTTGTTTGCATGTTTTGAATCAAGAACCGGATTTATCTACGATTCAGGAGGCATTCCGAGAGCCAGAAAGTGTGCGAGTGATTGCGCAGCTACGTCATTCCAAAAAGCTTCGAACTGGGACGCATTTAGCCAATCGTTTTGTGATTCGTCTTCGCGATATTCAAGGGGATCTTGATGATTTAGAAGGTCGTTTAAACCTCATAAAACAAGCCGGTGTGCCTAATTATTATGGACCACAGCGTTTCGGTATAAACGGTAATAATTTGCATCATGGCAAAGACTTTGTTTTAAAAGGGCGGCAAAGTCGCCGCAAATTGACTAAAACGGAATCTTTTTGGTTGTCGGCCATTCGTTCTTGGTGTTTCAACGAAGCGTTAAGTGATCAAGTGGAAAATGGTATGTGGATGCGCTTATGCGATGGTGATATCGCGCAGTTTCAGCATAAAGATGAGCAGTTTCGGGTGAAGGAAGTGGGCGCTTTAATGCACTTGAGCGTCCTGCGTGGTGGTATTAGCCCCGTTTTACCTATGATCAGCGAAGGCTGGGAAGCGGGGACGGGGGCTCAGCGCGAGCAGGTGATGAAAGCGTCCTTGTCTGACAGTACCGATTTGGTGGATGCTTTGATTGCATTTGACCTTTCGAGAGACAGTCGCTTAGCGCGACTTGTTCCTATGAATATGGCGTGGGAATTGCTTAATGATAGCGAAGGGAATACACAGCTGATTGTTGAATTTTCTTTAACAAAAGGGTGTTTTGCGACCAGTATATTGCGCGAAATGATTGATTTTACGGATAAGTCGGCTGAGAAGTTCCATGAGAATATTGATCGCGAATGATGACGGTATTGATGCGGTTGGAATTCAAACACTGGCGCAGCAGTTAGAGCAATATTATGACGTATTGGTTGTCGCCCCTGACCGTAATCGCAGTGGTGCGAGCAACTCGTTGACCTTGTCACGACCTTTGCAGCCTATCAAGGTGAAGGAAAGCCAGTATCGTGTCGATGGCACGCCGACGGATTGCGTCAACCTTGCATTGTCTGGTGTGATTGATGGTGACGTTGATGTGGTGGTGTCTGGAATTAATCACGGTGCCAATTTGGGCGATGATGTGATTTATTCTGGTACTGTTGCCGCCGCGATGGAGGCGCGACATTTAGGGCGTCCAGCCTTAGCGGTTTCGCTAGTTGGTAGTGTGCATTTTGAGACCGCGGCCAATGTCATCATGCAACTTTTAAAAGACGCACACACGCTGACTTTGCCCATTGGAATATTGTTGAATATCAATGTGCCTGATATTCCTTATTCTGAGCTAAAGGGAATCAAAGTAACGCGCTTAGGATACCGTCACAAAGCTCAAGCACCGGTTTCAGCTCAACACCCAAGAGGTTTACCAAGTTTTTGGATTGGCGCCTTGTCAGAGCCGCATGACATGTCAAAGGGAACCGACTTTCATGCTGTTGAACATGGTTATGTTTCTATCACTCCCATCCATACAGATATGACCTGTTATGAAGCAAAGTCTCCCCTTGAAACATGGACTGATACTATTACGTTATGAGCCTGAGAGATCTCAATTGGTTGGTGTCACACACTGAGCCCAAAGCCTCTAAAATGATTGATCAACTTAGAGGTCATGGCATTGCGCACGAAGAATTATTGGCTTTAATGGGCACCATCCCCCGTCATGAGTTTGTGGAACCTGCGTTTTCTCACTTGGCTTATTCTGCTACCCCACTTCCTATCGGTCGTAATCAAACCATTAGTCAGCCTTTGACTGTTGCAAGAATGACGGAGTGGCTGCTGAGCTATTCTCGGCTTGGTCGAGTGTTAGAAATCGGGACGGGATCAGGGTATCAGACTCGAATTTTGGCGCATTTTTACAACAAGGTTCACACGGTTGAGCGTCAGGAGCCCCTTTATCATCAAGCTAAGCGTCGTTTGTCATCAATGGGGGTGAATAATGTGGAGTATCTGTTTGGTGACGGTCAGGCCGGTTGGCCTAACCAAGTTGAAATGGATGCGGTGATTATTACCGCAATGGCGAGTAAAATCCCGCTGGCGCTGACTCATTGTTTGAAGCAGCAAGGTATTTTAATTATGCCAATTGATCATCCTAACCCGCAAATTGGATGCTGGAGAAAAGAAGGGGATCGTTGGAAATGTTTAGAAACAGAGTCCGCGCACTTTGTGCCTTTATTGGAAGGAATGGAATATGCCTAAATGGCTGAAACTGTATTTGAGTGGTGTACTAATGGGGGCGGCGGATGTCGTTCCTGGTGTTTCTGGCGGGACCATTGCCTTTATATTGGGGGTTTATGATCGACTGATAAATGCCTTGAGTGGTGTCAATAAAAGCAGTTTAACCATGCTGTTAAAAGGCGATATTAAAGCGCTTTGGGGGCATTTTGATGGTGCATTTTTGTTGCCGTTAGGGGCCGGGATTTTAACCAGTATTTTTTTGATCGCCGGATTGATTACGCATCTTTTGGCTGTTTATCCGAGTTATTTATGGAGTTTTTTCTTTGGGCTAATTTTGGCGTCTGCCTATTTTCTGATTAGACAAATATGTGGTTTTTCTTGGCAGCACTTTAGTGTTCTTAGTCTTGGTATTTTGCTGGGTGCCAGTTTGTCTTTGCTAGTTCCAACACAACTAGACACTTCGCTTATTATGGTTTTTGTATCTGGTATGGTGGCCATTTGTGCCATGATTTTGCCTGGCATATCAGGCAGTTTTTTGCTGCTGATGATGGGGATGTATGGCTTTATACTGTCCGCGGTGAAGAGCCTAGATGTTGACATTATTATGGTATTTGCGGCCGGTGCATTAATTGGCTTGCTGAGTTTTTCTAAAATTCTGCGTTATTTGCTTAATCATGTGAGAGCCATGACTCTGTCATTTCTGACGGGTGTTATGCTAGGCGCTTTAGTAAAAGTTTGGCCTTGGAAAGTAACGGATCAATGGAGTGTGATCGGTGATAAGAGGTATCCAGTACAAGAACACTTGGTTTTACCATGGAAATTACTCGATTTTAGTTTGACGGCGGATCTATTGATCCCTGTTATGTTTATTTTTATGGGGTTTTTGAGTGTAATTCTCATTTCTTACATATTTTTACAAAAAAATGCAGTTGATAATAATTAATCTAAATCGTTCATTAAGGTGACGCGTTATTTTTGGCAGTGCAGTGATTAGACAGACAATTTTTTTATCGACTCGGTGGTTGGCTTGGTCGGCTTTTTGCTGTCTTTTTTTGTCAGGATGTTCTTATGAATTGTTGCATTATTCGGCCAAAAGTAACCGCACTTATGCGTCTAATAATGCCAGTGTTTCGTCTATACCGGCCTCTGGAATTCATCGTGTTCAAAGTGGTGAAACCTTGTTTTCTATTGCTTTTCGCTACGGTTTAGATTACCGCGAACTGGCCAAGTCAAATCGCATTGATGCGCCTTATATTATTTATCCGAAGCAAAAGATTCGTCTGAATAATGTGGTAAAAGCGACGTCTAATGTGGCTGAAAATAGTTCGCCTTCTACGCCTTTAATTGTGAAAAATACCAAAGCGACCACGACAAAAACAGTTGCCCCGACAGTGAAAAAAACCACGTCAGTGTTACCTAAGAGTGACGTAAAGGACGAAAAAATGTCGAGTGAATGGCATTGGCCTGTTGATGGAGAAGTCAAAAGGGGTTTTCAAATGCTGGCGTTAGTAGTAAAGGTATAGATATTAAAGCTGGACAAGGAGCATTGGTAAAAGCGGCCGCTGATGGAACGGTCGTGTATGCAGGCAGCGGTCTCATTGGATACGGAAATCTTGTAATTGTTAAACACAACGATGTGTATCTTAGTGCCTACGCCTACAACGAAAGGATTCTAGTAAAAGAAAAGCAAAATGTTCGTGCTGGTGACTCTCTTGCTGTCATTGGAGGTAAGGGAGACGACAGACCGCTTCTTCACTTTGAAGTGCGTCGAGATGGTCAGCCGATCGATCCGCTAGATGTTTTACCCAAATAAATTAAGCGAATTACCGTTTTAAGGAGGGGGCATGAAGTTGGCAAATATGGATAAAGAAGCAGTTAAGGTATCGGATACAGGGGATTTTGATTTTGAGGCAGTGGATGACTTCGCTGAAAATGAAGACCTTGTTGATGAAGAATTTGAATCGGCAGTTAATGCTCGATATGCGGACGCTGATTCGAGTCGTAACCTAGATGTTACGCAGTTGTATTTGAGTGAGATCGGTTTTCTCCCCTGCTGACAGCAGAGGAAGAAGTGTACTTCGCTCGCCTATCTCTTAAAGGTGACGAAAAAGCCCGCAAGCGCATGATAGAAAGCAATTTACGTTTAGTGGTGAAAATTTCACGACGTTATCTAAATCGAGGTTTGTCTTTATTGGATTTGATTGAAGAAGGCAACCTTGGATTAATTCGAGCGGTTGAAAAATTTGATCCTGAGCGCGGCTTTCGCTTTTCTACCTACGCCACTTGGTGGATAAGACAAACTATTGAACGTGCGATAATGAACCAAACGAGAACCATACGTTTGCCAATCCACGTTGTGAAAGAGCTGAATGTATACCTACGAGCGGCTCGTGAGTTAACGCAAAAGTTGGATCATGAGCCCAGCGCAGAAGAAATTGCTGACATGTTGGACTGTCCCGTTGAAGACGTGCAGAAAATGCTCGGTTTAAATGAAAAGGTCAGCTCCATTGATGCCACGTTTGGTGGCGATAATAACGATAAGAGTTTGGTTGAGATACTGGCGGATACGCTGCATCAAGGTCCAGAGGCTGATCGTCAAGATGGCGACGTACTTCACAGTATTGAGCTGTGGCTTAATGAGTTAAGCGAGAAGCAATGTGAAGTGATTACTCGTCGTTTTGGTCTACGTGGCCATGAGGCAAGTACATTAGAGCACGTTGGTGCTGAAATCGGTTTAACGCGTGAGCGTGTTCGCCAAATTCAAGTGGAAGCATTGCGCAAATTGCGCATGATTATGGATAAAGAAGGGCTTGCCTTGGACGATGTTATTCGTATGGAGGATTAGGCTGATTATCTGTAAAGAGCAGATTGTCTGCACACTTGTACTTGTTTGCATCGGTAAGAAGGCCCGCTTTGTGCGGGTTTTCTTGTCTCTAGATACGGTATTTTCTCGTTTAGGGTATGTCTTTTTGTTGTTCTGGATCCGCGATGTGCTTAATGTACTGCTGGATCTGTTGTTTGTATTTATCAGACAGCCCTTTTACTTCGTACGCTAAAATTTCGTTTCCATCATCCTCGATAATCTCAGGCAGACCTGTGAATACTCGGTTTTGAATCTGCGATAAGGTGAAAATATCGTCGCTGATGACCAGTTTGTTTCTACTTTCAGATTGACTCAATTGAAAGATGTGGTGCAGTAGGTCTGGTATTTTTTCTGGTTCAAAGAGGTTCTCGTTCACCATATTGGTGATGTGTTGATTGCCTTGATGTAGCCCCAAGTGGACATTGAGTTTAGGGATATTGGCATAAAGTTCATTCTCAAAGAGCTTATCAATTAAGCCCAGAAAGAGTTGTGCTGTGCTGGCAGCATTAATATAGAGATTATCTTCACAATGTTGAGCGCTAAATAAAACAATGGCTGAGTCATTTTTGTATTGGTGAACTTGCCCAAGATACACTTCGCTGGCTTGAAACATCGCTCTGTATATGGGAGTAAGTAAGTTAGCGACTTGCAGCGGTGTCATTTCTTCGCGCCATTCTTCTAAGTTCAAAATATCAAAATACAGCACGCAGCTGCGCTGTCTTGATTCTTCAAAGATGGCGTCGAAATTGATCTCAAATTGAGGTTTGGCAACGACTTCTGGGTGATCGTCTTTGGTGTCTACCTCTGTCTCGGTTAAGGTTTGTGGTGGTTCTATCGTTTGAATGGTCTCGACCGCGTTGATGAGATCTCTTGCTTCTTTGTAAAAAGGAGACAGAAAGAGGCATATGCTTTTTTCTTTTGCTGTAAGCAATTAAGGCGGATTTTGCTTCATTGATTGGCGCATAAAGCCATTTTGTGACCAATAAGATAAGCAGCAAAGAAATGGTGCAAGTGAAAATGGCGACGCCAATTAAAAGATTGTTTAAATGTTGGAGTGTTGCTTGTGCTGGTGTTTTGTCCAGAGTGATTAGAACATGTCCAACAATCTCATCCCGAAATTTGATACTGGAGCTATACACTCTGCGTTTTTCATTTGGACGAAAGTCTTGTTCGGAAGACGCCCCTGAATTTCCACTGTCGGCTTCGGCAAGCAGTTCATCTTTTTTGTTATAAACTCGCGCGCTCAGTATGTTGTCATCAACCACTAAACGATTTAATAAAACATTTAGACTGAGTAGATCGTTAGTTAAAATAGACTGCGTCGCATTAAACGCCGCCTGTGTTGCCAGGCTGCTGCCTAATACTTCGGTTTGTTGCGATAAATAGTTACCCAGCGCATGGGTCATCGCATACCAAAAAATACAGACGGTAAGAACCATTAATGAAATAAAGGTGGCAATGGTGACGACAGATGCGCTGAGTTTTTTGCGTATAAAAGCACGAATCGCATTGGTTTTTGATTGGGTGTCCATTCACTTCCTTTGGGTAACTCGTAGAACAATGGGTAAAGTATACACATCATAACGGCCGTTTTCTGAATTCTTTAAAGTAGAACAGGTGCTTAGCGAAAAGAAAACGATTTGCTATAGTAGGCGTCTTATTGAATTAGGAGCGTTTATGTCTGCCAGTATCACTCTCATCGGTTCTTTTAGTTCGGAATATCTAAATCAATTCACCGCCTGGTTAGAAAAACGTGGCCTAGAAGGGTCGCTTCGTATGCTAACAAACGACGGAGAAAAAACGTCCGTTGCAGAGTTTCTGTTAACTGAGCACCGGGTAGATAGTGCTGAGTTGCGTGCTGAACTGTTAATTTTAGCCAATCAAACGGGCATCGATCATATTTATCAGTCAAGTAGGATTGATATTCGCGCACCTGGGGTGGCGGTGTTTGATATGGACTCCACCTTGATCAAAGCGGAAGTCATGGACGAGTTGGCGGTTGAAGCTGGTATAGGCGAGCAAATCTCTGCGGTAACGGCAAGCGCAATGCGTGGCGAGATAGATTTTGTTGAAAGCTTTGTTCAGCGTTTGGCCTTATTGAAGGGCTTGAGTAGCGACGTTATGGACAGTGTCTACCAGCGTATTCAGCCTATGGACGGTATTTCAACTTTGATGACCGTTTTGCATCATTATGGTTGGCATACTGCAATACTGTCCGGCGGTTTTACGTATTTCGCTGACCGTGTAAAAGCCGATTACGGTATGTCTGAAGTTCATGCCAATGTTCTAGAAATCCAAGACAACGCCCTTACCGGTAAACACCTTGGTGAGATTGTGGATGGCGAGCGTAAAAAACACTTATTGACGAATATCGTTAACACTCAAAGCGTGCCTTGGGAACAAACCATTGCCTGTGGTGATGGCGCCAATGATTTATTGATGCTAAATCATGCTGCGCTTGGTGTCGCCTTACATGCTAAGCCATTAGTAAGAGAAAAAGCGCCGTGTCCGATGAATAATCATGGTCTGGATGGCATATTGTATTTGCTGGGCATGACCTCGTCTGAAATTAGACAGTTAGTTGCTTAGTTAATACCTTTGTTTGGCTTGCAATGTGGTTTATGGGTCAATGGTTTTTTGCTGATTTATTGGGCATTTCGTAAAGAAGGCTATTGACCTGTTTAAAAGCTTGTTATGATTCTGAGTTATAATGATAACGAGCTTAATGAGGTGTGGTTTTGTCAGAAGTAAAATTGTCTGATGTGGATTTGAATTTGCTGTACGTGTTGCAAGTTTTGATCGAAGAACTAAATGTCACAAAAGCCGCTACACGATTAAATGTTTCTCAGCCCGCTGTGAGTCGTTCATTGTCCCGTTTACGAGACATGTTTGATGACCCTTTGTTTATTCGTACTTCCCATGGGCTTTCCGCCACGTCAAAAACAGAAAATTTAGCACCGTTGTTAGCTGACATGTTGAAAGGGCTCGAGCATCTGATTCAGCCCAGTGAATTTGATCCCATAACCAGTAAACGTCGTTTTGTTTTGTCCACTACCGATTTTGGTACCCTTACTGTGCTGCCTAAAATTCTGGACTTGTTTCGTCAACAAGCCCCGAACGCAATATTAGACGTCAAGTCTTGGAACGAAGATAGTGTGTCAGAGCTTGACCAAACGAACATCGATATTGCCGTGGCAGTTTTGTCGAAAGAACCGCCTTCAAGTATTCGAGCGATGCGCTTAAAAAGCGATCGTTTGGTGTGTTTGGCTCGAAAAAACCACCCTAATATCGTGCAAGAGCTGACATTAGATGGCTACTTAAAAGCCAGTCATATTCAAGTCGTTTTGGGACGCCGAGAATACTTTGCGGTGGACCGAGAACTAGACAAGATGGGCTATAAACGACATGTCGCTGTGCATCTGCCGAACTTTGTGCCTGCCGCGAGAGTGGTTATGGACAGTGACTTGTTATTAACGGTTCCAAGGTTATTTGCAGAAGACATGATAGAAACGGTCACTGGGATGGAGCTGTATGAATTGCCATTTACGACACGTGAGTTTGATTATTCTATGATGTGGCATGAACGCTTTCAACGCGACGCAGCCCATGTTTGGTTTCGAGGCTTATTAAGACAAGCCTTTCTTGAAGCAACCGTATAGTGCTTTTAGATTTGCGCTTATCAAGCAAGGCTTGATAAGCGGGTAATCCATTCTTTCGTTAGTATTTCGACTAGCCCATATCGTCTTAAGGTCATGGCCTCTTCTAGGTAGCCAAAGTTTTCGTCTAGGTAGTCGTGCAGTATTTTATCTCTTAAGATAATAAGTGCTCGTATTTGCTCCGCCTGTTCGTAAGTAACGTCTTTATTTGCAACCAGCGCATTGAGTACTTCTTTGCGTGACGGGACTTCTGTTTTGTAATGATGTTCTAAAACGTATCGAGCTAAATCCAACATAGAAGCCACCAACAGCTGAAAAGAGTGCTCGATTACCATGATTTCGTCTTTGGAGTATTCTGTTGCTGCCGGTCTTTTCCTAAAGGTATCAAGGCGCTTTATCATCGCGTGTTGATGGTCATATAGGGAGTTTTCCCATTCTGAGTCTCTCATTGTGTTTTCGCCTTTGTGATCAAAAAGTAGCGTACTGGTTATGTCGTTCGCTACTTCTTAGTTTAGGTGAGATATTTAAAAAGGGAAAAGTTAGAAGGCAGAGAAGGGATAAAAAGCATATGAGCAACCGTATTCCACTTGGGTATTGGCTTTGATGTGCAAATAGCCTTGGCTTTCACAGGCGGCTAATAAGGCGCCAGAGCTTTGTTGAGAGTGAGCGTAGGCCAATCCATCGTCGCCGATTGAAACGCGGATAAATTCATCACGCTGGATTACTTTATGGCGATTAAATCCCGCATCGACAAGATAAGATGCTGGTCTATTGACTTTCTTTCCTGCACAAACGGAGAGTAATAAACGAGCAAACCAATGGTAAGTCACTAAAGTGGAACTTGGATTACCGGGCAAGCCTAGAAAAGGTACCCCATCCAGCGTGGCGTGGACTAATGGTTTTCCGGGCTTTATGGCAATTTTCCACAAGTGCACAGATCCCATTTTTTCTAGAACACCCTTTACATGATCTTTTTCACCTACTGAGACGCCGCCAGACGATAAGATAACATCTGAGCAAGCGATTAGATCTTTGAGTGCTGCTTCTGTTGCTTCTGGGGTGTCTAATGCGTGAATGCATCGGCTGACTTGATGGCCAGATTGAGCGACAAGTGCGCTTAACATTGGGCCGTTCGAGTTATAAATTTGTCCGACTTTCAGCGGTTGTCCGGCAGGAATCAGTTCATCACCGGTTGTCAGAAGTCCAACTCGCAATGGCAAGTAAACACAAACTTCAGTCAAGCCAAGACTCGATAAAAGACCAATGTGCATGGGCGTGAATGTGTCGCCAGCGAACATGACAGCCTGACCTTGGTGCATATCTTGTCCGCTTGGACGGACGTTATCACCTAAGGTTGGGGCGCATTTAAAGACAACCTGTTCACCGACTTGTTCTACCTCTTCCTGCATTACCACTGTGTCAGCGCCATCGGGCATGTTTGCACCGGTAAAAATACGAGCGCAGGTACCTGTCAGTAATGGCTGTGGAGGCTGTCCTGCCGCAATGCGTTGGCTGACCGTAAAGGCTTTGCCGGCTTGCCAATCCGCATAAGCAAAGGCATAACCGTCCATCGCACTGTTGTGGTGTGGTGGAACGTTCATCGGGGCATGAATGTCTTCCGCCAAAATGTGACCAACAGCGTCTGGTAGTGAAATAGTGTGGCGTGTCACACGACGATTGGCGCTTCGTTCGATTTCCTTCAAAGCGCTGTCAAAGGCAAGCAGGGTGGACATGAGGTTTAGCTCTCTTGCTGAGGAGTGATATACGGACCAATCAACATGCTGACAAAATTGCAGGGTGTGTGAGACGCATTCAACTGTTCTGCCAAAATGCCATTCCATGCGGTTTTACAGGCGCCGGTGGAACCCGGTAAACAAAAAATAAGGGTTTGGTTTGCTAGGCCAGCAATCGCACGTGATTGGATGGTTGAAGTGCCTATTTCGGTGTAAGAGATTTGTCTAAAGAGTTCACCAAAGCCTTCAATGGTTTTATCGAACAGTGGTGTCATGGCTTCCGGTGTGCTGTCTCGAGAATAAAAACCGGTTCCCCCTGTGATTAACACAACGTGGGTTTCTTCACTTGCAATCCAATGAGAGACCACCGCTCGCATTTGATACACATCGTCTTTCACTAAGCGCCTTTCTGTTAAGGTATGCCCAGCTTGGGTTAATAGTTCGATCAGCGCATCGCCAGAAGTGTCTTCGGCTAGAGTGCGAGTGTCTGAAACAGTCAGGACGCTGATGTTGAGTGGACGAAAAGGGGTGGGTGTTTTAGCCATGGTGCTTTTTATTATCCTCCTGTTGCGCTCATGAAGCGTAAGATTTGTGGCGCTTCATCAAGGTTGAAATGGTGTTGCTGAGGTTTTAGGGCAAGCGCATCAATAATGGCGCTTTCTAATGTTGCTGAGTGCGGATTAGTGTTTCGAATAATGCTTTTTAAGTCTTTTGAATGTTCGTTTCCGAGGCAAAGTAATAAGCGGCCTTCGGCGGTCAATCTGACGCGATTACAGGTGTCGCAAAAATTATGACTGTGAGGAGAGATAACCCCAATTCTATTCTCGTAGCCTGCCACGTGATAATACCGAGTCGGGCCGCTGGTGATCATTTGACTGGTGGAAAGCTGATAATGTTGGCTAAGCGTTTCGATCACCTCATCACTGGATAAATAGGTTGCAGCGCGATTATGATCAGAGATGATGCCAAGAGGCATTTCCTCTATAAAGCTAATGTCCATTTTGCGGTCTAAGGCAAATTGCGCAAGATCAAAAAGCTCATCGTCATTATGGTTTTTCAGCATGACACTGTTTAATTTAATGCGCTTGAAAGGACGTTGTGTCACGGCGTCAATGCCGTCGATTACTTGTTGGAATTTGTCTCTGCGAGTAAGCGCATAAAAGCGATCTGGTCTCAGGGTATCCAGACTGATGTTGATACGTGACACGCCGACATCAAGTAAGTTTTGCGCCATTTTATAGAGCTGAGAACCGTTCGTTGTGATGGTCAGTTCTTCTAGACCTTCTGTATTGGCGATTTGCTCCATAGCCCATAGAATATTTTTACGCACTAAAGGCTCGCCACCGGTGATTCGAATCCGTTTGGTGCCCAAAGCAATAAAGGTTTTCGCAACGCGAACAATTTCTTCCAAAGATAAAATATGATCTCTTGGTAAAAATGTGACTTCTTCGTCCATACAATAGGTGCAGCGAAAATCACATCGATCCGTGACGGAAATGCGTAAGTAATCTATCTTTCGACCAAATGGATCAATTAATGCTGACGTTGCCAAGAAACACATCCTATAAGTTAGACCTCCATCAAAGCAAAAAAATGCCACTTTGGCAAAGCTCGAGGACGGTTTCAGACGGAATCTTGGGGTTATTTCCAGTATATCGGCATTTGTGGTTCAGGCAGAGATGAAAAAAGCGGCATAATATTGTTAACACACAATGTAGGAGCATGACGGTGAATCAAGTTGTTAACCATCTAATTGGTTTATTGAAGTTAGAGCGGGTGTCGGCGACTCAATTTATTGGTCGTAGTCAGGACATAGGTTTCCCCAAGTTATTTGGTGGACAGGTAATTGGTCAAGGGTTGAGTGCCGCGACGCAAACCGTTGAAGGGCGTTTTCCACACTCTCTGCATTGTTATTTCTATAAGGCCCGGCGACTCGGCGCATCCGATTGACTATGATGTGGAGGTGGTTCGTGATGGGGGCAGCTTCAGTGTACGGCGTGTGATTGCTTCGCAATTTGGTAAGAGTATTCTGGCGATGACGGTCTCCTTTCATATTACAGAAGAAGGCTTGGATCATCAGGATGCCATGCCAAATGTTCCAGGGCCGGAATCCTTTAAGTCCGAATTGTCGCTGTATCGAGCGCATGCGGATGAAATTCCGAGCAAAGTGCGGGATTTATTTACTGCGGATCGGCCGATCGAATATCGTATTGTGGAAAACCAGAATCCATTTCGCCCGCGACCAGGTATTGCCAAGCGTCACATGTGGATTCGCAGTGTTGCGGCGCTACCCGATGACCCTTTGGTTCATCAGTCGATGTTGGCTTACACAACGGATTACGGTTTTATTGAAACGGCTCTGATGCCCCATGGGATTTCAATTGGTAACCCATACCTAAACCTTGCTAGTTTGGATCACGCTATTTGGTTTCACCGACCTTTTCGTTTGGATGAGTGGCTACTTTATGTGGCAGACTCGCCTTCTTCAAGCGCGTCAAGAGGGTTTGTCCGAGGACAAATTTTCAATCAAAAAGGCGAGTTAGTGGCTTCGACTGCCCAAGAAGGTTTGCTGCGTTATTCCCGTTAGTGCTGGCCGGTTATTCTTCTGACTGGGGGTTATGTTGTTGTAATGCCCAGACAATGTGTTCTTTGACTAGCTCAGAAGAATGAGGAAGTGCATCTTCTAGGGTCTTAATCGTCTCTGAGTTGGTGGGAGCATTGCCTAAAGCGACGGCAATGTTTCGGCGCCAGTTTTCAAATCCGGTACGTCGAATAGGCGAGCCTTCGGTGTTTTTCAAAAAGTTTCTTCGTTCCATTCGAATAATTCAACCAGATCAGCGGAATCCAGATTATGCTCGGGTTGAAAGTCATCTTCTTTGGTGTGTTTGGCGAACTTTGTCCAAGGGCAAACGAGTTGACAGTCGTCGCACCCAAAAATTCTATTGCCCATTTTGCTGCGCAACGCTTCCGGAATTGGACCTTTGTGTTCAATGGTTAAATAAGAAATGCACTTTCCGGCATCCAAAACCCATGGTTCAACAAAGGCATCGGTAGGGCATTGTGTTAGACAAGCTGTGCAGCTGCCACAATGTCGTGTTGCGGTTGGTTTGTCGACGGGAAGAGGTAGGTTAGTAAATATTTCACCCAGTAAAAACCAGCTGCCTGCTTTTGGTGTGAGGAGCAATGTGTTTTTACCAATCCACCCCATTCCTGCTTGCTCAGCAATTTGCCTTTCCAGAATAGGCGCGCTGTCGACGAATGCGCGATAGCCATGGTCGCCAACTTTTTGCTCTACTTTTTTTGCGAGTTGCGTTAGCCGTTTACGGATTAATTTATGGTAATCACGCCCTAGAGCATAGCGTGCGATATACGCTTTATCTTTGGTTTTTAGCCTTTCGACGGTTTCGACGGATTGCGGGAGATAATGCATACGAAGGGAAATGACACGGCGCGTTCCCGGGTGAAGTTGTTCGGGGTAAAAGCGCATGTCGCCATGGTTGGCGAGGTAGTCCATGCCAGCGTGGTATTGATTCGCCAGCCATTCGCTAAACTCGTCTTTGTATTGCGCTAAATCAGGCTCAACGATGCGTGCATCGGCGAACCCCAATTCAGTTGCCCATGATTTGATGTCATCAGCAAGTTGGCGTAATTCTTCTGGGCTGGCTAAAAACGAAGGAAGCAAGTAAACACCGATATATTGAACGCTAGGCCAGAGATAAGCCTAGCGAGAAGAACAAAAATTAGTATAGCTGAGAGTCGCCTTTTACAACGTCCATCAATAATTTGATGAATCGACGATCGGCTTCGGTGTGCTCTTCTTGAATCTTAATGGTGGTTTGGTTAGATACTTCTTCTGCAATGCGTTGGTAAGCATTTGGCTCATTGATGTTTTCTTTGGCGATGCGGACTAACTCTCCAGCCAATTCTGGGTCCATCAACATTTTACGAAAACAGCGTAAAAATTCGTCAATAATACGTTGTTGGTTGAGCTCATTTGCCATGGTAAAACTCCTAATCAAATTATGTCGCTATGACACCATGAAGCTGCTATTAGAGCAAGTTTTTATGCGCATATCACGTGCTTTAGTGTTGACAAAATAAGGCCGTGCCGACAAAATGAAGCGCTATATAATTCGACGACACCCTGTCGATGACTCCTTTTTATGGGCCACTAGCTCATCTCAATCAGATTCGTTCTGATAAGCACAAGCATAACGTGACGCAATATTGTCATTTTATGCTTCTCCTCGCGAAAAGACGCGGGCAGTGTAAAAACTGCGATTTCTTGCGTTTGAGTGTTTCTGACTTTTATCGAAATGTTTTATTTTTAAAAGTTACCTCAGTTAGTTTAGCAAACTTCGTTCTATCAACTTTAATCTGTTTGTCTTATGCGGTTACAATAGCCGCACTAATATTAAAAGAAAGATGAATACTATAGAGGGTAACAAGGTGGAGTTATTATCTGGTGGTGAAATGATCGCCCGCTTCCTCAAAGATGAGGGAGTTGAGTATATCTATGGTTATCCAGGCGGTGCCGCACTTCATATTTACGATGCATTGCATCGTCAGTCTGACGTAAAGCACATACTGGTTAGGCATGAACAAGCGGCAACGCACATGGCTGATGGCTACGCTCGTGCAACGGGCAAAGCAGGTACGGTTCTTGTAACATCAGGCCCAGGTGCCACCAATACTGTTACAGGTATTGCGACTGCGTATATGGACTCCATTCCGATGGTCATTATTTGCGGACAGGTAATGAGTTACCTGATCGGCGAAGATGCTTTTCAAGAAACGGATATGATTGGTGTATCACGCCCAATCGTAAAACATAGCTTTACTGTAAAGCACCCTTCTGAAATTCCAATGATCATGAAGAAGGCATACCACATCGCAAGCTCTGGTCGTCCGGGCCCAGTTGTGATTGATGTACCAAAAGACATGACCATGCCGGGGGACAAGTACGAATACAAATACCCAGAATCTGTCTCTATTCGTTCATACACACCGCCAACAAAAGGGCACAGTGGGCAGATCAAAAAAGCCGTTGAGCTTTTGCTTGCCGCTAAGCGTCCAATCATTTATTCCGGTGGTGGCGTTATCATGGGGGGGCGTCCGATTTGCTGGTTAAACTGGCGAAGTCTTTGAACGTTCCTGTTACCAATACCTTGATGGGGTTGGGTGGTTATCCAGGTACGGATAAGCAGTTTGTTGGTATGTTGGGTATGCATGGCGCATACGAAGCGAACATGACGATGCATCACAGTGATGTGATTCTTGCCGTAGGTGCTCGCTTTGATGACCGCGTTACGAACGATCCTGATAAATTCTGTCCTGGTGCGAAAATTATTCATATTGATATCGATCCGGCGGCTATTTCTAAAACCATTCGTTCTGATGTGCCAATTGTTGGTCCTGTTAGTCAGGTTTTGGACGAAATGTTGTCTTTGATTGAAGGTCAAAGCTCAAACACCGAAGCGCTTGTTGGTTGGTGGAAACAAATCAATGAATGGCGTTTGGTGCACGGTGGCCGATACGATACTAGTAGCGAGAAAATCAAGCCTCAGGCTGCGATTGAAGCGTGCTGGCGCGCCACTAAAGGTGATGCGTTTGTTGCGTCTGACGTAGGTCAGCATCAAATGTTTGCCGCTCAGTATTATAAGTTTGATAAACCAAATCGTTGGGTTAACTCTGGCGGTTTAGGCACAATGGGTTTTGGTCTTCCAGCTGCGATGGGCGTGAAGATGAATTTCCCTAACGAAACCGTTGTGTGCGTAACGGGTGAAGGCAGTATTCAAATGAATATTCAGGAGCTTTCTACCTGCTTGCAATACGGTTTGCCAGTTAAAATCTTGTGTTTGAATAATGGCTATTTGGGCATGGTTCGCCAGTGGCAAGATATGAACTATGAAGGTCGCTATTCAAATTCCTACATGGATTCATTACCTGATTTCAAGGTCTTGATGGATGCTTACCGTCATAAATACGTTGAGATTCGAACCAAAGACGAACTCGATGCCAAGATGGAAGAAGCGTTTGCAATGACAGATCAGTTGGTCTTCATTAACTGTTACGTGGACCCAGAAGAGCATGTGTATCCAATGCAAGTGCCACGTGGTGCGATGCGAGATATGTTCTTGAGCAAGACGGAGCGAACCTAATATGCGACACATTATTTCTGTATTGATGGAAAACGAGCCGGGTGCTTTGTCGCGAGTAGTTGGTTTGTTCTCTCAACGTAACTTTAACATCGAATCATTGAACGTAGCGGCGACAGACGATCCGACTTTGTCTCGTCTTACGTTGACGACATTTGGCTCTGATCAAGTGGTAGAGCAAATCACTAAGCAGCTTAATAAGCTGATTGATGTGGTGAAGCTGGTGGACTTGACCGAAGGTCAGCACATTGAGCGTGAATTGATGTTGGTGAAAGTTCGAGCCACTGGTGCTCAGCGCGCTGAAGTGAAACGCACTGTTGATATCTTCCGTGGCAACATTGTGGATATGACACCGTCTATTTACACGATTCAAATCGTTGGCGAATCTGATAAGCTGGATGGCTTCTTACAGGCACTGGGCGGTGCTCATTTGCTTGAAGTAGTTCGAACTGGTGTTTCTGGTATTGCTCGTGGTGAAAAGACTCTGTCTTTATAATCGTGCGCTATGTTTGACACTGTCATATGAGTAGTTTGAAAAAGCCGCGTTTGTTCGCGGCTTTTTTATGCCTGCATGAAGAACGTGAGGTGAGAGTTAAATGGACAAAACGAATTGGAAATTGATCAAATTATTAGAGCAAAATGGACGCTTAACCTATGCCGAACTGGGTAAGCTGGTTCACCTTACGGCACCAGCCGTCGCTGAGCGTGTAAAAAAATTAGAAGAGTCTGGGGTGATCACGGGCTACGGTGCAAAAATCAACCTTGAAAAGGTAGGGATCCCAATCACGGCGTTGGTGGAGTGCCAAGTTTACCGAACCAAAGAGCGTGAGTTTAAGGCGTTGGTGCTTAGCCTAGATGAAGTGATCTCATGTCACAATGTCACCGGCCCTTATGCTTTTGTATTGCGTGTGGCGGTTCGTTCAATGTCCTTGTTGGATGAGTTGTTAGAGCGCTTAATTGACCTTAGTGATACTAATACCATGATGGTACTCTCAACCCCAGTTTCTCGCGAAATGCCCACGAATATTGAAAAAGGGATTGAGTCAGAAATGAGTTAAGGTTGTTGAGCAAGCTCTATTGCGGGCTTAGTCTGGCGTGGCCATTGACTAATAATCATCCCTGTCATGATGAAGCCGCAGCCAACTAAAGCACGAGTGGACAGCGTTTCCTCCATAAATAACCAGCCGCCTAATACGGCAAACACCGCTTCAGAAGAAAGAATAAGAGCGCTGACACTTGGTGACACGTTTTTTTGTCCAAGCGTTTGCAATGTGAAAGCAATGCCTGACGACGCAACCCCTGCGTAGACCAATGGCCACCATGCCATTTTTATGTCTTCTATCGTGGGCGATTCTAATGCGAAAGCCGTCACTGTCGCCAATAGGGTCGCTACGAAAAACTGCACAATTGAAAGCGGTAAAGCGGATACATATCGGGACAAATAACCAATAAGCAATACGTGCCCAGTCCAAAATAAAGTGCCAAGTAATTCAATCGCATCGCCTTTATTGATGGCTAAGTTTGGTCCAACAGTCAGGCTGTACAGTCCGACCAATGCAAGAGCAACACCAACCCATGTGTGCTTTTCTGTTTTATGTCCCAGCAAAAGTCCTAGTATGGGAACAAAAACGATGTACATGCTGGTGATAAAACCCGCATTTCCTGCGGTTGTGTATTGCAACCCTATTTGCTGACAAGTAAATCCAAGAAATAAACAGCTACCAGCAGCCATACCTCCAACCCAAAGCTTTTTCTTCTCCTGCGCTTTGTTGGATTTGAATAAATACAAAAGGGGCAACAATGATAGTGTCGCGAGTAAAAACCGAACGGCATTAAAACTGTGAGGCCCCAAACTTTCCATGCCAACACTTTGGGCGACAAATGCGAATCCCCAAATAGCAGCGGTTGTCCATAATAAAAGGTGAGCGATTGACATAGTTACCCTCTGGGCTGTGTTGTTGAAGCCGTTATTTTAAAGGGTAGTGTCGAGAGCCCACAGCGTGAATAAAAGGGCTTTTTATGCCTTTGCTTTGTTTAAAAAGGCAAATCTATGAATTTTCTTCTGTATCAAAGGTCAGTAAATGATGGATTTTTATACACCTTATTTTATTCACTTGTTGAACAATAAAAAGCCCAAGCAATGGGCTGACATTTTGTAAATTTGTCGGTAAAGTGGCGCTCCATTTTTGACCAAATCGAGTCAAAATTAACAAACCTAAAACGGTATAGACAAAAATGACATTCAGTGTGTGGTTAGCAACAGCCCCTTTATTAATGTTGCTTTCATTAGGGCCTGGCCCCAATAATTTTACCGCGATGCACAACGGTATTCAGGTAGGCGCTACAAAAGCTGTGATTGCCGTCGTTGGTCGAAACCTTGCATTTAGTATCTTGATGCTGGTTTCTGCTTTAGGTTTGGGCGCTATTATTGTGTCTTCTACCTTTTGGTTTAGCGTGATCAAGTGGTTTGGTGTCGCTTACTTGTTTTATGTTGGCATTAAAACGTGGCGCAGTGCGGCCGTTGTGCTTGAAGAACACGAAAGTGAAGTAGGAACTAAGGCAAAGCGTGGAAATTTGGCCAGAATGCGCCAAGAATTTTTGGTTGCCATTGGCAATCCTAAGGCCGTTTTGTTGTTTACGGCTATTTTTCCGCAGCTGCTGGATCTTAGCCAACCCGTACCAATGCAGTTTTTCTGGATGGGACTGACTTTTTGTTTGACTGAGTTTATTGCTGCTTACGTGTATGCCATGAGTGGTAAGCAAATTCGTCGCTTAATTCGCAGCCCTAAAGGCATGAAAAACTTAAATCGCGGTATGGGCAGTGTGTTTGTTTTGGCGAGCGCATTTTTAGCAACGGCTACCCGAGCTTAAGACGTACATTATTTTAAGCAGAAATAAAAAAGGTGGCGTATTGGCCACCTTTTTTTGTTCAAACTCAGTACAAATGCTTAGCTGTGTTCTTTTAGGAACTCTTCGCTAAGGTACAGTTCTTCATTGCTGTTTACTTTTACATCACGATCTAGAATCATTTTTGCGATTTCTTGCGCTTCTTCTAGGGAATGCATCTCGTAAGTGCCACATTGGTATTCGTTTAGTTCTGGAATGTCAGATTTGGCTTTAACTTTTAATACGTCTTCCATAGCGGCTTTCCAAGATGCCGCCACGGTGTCTTCCGAAGGTGTGCCAATTAGGCTCATGTAAAAACCAGTACGGCAACCCATTGGTGAAATATCGATAATTTCAACGCTGTCACTGTTTAGGTGCTCACGCATGAAGCCCGCAAATAAATGTTCTAGGGTGTGAATGCCTTTCTCTGAAAGGATTTCTTCGTTTGGAACGCAGAAGCGTAAATCAAATACAGTAATGTCATCGCCTTTGGGCGTAGACATGGATTTGGCTACACGTACTGCAGGTGCGTCCATGCGCGTGTGGTCGACACGAAAGCTGTCTAATAATGGCATAAAATCTCTCCTATTGAACTCAACGAACTTATCGTTGTTTATAAATGGTGATATTAATTGCTGTTATTGTACATGAAGTTTCGAGCCTTTGATCGGGCTTTTTGGTGATCTCAAGTGTTCATAGCTGAGTGCCAAACAAAAAGCGACAACGGCGAACAACATGCTCTTACCAATAAACAGAACCATGACGCCACAGCTTATTAGTGCGACAGCAGCCAACCATTGAGCCATGCGATTCACCAGCTTAAATGCCGCAATGCAGGTGAGCGTGTAAATAAGTAAAAAGCTGCCATTTGTCATTTCAATAAACCACGACATTTTCCAGCCCGATAGTTCTGAGAACACGATGGAAAGTAAGGTCACAACACCCACTAATAATACCGCTTTTGCTGGAGAGCCATTTTTATTGAGTTCGATAAACGTTCTCGGTAGCGCCCCTTGTTGTGCCATGGATTGAATCATGCGTGAAAAGCCTAAAATGTAGATGGCAACATTCGCGAACGCGATGATGTAAGCGCCTAATGCGAAGAGTCTGCTGCTTGTTTCACCCACTAGCTTACTTACAAGCAATGCCAATGACTGGCTGTTAGTGATTTCGTCGCCATAGGTCTGGTGCCAAGCGATGAGCAGCACTAAACTCAAATAAGCAAGAATGACGATGATAATGCCGCCTAGCAAGGCAATAGGGAAGTCTCTGGTTGGGTTTTTAAATTCGGCCCCCATGTGGGCCATGACTTCAATCCCCAAAAAGCACCAAAATATTACGCCTGTGGCATACAGGGTTTGTTGCCATTCTGGTGCAGTGGTAGGCGCCGCTATCACTTGACGGCTATCAATGACATTGCCAATGGTGCAAAGCCATAAAATGGTTCCAATCATAATGATGACAATGCAGGTTTGAAAGCGAGCTGATGTTTGCATGCCGACAATAGCAAACAAAAGCATCCCCGCTAGAGTGAGCAGGCTAAACGCTAAAATCCACTGGTCTGAGGTTTTAAATATGATGGTCAGATAGGCTGCCGCGACTTTGATGGCCACAGCAGGCCCCACTAAGAGGATACTTAAAAACAACCAGCCTACGGCTTTTTCATAGCGGCCACCAAATGCTCGCCCGATGTAATGAGAGGCACCGCCAGCGGAAGGGTATTTCGAGCCCAACAGAGCAAAGATAAAGGCAATAGGGATGACCAATGCTGCGGTGATTAACCAGGCATAAAAGGCAAAAGATCCAGCCTGTGAAACGGACATTGCTGGTAATATCATCAGGCCTGTGCCGATGAAGGTGGTTACTGTCATTGCGATGCCCTGTAATGGGCCCAGCGTTTTTTTGTATTGGGTCATGAGTTTGCCTTTATTAAGCTGTTTTTTATCGTCGCTAAGGATAAAATACGCGCGGTAGAAATACGCTATACAAGTTGACCTTTTTAGGGCGCACTTTGTCGGAATAACCGTCAAGTTGAATGACAAATAATAAAAGAGGATTTTGAAGTGGCGGATCATTACGATCAAAAGATATTGGCGTTATTGGTGAGTGATGCCCGGCTTTCAGTATCTGATATTAGCCGTCAGGTAAATTTATCCCGTTCTGCCGTCACTGAGCGTATTAAGCGAATGGAAGATAACTGCACTATTACGGGATACCATGCTCATACCTCCGTATCAAAAGAGGAAGGGGTTACTGCGTATTTGGCTCTAACATTCCGTCCTTTGTCTTGTGATCTTGTGCAGCCTTACATCGAAAGTATTCCAGAAATAAAAATGGCGCATTCAATCAGTGGTGATTTGGACTTAATGTTATTGGTTCAAACACATTCTATGTCTCGGTTAAATGCCATTCGCAGTGAAATGGACAGCTGGCCAAATCTTGATAAAGTTGTGACTCACATGTGTTTGGCAAATCGCGTGGATCGCTGGTAAGTAGCGAACGGTAAGCAAAGAAGTAAAAGTATTTTTGTTCTGTGCATTGTGGCTTTGTTTTATAACTGATTGAATGGTTAATCAATGTTATAGACATGACTAAGTGGGGTTGCGATCTGAAAGGGTTCAAGTTCAAAGAGCGCTGGTCTAACAACGCAAAATCATACGATGATCTGCTGATTTTGGCTGTGCTTGGCACGGTATGTGGTTTGTTTAGCGGGTTGTTGATGGCGTTTTTTTACGCGGTTATCTATGTGCCTGTGCGCTATATTATGGCGTCTGACTTTGATGCTTTCGAATCACTTCCTGTTGAATGGCGTGTGGGCCTGTCCGTTTTTCTTGTGCTGTTCTTGCTATTGTCTTTTTGCTTTTGCCATCTCGACTCCATAAAGTCGGCGTGCCTTATGTGGTGGAGCGACTGAATTACCATCATGGGAACCTGCCAATTGGCAATGCTGTGGTGCAATTTTTTTCAGCGGCGATAGGGTTGGCGGGTGGACTTTCGATCGGTAAAGAAGGGCCAGCGGTTCATATTGGCGCTACTTTAGGCAGCTATTTGGCTGAAAAGGCTAAGTTGCCACAATACGGTGTTGAAACACTTTTGGCCTGTGGTGTTGCTGGGGCAATTTCGGCTATATTTCAAACGCCATTAGCGGGTGTGCTGTTTGCCTTTGAAGTGATTTTTTTCGAATATCGCCAACGTTATGTTCTCCCCGTTTTGTTGTCCTCGGTTATTGCCACTTTGGTCAGTCACAATATTATTGGTCCTCTGCATATTTTTAGCATTGACGCCATTACGTCTCTGTCGCTTTCTTTAGATTTGTTTTTTGCGTGTTTTGTCTTGGTTGTATTTATTGTGTTTTTATCTGCGGTTTTTTTGCAGACACAGAAAAATTTATGGCGTTTAAGTTCGCTACCTGTGTGGTTGCGGTTTGCATTGGTGGCGCTGGCTACGTCACTGGCGGCGGTCTATTTGCCTGAAGCCTTAGGGAGTGGCTACTTGTCGCTTAGTCGCTTATTAACAGGGGAGTTGGTGGTATATTCTCTGCTTTTATTGATTTTTGTGAAAACAGTATTAACGGCTTTAACAATCGGTTTGGGTATTCCTGGTGGCATGATCGGACCTACTTTTATCATTGGTGGTTTGACGGGGGTTATGTTGCCCTCATGTTCGACAGCACTGTGATAGATATTGCGTGGTTTGCCTTGATCGGGATGGCGGCCATGATGGCGGCGTGTTTTCAGGCGCCATTAACGGCGTTGGTCGCGATTATTGAAATGACGCATTCTTCGCAAGTGATTGTGCCGGCTTTGTTTGTGATTGTATTGGCTTGTTTATTCATGCGAGTTTTCTTTCATCAGGAGTCTGTTTTTGTCGAGCGTTTGCGCTTTATGGGAGTGTCTTCGAATATTAGCGCCTTTCAACGCTATCTTAGACATCATACGATCAAGCCTGTGGCGGAAGAGGTGGTGTTGCTTCCCATGATTGTGCCCATTGAGAGAGTAAAAGATTTAGCGTCAAGTATGGTAGACTATGTCGTTTTTAAAAACGAAGATGAATGGCGTTTAGTGCGTCGAATTGCCGTTCTTGATGTCGTACAAACATTAGATATAGGGCCGCAAAAATGGCTTGTTGTGTCGAACGATAAGGTGTCGATGAGTTTGGATAAGGCGCTAATATCCTCTGATATTACTGTTATCGAGGAACCGTCGTCTTTGGAAACCGTGTTAAGTTGGTTTCAAAAAACAGGTCAATCCGATGTATTGGTGTCTTTACCTGGCTCTTCTTTTTGTTTGGTTTCTCGACATCGTCTTGATCAGTTTTTATTGGAAAATGACGAAGAATAATGCTTTTACACTGACGTAGTTCGTTGAGTATTGACGTTTTTATGAGAGTGGACCTTTTGATTATTAAAGGTCACTTGCTTTTTACATGATTAGTTACGGGATTTGAAAAATATGAGTCGTTCTGAAGATCTATACACACGCGCCCAACACCGAATTCCTGGAGGAGTAAACTCCCCAGTGCGAGCTTTTAATGGTGTTGGTGGAACGCCTATTTTCTTCCAGCGTGGGGAAGGGGCTTATGTATACGATGAAGATAAGAAACGTTATATCGACTACGTTGGCTCATGGGGGCCGATGATTCTAGGTCATTCTCACCCAGATGTTTTGGATGCGGTAAGGCAGCAGCTTGACTTTGGTTTGAGTTTTGGGGCTCCAACAGAGGTTGAGATCACCATGGCTGAAAAAGTATGCGAACTGGTTCCCTCTATGGATATGGTGCGTATGGTGAACTCTGGAACAGAGGCGACGATGAGCGCCATTCGTTTGGCTCGAGGTTATACCGGACGCGATAAAATCGTAAAATTTGAAGGTTGTTATCATGGACATTCTGATTCATTGCTCGTAAAAGCAGGCTCTGGTGCATTGACGCTTGGCGTGCCTAATTCTCCAGGTGTTCCTGCTGATTTGGCTAAACATACAATTACATTGCAATACAATGATATTGACGAAGTGACTCGCTGTTTTGCCGAAATTGGGGATCAGATTGCTTGTATTATTGTTGAGCCAGTTGCTGGGAATATGAATTGTATTTTGCCGGTAGAGGGTTTCTTGGAAACGTTACGCAAAGTCTGTGACGAGTCTGGCGCGGTGTTGATTTTTGATGAGGTTATGACTGGCTTTCGTGTGGCACTCGGTGGGGCGCAAGAGCATTTTGGTATCGTTCCTGATCTTACAACACTTGGTAAAGTTATTGGTGCAGGTATGCCGGTTGGTGCTTTTGGTGGTAAACGCGCCATCATGGAGTGTATTTCTCCATTAGGTCCGGTATATCAAGCAGGTACATTGTCAGGAAATCCTGTGGCTATGGTGGCGGGTCTGGCGGTTTTGAACAAAATTACGGAAGAAGGCTTTCATCAAACCTTGGGAGCTAAAGCCAGTCGACTGGTCTCGGGTCTTAAAAAAGCCGCGGATGAGGCTGGTGTCCCTTTTTGTGTTGTTAGTGTTGGGGGGATGTTTGGCTTTTTCTTTACTGAGGCGGAAGCGGTTAAAGGCTTTGCTGATGTACAGAAGTGTGATCTAGAGAAGTTCAAAGCCTTCTTTCACTTCATGCTTGAGGAAGGTGTGTACTTTGCTCCAGCGGCGTTTGAAGCCGGGTTTATTTCTCAGGCTCATACTGAGGAAGATATCGATTACACAATAGAAGCCGCTAAGCGTTCTTTTGCTAAGCTGGTATAAATGATTTGTGAATGGGAAGGTTAATGGTATGTCGACAGACGATATGAAAAAGTCACCGGTTGATGAGATAGAAGATATTGACGTGGGCGATGATAAAAAACAACCTCATAAAGGTGTATATCTACTGCCTAATTTATTTACAACGGCAGCACTTTTTTCAGGTTTTTATTCCATTATTGCAGCTATGAATGAAAACTATGCGAATGCCGCTGTGGCGATTTTTATATCCATGTTGTTTGATGCGTTAGATGGGCGAGTTGCTCGTCTAACACATACACAAAGTGCGTTCGGAGCAGAATACGACTCGCTAGCCGATATGGTTTCCTTTGGTATTGCACCGGCGTTAGTGGTATTTACTTGGTCATTGGCGCCGTTGGGTAAAGTGGGTTGGATCGCTGCGTTTATTTATGCTGTTGGTGCGGCGCTTCGTTTGGCTCGATTTAATACGATGCTTGGTGTTGAAGAGAAGCGTTACTTTACTGGCCTACCCAGTCCGGCCGCGGCGGCGATTGTGGCTGGGATTATTTGGGCCGCGAATGATAAAGGTGTATCTGGCGAGACTCTGGCAACGATGATGGCGTTGATTGTGCCATTGACCGGTTTGTTGATGGTGAGTAACGTAAAATATCGCAGTTTTAAGGACTTAAACTTGAAAGGTAGAGTGCCATTTGTTGTTCTGTTGATTGCTGTTTTAGTTCTTGTGTTGATTGCGCTTGAGCCGGCATTGTCCTTAATGTGTGTTTTTTGTTTGTATGGTTTGTGGGGACCACTTGGGATTGTTTTCAAACGATTGCGTTAATGCTTAGGTGTTGCCGTTGCAATTTTAGGAAATGATTTTGAACTAGCAGCGTGTGTCCTTGTCAATATTTCTTCTATTAGAAAGGGGACACGCTATGCTAATTTTCACTCGAAAAGCCTCTGATTGCTCCGAATCAGAGGTCACAGATAAATCTGTGTATTTGAATCGTCGTCAATTCATGAAGACCACTGGTGGTATTGCATTAAGTGTTGGGGGAATTGGCCACGTTAGTGCCGCGCTTCAAGACAGTAGTCCCCTTTCTCCACCTTCATCTCTGCAGTCTTCTTTCAATAATATTGCCGAAACTTCATTCGGGAAGGAAGATA
The DNA here is from genome assembly GCF_026191375.1 of Marinomonas pontica. Taxonomy (GTDB): domain Bacteria; phylum Pseudomonadota; class Gammaproteobacteria; order Pseudomonadales; family Marinomonadaceae; genus Marinomonas; species Marinomonas pontica. The sequence goes on along the minus strand of NZ_JAODTL010000033.1, from coordinate 1,482 downwards.
AATTATCTCCTTATGACGTTGCCACTTCATACAATAATTTTTATGAATTCGGGTATGGAAAAAGTGATCCTAAAGATAGAGCCAGTCAGTTCAAAACGACACCCTGGACGATCACGGTCGAAGGTGAGGCGGGGAAGACGGGTACTTTCGATATTGAGGACATTATTAAAGAGTCCATGTTAGAAGAGCGAATTTATCGCCTTCGTTGTGTGGAGGCGTGGTCAATGGTGATTCCTTGGGTTGGTATTCCTCTTGCAACCGTTCTAAAAAAATTTGAACCGACCTCAAAAGCAAAATATGTTTATTTCGAGACTTTGTATGACCCTAAGCAAATGCCAGGTCAGCGAGGTGGTGGCCTAGATTGGCCGTATCGAGAAGGGTTGCGCATTGATGAGGCGATGAATCCTTTGGCTTTGCTTGCTGTTGGTATGTATGGAAGTATATTGCCAAATCAAAATGGTGCGCCAGTGAGACTGGTTTTACCATGGAAGTATGGGTTTAAAAGCATTAAATCTATTGTGAAGATTCGCTTTGTTGAAACCATGCCTGAAACGACATGGAGTATGTTGGCTCCTAATGAATATGGCTTTTATGCGAATGTGAATCCGAATGTCGATCATCCTCGCTGGTCTCAGAAACAAGAACGTCGTTTGCCCGGTGGCGTTCTTTTTCCTAATGTCATTGAAACAAAAATGTTTAATGGTTACGAAGAGGAGGTTGCTTCTATGTATGCCGGTATGGATTTGAAAAGGTTATATTGATATGGCTGGATTTTGGGATCGGAAAGAAAAACCATATGTTTTAGTGGTCTTTGCTTTGCCGTTTTTATGGATGTTAGTGTCTTTGCTGTTGGGGCAGTACTTTCCAGATCCTGGAAAGCTATTGATGAGATTGAGCGGTATATGGGCTTCCGTTTTTATTGTTGCTGTTATGGCAATGACGTTGGTTGGAAAAATAAAAGCGCTAAAAGTGGTTAATCGTTACCGCCGTTTCATCGGGTTAACGGCTTTCTTTTATGGTTTGCTTCACTTTTTGATTTATTTGGTTTTATTTGCTGGGTTGAGTTGGACTTGGATTAGCTCGGATTTGGTTGAAAAGCCTTATATCTATGTAGGTGTAATGGCGTTGTTTGTTATGGCTGTTCTTGCTATTACCAGTACCAAAGGAATGGTGCGTGCATTAGGTAAAAAGTGGAAGCCTTTGCATCGCTTGATGTATATTGCGGCTATTGGAGTGGTTGCTCACTTGTGGTGGCAGGTAAAGGATGACATTTCTCTGGCTGTTTATTTTTCTGCATTTTTAATTCCTTTGTTAATCGTAAAAATTCCTTCCTTGCCAAGCTACAAAAAACTTTTTTATAAAAAATGAAAAAGAGCTTGCGCTGAAAATTTTGGAATGTATTATACGCACCCACTGACACGGACAACAACGCGAGCCTAGGTTTGCGGATCACTAAGGTGAATGAGTTGAACGACACGTCAA
>NZ_JAODTL010000032.1 GCF_026191375.1 Marinomonas pontica | reverse complement strand
CGAGAAAGGCAATAACTCATCCATAGTAAGTGACTTTCTTACGCCTTCTGCACCGCAAATATGTATCATGGTGTCCGCAGAAGAGAATTCACGAATTTTCTGACGGCAGCCACCACAAGGCGTTACTAAACCATCGCCATTACCAATAACGTAGATGTCTTTTATCAGCGTATCACCGCCCAGCACCATAGAAGCAATCGCTCCGGCTTCGGCACAGGTCCCTTCTGGGTAAGCCGCATTTTCTACATTACAGCCGGAATAAAACTGGCCTTTTGCTGTTAAGATCGCCGCGCCAACATGAAACCGAGAATAAGGCACGTACGCCTTATTCATCGCCTCTTTCGCCAGCTCGAATAGCTCAGTATTCTGCGTCAAATCAGGCATACTAAGCTCGCTCTTTCACATAGGGTCGGCCTACGGCTTTTGGTCCAACGGCTTTGCCAATGAAGCCAGCAAGCAACAGAACCGTCAGCACATACGGCAACACTTCGATCGCCTGCACAGGCACTTCACCAATCCCAGGAATCTCAACGCCCTGCATACGCACAGCAACGGCGTCCAAGAAACCAAACAGCAAACACGCTAGTAAGACTGGCACTGGACGCCACTTGCCAAAAATCAGTGCAGCCAGCGCCATATAGCCCTTGCCCGCGCTCATGTCTTTCAAAAATCCTGCATTGTGCGCAGTCGACAAATACGCCCCCGCAAGACCACATAAGATGCCACACACAATGAGAGCTCGGTAGCGGATAAACGCCACCGAAATACCCGCAGTATCTACCGCATGAGGATTCTCACCCACCGCGCGAAGACGCAAGCCAAAGCGCGTTTTGTAAATCACCCAATACGTCACAGGAACCATCGCGAACGCCAAGTACACTAGAATATTGTGACCGCTCAGTAAATTCGAATAGATCGACCCTATCACTGGCACACTTTCTAATGCATCAGCAAAAGGAAAGGTGATATCTAAGAAGCGCGCATCCCCCGTCAAAGCCGGCGTTTGACCGCCCATGCCAAACCAATCCATCGACAAAGTAACCGTAAGACCAGCCACAATGGTATTAATCGCCACACCCGAAACGATGTGGTCACCGCGATGCGTAATACACGCAAAACCGTGAATCATCGCCAACGATACCGACGCCATAATCCCAAAGCAAAGACCAATCCACGCAGAGCCAAACACCGCGGCCCCCGCTGCAGCCGCAAACGCACTGCCCAAAATTTTACCTTCTAGACCAATATCTACAATGCCTGCGCGCTCAGAATACAAGCCAGCTAACGCCGCAAAGATAAGCGGTGTCGATACACGCATGGTCGCGTCTAGCATCAATATTAATGTTTCAAACATATTCTTCTCCTACGCGACCGCTCTGCGAATAAAAAAGCCTTCGATACGGTCTTTGAACATGTGTTCAAGCGCACCAGAGAACAAAATAACCAAGCCTTGAATCACTACCACAATTTCAGGTGTGATGGTTGGAATCTCAAAAGCCAATTCCGCACCACCTTGATACAGGGCACCAAACAAAACCGCAGCCAAAATAATACCAATAGGATGATTGCGCCCCATCAACGACACCGCAATCCCCGCAAAACCATAACCAGCAGTGAAATTAAGCAGCAAGTTATGGTTAACACCCATGATTTCATTCAGACCGACAAAACCAGCCAAACCACCCGAAATCAACATTGCCCAGATCGTCACTTTTGCCGTATCAATACCTGCATAACGCGCGGCCGTTGGATTGGTTCCCAATGTACGCAGCTGGTAACCCCAGCGAGTATGCCAAATCAATCCCCACACAAAGACACAGCACAACAATGCCCACACAAAAGCCAAGTTCAGTGGAGAATCACCAATCTCAATCCCTAATGGGGAAAAGATTTCATGTAAGTAAGGCAACCACGCGTTTTCTTCAAACGTTCGGCTATTAGGTGCCATGCGGCCATCTTCTTTTAGCCAATTCACAATCAAGTAAACCATCAAAGACGACGCAATAAAGTTAAACATGATGGTGGTAATAACAATGTGACTACCACGACGCGCTTGCAAGTACGCGGGAATGTAACCCCATGCAGCGCCAAACACAGCAGCGCCTATCACCGCCAATGGCGCAATCACATAAAACGGCATAGTGTGATCAAGCGATAAACAGATCAAACCCACACCCAAACCACCAATGTACGCTTGCCCTTCACCACCGATGTTGAACAACCCACCTTTAAATGCAACCGACACTGCCAAACCGGTAAAAATCAGGTTCGTGGCGTAATACAGCGTATAGCCAATGCCTTCGTCGTAACCAAAAGCACCATAGATCAGATAGCCAGCCGCTTCGATTGGATTTTCACCAATAGCCAGAATCACCAATCCAGACACTAAAAAGGCCAATAAAATATTCAATACTGGGATAAGTGCAATATTTACCCAAGCTGGAACTTTCGCCTGACTCATGCAGATACCCCTTCTTGCTCTTCGCCTTGTTCTTCGTTATAGGCGTTAGCCATCATCAAGCCAAGGGTGCGTTCGTCTGCGTCTTTCGCATCAAGCTCACCAACGACCGCACCATCAAACATCACAATGATGCGATCACTCAGTGCCATAATTTCATCCAGTTCTACGGATACCAACAAAATAGCTTTGCCAGCGTCTCTTAATTTAACAATTTGCTCGTGAATATTTTCAATCGCACCAATATCCACACCGCGAGTCGGCTGACCAATCAACAAAACATCTGGGTTCTGTTCTACTTCACGGGCAATAACAATTTTTTGCTGATTACCACCGGAAAAGTTAGCGGTTTTTAAATGTGGATTGGGTGGACGAACGTCCCACGCCGCCATGCGTTCATTACACTCATCCAACATAGTCTTACGGTCCATAAGGATTTTGCCGTTATACGCAGGCGAATTGTGGTAGCCCAACACCGCGGCTTCATACGCTTCAAACCCCGTCACCAACCCCATTTTATGGCGGTCTTCTGGTACGTGAGCCATCTTAAGGTCTCGCATCTGCGCAGCATCTTTTGGGGCTTTTGCGGTCATGACTTGACCTGCAAAATGGATCTCGCCTTCGTCCATAGGAACGATGCCAGACAACACATTCAATAATTCACTTTGACCATTACCAGACACCCCAGCAATGCCTAAAATTTCACCAGCACGTAATTCTAAACTGACATTTTTTAAGCGTTTCACGCCCTGACTATCAAACTGAGAAAGGTTCTGCGCAGACAATAAAACCTCACTCGGCTGAGCTTCGTCTTTATCAACAGTAAGACGGACTTTTTTACCCACCATCAGTTCAGCCAGCTCTTCTTTACTGGTCTGTGCTGTCTCACGGTGGGCCACCATTTCGCCTTGGCGCATCACTGACACATTGTCCGTGGAAGCCATAATTTCGCGCAATTTATGGGTGATTAATAGAACGGTCACGCCCTGATCTTTCAAGGCTTTCAGGATACGAAAAAGATGATCCGCCTCTTGTGGTGTTAAAACCCCTGTAGGCTCATCCAAAATAAGAATACGGGCGCCACGGTAAAGCGCTTTTAAAATCTCGACTCGCTGCTGTAATCCGACTGGCAAATCTTCGACAATAGCGTCTACATCGATATCCAAACTGTATTCGTGAGCAAGACGTTGTAATTCGATTCGCGCAGTATCGATGCCGTTTTTCAGTAACGCCCCGCCTTCTGCGCCCAAAATAACGTTTTCAAGCACACTAAAATTTTCCACCAACATAAAATGCTGGTGCACCATGCCAATACCAGCATTTATAGCATCTTGAGAACTGCGAATATCAACCTGCTTACCGTCAACCTCAATATGGCCAGTATCGGCTTCATAAAAGCCATAAATGATACTCATCAAGGTGGATTTTCCTGCCCCGTTTTCACCGATAATTCCGTGAACTGTACCGGCTGGGACTTGTAAGCAAATGTCTTTGTTGGCCTGAACGGCACCAAAACGTTTACTGATGTCTCGCAATTCAATTGCGTATGGCATTGTTTTATTCGTCATAACTAAAAATAATTCATCTGCTTAAAAACGGAACACACTAGAGCAAAAAAAACAGTTACCTACCAAAAGTAAGTAACTGTTTTCATCGACAGCTTAGTAGTTACATGTATTGTCAGACATGTAATCGTGAACTTTGATGTCACCACTGATAATTTTAGAACGAATATCATTGATCTTCGCTTTCATATCAGCCGTGATTAGCTTGGCATTATTGTCGTCCAGCGCCCAATCAACACCATCTTCAGCAAGACCCAATACCACTAAGCCTGGCTTCCATGTACCTGCAGCAGAATCAGAATAGGTCTTAAACGCGGCTTCATCCACACGTTTAACCATGGACGTTAACATAGTGCCAGGTTGAATATGGTTTTGGTTTGAGTCAACACCGATCGCCAATTTGCCTTCGTCTTTTGCGGCTTGATAAACACCAATACCAGTACCGCCAGCGGCAGCAAATACAACGTCAGACCCTTTAGAGAACTGGCTCTTCGCAAGCTCAGATCCTTTTGTTGGATCATTAAACGCCGCACCAGTAGAACCTGTCATGTTTTGAAAAACAGTGGCATTAGGAGATTGATATTTCACACCTTGCTCGTAGCCACAAGCAAACTTACGAATAAGAGGAATATCCATGCCGCCAACAAAGCTTACAGTATTGGTTTTGGACGCCATTGCAGCCAAAGCACCAACAAGGAAAGAACCTTCATGCTCTTTAAAAACAACGGACTGAACGTTTGGAAGGTCGATCACGCCATCAATAATAGTGAAATTGATTTCTGGGAAATCTTTCGCCACTTTCTCAACAGCAGACGTCATGTTAAAGCCAACAGTAACAATTGGAGAATAACCACGTTTTGCTAAACGGCGTAGGCCTTGCTCTACTTGCGCTTCGTTTTTAGGTTCAAATTCGCGAACCTGAACACCGCTTTCAGCCGTGTATTTTTTAACGCCGTTGTAAACACCTTCGTTAAACGATTTATCGAATTTACCCGCTTGATCGTAAACAACAGCAGGTTCTGATGCCGCGTGAGCCATACTTGATGAGATAGCCAACGCCGTGACAGACGCAAGAAAGACAGCTTTCATTCCAATTCCTCTTATTTGTGTAATATGTTCTAGGCATAATTTAATCTAGGCACAATGTAAATCTTGCCTAACTGGTCAAAAATAAACCGAATAGCAAAATACCGCAACGCAATATGCACATTTTGAGCAATATTCTTACGTATATAGTAAAAAGCCAATCCAGAAAACACTTTTCTAACTATCTGTGTTACCGACTATTATAGACAGCAATTCTTATGCCGCCATTCACAGCGGACATAAACACAGGGTCAAGATTGGCAGTTTGAGCAAAAAACCGTACTGCGCTGTGCCTGACGAATTTCTTTTAATGCCGCACCGCAAACCACGCAAGGTTTGTCAGCACGCCCGTATACCGCTAATTCTTGCTTGAAATACCCCGGCTTTCCATCGCCACCGACAAAGTCTTTTAACGTGGTTCCGCCCTGTTTAATGGCAGCTGAAAGCACCACTTTGATGCATTCAACCAACCGCGTCATGCGCACCTTACTGATCTTGCCTGCCAAACGATCTGGACGAATCCCAGCTTTAAAAAGCGCCTCATTGGCATAAATATTACCAACCCCGACAACCACTTTGCTGTCCATGATAAAGGTCTTTATCGGTACTTTCCGACCCTTTGCTTTCGCATAAAGCATGTCACCATTAAAACGCTCAGACAGTGGTTCAGGGCCTAAATGCTTAATCAGTTCGTGTTCATGCCAATCGTCAGTCGTCCACAAAATCGCACCGAAACGACGTGGGTCTGTATATCGCAGCCACACATCCTCATCGGCAAAACAAAAATCCACATGATCATGAAACAGCGGCGGCGTCTCAGCAGGCACAAAGTACAAACTACCAGACATGCCCAAATGCACAATCAAGGTGCCTTTTGACGTGTGAATACCAATGTATTTACCACGGCGAGACAAATGTGTAATTTCCTCGCCAACGATGTCAGACCTAAGTTCTGGCGTGATCAACCAACGTAACTTTGGCTGACGAATGTCCACACTAGCAAGAGAACGTCCGACTAACTTGGTTTCGATGCCACGCAATGTGGTTTCTACTTCGGGCAATTCAGGCATAAGCAATCTCCAGTAAAACCTCAAATAGGATCATCTCACCACCTCATGGGATTCTGTGTCATGTAAATACAAGCAATTTTGACCAAACGAACAAAAAGCTTCTACTACTATATGCTAGATAAAAAAAAACCGACTCAATGAGTCGGTTCCTTTTTGACAAAAATCGAAAATTATTTAATTTTCGCTTCTTTGTACATTACGTGTTGACGTACAACTGGATCAAACTTTTTCATTTCAAGTTTGTCAGGAGTATTTCGCTTGTTCTTGTCAGTTGTGTAAAAGTGACCAGTACCAGCAGAAGATACCATGCGAATTAGATCGCGAGCGCCTTTAGAAGCCATGATTCAGATCCTTATACTTTTTCGCCGTTAGCGCGCATTTCAACAAGAACTGTTTCAATGCCCTTTTTATCGATAATACGCATACCTTTAGAAGATACACGTAAACGGATGTAACGGTTTTCACCTTCGACCCAAAAACGGTGCCAATGAAGGTTAGGAAGAAAACGACGCTTAGTGCGGCGTTTTGAGTGAGAAACGTTATTACCTGTAACAGGACGTTTCCCAGTAACTTGACATACGCGAGACATAATTAAATACCTTTTGCTATCCAGAAAGATTATTGGAAGTGTTTCACTTCCTCAGGCGGAGCATGATTCCTTATGAATCAAAAAAATCCCATACCGAGGATATAGCGGCGCGCATTTTCCCATAACCACACCTATTGAGCAATTCTTTTGTTAAAAAAATGATCAACCAGCACTCAAACAAGAATCTCAAAGAAAAACATAGTGATGTTCCTTATCGAAACTCGCGCCTACCTCATTCGGAACATCACTATGCTTTTCCCAAAAGCAACTTACATCAATCCTCTCTCTGCTAACGACACAGGCGAGCCATCACCGACAACAAAGTGATCGAGTAATCGCACATCGACGAGGTCTAGCGCACGTTTGATTTTGTCGGTAATGCTGATATCAGCCTGACTGGGTTCAGCGATACCACTTGGATGGTTGTGGGCGATAATCACTGCAGCGGCGTTATATTGCAGTGCGGCCTTTACCACTTCCCTAGGATATACCGCAGCAGCATCAATAGTTCCCATAAAGAGTTCTTGATAACGAATCAATCGGTGTTGAGTATCTAAGAAAAGCACCGCGAACACTTCTCGCGGAGAATGACGCAGTTGGGAAGAAAGATAGGTTCTGACATGTTCCGCGCTGGTGAATACCGTTTCGCGCATTAGCTGCTCTTGCAGATGGCGCTTGGACATTTCCAGCACCGCTTGCAGCTGGGTGTATTTGGCATCACCCAAACCAAAGCCTTGGCAAAATTCCTCTCGGCTGGCCGACATCAACGCTCGCAATCCACCGAATTGGGACAAAACTTGACGTGCCAGATCGACGGCACTGATACCCTGAGTGCCTGTGCGCAAAAAATAGCCAACAATTCCGAATCACTCAATGCGCTCGCGCCCTGATGAATCAGTTTCTCACGCGGCCTTTCTTGTTCCGGCCAATGCTTAATACTCATGATCTACTCCTTGATCCATGGTAACCTTGCGTTCACTTTAAAGAGAAAGGCGTCCTGCCTGTCGCTTACCTTATCTATCACAGATCGAATTGAGAAGTTTTTTATGTCAAACCTTGCTCAAAAACGCATTCTATTAGGCATTACTGGCGGTATTGCCGCCTACAAAAGCATTGAACTGATTCGTTTATTAACCAAAGCAGGCGCAGAAGTTCAAGTCGTTTTAACCGAAGGGGCAAAAGCTTTCGTCACTGAAATGACACTGCAAGCGGTTTCTGGTTACACGGTGCGCAGCACATTGCTAGACCCAAACGCAGAAGCGGGCATGGGACACATAGAATTAGCGAAATGGGCAGACTTAATTGTGATCGCTCCAGCCTCTGCCGACTTTATGGCACGATACGCTCAAGGCATGTCAAACGACCTACTAAGCACATTATGTTTGGCCACGGAATCCCCTGTTTTGCTGGCACCTGCGATGAATCAAGCCATGTGGCGTCATCCTGCAACACAAGCCAATGCAAAATTACTGGCCGAACGAGGCGTATTAAGCATTGGGCCTGCCGATGGAGCACAAGCCTGTGGCGATATTGGCCCTGGCCGCATGAGCGAACCGGGCGATATTTTCAATGCCATTGCCGCTCACTTCGATCGCTGTCTTATTAAGCAAGATTTAACAGGACAACACTGGGTCATTACCGCAGGCCCCACCATGGAAGCCATTGACCCTGTGCGCTACATCAGCAATCACAGTTCAGGAAAAATGGGCTATGCGCTCGCCTCTGCTGCGATGGCTCGCGGTGCGACCGTCACGCTAATCAGCGGCCCCGTGCAAATAACGGCACCTGCAGGCGCAAATATCATTGCGGTGAAAAGCGCGGACGACATGCTCGCCGCGTGCCAGCAAAGCATGACAACACCAGCGGATGTGTTTATTGGCGCGGCAGCGGTTGCCGACTTTAAAATGAAAACCGCCAACGATCAGAAAATGAAAAAACAGTCTGATACGGATGAAGTTACTCTGACGTTAGTTAAAAACCCAGACATCATTGCCACACTGGCCGAGCAGAAACGAGCAAAAATTATCATTGGTTTCGCTGCGGAAACACAAAATGTCATGGAATACGCGAAAGGCAAATTGGCGCGAAAAGGCTTGGATATGATTATTGCCAATGATGTATCTCGTTCCGACATTGGCTTCAATCAAGACGAAAACCAAGTCACGGTTATTACGAAAGAGTCGATTTGGTCGCCAGATAAAGCCGCAAAACATGAGCTCGCTATCCAATTGGTCGAATGCATCCACCAACACGCCGTATCACGCCGTCACTGAATTCAGCAAAAAAGAGAAGTTAACCATGAAACACGCCATTCAATTAAAAATCCTTAGCGACAAAATCGGTAAAGAGATTCCACTACCAAGCTACGCAACCGAAGGCTCAGCTGGTTTAGATCTGCGCGCATGCCTTGATCAGGCCATCGACCTTGCACCGGGCGACACCACGCTGCTTCCAACTGGTTTGTCTATTTATATCCAAGACCCAAATTTGGCCGCGACTATTTTACCGCGCTCTGGGTTAGGCCATAAACACGGCATCGTTTTAGGGAACCTTGTCGGTTTAATCGATTCCGACTACCAAGGTGAACTCATGGTCTCATGCTGGAACCGTGGTAATACTACTTTCACGATTGAACCAGGCGAACGGGTTGCCCAATTGGTTTTATTGCCTGTTATTCAGGCTGAATTTAACATTGTTTCAGAATTCGAAAGCACCGAACGCGGCGAAGGAGGCTTTGGTCACACTGGCACAAAATAGCCTCAAACACAGAAAAAAGGTGAGAATATTTCACCTTTTTTCTTCTCGTTACGGCATTCGCTCATCCTTCTTTTCTGAGTCAAACGATATTAACTTTCATAAGTCTAAAGTTTGCCCGTTTCTTATAAATTTCTATAGTTAATCCTCTAATATCACGCTATTATTTCAAACCTAAGTGGTTGCTTACACTCGTTGCCAGCCTTATCTGTCATCGTTTTGCCACAGTGAATCACTAACATTAGGCTTGATAAAATCGTGCGCGTATCAAGACCGTATATTTTTTTGTCGCGATCCATTTTTTTGTTTACAGGAGTACATAAGCCGTGGCCTTTTCTCGTGAGTCTGCTTTAGATGTTGCTAAGGTATTAAGCGAATCGCTTCCTTATATTCAACGCTTTGCTGGAAAAACGCTGGTAATTAAATACGGCGGCAATGCTATGACTGACGAAACCCTACAAGCTGGGTTCGCACGAGATATCGTTTTAATGAAAGCCATTGGCATCAACCCTATTGTTGTTCACGGTGGTGGACCTCAAATTGGCGATTTATTGGCTAAACTCAATATCGAATCCAAATTCATCAACGGCATGCGTGTGACGGATACCGCCACGATGGATGTGGTTGAAATGGTGCTTGGCGGACAAGTAAACAAAGAAATTGTTAATCTAATTTGTGAAGCTGGCGGTAAAGCCATCGGTATCACAGGCAAAGACAGTCGTTTCATCAAGGCTAAAAAATTGTTTGTGAAACACCAAGCCGAAGGTATGAGCACACCAGAGCAAGTGGATATTGGTCATGTTGGCGAAGTGGCCAGTGTGGACACCAGCTTCCTAAAACTGTTTGAGAACAGCGATCTGATCCCGGTTATTGCACCTATTGGTGTGGACGATCAAGGTAACTCTTACAACATCAACGCTGACTTGGTAGCGGGCAAAGTGGCGGAAGCCGTTGGTGCTGAAAAGCTGATGCTGCTGACCAATATTTCTGGCGTTCAAGACAAACAAGGCAAGGTTCTTACTGGACTAAGCACAGCTCAAGTTGATGCCTTGATTGCTGACGGCACTATTTACGGCGGCATGCTGCCAAAAATCAGCTGTGCCTTGTCAGCGGTAAACTCAGGCGTGACCAGCGCACACATTATTGATGGTCGTGTACCTCATGCCACCCTATTAGAGATTTTTACTGATACGGGTGTTGGAACACTGATCACCAATACCAAAGCGGGCGAATAACTGCATTATTGGTCATTAGAATAAGCAATAAATAACACAAGCAAAAACAGCGGACTCAACACATGAGCAATAAGAAAAACGATCGTCGCACTCAAATATTGCAATCTTTAGCACAAATGCTAGAGAGCAGCCCTGGAGCACGTATCACGACGTCGGCTCTAGCAAAGCAAGTTGGAGTATCGGAAGCGGCTTTGTATCGTCATTTTCCTAGCAAAGCAAAAATGTTTGAAGGCCTAATTGAATTCATTGAAGAAAGTTTATTTACTCGAATCAACCGAATTATCCAAGAAGAAAGCAACGTGGTCGCTCGAATAGAAGTGATCATGACATTGATTCTTGGCTTTGCTGAACAAAACCCTGGCATGTGTCGTTTATTAACGGCTGATGCCTTAGCTGGCGAAACAGAGCGACTGCGCGTACGTATTGCACAAGTATTTGACCGCATTGAAACCCAGTTAAAACAAATCATTCGTGAAGCGGATTTAAAACAGGGCTTACGACCAGCGATGGGCGTCGCACCGTGTGCAAATTTTTTAATTGCTGTCATTGAAGGCAAAATTCGCCACTACGTGCGCAGTGAATTTAAAGTGAAGCCAATGGAAATTTGGCAAGAACAATGGTCAGTATTGGCACAAAACTTGATGCTAAACCGCTAAGGTTTGAGGTAATACCCCAAAACTTAGCGTTTGGTATTGGCATCAGATACCGTACTGAAGACGATAAGCTTTAACCGCATCAAGATGTTTCGCAAATTCAGGGGAATCCTGTTCTGCCAAATACGTCATGATGTCGTTTAGAGAAACGATACTGATCACTGGCATTCCAAAGTCTCTTTCGACTTCTTGAATGGCAGATAATTCACCTTGGCCTCGTTCTTGACGATCCAAGGCGATAAGTACACCAGCAGGAACCGCATTGGCGTCTTTAATGATCGCCATGACTTCACGAATGGCTGTACCAGCGGTAATAACGTCATCAATAATCATGACATTACCTGCAAGCGGAGCGCCAACAAGGGAACCGCCTTCACCGTGAGTTTTTGCTTCTTTACGGTTGAAAACGTATGGTGTGTCTACATTATGATGATCATACAGAGCAACAGCCGTCGTTGTTGCTAACGGTATGCCTTTGTAGGCTGGGCCGAATAGAACATCAAATGGAACATTTGCTTCCATTAATGAGGTGGCGTAAAAGCGTCCTAACTTTGCTAACGCTTGGCCTGAGCTAAATAGGCCAGCATTAAAGAAGTAAGGACTTACGCGTCCTGATTTAAGCGTGAATTCGCCAAAACGCAGCACATTTTGCTCGATAGCGAATTCGATAAAGTCTCTTTGGTAAGGTTTCATGCCAACTCCAGAAAGATAAAAATAACACACAACAAAGCGCCGCCAAGATCGAGCGAAGCCATGCCAACATTGGATAGGCGCTAATATAACACACGGCTAGGAATTGTAGGGACCAGAAATGAAGGTCATCAGCCTTAATGTAAACGGTATAAGACAAGCAGCAGACCGCGGCTTTTTCGAATGGATGGTTCGTCAGAACCCGGATGTTGTATGTCTACAAGATATACAAGCAGACGAGCGCAGTCTAAATGACAGCGTTTTCTTTCCACCAGAGTTCAATACGTACTTCTTTGACTCTATGGAAAATCCTGAGCAAGCAGGGGTCGCCATTTATTGTAAAACCATGCCCAAAGCAATTATGACTGGCATGGGGTTTCCAGAATGCGACTTTGAAGGACGCTTTATTCAAGCAGACTTTGATAAAGTCAGCATTGGTGCTTTCTTAACGCCTCACGGCTCGAATCATGAAGAAGCCCTGCAGGAACACAAATATCGTTTTATGGAAGGCTTTAAAAACCACCTCATTAAAACGCGCCGTAAGCGTCGCGAGTTTATTTTTTGTGGCACAGCCAATGTGGCACGTTCACCGATTGATGTAAGCAGCTGGTTCGTAAATCAGCGTAACTCAGGCTTCTTACCTGAAGAACGCAAATGGATTAACGAGATCTTCAATGAAATGGAATACATTGATGCTTTCCGCCAGGTAAACAAGCAAGACAAACAGTACACATGGTGGCCGGATTACGAACGCGCTTGGAAACTGGACGAAGGTGGTCGACTAGATTATCAAATCGCCACACCAGGAATCAAAAACCTCATTCAAGGCGGCACTATCTACAAGGGCCAACGTTTTTCAGATCACGCTCCACTTATCATGGAATACAATATTGATTAAGTGTTGATCTTTGACGTATAAAAAAAGCCAGTAGATTGAATTTGCTGGCTTTTTTTATCTCATTTCGCACTGTCGCTGTTAATACACCATCACTTGTCCACCAAAGGCTTGTGCTTCACCTTAAGCTTAAGTTGGTGGATACCACCAGGTGGAATGTCGTATTCGTCTGTCAGTGCATTCGCCGCCTCAACACACACAAAACGACGATAATCATCGTCTTCCATGTCAGCTCGCTGTTTAGCCAGCTCTGCGCCCGGATTCCACAATACTGTGCTGTTGCTGCCTTCGGTGCTAATCACCAGACGTCGTTGCAAACCTGCGTCATGAATTTCACACACTTCTGGGGCCGACAGATAGACTCGATCCATATGATCACATGGCGTCACTGGGCCGTTTTGTAATTGGCGGCTACCGTTATCAAATTTATCCACATACGTCACTTGATCTAGTCCATGTACCTCTGTGGTTTGATTGTCGGATACATTAAAATACGTGTGCAAGGCTTCACTGACCGGCATGGGCTGATCAGACAAATTCGCCGCCGAAAAATTCACTCTAAAGCCCTTACTGGAAAAACGAAACACTTGCCGAAGCTCAAATGCATGTGGCCACATTTCCTCAATCAGAGGATGATCTTCCGATGCCAAGCGAATCACAATTTTCACATCGCCATTTTTGAAGCGACCCGCTTCAATAAAATCCCAACGAAAATAGCGTGCCAGCCCATGAGCAGGGTAATCATCATGCACATAATTGGCACCAAACCAAGGCCAGCAGACAGGCACACCAAAGTGACGGCGACCAAATCGACCTTCTCCGCCTTGGTTCTCAGATTGGAACAAAAGATCTTCTTGGCCAGCAGGAATAAAGCTTTCTAAATGCCCGCCCCAGAGCGCTATCGACGCACTAAAGCCCGGTTGCTCAATCACAATTTCATCGCATTTTTTAAAGCTCGCTGGACGAATTTCTCCACCCAACTCTTCCAACTCTTGCATCAGTCGGCCATTCATCAACTACTCCACTTAGGTGTTTTAATACGCTCATATTAACTTCAACGAACACGATTACAATAGTTTGGACTTATACTAACAATTCAACAAAATAGATAAGCCAACAGCACAGCAATTAAAACTTAACCTACACCCACTTTTAGGCTATAAAACACAACAACATAGTGACCATGGTTACTCTCTATCGTGTGCTCTATTTTTCTTTGCAAAAGGCGCTGTATTTTATGAATGAACAAAAAATAGTCATAGGTTGTGACGAGTGGTGTGCGTTCCCAACGCTAAACATTCCTGCTATCAAAGCCAGAGTAGATTCAGGAGCAAAGACCTCTTCCATACACGCAATCAATATTGAACGCTTTACTCGTAATGACGAGCATTGGGTACGTTTTGATGTTCATCCCTTACAAAAAAATCGCAAAGTCACCGTGCATTGTGAAGCGCCCCTTATTGATCAGCGTGTCATCAAAAGTTCAAGCGGCGACAAAGAGAAGCGTCCCGTGATCAAGGTTCCCCTTTCTCTTGGAGAACAAACATGGGAAGTCGAAGTCACTTTGACCAACAGAGACACCATGGGTTATCGAATGCTACTAGGAAGAGAAGCCATGAATGGGCGCGTGCTGATTGACCCAGAATGCTTTTGCCTGCAAGGCGACAGAGCGCAAGACTCATTAATAGGCTTATATTCAATGTAAACGTCACGCTGTCAGCCATGTTGTTCTCTATGTACATGACTGACAGTTCTTACATGGCTAAGTTAGGCCAAATGCATAAAAGCGAAGAAAACTAAGTCGCAGAGAACACAACAGATTGGTTCCGACCACCTTCTTTGGCCTTGTACAAGGCTTCATCGGATCGGCTCAACCATTCAGACTTAGACTGGTCTGTTTTCTTAACCTCTGATATCCCGAAACTCATGGTCACCGAAATGTCCATATTTGGAAGTTTGATTTTTGTTTCCGCGATTTTCTTACGCACAGTTTCACAAAAGAAAAGCGCGCCGGCGGCATCCGTATTAGGCAATAAAATAGCGAACTCTTCGCCGCCGTATCGCCCAACAAAATCGGTTTTACGAATACTACCACCCAATATTTTCGCAATGGTTTTCAGCACTAAATCCCCAGCCGGGTGACCGTATTGGTCATTAACCTTTTTGAAAAAATCAATGTCTGTCATCACCAAGCTGTGCTTTCCACCTTCACGCTTATAACGCTCAAAGGTACTTTGTAACGTGCCATCCAAGCTACCTCGATTGTGCAGTTCAGTGAGCGGGTCCGTTTTACTGAGGTAATCCAATTTACGATTGGCATTCGACAGAGATTCTTTATTCGTGGCAACGTCTGTCACATCGTAAACCACCATACATACAAATTTGACCGTGCCATCGGCACTGGTAATAGGGCGCAAGGCAACGTTTTGATACATCTTTTCAGCCATTCCCGTTATCGGGCGATAGCTATTAAAAGGAAAAAGATGAGGTCGCTGCTCCCAAGACACAAAAATAGGAGTGCGTAGAGCTATCACATTGTCCAATTTATGCTGGAGCCATTCGCTATTAATGCTTGGAAAAACATCAAACATAGAGCGTTCTTTGGCGATAGAAGAGCTGACACCACTGTGGTTTTCCATAAAGCTGTTCCACAGCTTTATTTCATATTTTTCATTTAGTACCACCAAACCCACATCGATATGTTGCAACATATCGAAGAGCCAATGCAGTTCCATCATGTCTTCTGCGGCGCTCATGTATCTACTCTTCCTCAACCAAATAAGACAACAAGTTCTCAAGTACAGAGACAGAATCTTCCGTAAACAGCAACATTAAGTCACAGCTAATCTGATAGTTCTCCACCTCATACACAATTTCAACGGCAAGCGTGCGCTTCCATTTTGCTTTTTTCGCATTGACCAAATCCGCCACTTTCGCATGGCGAGCCAAAAGCACAGGGTGACTGTGACTAAAGTCGATATTCAATTGTTTGCCAAAAGCATCAATAAAAGGCCCAACCAAAACGGACGATACGTCCATCAGAAGCTCGACCTCAACCACGCTGTCAATCGTTTCAGAAACACTCAGCAACTTAGCCATATCTGGCAAGCTTGAGTCACTGAAAATCAACAGGGTTTCAAACGCAACACCAGACCCAACAAAGCCTTGGGAAACCGCAGAGCAGCTGTCTTCTTTAACGCTGTAATCCAACGCCATTTGCAGTTCACCCACTTCCAAAATATTCACTTTTGGAACCGGCAACTTAATGAACACATTGAGCATATTTGCCAACACGCTCGCAGCACGACCCATGGCCACGTTCGAGACTTCTTGTAGGCATTCGTTAAGCGTGAACTGCTCGGCAGCGGTTAATGTATTCGCCAACTGATTATCGGGGTTGTCGCTGCCACCCTCCGTAAACAACTTGAGAGAAATCAACAGCTGACGCAATTCTTCCGTAGAAGCAGGCTTTTTATGGAAGGCAACCGCGCCCATGCTTTTGACACGCTGGATGGCTTGCGGTTGCACATCGCCAGATACAACGATCACGGCCGGCGCGTCGGCATAACCCTGCAATGCTTCTAACGTTTCATAGCCGTCTTTTACCGGCATATTCAAATCCAGAAACAAGATATCAAACGTCGTCGACGCCAACATATCCAATGCTTCTTGGCCATGCTCAGCAAACTCGACGCTTACCGCCCAATCGGTCGGTAAAGCTCTCGCCAATTGCTTCCGTGCAATTTTGGAATCATCACAAATCAGTACCCTTGTACTCATTACTACTCTCTTTTTAAAAAGCGCCGTTTACCAAGGCACTAAAGATGATGTTTCTAAAATACAGCCATCATATCAGACAGATCTTTTTTCTAAATCTTAATACGTCATTTTATACAAAAGATAACAAAGCTCTCGCAACCAAGTGTTCGTCGTATTTATGAGGTTTCTCTGTAATAAGTGGCGTTTTGATGACAGTGACATTTAAGCGAGCCAGTAATGCATCATCCAACTCGCCATAATCGTATGCGTCATCCAACAATAAATAATCCAACACAGAATATGGCCCTGCGGTTTCTTTATCGCCCGAAATGGTAGACATTAAACGTACCACCCTTTCCATCATCGATAAACCTTGTTGTTCTGGGTCAACCCCCAAATTGGGCAAATACACTTTGGGATTAGGGTTTGCAGAAATCGACGCTCCCACCCCTCCGGCATAAGATTCGCTAATAAACTGCTATAAAAGCTGCCGGGCGGATAACAAATTAAATCGGCGGTTTCTATCGCATCTTTACGATCGTCCGCAATCGCACAATTTGTCGGCATCCTATTACGCAGGCCTTTATTTAGCCACATACGCTTTATCGGGCTGGGTAATATGTCAGTTTCTTTACCTGTAATCCGATGCTGCCCTAAAACAATGTCCCCATTTTCCAGCTCTACTCCTAAATGCAAACTGGCGTCTAGCGTCGTTTTTACCTCGCCCAACGCTTTCACCAAACGGGAAAACAAAAACACAATAGGATCCAATTGCTGCTGATTATTTAAATAACCACCCGCCATAATCAGATTACCAATACTGGCGCCACGCAGATCGAAATCTTCATGAATCCGGGCTTGAGTCACGCCCAATTGCGTCTGAATCAATGACTTCATTGGGTTGGGGATAGTTTCAATAAGGGGTGCTCCCCCATTACCAACTGCTGTAACTGCGCTTGCAAAACGGCTGGTTCAGCATCTACCGCAAGACGATGGGTAAATAACGCATAGACTTCCGGCTGCCCCATGACGGTTTCATCCGCCAGCGCCATTAACCGACTGCGCAAATCCCCCACAGCGGGAATATCAAATGCCGCTCGTAAACGTGCCGAACTGCCGCCAGAATCAAACGGCGTCACCAAATGCACCGAATGATGCGTGTATTCTTTAAAAACCCGACTAATTTTATTCAGAGCAGAACCGCCACTAAAAAACAGTACTTTAGGCCCTTGTTCTGGCAAACTTTGATAACGGTGAACACGAATAGGGTCCGGCATCACCATACGGCGCCAAATACGCAAAGAGCTCGTCATATAAAACCTCTTACCAATACCCTCAGGCGAGCAACACTTCCATGAGTGTCAATATATTCTATTCCATCATAGATACAGCGACATGCGTAGCGTAAAACAGCAAAAATACCGCGCTATTATCTTTCCAAAGGCCGCAACATTAAAATACAGAGTCTGCTTATCAACGTAGACCGAAAATGCGACCTTCACAAACCATAGCACGTATTCATTTTAAGAAGTGTTACGGAAATCAGAAATGACAAACTGACATAACGACGTTACTGGATGATGTGTTCTGATAAGATCACCCCACTTAGGCCGTGGACAAGCGCTAAATACAAGGGGCTTTTTGATTGGCTTAACTTGGATGGCTTAATTTTAATGGCATTAACGTTGGTGTCGTGAAGACAGAATAAAATCCGCCAACTCAGCAAACCCTAACCCGCCCGGCTGCGTCGTTTGATAACGTGGGTGGTGGCGCATGATCGACAAATGTTCCGCGATATTCGCCACACCAACACTCAATGGGAAACGCGCAAACATACTTTCATCATTCGGAGCATCGCCAACATAGAGCACTTGCTCTTGCTGCTGTGTCTCACTCAGGCCATACGACTCGGTTAACACGCGCTGCGCCATAGAGAACTTATCGTAGCCTTGAGAGCACACATTAATGTGAATCGAACTGGCCTTCGCATTTAACCCCAATTCAATCAATGCCGCCAAACAAGCGTCTTTTTCAGCCACAGCGGCAGGCTTAACGTCCTGAGCGTAATCGATCGCCACATCAGTCAGCCGATAGGCTTGATCTCTCGCCAAACGCAAACGCGGAAATTGAACAAGCAGCGCCGTCACTTGAGCCAGTATGTCCGCCTGCTCTGCACGCATTTCCGACTCGTCACGCCAAAAGGAATATGTCAGATGACGATCTGCAGTACGGCCAATAAAACATGCCCCGCCTTCGGTAATCACGCCATCAACGGGAAGCGCTCTGGCAATCATGTCCGACCAGCCCGCACAACCACCGGTCACAGGAATCACCTTGATTCCGTTTGCCTCTAATTGTGCTAGCGCTCGCAACGTCTCCACAGGCAACTGCCCTTCCCAAGTCAGCGTGTCGTCGAAATCCGTCAAGATAAATCGCAAGTTCTGACAAGCATTCTTATCTATAGAAGAAAGCGCCAAAGAAGACAGTGTTAATGTTGAAAAATCAGACGTCGACATAATTGCCTTATGAACAAAGTTGAATGTGAACACCGTGATCGGTGAGTAAACGGGTTTGCGACTCGGTCAATTCATCACTAAAAAGCCAATCGATTGAATCAAAAGAATGCACGCGCGCCATCGCTTTGCGCCCCCATTTATGC
The DNA here is from genome assembly GCF_026191375.1 of Marinomonas pontica. Lineage (GTDB taxonomy): Bacteria > Pseudomonadota > Gammaproteobacteria > Pseudomonadales > Marinomonadaceae > Marinomonas > Marinomonas pontica. Next base: position 108,040 of record NZ_JAODTL010000032.1, on the reverse strand, counting down.
TGATCCGCGACCAACAAACTGTGGCGACTTTGCTCTACTAACACTCGACTGACGGACGCTTCTTCTGGATCAAAATCCAACACACCCTGTGCTTCATCCAAACCGCCACACCCCAGCACACCGTAATCAAAAAAATACTGACGCAGACCGGATAAGGTTTCCTCTCCGACCAAATCGTGATGCTTATGTCGCAATTTTCCCGCCAGCACACGCACTCGAACCTGCGGATAATTGCCCAAGATACTCGCCACGGTTAAATTATTGGTGAAGACTTGCAAGTTCCGATGGGACACCAAAGCCTTAGCCACGTACTCAACGGTGGTACCTATTCCTAAAAACACCGAGGCACCGTCCGGTATGACGTTTGCCACCAGCTTTGCAATGGCTTCTTTCGCATCACTGTTCAAGAATTGACGGTGATCAAAGGGTAAGTTTTCTGTACTGGAAACAGGCGCAATTCCACCATGAGTTCGGCGTACAAGATGACGTTCGGCCAACTGGTTAATGTCTTTGCGTATTGTCTGTGATGACACGTTAAAACGCGTCACCATGTCCTCCACCAGTAGTGCGTCTTCTTGTTGCACCCAATTTAAAATCTGGTTTTGCCTTTCATTCAGTCCCACACAACACCCTTAATTTAGTTGTCTAACCATGACGCAAACTGAGTTGGGTCATCGGTAATCACGGCGTCCATTCCCCACTCCCAATGGGCTGCTACTTTTTTAGGGTCATTGGCGGTATAACACAGCAATTTATAACCAGCGGCTTTTACCGCTCTCGCTTGCGCCTCAGTCAATCGTGAGTAATCGCAATTCAAGCTGTAAGCCTCGATGGCAGCAAGCTGTGCTTGCCAATCATCAGGGATGTCCTCATACAAAGGCGCCAAATAACGCTGATCATCGATCTCATAACACAAAGCCAATGCCGCGAGATTAAAGCTGGAAATCATCAGTTTGTCGTTGTCTTGCCAATGATCACGTAATATCGCCATGACCGCTGGCACAATGTTTTCCACGTCCGCACCATCGTGTTTAATCTCAAGGTTTAACCCCAAATTCAACGATTGAATACACTCTAGCGCGTCCAGCAAAGTAGGCACTTTCTCGCCTACAAACTTATCCGAAAACCAAGAACCCGCATCCAATTCTGCAATATCCATTGGCCGAGCATCACGGGTCACACCCGATCCATTGGTACACCGGTCAAGCGTATCATCATGAAAAATCACCAAACCACCTTCGGCGATCAAATACACATCAATTTCAACCCAAGTGGCGCCAGCATCCGCAGCAGCACGGATAGACGCCAAGGTATTTTCGGGTGCCAACAGCGCCGCACCACGATGCCCCATCACCTTTGTTTTCAGAATATCGTTCTGCATAACCGTGTCATTGCTCATATCGCCTCACAATCTCTGTTGAGTGTTTGCGTCAAATAGATGCCAATATTGCGCGGGTGCATGCAACCACATAAGACTATTCACATCCGGTAAATGCGGTCCAGACAAACGCACTACCATAGGTTCGCCATCGCCTGATTGCGTTTCTATTTTACCGTGGATTAATGTCTCAGCCCCCAAGGATTCTACCGCTTGGATACGCAAAGCGAAATCGGCATTTTGCTCATCGCTCACTTCCAGGTGCTCTGGACGAATTCCCACACAATGCCGCCGCGATGCTGATGAGACAAAGGCAAGGTTAACGCCTCAGAGAGTTTAATACCTTGTTCTGTGAGATTTGCGTCGATCAAATTCATTGAAGGTGAGCCAATAAACGCCGCCACAAAAGGTGTGGCCGGTTTATTGTATAAATCCATTGGCGTACCAATTTGCTCCGCCTTACCCTTGTTCAATACCACCAAGCGGTCCGCCAAGGTCATGGCTTCCACCTGATCGTGTGTCACATACAAGGTCGTGGTGCCCAATTTGCGCTGCAACTGACGAATCTCAACACGCATCTGCACACGCAATTTGGCGTCTAGATTAGACAAAGGTTCATCAAACAAAAACACTTTCGGGTCTCGCACCATAGCGCGCCCCATGGCAACACGCTGACGTTGGCCGCCCGATAATTGACGCGGTTTACGTTGTAGCAACTCAGTCAACCCTAGCATGGCCGCCACATCGCTGACTTTTTCCGCAATTTGATCCTTTGGCATACCGCGGTTTTTCAGGCCATACGCCATGTTGTCGTACACTGACATGTGCGGGTATAAGGCGTAATTCTGAAACACCATGGCGATGTCACGTTCAGCGGGTTCTTTTTCATTCATGCGCTCGCTACGGATGCGCAGCTCGCCTGTGGAGATACTTTCTAATCCCGCCACCATGCGTAATAAAGTAGATTTACCACAGCCTGATGGACCAACTAAAACAATAAACTCGCCTTCTTCAATGGTTAAATCGACGCTTGGAATGGCGTGATAACCATTCGGGTATGTCTTGCCTACTTTTTCTAAAATAACGTCCGTCATTACTACTTCTCCGAATCCACTAAGCCTTTAACAAACAGCTTCTGCATACCAATGACCACCGCCACCGGTGGCAGCATGGCTAATAAGGTGGTTGCCATAATCTGGTTCCATGCGATATCACCATCGGTTACTGACAACATGCGTTTAATACTCATCACCAAGGTGTAATACGCGTCGTCTGTAGTGATCAACAAAGGCCATAGGTATTGATTCCAACCGTAAATAAACAAGATCACAAACAAGGCCGCGATATTGGTTCTAGATAACGGCAACAAGATGTCAAAAAAGAACCGCCATGGCCCTGCTCCGTCCATTCGAGCAGCTTCCACTAGCTCCCCTGGAATGCTTAAAAAACACTGACGAAACAAGAAAGTCGCCGTCGCACTGGCGATCAAGGGCAAGGTCAACCCCGTGTAACTGTTCAGCAGATCCAGATTCGCTACCACCTCATAAGTTGGCACAATCCGCACCTCAACCGGCAGCATCAAAGTCATGAAAATGACCCAAAAACACAGATTACGAAACGGGAAGCGAAAAAATACAATGGCGTAAGCCGACAACAACGAAATAGCGATCTTACCGAACGTAATACCCAACGCCATGATCAAAGAGTTCAGCATCATAAACCAGACGGGAGTGTCCACGCCGTTGCCTGCTTTTTCAAACAACACAGTTCCCCATGTTTCAGCACCGGCATCGCCGAACCACAAAGGAATGTGCCCAACGCCAAACGCCGAAGCTGGATGCGTCGACGCCACCAGCGCCAACCACACAGGCAAGGCCACCAAAGCAATCCCTGTAAATAATGTTGCGTGACTCGCAAACGTTAACCAAGGTCGATTCTCGATCATGAGTACTGCACCTTACGCTCAATAAAACGAAACTGAATCACCGTCATCAGACCGACAATCGCCATCAACACAACCGATTGCGCCGCCGATCCACCCAAATCCAAACCGACAAAACCATCATCAAACACTTTGTAAACTAAGGTCGTAGTGCTTTGTCCAGGGCCCCCTTTGGTGGTCGCATCGATCACACCGAAGGTTTCGAAGAAGGCATACACAAGATTTACCACCAACAAGAAAAACGTTGTCGGAGACAGGAGCGGAAAAACAATGGTCCAAAAGCGCTTAAACGGACTCGCACCGTCAATCGCCGCCGCTTCGATAAGCGAGCGCGGCACGGCTTGCAAACCCGCAAGAAAAAATAAAAAGTTGTAACTGATTTGCTTCCACGTCGACGCAATCACCACCAAGATCATCGCTTGGTTACCATCAAGATAATGGTTCCAATCAACACCCGCCGACTTCAACCATAAGGCAATCGGCCCCATGCTCGGGTCAAACAAAATCCACCACAACACCCCCGCTAATGCAGGCGCCACAGCATAAGGCCAAATCAATAAGGTTTGGTACGCCAATTTGCCACGGATCACCCGGTCCGCCATCACAGCCAACAACAGCGCCAACGACATACCCACAATGGCAACAGAAAAACTAAACACCAAGGTGGTCAAGATTGATTGGTAGTACAAGGGGTCGGTAAACAGATCAAGAAAATTCTCTAAACCAACAAATTCGCGGCTCAAGCCAAATGCGTCTTCTTGGTAAAACGCTTGTTCTAGCGCTTGTTCTGCTGGCCAAAGAAAGAAAATCGCTGTGATCAATAGTTGTGGCAACAGCAATAGCCAAGGCAGGCTTTTTTGGGGAAACGTAACCGTCATCAGACAATCCAAACAATGAAAAAAAAACAATTTGAGGGAGACCTTTGCACGACATCGCGTACAAAGCTCTCTATAAAAAAACGCCCCTATAAATACAAGATAAGGGCGTAGGTTTTATTAATCGTTCGCTTTTTCAAATTTGCGAAGCTGCACATTACCACGTTCAACGGCGGTATTCAGAGCCGTTTGGGCGTCGACATCACCACTCCACACAGACTCTAACGCTTCGTCAATGATGCCACGGATCTGCACAAAATTACCCAAGCGTAAACCTTTGGTATTTGCCGTAGGCGTTCCAGTCGTCATTTGCATGACACCGGTCTCGGTACCTGGGTTCGCAGCATAGAAGCCTTGACCTTTCGTCAAATCATACGCTGCTTTGGTGATTGGTAAGTAGCCAGAAAACTGGTGCCAATCGGCCTGTACCGATGCGCGAGATAGGTAACTTAGGAAAGACGCTACGCCTTTGTATTCTTCTTTAGAATGACCTTGCAGCACCCACAAAGACGCGCCACCGATAATCGTATTAGAAGGCTGTTTTACCTTGCCTTCCCAGTATGGAAGTTCTGCCACACCAAAGTCGAATTTTGCATTACGCTTGATGCCTGCGTAACCAGCAGAAGACTCAGTAAACATGCCACATTCTTGGCTGTAAAATTTCGCAGCGCCATCATTGGTGCGGCCTGAATAGCTAAAAACTCCATTCTTTTGCCATTCACCCATTTTGGTAACATGAGCCACTTGTAATGGACCATTAAATTTCAACTCGGTTTTCAGACCACCAAAACCATTATCCAGCGTAGCAAAAGGCACATTATGACGGGCACTTAGGTTTTCCAATTGCACCCAAGATTGCCAAGCCGTCGTAAAACCACAAGTTACACCGGATGCTTGTAATTTTTTTGCCGCACTTTCTACTTCCTGCCACGTTTTTGGAGCTTGGCTGATGCCCGCTTTTTTGAATAAGTCTTTGTTGTAATACAAAACAGTCGTTGAACTGTTGAATGGCATAGACAGCATTTGACCATCGCTGTTGGTGTAGTAACCCGTTACCGCACTCAAATAAGCGCTTTCATCAAACGACTGGCCTGACTCACGCATCAGTTTGTATACAGGATAAATCGCGCCTTTGGCGGCCATCATACTCGCGGTGCCCACTTCAAAAACTTGCACGATAGCGGGCTGTTGTTTGGCACGAAAAGCGGCAATCGCTGACGTCATTGTCTCGGTATAATTGCCTTTATAAACCGGTTTTACTTCATAAGCGTCTTGAGAGTCGTTAAACGCTTTGGCAATTTCATTTACTTTTTCACCATTTGCACCGCCCATTGCGTGCCACCATTCTATTTGCGTGGCGGCGAAACCTGAACTCGCAATAGACAAACCAACAACCACTGACGCTAACTTCAAATTATGCATTTCCGTGTTCCTCACAATGAGTTTTTATTAGAAAAGAAAGAACGACTATAAAAAGAAAATATTTCATTTTGATGATAGGTAGGTTTCATTTGAAAAACAACATCAATTCAAATGAAACTAAAAGGACAATTAAATTGCGTTGAACGGCGTATTTTAAAATAGAAATGAAAACGGCCATTCAAAGAATGGCCGTTAAAGAAACACTTAACAAGATGTCGCTAAGAAAGAATATCGAGCTTGAGCGCCTTCACCAGCACGATAAATTCGCTCTTCAAATGGTGATGATCTTCGCCCAAGGATTGGTGATCAGACTGAAGCGCATGGCGCTCCATCTTACTGATTAATTGGCAAAATCGATAACCCGACACCTCCAACGCCGCCCCTTTTAAACGGTGCGCAACCAAAGCAAAGTTAACCCAATCTTGGTACTGGATATGGCGGCTCAACTCGACTAACAAGCCCTCAGCTTCCTTTATAAACTCCGATGCAACCAAAGCCATTAACTCATGATTACAAGCAAGTCGACTTTCATAGTCCGCATTATCAAATATTTTTGGTTCGAGCATGACACCACTCTCCATATAGGTCGCTGTTATTCCTTGCCAAGCCATTTCGTCAACGTCGCCACCAGCTTATCTTGAGAAATGGGTTTCGCAATGTGATCGTTCATGCCCGCGGCAAAACACTCGTCTTCATCACCCTTCATGGCATTGGCACTTAGAGCGACAATAGCGACATCCGCCGGCGTTTTACCGTCCGTAAACTGACGGATAGTTCGGGTGGCTTCATAACCGTCCATGATTGGCATTTGGCAATCCATAAAAATGATGTCAAACGCGGTCGACTGTGCCAACTCTACGGCTTTTTGGCCATTTTCAGCCACCACGACGTCTACCCCATATAAATTCAATAAGCCTCGGGCCACAATCTGATTGGTGAGATTATCTTCCGCCAAAAGCACATTGGCTTTAAAAACAGGGCGACTATCCGCTGTTTTTTCTTCTTCGACTGGCATTTCAGTCTCTCCTTCTGATACAGGTTTTAGATTCTCTAAGGCCGCCAACAAAGAATGACCAAAAATTGGCTTTATTAAGGCCGCGTCATAAGCGTGGTCTTCCGCTGGCACACTTGAACGGCCATGCAATAACACTTTCGTTACCCGATGCTGAGAGCACAATTCCTCCCACGCCATTCTATCGGCATCATCCGCCTCCTCTAAAACCGCCGAATCCAACAAAACATGATGCCCAATCCACTCACTGTCAGACAATGCCTGAGAAAGACTGGGGTACGCATTGTAAAGGACACCAAACGAATCCAGCAATGCCCCTAGATAATGACGACCTGTGCGATTCTGATAGATTACTGTGGCGCGTGTTGGGTAGCTCAGCTTGCGAGCCTGGGATGATTCAGCACACACCTCAAGCGGCACTCGGAACCAGAAGGTAGACCCTTCTCCTTCCACAGACTCCAGACCAATCTCCCCCTCCATCATTTCAATAATTTCTTTACTGATGGCCAATCCCAATCCAGTACCACCAAACTTGCGTGTCGTAGAGCCATCAGCTTGCTTAAAACGCTGAAACAATCGACGCTGATTTTCCTTAGACACCCCAATGCCAGAGTCTTCAATAGAAGCACGTAATACAATGCTACTGTCTGTCAAAGGCTCTATCGATAAACGCAACGAAACCTCACCCTGATGAGTGAACTTCACCGCATTACCCAATAAATTTACCAAAACCTGCTTGAGCCTCAAACGGTCTCCCAGCAAAGTGAGTTCCGGTATTTGCGTTGCAGGTGAATTAAGCACAATGCCTTTTTCTTCCGCCTTCAACACAAATATATTGCTCACTTCTTCGATCAACTCTGGCAAGGCAAACTCGTGTTTTTCGAGGGAAAGTCCACCCATCTCGATTTTCGACAAATCTAAAATGTCATTAATAATATCCAACAAAGACTCTGCGCTGTGTTGGGATAACTGAACCAATTTAGACTGCTCTGTTTGCAGCTTTGTATTCTTCAACAAAGACAAACACCCAATCACGCCATTCAACGGCGTTCGAATTTCATGGCTCATATTCGCCAAAAATTCACTCTTCGCTAAGCTCGCCTGCAACGCCTCTTCTTTGGCTTTACTTTGCTCCAGCTCCGACACTTTTAAGTTTTCATTTGCCAACTGCAAATCGCGTGTTCTTAATCTCACTCGATTTTCCACTTCCGCCGTATGACTGCTGACAATCAACAAAAACCAGCCAAACAAACCCGTGAATAAAAAACCACACGCTAAAACAAACTTCACGATCCAAGGTTGTTTGAAAAAATAATTATCACTGACTTGATACAACTGCCAGGTTTTCGCCCCCACCTCAATGTCAAACTTAGCTGCATGGCTAAACCCAGCGGAATCATAGCGAGCAACCACATCGTCTGCGGATAAAGACGCCGCTCGGCTTTTCGTCACCATATTGGGTGATACTTCGGAATGAAAAGCGTCAATCAAATACAACTCAGTATTTGGTAAATGACCTCTTTCAAGAATGGTGTCTGTCAGTATATCCAGCTCAATAATCGCTGCGACCACTCCTAGAAATGCATCGCTGTCTTTATCAAAGAAGGGTAAAAACAATAACAAACCATTAGATTGTTGAACCAGTTTAATGGGAGGCGTGGGATAAGCTTTTCGCAAAAGCTTAGTCTGATCAAGTGCGTACTTTCGGTCTACCTGTGAATACACATCGTAGCCCAAAGCGGCTTCACTGGCTTTTAGAGGGCTAATATACGTCACCACAACGTGTGTATCTCGTGGCGTTACAGGAACAAACTCCCCTAAACTATTTTTTTCTTTTACACGGAATTCACGATCAGGATAATAACGCTGAATGTTTTGCTCGAATTGAGAGAGCTCGCTACCCGCCACAGAAAGATTTAATGATACCCCCAAGATAGAATCATCACGCTGCATCACACTGTTCGCAAATACCTCAAACTCCTCAGCCTGAACATGATCGCTGCCTCTAATTAAACCTACAAAACTGTGCAGCATATCGATACTGCTTTTAATGCGGTTGTTCAGCAACACCCCCAACAATTCAGCGTTGGCTCGAAATTCTTTAGACTGTTTATTCCATTCCGAATAACTGCTGCCCAGAGACAATGCCGCCGTCACGACTAGGACAAACAAAAAACCGCACAAGACACGAAACGGGTGCTCTAATCGGTTACCAAAATAATAAGGGAAGCAAACGGCAAGCCATGGCACCATCACCAGCACCCCGATCATATCGCCGCCCCACCACACCAACCAATTCGTCAGCAGCTCCTCTCGTCCTATAACACCAAATGAAAGCAGCGCAATAGAGCCAATGCTGGCACCAATTAACGTCGACAAAATGCCAGCTAAGAAAACAAACCGTAAAACCAAGCGAGTTTGATGAAAAAGAAAAGGAACACCAACAAAACGACGAACAAGATACGCACCAACACAAGATTGCAACGTTGAACCCAACGCTATGCAAGCGGGAAGAGCAAACGCGAGTTCATGATAATTAAACCAAGTCGCGCTAATATTCAGCAGTAAAGAGCCTAGAAACACACCAAAGGGTGCGAACTTAGGAAAAAACATCACCGCGGCAATAGCCACACCAGAAGCGGGCCAAATGATAGTTGAATAACCGGGTGAAATCGCCACAGCCAATCCAACCACACCCAGCAAAAAATACCCTAACGCGGTTAGAACAACGACTGACATCACTTTCATCATATTTATTTGCTCCATCAAAAACGTATTAAGCATAGCCAAAACTGTGAGATATGAAGATCAAATAATGGTTATCTTGTGTAATAAACGGCGCGACAGAAAACCGACAGTAAAATATGTAATACCATTTGAAAGGAAAAGCAGCAACAGAAGAAAGAAGACACGCATGGTGCCCAGAGACGGAATCGAACCGCCGACACGAGGATTTTCAATCCTCTGCTCTACCGACTGAGCTATCTGGGCAAACAGAAAAATGACTATGAGGATACGCAAGCCATTTTGACCAAAAAAAAGCCTGCTAAAATAGCAGGCTTTCTTTTAAATCATGGTGCCCAGAGACGGAATCGAACCGCCGACACGAGGATTTTCAATCCTCTGCTCTACCGACTGAGCTATCTGGGCAAGTGGGGCGTATTATAGAGAAACCTTTTGATGGGTCAATAGTTTTTTTGAAAAAAAATTAAAAACTTAGTTTCTTCTGCTCGTCTGGTATTATCTCTTTATATCAAGGAGATAATACCATGCTTCATATTGTACTTTACCAACCAGAAATTCCGCCGAATACAGGCAATGTTATTCGTTTGTGCGCCAACACAGGCTACCACCTCCATCTTATCGAGCCTCTTGGTTTTGACTTAGACGATAAAAAGCTGCGTCGCGCTGGTTTGGATTATCATGAATTCACCCACCTAAAACGTTATCCAGACTTTCAGTCCTTCGTTGATCAGAATGAAATCGGCACGATTTACGCGCTAACCACAAAAGGCAGCCGCACACACAGCGAAGCGTCATTTGTTGAAAACGATGTATTGGTGTTTGGACCAGAAACGCGCGGTTTACCTGCTGAGTTCATTGACGCTTTACCCTTGGAACAAAGGCTGCGTCTGCCCATGCAAGCCAATTCCCGCAGTTTAAACTTATCCAATACGGTGGCGGTGATGGTGTACGAATCTTGGCGTCAGCTGGGTTATGCCATGCCAATCGATGCCGAATAATACGCCGAGGTAAAATGAATTCTCTAGGATTACTCCTTAAACGCAAAAATAGTCGTCGGCGCTTTCGCAAAAAAGTGCACCTTCATGAAACCAGCGATCTAAAAAAACGGCTTGTCCTGTTGGCTGGCGTGATTGCCATGCACAGCCTAGCTATGGTTTTTTCGAAGACCTCAATTGGTGGCAGGCATTTTGGTTAACCATGACATCAGCCAGCACAACCGGTTATGGTGATATATCTGCCGTTACTTTTTGGGGACAGTTTTCGACTATTTTGCTGATATATGGCTTGGGAATTACGCTGCTCGCTCAAATTGCTAGTGATTATGTTGAACTCAGGCTGACGCGCAAAGAAATGCGCATCAAAGGCCGCATGAGATGGGACGATATGCAAAACCACATACTGATTATCAATACGCCAAAATACGACGCAGAACGCTATCTGGGACTGTTGATCGACCAAATTTGCCAAACTCCAGAACTGATTGATATCCCCATTCAGATATTAACGCCGGCCTTCCCTGAAGGGTTGCCGCTGGATTTAAGATCACAAGGTGTGGTGCATCACACAGGGGACGCATTAGAAGATGGCATGCTTGAATCCGCTGGCGCGCACAAAGCGAAATACATCATTGTGCTTTGCCAAGACAACCAAGACAGCCACTCAGATAGCCTGACCTTTGATACGTTACATCGTATCCAAGCATTGAATTCTTCGGCGTTTATCATGGCTGAAGCAATCAATGACACCAACCGCCCACGCTTCAAAAGCGCTGGCGCAAAGGCTGTCATCAGACCAGTTCGCGCGTACCCTGAAATGCTGGTTCGATCTCTGATTGCTCCCGGAACAGAACAAGTATTGGAAGACTTATTCCGTCATCAAGGCGATCACACCATTCGTTTAAACGTGCGACTGGAAAAGGTCACATGGGCTCAGGTCGTCACGACGCTCATCCAAAACGACATAGGCACAGCGTTGGGCTATGTGGGAGAAAACGGGGACATTGTCACGCATCCGCAGACGCATTCGATCATCAATGCGGAGGGGCTTATTATCTTGATCAACGACGATCAAGAGCTTCCATCTAACGAAGAGATAAGCCGTTTGTTCAAATGTTAATCTAGATTGGGCTCATAATTGCTTATTGAGCAATTTAAGCCCAATGCTCTCAACGCGGTTACCGTCCATTTGTCTGATTGTCAGACGGATGTTTCCAAAACGAACTCGATCCCCAACCACCAGATGTTGCCCGAGCTGACGCTGCAACAAAGCGGCCGCGGTATCTTCTGCATCAATGCCATCCAAAGGCACGCCATACACCTTCGCCAAATCAATCAACGAAGCATCACCACGTATTACAAACTCACCAAAAAAATTCTGCAGCAAAAAGGACGATGAAGCCGGCTGAGAAAAAATTTGAGCCACATCATTCACATCACCAGGATGCAACAGCATCCAAATCCGATCTAACGGCATCAACACCGTTTCGGCATTCACAATGATAGGTCGACCATCTCGCACCAAAGAAACCAACTGCGGTGTCGATAGCGTTGCACTGGGTACATTTTGTACAATAGAAGCCGGAATCCGAATGCCTTCAGCTTGAACCAAAAACTCATACAATTCTAACGAACGATGCGCGTCCACATCATTGATCAGAGAAAATCGTGTCGTCGGAGCGGGCGCTGAAGGCACAATAATTTTTAACCACCGCGCCACATGAGGAACCGTCGATCCCTGCAGTAACAAAGAGATAAGAACCACGGTAAAAGTAATTTCAAACAGCAATTCAGAATTAGACAAGCCCGCGATAACAGGATACAAAGCCAAAACGATTGGTACCGCGCCGCGTAACCCCACCCAACTGATATAAAACCGCTCTGGCCAGCGAAAATCAAACGGCAAAAGGCACAAGATCACAGCAACGGGACGCGCAATAAATATCAAGAACGCAGCAATCGCCACGGCCTGCCAGCCATGAATCAACAAACTGGATGGCGTTACCAACAAGCCCAACAGCAAGAACATGCCAGCTTGCGCCAACCACGCCAATCCATCCATAACTTGAGAAATGGCATCCTGTTGTTTAATGCGCCCATTTCCAACCATCAACCCAACAAGATAGACCGCCAGAAAGCCACTGCCACCAATCATGTTGACACCAGAAAACGTGGCAAGACCGCATGAAATAATCAGTAGTGCGTATAGACCTTCAATAAGAGGAACACGGCGCAATACCATCAACAGCAGTTTGCCACCCAGCAAACCAAGGACACCGCCCACCGCGAATTGTTGGATCATCTGCCCTAGAAAAGCCCACAAACTTAATGAATCCGAGCTTTGCAATAAGCCGGTTAGCATCACCACAAGCAAAATTGCCATCGGGTCATTGGCACCTGACTCAATCTCTAGCGTACCGCCTACGCGTTCATTCAGCTGCACGCCACTGTTGCGCAATAAACTAAACACCGCCGCCGCGTCAGTCGAGCCAACGATCGCGCCAAGCAATAAACCATAAATCAGTTTAACGTCCAGTATCCAAGCCGCAAAAGCGCCTACGGAAGCGGTGGTAAAGACAACGCCTAGCGTCGCAAGAGACAAAGAAGGCCATAAGGCCACACGGAAGGTGCTGGTTTTTGTTTGCATCCCGCCATCCAAAAGGATAACGGCCAATGCTAAATTACCAACAAAAAAGGCAAGATTTGGGTTGTCAAAATCTAATCGGCCTACTCCTTCTTCTCCTGCTAGCATTCCGATTCCCAGAAATACAAGCAACAAAGGTAAGCCGACACGAACAGTAAATGAACTGGCCAGAATACTGACTAATAACAGTATTCCCGCTAAAAAAATAAAACTATTTGTGTCGATGTTGGCAACAACCTATTGATTAAAGCTGACCGGTGAGCGTTAAATATTTTTCCATTAACTGCTCTTCCGTTTCTTTATGATTAGGGTCTAGTGGAATACAGTCTACTGGGCATACTTGCTGACACTGAGGTTCGTCAAAATGACCAACACATTCGGTGCATTTTGATGGCTCAATGACATAAATTTCTTCACCCTGAGAGATCGCCTCATTCGGGCATTCGGGCTCACACACATCACAGTTGATGCATTCATCAGTAATAATAAGAGACATTCTTCTCTCCTAAAACCGCCATAGTGTCTATCGCGGAATAAATAACAATAATGAACAAACCAGGTTTAAATGGTTTTATAGTGCTCTTGCAAAACGCGCTTTACTTCTGGGCTGACAAACTGACCAAAGTCGCCATTCAGCGAAGCAATCTCACGAACCAATGTCGAAGAAATATAGGAGTGCTTTTCTGACGGTGTCAAAAAGATACTTTCTACATCAGGCGCAATCGCTCGGTTCATATTGGCCAATTGGAATTCATATTCAAAATCAGACACCGCTCGAAGACCACGAATGACCACTTGACCATTAACGGAGCGAGTAAACTCCGTCAACAAGTTATCAAATCCGACCACTTCAACGTTGGGCAAATGACCCAAAACAGTTTTCGCCAATGAAATACGCAGTTCATGGGACAAAGCAGGACGCTTTTTGGGGCTTGCTGCCACCGCCACAATAACCTTGTTAAATAGCTTTGATGCGCGTTCAACCAAATCCGTATGGCCGTTTGTAATAGGGTCAAATGTCCCCGGATAAACCGCAATCGTACTCATAGCTTTCATCCAAAAAATTAATAAAGAAGAACATATAGGGCTGCTGGCGTTTTATTATTCGCTCTAATTCCCGTTTAGGGGTCGCATCATATAGGAATACGCCCCTGTTCTCAATTCGTCGCAACAAGGTAACCGTTACCTCGACACGGCAATACACCTAACTAAAAGACTAAATACTATACGGAGCCAGTACTTGCTTCAAAAACGAAATCGCCAAAAAGATAAAGATAGGCGATAAATCAAGGCCACCCAACGTCGGAATAAAGCGCTGGCAAGTTCGGTATAAAGGCGCGGTAATCTGCCCAACTAGCATAGCGCCAGGATGATTTGCACCCGGCGCAACCCAACTCAGAATCACCGAAATCAGCATCGCCCAGAAATACAAATCCAACAAATGGTAAAGCGTGCCGGCCACCGTATAAATCGCATAAGCCCCTGGCGCAATAACAGCACCACTAATGACAACCACCAACGCCACGGTGACAAATTGCACCAACAAAGCCAACACCAAAGACGCCGTGTCTAAACGACCAAACGCAGGGATCACCTTTCGCAATGGAATGACAATTGGACTGGTGGCTTTCACAATACCCTGACTAATCGGGTTGTAAAAATCAGCGCGCGTCAATTGCAGCACCAAACGAAGCAAAACAATGAATAAGTAAAGGTTACAAATCACCTTTACGAGCATTATAAATGGATCTGAATGCATATTGTACAATCCTTAAATCAATCTTTCTGAGCGGAAAAAGCTTTCGCCAATTCCTTCGAACGTTCTACGCATGCGAATACCGCATCGCCTACTACTTTATCTATATTCGCCGCCTCAAAGGACAGCAACGCTTGTTCTGTGGTTCCCTTTGGCGACGTAATGTTTTTGCGTAACTGATCAATCGGCTCATCCAATTCAATCACCATGCGCGCGGCACCTAGCATGGCTTGGCTTGCCAATTTACGGCTGGTTTCTTCATCCAAACCTTGCTCTTTCGCGCTTTTGATCATGGCCTCTAGGAAGCGGAAAAAATACGCAGGCGCGCTGCCGGATAATCCCGTGACCGTGTGCATGTGTACTTCGTCATCAACCCATACCGAGCTACCAACGCTGGCAAACAGCTCCGTCACCCATTCTTTTTGAGATTCATTAGTGTGTTTGTTGGCGATTAAGCCCGTCATACCAACGCCCAATTGAGATGGCGTATTTGGCATACTGCGCACCACAGCCACAGGTTTTGCTAACCAATGTTCCAGCGCGTCTAATTCCACGCCCGCGGCGACAGAAAGAAATAACTGATCATCACGGACATAATCCGCGAACTCTTCTACAACGGCTTGCATTTGCGCAGGTTTGACACACAGCACAACCACGTCCGCTTGGCTGACGGCTTGCTCGTTTTCGGCCAACATGGAGATACCGTATTGTTGCTGATAGTACTCACGCTTTTCTGGCGTTCTAGACGTACCCATGATTTTCTCCGCTGGATACCCACTCGCAAGCAAACCACTGAAAATGGATCTCGCCATATTTCCAACACCGATAAAAGCAATACTTAGTGTCATTTCGTGTCCTTTTAGTTCATTCTTCAAGCGACTTTATATTATGTAACGTCTGCTAGGTTTACCATGTCATCAACGCGATTAAGCCTTAGCCGAATAATCGCGCGCACCAAAAATAGCCGTGCCAACACGTACCATGGTGCTACCAGATGCGATGGCAGCGGGCAAATCCGCCGACATACCAATAGACAAGGTATCTATCATGCGATCAGATTTGGATAATTCAATGAACGCCTGCTGTAAAGGTTCGTACACTCGACATTGTGCGTCATGATCAACCTGAGGGGCGGGAATCGCCATCAGCCCTCGAAGCTGTATATTTGGCAAATGATTAACCAGTGCCACCATGTCGTCCAACTCGGACAAAGACACGCCCGCTTTGCTTTCTTCACCACTGATATTGACTTGGATACACACGTTCAATGGCGGCAAATTGTCCGGACGCTGCTCACTCAGGCGGCGCGCAATTTTTTCCCGATCAACCGAATGCACCCACGCCATGGTCTGTGCAATGAGCCGAGACTTGTTCGACTGAATCGGGCCAATAAAGTGCCATTCAATGTCTGTCAAATGAGATAGAGCGTGGTATTTATCCACAGCTTCTTGTACGTAGTTTTCACCAAACGCCCGCTGACCTACATGATACGCCGCTTCCAGCGCTTCAACAGGCTTCGTTTTGCTGACCGCCAATAAACGCACACTGCCAGCGATTCGATGATATTGCTGCTCAAGCAACGCTATTTGCTGAGACACCAAGGCCAAATTGGCCGCTATCGCCTTTCTATCCTCATCTTTTACGTCAACACCCATGAACCACTACACCTCTTTATTACTCAAGTGCCAGATGGACACCAACCACAATATTGTTTAAACACACCAAAACGGCTTACCAAAGCCATTTATATAGAATAAAAATCGGCACTCGATTTATAATATTTGCCATGAAATTCAATGCGATAGCCTGATACATTCTTCAAGGAATTAGCCGCCATTGATGCCGCCTGATAAAGAGTATCAAGAGAAGAGTGTTCCGGATAAAAAGCGATACCAATAGACAGACCATCGTGCGCTAATTTGTTGTTTGTAAACGCAGAAGAATGCAACGATTTCAACAATTTTGCCGCAACAATTTCAGCATCGGTCAAATGTTGAATACGAATGCCCATCACTAACTCGCGCTCACCAAAATACGCAATAAGGTCATTGTCTCGTACCGTTTCCTGCATCACATCCGCCAACGCCTTTAGCTCTTCCTCTTTGATCGTCGAGTTTGATAACAATTTAATGGACAGCACCGCGGCACGTAAAAAATGACGTCTCGCATCTTTCAACACAATCCCAAAACTGTTTTCAAAACTGTATCGACGCAACAAGCCCGTGGATGGGTCTCGGTGACTGTCTTCCAATAGTAAATAGTCTGCTTTCTCTCTTTCGAACACAGCGCTGAGCCAAGAGGAATACGCGTCTAACGCCAGCGTCATCAACTCACTTTCTAAACGATGCTCTTCACGCTGAAATGCCAACATCAAATAGATCGCGCCTTGACCATCAGACACACTGACCATGGACACATCGGTGAAGGCGTGTTTTTTAATGAATGACGACCAATGCTCCCAACCAGATGCGTTTTGAATACTGCTGTCATGTCGCTTCGGACAAGAAGGGCTCGCGGCAAATGTAACCAAGGCTTTGGGCACTATGCCCAATAGGCTATTTGAATTTAATAAAGCGTCATTAATGCCATCGGTATATTGCAAGCGCCACTGCAAACAATCTTTATCGCACACAAGAAACAAACAATATGCGCTCGACAATTGCGCTTGTAATTTGATTTTAAAGCCATCTAGCAAGGTACCAAGCAAAGCGCCCTTCGAAATAGACTGGAGCACTTGAGGCATGTTGCTGTACAAACTTTTTATAAAATCTCTTTCTTTCTCAAGATATGCAATACGAGACCGCAAGGCTTGCTGCTGCTCTAGCAATGCGTTTAGTGAGTCGGTAGGCATATAGAAATTAAAACCATAATAATTTGTAATTCAAACTAGATTAACGGCCTAATAAGAAAAGTAAAGGAATAGTAAGACCGAGCCAAGAAAAACTCAGCTCGGCCTTATGGGTTGGCTTACGCCACTTGGTATACGCGTTGACCAGAGATGTAGGTTGACATAACACGACCAACAAACTCTTCGCCAAAATAAGGAGAGTTATGACCTTTGGTTCTGCGCCCTTCGTAAGACCACGTCCAACGAACCGTACTGTCAAACAACATGAAGTCGGCGAAACTGCCCACGGACAATGAACCAGCCTCCAACCCAAAGCACGCAGCAGGGCCCGATGTTAAACACGTCAGAACAGTGGAGAAGTCCAAATCGCCTTCGTCCATTAACTGCATCGCCAAAGGAAGCAAAATTTCGACATTGGCCATACCAGGTTCTGTTGCCGCGAACGGCGCTGTTTTGGCCATTTTTTCATGCGGCTGATGGTCGGAACAAATGGCGGAAATAACGCCAGCTTTTATCCCCTCAATCAGAGTCAATCGGTCTTCATCACTGCGCAAAGGTGGCAGCACATGATAATGGCCATCAAAACCACTCAACACTTGATCATTAAGCAATAAGTTATGCACCGCCACATCCGCCGTAACATCCAGCCCAGAAGCTTTAGCATCAGCAATCATCTCAACCGATTTCGCACAAGACAAACGAGCAAAATGCGCGCGTACGCCGGTTTTTTCCACCAGCAATAAATCACGCATTAACGCAATGGTTTCCGCTTCTTCTGGAATGCCTGCCAAACCGTGCATGGTCGACATCAAACCTTCGTGCGCACAACCGCCTTCAGATAAGCTGGATTCATCAGGGTGGAACACCACCAACAAATCATGGGTCGCCGCATATTCAAGCGCACGAGACAACACCTTGGTGCTCGCCATCGGGTGACGATGATTCGACAATGCGATACATCCTGCTTCGGTTAACGCCACCATATTGCTCAATTGCGCGCCTTCCAGCCCTTGCGTTAACGCTCCCAATGGGAACACATTCGCCATACCGGCATCATCGGCTTTGTCTTGAATCAGCGCCGCCACCGCTGGCGTATCCACAATAGGACGAGTGTCTGGCGGGCAAACCAACGTCGTCACACCACCCGAAACAGCCGCACGGCCTTCTGTCGCAATGCTGCCTTTTTGCGTTTGTCCTGGCTCACGCAATGCCACCGCAAGATCCACTAAGCCAGGCAAAATCCACTGACCCGTAGCGTCCACTACGTCGGCATTTTCAAACCCTTCAGGCGCCTCGCCAATCGCGACCACCTTTTGGTTGTCGATAAACAGATCCGTTATCGCATCGATGTCTTGGCTTGGGTCGATCAAACGACCATTTTGAATACGTAATTTCATACTATTCTTCGTCCTTCGTCGCTGGCGATTCATCACTTTGCAGCTGACCGCTCATGGCCATAGACAATACCGCCATGCGCACTGCAATACCGTTGGTTACTTGGTCTAAAATCACTGAATGCTTACCATCGGCCACGTCAGAGGAGATCTCAACGCCACGGTTAATAGGACCTGGGTGCATCACGATCGCATCAGGCTTCGCCCATGATAAAGACTCCTCCGTCAAACCATACAAACGGTAGAACTCACTTTCGCTCGGCAATAACGCGCCTTTCATACGCTCTTTTTGAAGTCGTAGCATCACCACAACATCCACGTCTTTTAGACCAGCCTCTAGGTCATGACAAATGGTCGCACCCATTTCTGCGAAGAAACTCGGCACTAAGGTTTTCGGACCCACCAAACGCACATCACTCACCCCTAGGGTAGTCAATGCTTGCAGCTGAGAGCGCGCCACTCGTGAATGCAGAATGTCGCCAACAATCGCGATTTTTAGACCATCGAAGCGGCCTTTATGACGGCGAATCGTTAACATGTCTAGCATCGCTTGCGTTGGGTGAGCGTGACGTCCATCACCCGCATTAATGATGGCCACATTCGGCGTGCAGTGTTCGGCAATAAAATGTGCCGCGCCACTGTCTGAATGGCGAACAATGAACATATCACTCTGCATGGCTTCTAAGTTTTTCAACGTATCCAGCAAAGATTCCCCTTGGACGTTGCCGACGTTTCAATGTTCAAATTGATGACGTCTGCGGATAAACGCTTAGCGGCAAGCTCAAACGTGGTACGTGTACGGGTAGAGTTTTCAAAAAATAAATTGACTACGGTTTTACCGCGTAGCAGAGGAACTTTCTTAACAGACTGTTCTCCCATCGAGAGAAAGGAGTCGGCTCGGTCCAAAATTTCCGTCAAAATGGTTTTGTCTAATCCATCCAACGTTAAAAAATGCTTTAGCTGGCCGTGTTCATTTAACTGTAATGCCCGAGGTTCGGATCGCATCATGGTTTGCTTTCCTCAAACTGCAACGACGACATGGTCGTCATTCTCTATTTAAAATAGGAAGTGTAGATAGGAAAATGCCCGGCACAGACACACTGCAACCGGGCATTAATGACACTAAACGGTTACCCTTCCACATAGTATGGAGGAAGTTCATTCTGCTAACCGCCGTATCGTCAATCTTATCCATCGGTTAATTGTCGTATGTGTTCAACAAAAAATAAAGGCTTGTTACGCATATTAATGGGCATCAATCACAGAAACATTCAGTGGTTTTGGCCCAGTCAACTTGACCCTTTGCTCAGGATTAAGCGTTAAGCGCTCACCAACGATATCCGCTGCAATCGGAAGCTCATGTTGGCCAAGATCATACAGAATCGCCAAGGTCACACTCGCAGGGCGACCAAAGTCGAATATTTCATTCATCGCGGCACGAATGGTACGACCGGACATAAGCACATCGTCTACTAAAATCACGTGCCGATCTTCAATCGCTGGCAACAAAGTTTGGTTCACTTTTGGGTTTAATCCCGCTTTGGTAAAATCGTCACGGTAAAAAGTAATGTCCAGCGTCGCGAGAGGCTCATTGGTTGGCACCGCAGACATCAAACGCTCCGCCACCCAAACACCCCCTGTATGAATACCAACCACAATGGCGTCTTCGATGTTTTTTTGCTCGCAATACGCCGCCAGTTGCATTTTCATCGACGCCAGAGAATGTTCTAAATCTAACTTCATTATGGATCAAACCTTGCTAATAAATTCGTAAAAAACGCGAGTCAAACTGATGTGCTTAATGTGACTCTGCAAACCATGTCTCTACTATCATTTGGGCAGCCAAACCATCGACCGAATTCTCTTTGAAATTGCGATTTCCACCCCGAGCCATCACATGCCCTTTCGCCTCATAAGACGACAACCGCTCGTCCATCATATGGTATGGAAGATTAAAACGTCCATGTAATCGTTTCGCAAATTTACGTGCCCGTTGACACATCTCATTTTCTGAACCGTCCATATCCAATGGCAAGCCCACCACAAAGGCATCTGGCTTCCATTCGGTCACAATACGCGTGATCTCATCCCAATTCGGAATACCATCTTTGGCCTTTAATGGATCCAATGGACGCGCGGTGCCGGTAATACTTTGACCAATGGCCACTCCCATGCGCGTGGTGCCAAAATCAAAGCCCAATACTGAACGAGCAGTATTGGGCTTGTGATTGTCATTGCTAGGCGTTTCTGTCGAGATTGACGCTGTCATTAACCATGTCCTATATCCGGTGAAAGTCTTGTCATATCAATTCCCAAGACGCGAGTCGCTGCGGTAAATTGCATGTCACTTGGTGTGTAGAATAATACGTCTAAATCCGCTTCACAAACCAGCCAATCATTATTGGCTATTTCCGTTTCCAACTGACCAGCATCCCAACCCGCACAACCTAACGTGATTCGAAAAGCATCGGGGCCTTTATCTTGCGCAATATCTTCCAGCGCTTCCAGTGACGCAGACAAAGACACGTCGTCTGTTACTCGCAGTGTATTACTCCAGACTTTATCCGCCGTATGCAGAATAAAACCTCGCTCCGCTTCAACGGGGCCTCCCGTATAAATGGGTTCAGACACCAAGCTCGGGCTGTCAATTTGGATGCCTAAGTGATTCGCTAATTCTGTGAAATCGACATTTGATGGGCGATTAATAATAATCCCCATCGCACCCGCTTTGGTGTGCTCGCAAAGATAAATAACCGTGTGTTCAAAATGGGGGTCGTCGAGATGTGGCATTGAAATTAAAAAATGATTTTTAAACGAATCGAAAAATGTATTCATAGTCATGTGCCCTCTTTAAATGGATGACAACGCAAAGATCGCGTTGATTACGTAAACATAAGAAGTACTTGAACCAAGACAGAACTCGCCAACACAAAACGATATATAGACTGTAGAGAAGTGCAAAAGAAGACGGCAAATGTACACAGCCGACCCAAGCAGTATAGGACATACTGAGAATTAACCCACCCCAAAATACAAATTATTACCGAATCTATTCAAAATCGGCATATCACGCAGTAAACTAGCACAACAAACACATTCCGCCATTGCGGCATTGCGGCATTGCGGCATTTTGAAAAGTAGAAAACACACCATGACATTATGCTCATCTCTGAACACACCCAATGAATCGGCAAAAGCCGAGGCATTAGTGCGTCGTTCAGTAATGAGTTTGACCCAGTGGCAGCAGCACTACCAAGCGGAAACGGTCGATTTACGCTATTTTTTCCACAGTGGCTGGTCTTCGTAACCGCCTATTTTGTTCTAGAAAAACCACCGCATCCGTCTATTATCAAACGATGCACCTCAGACAAAATGGCCATTATTTGGCCCATAGGAAACAATCATGCAATTACAAGCCATTGACTACACAAGCTCAACCGCCGCGGCTGATTTCGTCAAATCCCTACGTGAAACGGGATTTGGCGTACTAAAAAACCATCCCATCAAAAAAGAACTGGTCAGCGCCATTTATCAAGACTGGCAAAGCTTTTTCGACAGCGAATCCAAATACGATTATCGCTACAACGTCGGCACTCAAGACGGTTTTTTTCCACCGGATGTCTCTGAAACCGCGAAAGGCCATACCAAAAAAGACATCAAAGAATATTTTCACTACTACCCTTGGGGACAATGCCCAGCAGACAAAAAAACGCGACTGGCACAGTATTATTCTGAAGCCAACACACTTGCGTCCGAGTTGCTCGCTTGGGTAGAAGCACACTCTCCAGAAGCCGTCGCACAACATTATTCACAGCCGTTATCAAGCATGGTGGATGGCAGTGACCAAACGCTGCTTCGCGTATTGCATTATCCACCATTAAAAGGTGATGAAGAGTTGGGGGCCATTCGAGCTGGGGCTCACGAAGACATCAACCTATTGACGATTTTGCCATCGGCGAATGAGCCAGGCCTGCAAGTCAAAGCCAAAGACGGTTCCTGGATGGATGTGCCCTGCGATTTTGGCACCCTAATCGTCAACATTGGCGACATGTTACAAGAAGCATCAGGCGGCTACTTTCCATCGACTTCTCATCGTGTGATCAACCCAGAAGGCGCTGACAAAACCAAATCACGCATTTCTTTGCCGTTGTTCCTGCACCCAAAACCAGAAGTCGTGTTGTCCGACCGCCATACGGCGAAAAGCTACTTGCATGAACGCTTAGTGGAATTAGGCGTAATCTAATCGCCTAGCCACCCCATTTCGAGGTATAAAAAAAACCGTGATTCAAATGAATCACGGTTTGTTAAATCCAATTTCGAGTAGACGAATAAGCACTAACCTAACGTCAGTACGCCATAAATTAACGTATCGGCGTTAACAAAGACTGCCCGGTAAAATGTGCATTCAAATTGTCCACCACTAACTGCGACATCGCGCTTCGGGTTTCTTCCGTACCACTTGCGCAATGCGGTTGAAGAACCACATTATCCAGCGTCAATAATGCCTCCGGTACATTTGGTTCATCGACAAAAACATCCAAGCCAGCGCCTTTTATTTCTCCAGACACCAAAACGTCTATTAACGCATTTTCGTCCACAACTGACCCTCGCGCGATGTTAATAAAGTAGCCTTGTTTGCCCAGCGCCAAAAGAACTTTCTTGCTGATGAGACCTTGAGTATCCGCACCACCCGGAACCGCCACAATCATTACATCAACCTGTTCTGCCAATTTTTCCAAGTCAGAAAACCATGGATAAGATACGTCTTTTTGCTCACGACGACCGTAATAGCATGGCTGCAAACCAAAAGCTTCACAGCGTACCGCAATGGCTTTCCCTATACGCCCAAGCCCAACAATGCCAACACGTTTGCCTGTTAAGCTGGTGTTCAACGCCATCATACCTTTACTTTGCCAATGGCCATTTTGTATCCAGTTCACGCCATTTAATAAACGGCGAACCGTTGTTAATAGCAACATAAGTGCCATATCCGCCACGTCATTGGTCAATACATCTGGCGTATTGGTTACAGGAATACCGCGTTTTGCACAGGCATCCACACACACTGTGTCGTAGCCCACACTTGCCACGGCGACGATTTCTACATTCGGCAAACGATCCAACAATGCTTCAGTAAAACCACCTGTATGCGTCGTCACTACTGCTCTAATCGCCGCGCCATGCGTCAAGAGCATGGCCTCTTTTCCTGATTCATCAGCCAGATCAAAACGATGCAAACGGTAGCGCTGTTCTAATGTTTTCAATTGCTCTGGTCGACAAGGAACCATCACCAACACATCTATTTCCGACATACTAACCTCCTGTAAGCGCCACGATAACAGCAAAAACTATTTATTTACGTCAATCAGTGCTTTAAGTCGAGCTTCTTGATCAATCGTCGGCATCGTCAGAGGTGCTCTCACGGTACCTGCAGATCGGCCAATTTCTATCGCGCCCGATTTAATAAGACTTACCGCATAGCCTTTTTTCTCATCACGCAAACGGCAGAATGGAATAAAGAAATCTTGAATAATAGAGGTCACTACCTTCTTATCTCCTCCTCGTAATGCCTTATAAAAACGATTTGCCATTTCAGGCATAAAGTTAAATACGGCAGAAGAATAGGTATTTACACCAATCGAAAGATAGGCCTCTGCAAAGATCTCTGCAGTTGGTACCCCCCGATATAAACCAGCCTATCCCCCACTGTTTTAATCGTATCATTGAGAGCTGCGATGTTGCCTACACCATCTTTTAACGCGATTAAATTTGGATTATTGTCCGCTAATAGTTTGATATTCTCTGCACCTAAAACACCGTTACCACGGTTATAATAAATGAACTGAATCGGGCTACTTCGCATAATCTGAGAGGCGTACTCAATAATGCCATCCTCAGGGCACTCCGTTAAAAATGGAGGCATCAAGAGAATTCCATCGCAACCTGCTTGTTCAGCAGCGCGAACAAACACCTTTGCCTCAGCTACACTGCGTCCTGCACTGGCAATCACAGGAACTCTCCCTGCCACGGTCTCTACGGCAATTTTAACAATCTGATGGTATTCGGCTAAGTCCAAAGAGAAAAACTCACCCGTCCCACCTGCAACAAAAACAGATGACACACCATGCTCAATAAACCATTCAATGCGCGCTTTGTAGGTTTCTGGATTAAAACGGCCTTTTTCATCAAAATCAGTAATGGGAAACGAAAGCAAACCATCACTAAGAGAAGCACGAATACGCTCGACAGAAAGTGTCATAATGTCATCCTTTTTGTTATTTTTTGGTAAAAAGACCTTATTTTGGCAACATGATGCCCTGCCCAATAAATGAGCAAAAAACCTTATGGAAAAATGATTTAATCGGAAATTAACTAGCTCGACACGCTAGTCTTCAAAGTGTCCGGCACTGGCAAATGGGCCTCCTTGAAAACGGACTGCAGGGTCATTTGGATCCGCTTGCTCTTCTTGTAAATACGCTTCACTTTCAAATACCACAGAAGAGTCCTTAGGTGTCCAACCTATAAATTTGGCATGACGGTTGTCCCACCAAGTACTTGGGTTATCAGATACACCATATATAACCGTGCAACCTAATCGATCTGCGGCATATACTTTTTTGATTAAATCAGACAAATCCCCTTCACTTAACCAAGTCGATAACATGCGACGATTACGCGGTTTAGGGAAGCAAGAACCGATGCGAACTAGCGCCGATTCAATGCCAAATTTATCGTAATAATACTGTGCCAATAGCTCACCAAAGCATTTCGATAACCCATACATACTGTCAGGTCGCATTGCACAGTGGGCATCTAAAAGCGTTTCTCTATCATGAAAGCCAACTACATGATTGGAACTAGCAAAAAAGATACGCTTTACATTATTTTTTCTAGCCGCTTCATATAAATTGTAAGTCCCTTGTATGTTTCCATTTAAAATACTGTCAAATGTATTTTCGGTTGAAACACCGCCAAAATGCACAATAGCATCACAACCTTCAACTAAGGACATCACCGCAGCGGCATCCCCTAGATCACACTGTACAAACTGTTCATTCGCTTTTAAATCGTCTACTTTGGCAATGTCAGAAAGGCGAATATCTGTCGCCCAATCATTTAAGCGAGGACGCATTACATGGCCTAAATTGCCAGCAGCGCCAGTGATCAAAACTCGTTTCATTTTTTCTCCTATGGCCATAACAATGACCCTATTATTATGGGTTAATCCAGCTAGGCAAGGTCATAGACACGGCAGGGATATAGGTCACCAACATCAGCGCTGCCAGAATTGCCAAGTAAAATGGCCAAATACTTTTTACCGCTCGTTGAATCGGCACACCACCAATGGCGCAACCTACAAACAGACAACCACCAACAGGAGGCGTACATAGTCCCAACCCCAAGTTCATCATCAACATGACACCAAACTGGATGGGATCCATACCAAGGCCAACAGCAACCGGTAGAAAAATGGGGGTACAGATTAGAATCAGTGCAGCCATGTCCATAATCATGCCTAACAAAAGCAAAATCAGGTTCATCAACAAAAAGATGACTATCGGGTTATCCGAAACAGACGTAAGCGCACCCGCTAGCACTTTTGGCACTTCATAGAGCGCTAGCATGTAACCAAATGCGCCAGCACAGCCCACCAAAATCATCACCATCCCCGTTGTTTTTACCGAACGGATAACAGCAATCCAGAAGTCTTTTAAGCTTAAAGAACGATAAACAAACCCAGTAATAACTATTGCGTACAGAGCCCCAATAGCTCCAGATTCAGTCACAGTGAAGATGCCAGATAACGCACCACCCACCACGATGATCGCCGTAACTAAGCCTGGGAAAGAGGCAATAAACGCCACAAAAACAAATCGCCACCCAGCAAACTCTTCAGTTGGGAAATTCTTACGAATCGCGATCCGACGAGCAACAAAACCCAACATCAAACACATCAAAATACCGGGTACAATGCCCGCTATGAACAGGCTAGCAACGGAAATACCACCGCCTGCTGCAACCACATATAAAATCATATTATGACTAGGAGGAATCAAGATGCCTGCAATAGAAGAACTTACCGTCACGTTCACTGCATAGTCATCGTCATAGCCTTTTTCCTTCATCACAGGAATTAGCAAAGACCCTAGAGCGGATACATCCGCTACTGCTGACCCAGAAATGCCACCGAACAACATACTGGAAAAAACGTTAACCTGCCCCAAACCGCCACGCATCCAACCAACACTGGCAGACGCTAAGCGAATCAAACGAGCAGCAATACCACCATGCAGCATTAGTTCCCCGGCGAAAATAAAAAAGGAATCGCCAATAAAGAGAAGGTAGACATACCCGCCACAATGCGTTGGAAACCAATCATTAGTGGCAAACCTTCGTACCAAAATGCACTGATCGCGGCCATACCTAGTGCAAACGCCACCGGCACACCCACCACAGTCAACAAGGCAAAAATGCCCAATAGAATTGCTAAACCCATGTTATTTATCCCCTTTTGGAGCGGATTTATTCACGGTTTCCTGAGATGAAAACAACGCGACCACGCCATTAAACACACGGTAAGAAGAGAAGAGAAAAATTAGAATACCCGCCGTCACGACTGGAATGTAACGAACCCCATCGGGAATGCCCAATAAAGGAATGTTGCGGCTCCAAGCAAAAGAAGCCAATTCTTGGCTGTAGTAAGCCATAGCGACACCGAATACGAATAATGTCAGATCAATAAATATATCGACACACTTCATACTCTTCTCAGGTAACACCAAAGACAGCATTTCAACGCTTAAATGTGTACGCTGATGAATACCAACAGATGCACCTAAAAAGGTAATCGTAGTCACCAACAACATGGCCATTTGCTCAACCCAAGTTGGGGTGTCATTTAAAACATAACGACCAAATACTAACCAACCAAACGACACAACTAAAATGACCATACAAACACCAGACATGCTCATAGCAATGACGGACAGCACATCAAGGAAACGTTTGACGATCGGTTCTTTTATGGGAGAAGAGTTCATCACATTACTCGGGGTAAAAAATCATCGAATTACCACCACCCAACATCAGATCATTAGATGGTGGCGCTTACATCACTCTACGACTTAGTTCGTATTGCGAATTTTTTCGATTAATGGAGCCAATGTAGGGTTATCTTTAACCGCTTTCGCATATACCGGTGCCATCGCATTTTGGAAGGCTGACTTGTCTTTGATTTCTGTAATATGAATACCAGCATCGATTAGCTTTTGACGGCTCTCGGCGACTTTTTCACCCCATAATTTACGCTCAAGCATTGCGCTGTCTTGTGCGGCTTTACGAATGGCCTTTTGATCGGCTGGAGACAACTTAGCCCATGCTTTTGCACTGACACTCAAGGTTTCAGGCAAGATTAGGTGCTGAGTCAAAGAATAATATTTTGCCACCTCAAAGTGATTACTAGAGTCATAGGATGGCCAATTGTTTTCGGCCCCATCCACTACCCCTGTTTTAAGCGACTGATACACTTCCGAATACGCCATTGGTGTTGCGTTACCACCTAGCGCTTCCACCATGCCAACATAGAGCTCATTGTTCATTACACGAAACTTCATGCCTTTCATGTCTTCAGGTGTTTTTATCGGCTTACGTGAATCGTAAAAAGAACGAGATCCAGAATCGTACCAAGCCAAAGAGATAATCCCTTTTTTCTCCATTGCTTTACTTAGCTCGTCACCAACTGGGCCATCCATAACGCGATGCATGTGTTCAACGCTTTTGAAAATGAAAGGCAGAGAAACGACGTTAACTTCTGGGACAGAGGCACCGATCGGGCCTAAGTTAAACTCAGCAAAATCGATACCGCCGACTTGCATCATCTGAATAGCATCTTCTTGGCTACCAAGGATAGCACCATTATAAACTCGACCGCTGACGCGGCCATCAGTCGCTTTTTCAACCTCTTTAATAAAGGACTCCATTGCAACCGTGACAGGATACCCTGCTGGATGGACATTCCATCCCTTCCAGTCAGCTTGTGCTAAGGGTGCAAAGCATGCCGTTGCTAAAGCACCGCTGACCAGCAAAGCAGACCCGATTTTTTTAGTGGAAAATTTTTTTATCATTGTTATTTCTCCTTTTTCGTCGCCTTCATCGACGACCGTTTTTGTTGTCAAATTATCGTTTGAATGAAACAAATATAACCAACAATCTAATTAGTACCACAACCTTTAGTTGTAATACAACATACATCATATGAATAAATAAAAAAACTCGTTACCCCCCCTATTAATAGGCCAATACACATAAAAAAAATCCGATATCATCATATGTGATATACTGACATCACCCCTATACACTTATTACAGGCCATTATAGAAATGTCAGGAAAAGCTAAGACCAAATTGCGTCTTCCGCAACAAATAGCCATACGTCTACGAGATAAAATCGCAAAAGAAAAGCTTGTTCCTGGTGATAAGCTACCAACAGAACCAGATTTAATAAAAGAAATGGGAGTAAGCAGAACCGTTTTGCGTGAAGCCATCGCCACGCTAAAAGCGGAAGGTTTAGTTGAAGCAAAACAGGGAGTGGGTGTATTTGTGTCCAGTCCAAAAACAGAAACGATGGCCAGTTTAGCGCAAGGTGAAGTAACCTTAACGGTGATTATAGAAACGCTTGAAATACGTATTGCACTTGAGGTTGAAAGCATTGCATTAGCAATATCACGTAGTTCAATAGCGCAAGAAGCCGAAATTTATCGCTGTTTTGACCTTTTGGAACGCCAACTAAAAAACAACAAAAGTGCAGAGCAAGAAGATTATGATTTCCACCTTGCTATTGCCAATGCTAGTAACAATCAACACTTTATCGACCTATTATCCATATTAGCCAAACGCACCATCCCACGAACCCGATTACATGATGCAGCAAACCTAACTCAACAGCCTGGCCTTGAGGAAATATTGGTAGAGGAACATAAAGCCATCATTGACGCTTATGCCAAAAAAGATATAGAAGCCGCAAAAAAGGCGATGAGAACACATTTAATAAATGGGCTTGGGCGGTATAGAGGATTAATCAGAGAAATAGATCGGAAGTCATCATAGTATGAATTAGGAAAGAATCATCCTCACAACCTCTTAGCTAAGAAGACCCTAACCTCTTAGCTAAGAAGACCCTAACCTCTTAGCTAAGAGGTTAGCTTAACAATAATCGGCACACAAACCACAATCACAACGGAAGAAATTAACGTAGAACGCGCGATTGCATTCGCCGTTGATTTCCCATCGTCGCCTTTCGACACTGCCGACACATAGGCCGAGGCCGCTGTAGGCGCACTTAAAAATAAGAAAAGGAACAGCAACTCTTTTTGCGTAAAGCCAAGCAGAAAACCAAAAAAGGTAAATAGAAACGGACTGATTAATACCTTACACAGAATGGCAAATGAAAAAAATCTAGGCAATTTCAGACCGCTGGTTGCCAGCGCACCACCAATACAAAGCAACGCCAAAGGCAGCGTCATATTGCCAATCAAAGTCCCTGTTTTGACCATAAAAAGAGGCAAATGCAACGCCCATAAATTTGCCAAAACACCAAAAATTATTGCCAGTATCAATGGGTTTTTCGCCATATTTTTCAACATAGCGCCAACGTTTAGTGAACCATGGCTGTAACGAGTTAAAATAATTTCAGCCAAGATATTAAACAGCAGCACACTTAATCCAGACATCACCCCACCGATGGCAACGCCTTCTTGGCCGAACATGTTCACAGCTAGCGCTAAACTAAATACCCCGCAATTTCCTCGAAAGGCTATTTGTACGAAGACTCCGCGCTGTGAGGAAGGCAGTGACAAACGGATAGCAAGAAACCAAGCCAATAAAAAGGTAAGTAAAATAGCGAGGACAAAATACAATGCGAAATGCAGCCGAATAAGGCCACTGAGATTATTGGAATACAGCCCCAAGAAGAGCAGCGTTGGCATGCACACTTTAAAAACAAATTTCGAACTGACAAAAATAAATTCATCATTTATCAATTTAATTCGTCTTAAAAAGAATCCTGCTGCCACCATAAGTAAAACAGGCGCAGCCACATCCATAATGACGCTTTTCGCTTCTAACAACATAGACATCCTTAATAGAACACTCTATTACACCTATAGCGTGAATAGAGTGTTCACTCAACCGATTGGGAAAGTCTACTTTATAGCAACTTTCCGTCGACTAATTGAGGGATATTCAAAGGATTCTTGTCTTGAATTGCCTCAGGGATCAATGAGCTAGGGAAGTCTTGGTAACACACTGGACGCAAGAAACGATCAATCGCTGCGCTACCAACAGACGTAGAACGACTATCAGAGGTTGCAGGGAAAGGACCACCATGAACCATGGAATGACAAACCTCTACACCCGTTGGGTAGCCATTACATAGGATTCGACCCACTTTACGCTCTAGCGTTGGTAACAAAGCTCGAACGGCTTCGACATCCGCATCTAACATTTGAACCGTCGCAGTCAATTGACCTTCTAAGTGCTCAGCCACCACCTTATACTCATCCAAGGTATCGCATTCGATGATCAAAGACGTTGAACCAAATACTTCATCTTCCATGGACTCATCAGCCAAGAACGCTTTCGCACTGGTAGCGAATACATGTGGGCAACACTGGTTTGGTTGATCGCTGTCATTCCTTTCGCCAACAGTGCCGCTGCTGAGTTGCTATTTAGCTTCTCAACACCTTCACAATACGCTTGGTAAATACCTGGCGTTAGCATGGTTTGTGTGCCCAATGCTTGTACTTCGCTGGCAACCGTCGCTTTAAAGCTATCCGCAGCTTCCCCTTTCAACAAAACAACCATGCCTGGGTTTGTACAGAATTGACCTGCGCCCATGGCAAGTGAACCAACAAAACCTTTCGCCACACTTTGTGCTTCAGCAGACAGTTTTTCAGGCATGACAAAGACTGGGTTGATGCTACTCATTTCGGCATAAACAGGAATTGGCTCAGGGCGATTTGCAGCGATATTCATTAGCGCAACGCCACCACTACGAGATCCAGTAAAACCAACGGCTTTAATAGAAGGATGCGCCACCAAAGCACTCCCGATTTCACGGCCGGAGCCATAAAGTAAAGAGAAAACGCCAGCCGGCAAACCGCATTTTTTAACCGCCGCCGCAATCGCGCGGCCAACAAGTTCAGACGTTCCAGGATGAGCAGAATGTGCTTTGACAACAACTGGGCAACCTGCCGCCAATGCAGACGCTGTATCACCACCCGCAACAGAGAAAGCCAATGGGAAGTTACTTGCACCAAAGACCGCGACTGGACCTAGGGCAATTTTTTGGAAACGTAAATCTGAGCGAGGTAATGGCGCACGATCTGGCATAGCTGGATCAATGCGAGCATCGGTTGCTTTGCCCAAACGAACAACACCAGCGAACAATCGTAATTGTCCCATAGTACGGCCACGCTCACCTTCAATACGCGCTTTTGGCAAACCAGATTCTGCCATGGCGCGTTCTACCAAAACATCACCGAGTGCGAGAATTTCATCCGCAATACACTCAAGGAAAGCAGCACGTTTTTCTGTACTAATGGCACGGTATTGATCAAACGCTTGCCATGCTGCACTAACCGCTTGCTCAACTTCGGCTTTGGTTGCGCCATTATAAGCAGGTTCGAGTGTTTCATTTGTTGCAGGATTGATTGCATAAATGGCATGTTGTGTGCCTGTAACATCTTGACCCGCCACTAATGAAGTGCCTTTAAGAAGCTCTTTCGTATCCATGTTTCCCCCTGATTTTAGCTCTAACGCAAAATTGAGCTGTAAAAACAGAAATAGGCTGAGCCCATTTCAAGCAAATTACTCTAAATCAAACTTGTTGTTGCTTTGGTAACGCTCGTACAAGTGGTACGCGCGATACAGGTGGTTGTGCATGGCATTTCTCGCCCCCTCTGCATCTTTGTTTTTAATGCAGTTGAGGATTTCCAAATGCTCTGAGCGCACGCGATGCAAGTACTCATCGGTTGCAACCTGATTCAAGTTTGAGTTAACTAATTTGGCTCTGGGGATAACGTTCTTGTTAAATTGTTCGTAGAACTGCTTCAAAAAAGGATTTCGTGTTGCCGCACAAATAGCCAAATGAAAAGCGTAATCTTCTTTTCGAGCTAATTCACCGCGGCTTAACGCGTCATCGAAAGCATTAAAATGCGCTTCCAGCAATGCCACATCCTCGTCTGAACGGCGTAACGCCGCCAATTCACACGCTGTGGTTTCAACGCTCAATCGCATTTCTAGAATATGTAGAATGTCAGCAATGGCAGTTGGATCGATCTGATACGCGAACAGCGTTTCGCTGGACTGAGCGCGGATTACGCTGGTACCCACTCCGCGCTTAGTTTCGACCAAGCCTAAAGACTTCAACTGCGTAATTGCCTCTCGGATCACAGTACGACTCACACCAAATAGGTCACACAATGCGTTCTCTGTTGGTAACTTATCTCCGACAGCTATACGCCCCGTTGATATCTGCTTTTCAAGCTGTTTTGCCACATTGCTCGCTAAGCTATCGCCTTTACCAACCCGCTCTATTTGTAATGAATTTGCCACCGAATGAACCCCATGCATACTAAAATGCGCCACATATTCTAAAAAACAAGAACATTACCCCAGTACCACCTATCTAACAAGCGCTGGCTTTTTCGGATCGAATGTCCAACCCGGAATAAGAAACTGCATCGCTTGGCTATCATCACGTTGACCCAAGGTTAACGTCTTATATAATTCATGCGCTTCCATCAATTTTTCACGATCCAATTCAATACCTAAACCGGGCTTCGTTGGTACCGTGATTTTACCGCCACGAATTTTTAGTGGCTCTTTGGTCACACGCTGTCCATCCTGCCAAATCCAATGAGTATCAATGGCTGTCACTTCACCAGGACACGCTGCCGCAACGTGCGTCATCATCGCTAATGAGATATCAAAATGGTTGTTGCTGTGAGAACCCCACGTCATACCCCATTCATTACACAGTTCGCCAACCGCTACAGCACCTTGCATAGTCCAAAAATGGCAATCTGCCAACGGGATATCAACAGAATCCAAACGCACAGCGTTCTTAAACTGTTTCCAGTCCGTCGCAATCATGTTGGTGGCTGTTTTTAATCCGGTACGACGTTTAAATTCCGCCATGGTTTCACGACCAGACCACGCACCTTCTTGACCGCAAGGGTCTTCTGCGTAGCTCAACATATGTTTGACTGGAGTAAGATAGTCAACCGCCTGATCAAGTGTCCACGCACCATTTGGATCCAGTGTTAAGCGCGCATCAGGAAAGGCGTCATACAAAGCCGCAATACATTCCGCCTCTTGATGGCCATCCAACACGCCACCTTTTAACTTGAAATCTTTGAAACCATAGCGGGCGTATGCGGCTTTGGCTAAGGTAGCGATGGATTCCGGTGTTACCGCTTCCAGGCCGCGTACACGATCCCATTCATCAATAGGGTTGTCGTAGGTTGGGTAAGGCAAATTTGTCTTAGTGCGATCGCCTAAAAAGAAAAGATAACCCAGAGCTTCAACTTCATCACGTTGCTTGCCGTACTGGCCAAGCAGATCCACAACCGGCAACCCCATGTTTTGACCAGCTAGATCCAACAACGCCGATTCAATTGCCGTAATAACATGGACTGCGGTTCTTAGGTCAAAAGTTTGATTACCACGAACATCATCGGCCTTACCCGATGTTGCACGGCGAACATCGCTGATGATGCTTTTCCACTTACCAACACTTTTACCTTCCACCAGTGCACGACACTCTTCGAGTGTGGAGATGATTTTATCTGTGGCTGGCACTTCACCCAGACCAATATTGCCATCGTTGTCTTCCAGCACCACCACAGTACGAATAAACCAAGGTGCGTGTCCGCCACTTAGGTTTAATAAAAAACTATCATGTCCAGCAACCGGAACAACTTGCATCTTTTTTATTGTTGTAAACATAATACGAGTCTCTACCTTGTGATAAAAATGAGAAGGCCTGACTATCCAACCAAACCTTCCCTAAGGTTTATATGTTTTTCTTAATGATCGCATCTAGCTCTGCAACTTCACCTGGCGTTGGCATGGTTAGCGGTGCTCGCACATCACCAGCAGTCTGCCCCATTAGTGTTGCACCAGCTTTGATTAAGCTAACAGCGTAGCCTTTTTTGCGGTCGCGCAAACGGCAGAATGGAATAAAAAGTCTTTAATGATTGTCGTAACAACCGTCTGATCTCCAGCGCGCAATGCTTTGTAAAACTTGTTTGCCATTTCCGGCATAAAGTTAAACACAGCAGAAGAATAAGTATTCACGCCAATAGACAAGTATGCTTCAGCAAAAATCTCAGCCGTTGGCACGCCACCAATGTAAACCAAACGATCACCAACGGTTTTGATGGTGTCGTTCAGAGCTGCAATGTTGCCAACACCATCTTTCAACGCCACCATATTAGGATTCGCTGCCGCCAACGCTTTAACCGATTCGGCGCTTAAAATGCCATTGCCACGATTGTAATAAATGAACTGAATGTCTGCGCTTTGCATAACCTGAGATGCGTAATCAACAACACCATCTTCTGGGCATTCTGTTAGGAAAGGCGGCATCAATAAAATACCATCACACCCAGCATCCGCAGCGATCTTTGCGAAGTTAGAAGCGTCTTTTACGCTGCGACCTGCCGCTGCGATGACTGGCACACGACCCTTAACAGTTGCGACAGACACCTCAACGATTTCACGGAAATCCGCTTCATCTAAAGAGAAAAACTCGCCCGTACCACCCGCAATAAAGATAGAAGAAACGCCGTGTTTGATAAACGACTCAAGACGCTCCTTGTACGTTTCGGCGTTGAATTTGCCCGCCGCATCAAAATCCGTAACTGGAAAGGACAACAATCCATCACTCAATGCTGATCTCATTTGTTCAACTGAAAAAGCCATACTCTTTTCCTCTTTTATTATATTAATTAGTCCATTCCAAAGCGGAAGGTATTAGGTTGTTTATTTGTAATACATCATACAACTAAACATGGTAATTACAAGTCAAATTCGTACAATTATACCGTTGCGCTTAGGTCACTGGCGCAGGGTTAAATAACACAAGGTCGTTGTGCAGTCCTAGTCGATCCGCAGCCACTTGTTTGCGTCCACTTGCTACATCCAATATAAGATGGAACAACTCCCAACCGGCTTCTTCTAAAGTGATTTCCTTGGTCGCCATGCGACCCGCATCCATATCAATCAAGTCATGCCAGCGGTTGCCTAACGAACTGTTGGTCGACACTTTAATCACCGGTGCCACTTCCAAACCATAGGGTGTTCCACGCCCCGTAGTGAACACTTGAATATTCATACCAGACGCAAACTGCAAGGTGCCACAGATAAAGTCACTGGCAGGGGTCGCTGCGAAATTCAAACCACGTTTACGGATACGCTCACCGGGACTCAATACATCGACAATGGGACTGTTACCCGATTTCGTAATCGACCCCAAAGACTTCTCTACAATGTTATTCAAGCCACCCTTTTTATTACCCGGCGTGGTGTTCGCACTGCGATCCGCTTGACCTTGATTCAAGTAATCATCATACCACTGCATTTCACGCAACAAGGCTTTGCCGACTTCAACGGTTTCAGCTCGTGGCGTTAGCAAATGAATGGCATCACGCACTTCGGTGACTTCTGAAAACATCACCGAACCACCAGCACGAACAATTAAATCCGACGCATAACCCACAGCGGGATTGGCGGTAATACCTGAAAACGCATCACTTCCGCCACACTGCATACCAACAATGAGCTCAGAGATAGGGCAAGGTTCACGACGTCGCTTATTTAAACGTTTAAGGTGTGCTTCAGCCATGTCCATAATATGATCAACCATGTCTTGAAAACCATGATGCGATTCATCTTGTAGGCTCACCACATGGTCATTCAATGTATTGGCGGCATTGGAATTTGACATGATATTAATGGCTTGAGTGTCATCGATTTCGAGCAAACGAGACGGTGACAATTTTTCACAGCCCAAGCCAATGACCATGATTTCGCCCCCAAAATTTGGGTTTTTTGCCATATTTTGCAAAGTGCGAATTGGCACAATAGCCGCAGGTGCCGTAATTGCCACACCACAACCGTAGGAATGATTTAACGCCACAACCCCATCCACATTCGGATACTTTGGCAACAGCGTTTGCTTAATCAACTTTACAACATAATCGGTTACGCCAGCCACACACTGCACACTGGTGCTGATGCCTAATAGATTTTTTGTTCCTGCGGAGCCATCTGCATTTTTATAACCATCAAAAGTGTAGCCTTCCAACGGCTCAAAAGCGGGTTTCTCACGAGTAGCTAAAGGCAACTCATCTAGGTTTGGTGGCGTTGGCATTCGAACCACCTGTTCGGATACCCAACATCCCATTTCCAAATCTTTGTTCGCATAACCAATCACCTCGTTATAGCGAACAATTGTCTCACCTTCTTTAATGGCGCGTAGTGTCACTTTATGGCCTTGCGGCACCGCTTCTTTAAGGACAATACCATTGTCCAGCTCAGCACCTGCTGGCGCACCACCTTGATTCAAGATAATCGCAACGTTGTCATTATCATGAATCTTAATTAACACATATGACGAGCTCATTTACTTGCTCCTTGTTTCGCATGTTGCTTGCTTTTTTTATGTATCATGATGGACACACCGATCGATAAAGCGATTAGCCCCCACAACACCATCGCAATTGGGCTTTTCGTAAATAACACAGAGTACTCACCGTAAGACTCTAGACTCTTCACAAAGTACACTTCTGCACTGCTACCAAGGATAAAACCAATCACCAAGGGAGCGACTTCGATACCAATTTTAGTGAAAATCCAGCCCGCTACGCCGAAAATAAACAAGGTCCACACGTCAAACATAATGCCGTAGTTGATCGCATACGCCCCAACTGTGCACATCATCACGATAATGGGATAAAGAATAAACTTCGGAATTAATACCACTTTGGCAATGTGACGAATGGCATAAAACATCACCACAAACATCACAATATTGGCGAACATCAACGCCGTGATCATCGAATACCATGTATTGATGTTTTCACCGATAAACAAAGGGCCCACTTGCAAACCCTGCAAGGTAAAAGCACCAATCAACACCGCAGTTGTGCTGTCACCAGGAATCCCCAAAGACAACAAAGGAATCAACGCCCCGCCCGTCAAGCCATTGTTAGCCGACTCAGACGCCACCAACCCTTCTGGTTCGCCCGTGCCCATTTTTTCTGGCGTTTTGGAAAAGTTTTTCTGCTGGGTATAAGCCAAAATAGACGCAGCGCTGCCACCAATACCAGGCAACATGCCAATAAAGGTACCAATCGAAGACGAACGCAGTAAATTGCTCATCTGACCTTTAAAAATTCGATATGAAAACGGCGTACCTTTCGTTAAGTTCACCTTATTTTCAAGAGACGGTTCTTTCACCCCCTTTTCGGCTTCTTCAATGATGGTAGAAATACCAAAAAGGCCAATCAACACAGGCAACAACGAAAAGCCATACGCCAAATACGGCTCCATAAACGACGCCATCAAACGATACTCA
Source organism: Marinomonas pontica (assembly GCF_026191375.1). GTDB lineage: Bacteria > Pseudomonadota > Gammaproteobacteria > Pseudomonadales > Marinomonadaceae > Marinomonas > Marinomonas pontica. The sequence continues at coordinate 69,388 of NZ_JAODTL010000032.1, read as the reverse complement.
CCGTTCCCACCATTAGACACGTCATAGGTACCGATTAGACTCAGCAACACACCAAGCAAGCCACTAAACACACCCATCAGAATATTTTTAGACAAAGACGCAATCACAGACATTGCAAAGAAGATCATCAAGAACTTCTCAACATACGAGAACTTAATGGCGAAGTCAGCCAAGACAGGCGCAAAGAAAAACAAAATCAACGCACTAAATGTGCCGCCGAATAAAGAAGCCACAATACAGGTTTTTAATGCACGCTCCGCTTCGCCACGTTGTGCCATTGGGTAACCATCAAACGTCGTCGTGATAGACGATGGGGTTCCTGGAATGTTCAACAACACCGCTGGAACCAATCCACCAGATATGCCACCAACATACAAACCCAGCAACAACGCCAACCCTTCTTGAAGACCCAACGTATACGTCAGTGGCAAACATACCGCCACAGCCATCGTTGCTGTCATGCCAGGAATAGCGCCAAAAATAATACCGATAATCGATCCCGCCGCCGCCAACAAAAAGAAAGCAGGCGAAAGTAATTCAAGAAATTCCATAATGCTACTCCGTCTCTAAGGCATCGACACAAGGAAGAAATGGTACAGAACAACCCAAACAACCGTCGGTGCGATCACCGCATTGGCTACTATGATTGTCATATTTCGACGAGTTAAGTCATGGCAATAAAGCATCGACATCAACAGAACAAAAGGAATCGACGCCAATAAGAATCCTAAGCCCATATTGGGTAACACATCACCAACCGCATCCATGCCCCAGAAATAACCGGGAATCAAAGCAAAAGTAACCAGCAACCGGAAAAAGTCTGCATTTTTAACAAAGAACTGATAACGACCAGAACGGATCGCCCGCATTACTGGACGAAAATTCGTGGCCACAATCACCAATCCTAAAATCAGCAATAAAGTGATGATAATTCTAGGAAAGAACTGATGGGACACATCAAAGTCGATCACAACGGTATTTAATGAAGAAAACCAATCAGACATATTAACCCTCTCTAGCGAAACATCGTGCGCTACGAACAAACGACGTTCGCAGCACACACCTACCGGAATTACTTATGTAGGTTATCAATAATTTTCGCGTAACTGTCACGCTTCGCTTTAAAATGTTTTTGCGCTTCAGCAGAGGTACGGAAATTTGGAATGAAGAACGATTTTTTCAGCGTTTCCTGCACTTTGCCGTCTGCAAAAACTTCCGCTAGGGCATTGTCTAAAAACTTAATTACTTCTGGAGACATGCGCTTGTTATATAAGAAGAAAAACTCCTTATCAAACGTAAAATCGCTGTCAGCATCCATAGGAATATTGACCCCAAGACCAGACGCATATTGCATCAACTGATCACGAGACGTTTCGCCCATACCGTTAGGGTTCGCTTGTGCGATCGTAGACGCTTTCGCCGTCAACCAAACAAAATCCATCGCTTTCTGGTCGTCTGCTGGCAAACGTGTGTATTGCTCGTTGGCTTGCACACTGCCATTAATGACATCAGCAAGACCATCGAACAACGCTTGGTTCTTGTCAGACTGAGAGCCAGTATTCAAAGCCACTAGGTTGTCTTCTTGACCTGGATACGCAAGACGCACCGCATTTTTCATCGCGGTATAACCGATTTCAGACACACCACCTGGCTGAATCGCAACGCGAACCGTTTTGCCATTACCCGCCGCATTTAGAATTTCGTCCATGTTTTTGTATGGAGAGTTTTTGGGAATTAGGTAGCCATTACCTGGGTTGGTTGCAAAAGAAGGCCCGATAATCCATTCTTTGAAGGGATCTTCATAGCCTTTTTGTCCATATAGATTTCCTAAATAAGCCTGATCATGGAAAATCATCAAGGTATTACCCGTTGGAACACGAGCTAACGCTTGATAACCTGCGGAAAAGCCTACCGCATCCACTTTAACGTTAGTGTCGATTTTCTTAGCCAAGGCTTCTGCAATGATCGCAGACGCCTGATAAGTATCGCCACCCGTAGACTTAGAACCGATAACAACACGGATATTTCCTCTAATAGGATTATCTGACGCATTTGCTACCGCAGGAGCCAATGCACACGCTGCTGCCATTAGAATTGTCGAGCTCTGAAACAATTTTTTCATAACCGTTTTCCTATAATTGTTTTTGTATTTAGGACAATTTTCGTAGTTACTGTTTTTTTGAACGCACTACATCATACATCATACAACTTGCTTTTCAATACTGTTATCTATTTTTTATCACTTCCCAAACTGCACATCAGCAAACCAAAAAACGCCTACTAATAGGCGCTTATTAAAAACTTACGATCTCAACCCAGTTAGCCCCTTCACCAGTTGGAACTTCTTCTATTTTCATCAATTCGCCCGTCTTCTCATTAATATGATACAAACCTAAGTTAGCGTCATTTTCACCAGACACTACCATAAAGCGACCATCTTTGCTGATTGCGAACCCACGAGGCTGTTGTTCAACTGAAGTCATATTCAGGTAGCTTGGCAAACCAGTAGTTTGATCAATCGACAAAGTGGTAATGATGCTTTTTGTCCTTTCAGACACATACAAAAAGCGGCCATCCACAGACAAATGCATATCTGCAGTCCAAATTTTAGGTAAGTCGTTGCTGGCGTTTTTCGAAGGCGGCACACCATTTTCCAACCCTAATTCTTCTGCAAGGACACCTTCACTTACGTCTTTGAGCGTTAACAAACCGCTACTAGAATCATATACAAAAGTGGTTACTGTTCCTGACAACTCCCCTAAAACATAGACGTACTTTCCATCTTTAGAAAATACAAAATGCCTTGGCCCGGAATGTATACCCGTTTTAATAAAGGCCGGACTGTTCGGTGTTAATTGCCCACTTTTATCATCAAATCGATACTGCATAATTTGGTCATCACCCAAACTAGAAGAAAATACAAAACGATTATCTGGACTGGCATGAATCGCGTGAGCATTACGACCTGCATTCAATACTTGCTGGGCAGACTTTGTCACCACACCGTTTTCGTCGATAGGGCTAACACTGACCACATGGCCACCATAAGACGCAGCAAACAAAAATCGCCCCGTTTTATCCATATCAATATTCGCCATACTAGTAGGTAGCATTGCTTCACCCACTTGCTCTAAGTCCCCAGTTGCAGAGTCAATATGATAAGTAAGAACCCGAAAAGGCTCAGAACGAATTGAAGCATATAGATGAGACTGAGTTGGGCTAATAGACAAAGGCATAACGTTATCACCGGCTTTAGTGTCGCCTAGAGGGATTAGCTTCCCCATCTCACCGTCCAATAAATATCGAGATATCGTGTTGCTTTTTGCATTTGAGACATACACATATTGATTATTTGGGGTCATTAGTCTTAATCCTGTTGGCCTAAAGAACGCTATCAAGTCAGATAATACACTCAAATGTATAACATCACACAAGCATAGGAGCATCAATACACTTTTGCAGTGTGACGACACAAACGCTTTAGGCTAACTTACACAATATTGTGTAAATTATCTGCAATAGCCGCGACAGCATGACGCGTTCTCTTTTAATTCTTCAGCTCGTCCCAATCTATTTTTAGATAAACCATTATTAACCTTAACTCTCATTCAGAAGCGATGGAAATCACCATGAAAGAACCATTAAATATTCAATTTGTGTCTGATGTAATGTGCCCTTGGTGCGTGGTCGGTTTAGGTAATCTCAATAAAGCGTTAGCGTCATTACAAGACGCTGTCGATGTGGATTTTACCTTTCAGCCGTTTGAGCTGAATCCCAGCATGCCGCCAGAAGGGCAGGATTTAAGCGAACACATCACAGAAAAATACGGCATTACCAAAGCACAATCGGATGAAAACCGAGCCATGATTCAGGCACGCGGCAAAGACGTCGACTTTGACTTTAACTTCACAGAGGAAAGTCGCATGCGCAATTCGTTTGACGCGCATCGTTTGTTGCATTGGGCAAAGCTAGAAGGCAAGCAAGCGGAGCTCAAAATGGCACTGTTCAAAGCGCATTTCACTCACAACCAAGACGTCAGTGACCACCAAACGCTCGCGAATCTAGCGGCCAGCGTCAATCTTGATCTAGGCGCTGCCAAAGGCATTTTGGAGAACGGTCACTTTGCTGACGATGTTCGACAACAAGAACAGTTTTGGCAACAAAACGGCATAACGTCGGTTCCAACCGTGATCATCAATAACAAATACGCAATCTCTGGGGGACAACCAGCTGACGTGTTTCAGAATGCGATCGAAGAGATATTGCAAAAAGAAAAAGCAGAGTAGTCCGTTCACCTATTCGGACACATAAAAACCACTCTGCCCATGCTGTCACCAACATGGGCAGAGGTCATCGGGTTACAAGAAACTTCCCCTTCAACCAAACATGGTATTCGGCAGGAAAAGCACGATCTGAGGGAAAATAATCAACAATGCGACCGCCAAGATCATCATCAACCAGAAAGGTAATACGCCACGGAAAATGTCCCCAAGCTCAACGTTCGGAGCCACCGACTTCACGATAAAAACGTTGATCCCAACCGGAGGTGAAATCAGCCCCATTTCAAGCGTCAACACAGTCAACACGCCAAACCAGATAGGATCGATACCAAGCGACAGAATAATCGGAAAGAAAATCGGCAATGTCAGCACCAACATGGCGAAGCCTTCCAAAAAGCAGCCCAGCACAAGATAAATAGCAAGAATCAACACCAAGGTACCAATCACGCCTAACCCCAACCCCGACAACAACTCCCCTACCGCCGTAGGAATATGACTTAATGCCATAAAGGGGTTAATCATGTGCGCCGCAATCAGAATCAACATCACCGTGGCCGTTGTCACGATCGCATCACGGGACGCATTCCAAAGGTCTTTGATAGACAAAGTGCGCGTCAAAAAGCCCACCAATATCACCACCCCAGCACCAACAGCGGCCGCTTCCACTGGAGAAAACAAACCTCCGTAAATGCCACCAATGGTCAGCAGTATGACCGCCACAATAGGGCCGGCTCCGATCAATGCTTTGCCCTTGTTGCGCCAACTGGTTGCTGGACCCGCAGGGCCAAAATCAGGACGGAACCAACAAATCACCATGATCACCAAGATGAACAGCATCAACAGCATAATCCCTGGCAAAACGCCCGCCAGAAACAATCGCCCAATACTTTGCTCGGTCAAAATCGCATAAATAACAAACCCCGTAGACGGCGGAATCAATATCCCCAACGTACCGCCTGCGGCCACCACACCAGTAGACAATCGAGTGTCGTATTTAAAACGGTCCATTTGCCCTAAAGCGACCTTTCCCATGGTTAGCGCAGACGCGACAGACGAACCAGACAGCGCCGCAAAGCCACCGCAACCAATCACCGTGGCCGATGCTAAGCCGCCACGAAACTGCCCGATAATCGCATACGCCGCGTCGTAGAGCTTTTGACTCATTCCCGTGATCGAAGCCACGTTGCCCATTAAGATAAAGAGCGGAATCACCACCAGCTCAGGAGACGAGGCTAACGTAAAGGTCTCTGATGCCAACAAGCTCATTGCAGATCGACTGCTGTCCAGCACCGTGATCCCCACAAAGCCCACAGAAAACATGGCAAACGCCACGGGTACCCGCAACACCAACAAAGCAAACATGACCAAAATGCCGATAAAACCGATCAATGATGCACTCATGCTGTGTCTCCTTTTCGAATATCACGACCCGATAAGGTCAACTCAACAGCACGCAATGCCATGCCCACTGACGTAAGTAAGGCAAAAATAGACAGGCCGTTTTGAAAAAGGTCTTTTGGTAAGCGCAACAAGTTAGTCGACAAATTCAGCATGGTGGAAATCTTCGCGCTTTCGTTCACCGCGTACGCGATACCCAAGAAGATCACCGCCCCCAAAAGCGCCGACAAAATATCGATCACACGGTTCATTAGCTCAGGGTAACTGCGTTCAAAAAGATCCACAGAAATGTGTCCGCCTTGACGATCGCACAGAGCCATGGCGCCAAACACCACAATCACCATGGTCATGGTGATTAAGTCTTGCGAGCCATAAATAGGCGAGCCAAATGCCCGACCAATCACATCCGCCAACAGAATCACCACTTCACACAACAAGCCTAAAGCACCAATAGCGGCGGATAGGGCAATAAGCCCATCCGCCAATTTACGCACAACAGCCAGCATGATTTATTTGCCTTGCATCGCAGCGAGAGTGGACGCGCCACCGACGCTTTTCACATAAGACTGAACCACACCAGAAACCGCTTTCGTAAAGGCGGCTTTTTCTTCTGCGGTCAGTTCAACAACGCTGTTCGCACTGTCGCCTCGTGCCACCTCAAGCGCGGCCGTGGCGGTTTTCATCCACGCGTCTTCGGCACTTTTAGACAAGCCCGCACCACTTGCGGCATCCACTGCGGCTTTCTGTTTTGCGTTTAAATCCGCATAAACACCGCCATTAAGCACGGTATAAAAAGTCAAACGCCCCAATGGCGCACCAAGCGTTAATGCGTCCGCCACTTCGTCTAATTTAAAATCTCGCAGTGTCGATGCCCCAGTGATAACACCGTCAATCAGACCCGTTTGCATGGCGTTATACACTTGGCTGATTGGCATCTGCACTGGCGTTGCCCCTAAAGCCGTCGCAACTTCCGCCGCGGTTGCTCCAGCTACGCGCACTTTTAGGCCCGCAAGATCCGCAGGAGTACGAATGATCTTGTTACGCATAATGAAAATGTTTGGCTCAGACGTCCAGAGCGCCAAAGGCTTGGTGCCCGGAAACTCTTTACTTAGATGTTTGTCGTAAGCGCGCCATAGAGCTTCATAGCCAGGCATGTCTTCTGGAATCGCACCGGGCAATTCCGCAATCATGGTTTTACCAAACTGGGATGAGGTATAGCCGGGCAATCCCCAAGCAAGGTCAGCAGCCCCTTGAAGCACTCGCACGTATTGCTCCACAGGACCCGCCCCCAATTCCCCACCATGATACCCGCGCACAGTCAGCGAGCCGTTGGTCGCTGCGGATAAATCGTTGTTCAACTTCTCAATCACAGAAGCATTAATGGTATGGAACGGCGGAGTAAAGTTGGCAAATTTCAACTCTTCCGCGCTTACTTGACCAGATATCGCCATCGCTGCCGACGCAGCAAGAATCAATTTATTGAATTTCATGTGTTTTCTCCCAAATGCTACTTTTAGTGCCTTCTGAAGGCTTTGTTATTTTTGTAACCAGACAATCCGAATACACAAATCGCCCTTCTTAAATAGAAACCCTACGTTCAATATTCATCGTTCATTTATCGCACATTCTTGCCGTTCATACCCCTTTTTCTCAATATTTAGGCATTTTTATAGTTTAGTTCAATCGAGCCTTGTCTTTGGGCAATTCGCCATTCCCCATCAATATTTTTCAATTTGTCCACAAATCGCCCTACATACACATCGGCGTTGGCTTGCAGCATATTCTCTATACTTTGCACTTTTTGGTTCGCCGAAAACAACACCACACGCGACGTCACCACGGCGTTTGTTTCATCAATCACCGTTGTTTCGACATTCGTCAGCGCATGGCATGTTTCTTTGGCGGGACGAGACACAAAAGAATCCAGAATCGCCGCCCGTCCTTCCACCTTCACCGTGGGGGCACTTGGGCGATAGAGCACACCGTCTTCGGTGTAACAATTCGCCAACGCTTGCCAATCGGCCTTGTCCAGCAAATTAATCGAACGGGTTACCAGCTTCTGACATTGCCATTCAATCAACATCGTCTGCATGGCTTGATCCGTTGTTTGGCTTTTGACGGCTGAATGCTCTTGTTTGCCCAACCAATGCATCAGCGCCTTGGCGACCTGATCGGGTGCTTCCGCTGGCGCCATGTGACCGGCGCCTTCCACAACAACCAACTCACTGCCCGCGATGTGTTGCTGTATCGCCTGATGCTGAGCCACAGGACTCCACGTGTCTTCGCTGCCAGACAACAGTAACGTCGGCACCCGAATCTGCGACAGTAACGCCTGCGCATTCGGGCGATGAATCAGTGCGTGTATTTGTTTCTCAAAATCCTCAACCGCATACGATTCCACCATGCGTGTGAGATCCTCCATTAACGCCACATTGCGTAAACCGTTCGATGACATCATGGGAATTAACCACTGGTTTGCGAGTGCGGACATACCTTCGGTTTTTGCGGCTTCAATCAGACGCATTCGACCGGGAATTTCTTTGTCCGATTTAGGGTGAACGCCGGTGTTTAATAGCGCAAGGTGCGTGACTCGAAGAGGCGCAAGACGATAAATTTCCAGCGCCACACGACCGCCCATGGAATGCCCTGCCAACGCAAAATTTCCTTCAACACTGGCCAAAACATGCTCCGCCATCGCCGTCAGGTCATCAAAACCCGCAAAGCTCATAATGCTAACGTGCGCTTGCGTGGACATTTGCTCCGCGACGTTTTGCCACATGCGTTGGTCACACAACAAGCCCGCTAAACAGACCAAGGTTGGCGTTGCATGGTTCGTTGAGGTAGATGTTTTCATCACGCCTTATCCTCTTCATTGTCGACATCAAGGTCGGCATTTTCATAAATAATGTGCCCCAATGCCGTGTTCGACACCGGCACATGATAATGACGGTGCATTTCATTGATCTGATGATTCAGCGCACCACGCATAATCAGCCACATCACCATTTCACAACCTTCCGTACCCGACTCTCGGATGTATTCAACTTGGGAAATCGCCGCTAACTTATCGTAGTCGCTTTTCAAATCGTCCATGAACGCGAGGTCCCACTCTTTGTTTATCAAACCGGCACGTTCGCCAAGCAGCTGATGACTCATGCCGCCCGTTCCCCATACTTGTACATTAATGTCTTCTGGGTATTGGTCGATGGCCGCTCGAATGGCGTTGCCCAAAGCAAGGCAACGTGCTCCGGTGGGAGACGGATACACCACGGTATTCACCGCCAACGGAATGACTTGGCATGGCCATTCATCTACCTCGCCAAAAACCATCGACAAAGGCACCGTTAAACCATGATCCACGTCCATTTCATTAACGATGGTCATGTCAAAACCCTGTTGTATTAAAGACTCGGTGATGTGCCACGCCAGTTGAGGTGCGCCTTTAACGACAGGCACAGGACGTGCCCCATAGCCTTCATCGGCAGGGCGATATTCTTCGCCGCAGCCAATCGCAAAAGTCGGAATAAACTTCATATCGAAAGACGTCGCGTGATCGTTGTACACCAAAATCACCACATCGGGTTTTTGCTCGCGAATCCATTGCTTGGTGAACTGAAAGCCGTCAAAGATCGGCGCCCATTTGTCGTCTCCGCTGTCGCCTTTATCCATAATGTGCCCAAGCAACGGAATGTGAGAGGTGCCCAAGCCAGCCGTGATCTTTGCCATTATTCCTTCTCCTCAAATGGGGCATCTTCAACGTAACGGTTTCCCTCAGGTGAACGGCCACCATTGCGCATCATTTCCAAGTAATCCTCTGGAGATAAATTGGTCATGCTAGACACTGCCGCCGCGACACTCAGCCCATCGGTGGAACTGATTTTGACGAGGTAATAGATGTTGCCGCCAAGGGAGATCAGCATCGTAAAGTCACGAGCCAATACCGCGTTTTTTTGCTCTTCTGTGAGCGGCCATTGGTCTAAATACGCACGCTCGTCGTGTTTAAACGCCGTACGATTTGAGGCTTGCATGAGGGACATGCAAAACTGATTAAGATGAAAGCCCATTCTGGCCATGTCGCCATCAAACACCGTGGTACCAGGAATGTTGCTGTAAGGCTTATTGTTATTATTCATGCGCGTCTTACCTTAAATCGAAAAACAGCGTGATCACCACACTGATCTTGTTTCATTAAAAGGTATAGGGAAAAAAGGCGTCTAGCATATGCGTTTTTATAAACATGGAGTAAAATTTGGTTATATCTTAAATTTACCTCTCTCGACATCCGCATCGACAACAACGACATCAAGAGGAAAACCACAATGAACAACACCATGGTCGATTTCCCTCTGACGCTAAAACAATGTCGCGTGATCACAGAGATCATGAAAAAAGGCACCGAAAAAGACGCCAGTGTCTCGCTGAACCTAAGCCAACCCAGCGTTTCACGCGCGCTGTCACAGGCAGAAAGTGCGTTGCAAATCAGCATTTTTACTCGTGGTTGGAGCGGCGCTGAGCCCACGTCAGAAGGGGAAGTGGTGATCTCGTCTTGCAATACCCTATTGCAGATGATGACCGACACTGAGCGCCATTTACAACAGAATGTCAGCAGCTTATTGAAACTCAAAGCCTACGCCGAATGGCGACACTTTATGGTGATTGACGCCGTGGTAAAAGTGGGCAGCGCGTCGGTGGCGGCACAGGCTCTTGGCATTACTCAACCAGCGGTCAGCAAAACCTTAAAAGAAATCGAAAACATGGTGCAGCAGCCGTTGTTCTTGCGCACTCGTCACGGCTTGATACCACAAGAAGCGGCCAAGCAGCTCGCCTCGCTGTACTTACGAATTTCCCCTGTCGCACAGGCGTTACGGCACACCTTGCAATCATTGCCCAATGAACTGACCGGAAGGTTATCGGTGGGAATGCTGTCGTTTTCTTGCCAAGACATTGTGCCAGTGGCCTTTGCCTCCATTTTCAAACAACATCCGCGCATTCGTCTGCAAGCCATGCAAGGCCCATATCACATGCTATCCAACGCCCTCAGACAAGGGGAGATAGACTGCTTTCTTGGTCTAATGAGAAAAGGCCCAATTCATCCCGACTTGATCGAATTGCCATTGGTTCGCGCACAATACGCCTTGATCGCCCGAGCAGATCACCCCGTGCATCGTTACGCTAAAACACTGAATGATCTCACTAATGAACGCTGGATTGTGGCGCGCCACGGCACGCCGATACGAGATTATTTCGAAAGTTTGTTTCACAGCATCGACAACAAACCACCGATCCAAGCACTTGAAATGCTGACCTTTGCCTCGTCTGAAGAGCTGGTTATCCACAGCGACGCCATCGCCTTACTCTTCTACGATGACTGGAACATCCACCAGCTCAACCCGCGTCTCAAGCAAATCCCCATTGAACTGCCCAACCCAGAATGCACCCTCGGCATCACCCTGCACCGCGATCGACAGTCACCACTGATCGACACCTTTATTGACGAATTGACGTTAACCATTGAGCAAAAGTTAGCCTTGACTTAGCTTTAGCTTCTGCCGAATGCGGCTGAGTGCCACGGGCGTAATGCCGATATAAGACGCTATTTGCTGCTGAGGAAGGGTGTTTTTAAGTTCGGGATACGCCGCGCAAAAATCCAAATAGCGTCGTTCCGCAGAATGTTTCACAAACGCATTTTCACGTTCTTCTTTGATGATAAAAATACGTTCCAAGAATCTAGCATAGCATTCTAAAAAGCCCATATCGTGACGCATTTGCGCGTAAAATGCCTGCCAAGGGTAAGAAGACACCATGCAATTTTCCAAGGCTTGGATACCAAATAAAACCCGCGTTTCTGTCACCATCGCCTTGGTCGAGCCAATAATCCTTGGGCTCTTTGCGAAGGTTTGCGTGAACTCCTTTCCTTCATCCGACACACTCACATAGCGCATGAGCCCAGAATGCAAAAAGTACAAACGATTCGCGGCATCGCCTTGCTGGAACAAGTAGTCGCCTTTTTGAATCACATGCACTTCCATGGGCACAGTGAGCCTTTGCCAATCAATGTCGTAGCCCAATTCGTTAAAATACGCCTCGAAACTATTTTGCAGTTGAATTCGATCCATGGGCTACTTTTACCTTGCTTACATTACCGTCAATAAGAAACAGCGCGACGCCTAAAATTACAATACCCGCAACAAAAGGCCAATCCACCAAGCTCAATAAACGCGACTGGATCAAGGCACTAAACAGCGCCACCCAAACCGGTATCGTATAAGAAAGCGCAAGCAATCGACTTGCCCCGACCGTCATCACCAAACGCTGCTGCAAGACAAAAGTAAACAGCGTTGTGAACACCGTCAAATACAACACATTCACCCAAAAACCCTGCGTTGACCATTGCACCTGATCTAACTCCCCCCAAATCAACGCGATGGGCAGTAGCCAACATGCACCAAACAGCATAATCATAAAAGCGCCAGACAACGCCCCCAAAGAGCGCCCCCACTTTTGAACCGACACAACGTGTAGAGCCAATAAAAAACACGCCCCGACAAAAATACAGTCGCCCGAATGCCAAGCAAATCCATCATTTTTTTGTGTGGCAAACAACACCGTCATCGCGCCCAGTGAACCCAACACAAAGCCCACCACTCGCCATAATGGCGCAATTTCCTTGAGCCACACTCTCGTTATCACCACACCAATCAACGGAACCAAGGTATACAACACAGAGGTATTCAACGGCGTTGTGGACTGCAGTGCGACGAACAAACCAATAAAGAATCCAACCAAGGCACCGCTGATCACCGTATAATGAAACAGCCGCTGACGAGAAGCGAACAAGGCTTTGAATTGCTCCGTTTTATTCAACTTAGCTCGCTGCCAACAAAACAACAACGCAGGCAACATAATCAAGGTCGCCAATACAAAGCGAAACGCCGACGTAGCAACAGGACTGGCGAATTCCACCATGTGACCTGAAACAATGAAAGAAGAAGCCATCAGCCATGCCCACAACAGCTGAGTAAATAACGCACTCATGCGGATTCTCCAATGCTATCTGCCGTCAACGCGGGCTGTAAAAATCGGATAAACAAATGTTCCACCACCGCAGCATTAAGAACCAGACCAAACTCAGCGGTTAAAACCGCACCAAGCGCATCCGGGCTTTCGACCCTCTGTTTACGCTCGCCTTGTTGGTCTCTCGTGATCAGCTCTGAATTCACCAACGCAACGGTCTGGTTCTTCTTTTTCAGCGTCACCATCAGGTTTTTCAAAAACACCGCCTGCGGATGTTTATGAGAATAATAATGCCCTAATTCACAATCGGCATCGGTGTAAGTCGCAGTGTCAAAACGATACAGCGTGAAATAATCACCGTCTTTTACAACCTGCAAATCGTACTCGCCCTTATCCGTTGAAAGAACACGATAACGATCTAAACCCGCCACCTGATCGGTGTTTGTATCTAAGCGCAATGGCGCAATTGGCCCATTTCCACCAAAACCGGTGTCCACCAAATAACTCACACCATCAAGCCTCACCAAGGTCACTCGATGAGTTCTGCCCGCTTCCCGCTCGAGATTATTATTCAGCACGCGCGCTAGCTTGAGCGTCACGTCATAGCCCAAGGCGGTTAACAACTCAAACGTCAGCTTGTTGTGTTCAAAGCAATAACCGCCCAAACCTCGAGAAACGATTTTTTGGCTGATCGCTCCAAGCTCCAACGAAATTTCTTCCCCCATCACCACCGCCAAACTGTTAAAGCTATACCGCGCCACATGCCTTTCCTGCAACGTTTTCACAAACTCAATACTCGGCTGATCCGGCACAACCAAACCAAGATCCGCTAGATAATTTTGTAGACTGGACGACAACCCCATACGGCGCTCCTTAAATGCTCAATCAATTCGTCATACCACCGAGATTACCGCAGCACAGCATAGAAAGAATTAACCTAGGTTAATTGCCTAACCCTTTGTAGGTATATAGACGACATGGCAGATGACTTACGCTTGTTCACCATTCCTGTCAGGCGCGCAGCCTAATACATGCCATAACAAGGACGTAATACATGATAGTTCGATCCCATCGCACCGCCCTATTGATGCTGACCTTTGTCGCCTTTGTGTGGGGGTCTGAATTCACCTTGATAGATTTGGCGATGGAAGTGATGCCGGTAAATACCTTTAATTCGATTCGCTTTACCTTGGCGGGACTGGCACTGATACCGTTATTTCTCTTCTCTGCGGAACGCATCCCCACACAGCAAACCCCTCTTTGCTGTTCAAAGGCGCGCTTCTCGGCTTACTGCTGTTTATTGCTTTTTATACGCAGACAGAAGGGCTTAGGCACACCAGCGTGTCGAACGCGGGGTTTATCACAGGATTAGCGTCGCCGCTGGTGCCGGTACTGGGCTTTCTGTTGTTCAGAAAAAAGATCAGTCGTTCCGTGTGTGTTGGCGTGTTGTTTGCCACGATAGGACTGTATTTGTTAACGGTTGGGGACAAACTGGTCTTCAACCAAGGAGACTCGCTTGTATTAATTTGCGCGTTTGCGTTCGCCATTCACATGTTGTTAACGGGACGCTTTGTAAGCGCCATGCCCGTCATTCCGCTGACCATCATTCAATTGCTTGCGGTAGGAATTTACAGTGGCATCAGTGCATTTGTCTCGTCAGAACCCGCATTTTATTTAGCAGGAAATACACCGCTTAGCTGGTACGACAGTGTTTTTTCACCGATCGTATTGTCGGCTATATTGGTCGCAGGAATATTAGGCACAGCCTACGCTTATTGGGCACAGTCTGCGTGCCAGAAAATCTTACCCGATTACAAAGTGGCGCTTATTTTTACCCTAGAACCTATCTTCGCGTGCTTAACAGCGGCCATTTTTCTTAATGAAACACTGGGCATCATCGGCTTGATCGGCGCCGTCAGCATACTGCTGGGCATGCTCATCGCGGAAACAGGCAACAAATTCTTCTTTCGTAGTGCTTAGTCTACTTGGTGATTCTTGACCTAAGCAACAGACAAAGCCCCAACGCAGCATCGGCCATGCTTGGCTTAATATCACTTTTCACTCACAAATTCGCTATCACCTACCTAGAAAACGCATTCAGCACATTACCAAAAACGTTGGGCGTTGTTGTCTAATCGTTTCCACCCACCGTTTTCTCGAACCATTCAACATCCCAATATCGACCAAATTTACGACCTACTTCTCGATAAACACCCACGGATTCAAAGCCAAATTTTTCATGGATAATTTGTGAGGCTTCGTTAGGTAAGGTGATACCAGCATAGGCGCGATGTACGTCTTCTGTTTCCAGTTGCTCAAACAGCTCAAGGTACAAGGCGGTTCCTAATCCTCGACCTTTAGTATTTGGCTTTAAATAAATACTGACTTCCACCGACGTTTCATAAGCGCGTTTAGGTTTGAATTGCCCACTGCAAGCATACCCGAGAATCTCGTCATCCTGCTCCGCTACCAATAAACGATATCGACCTGTTAATGCAAACTGCGAGAACCAAACGGATCGACCCTCTAGTGTGTAAGGCTCTATATCAAAGGTCGTCGCCGTATTGACTATGTAGTGATTATAGAGATCGGTTAACGCGGGTAAATCATCAATGACAGCAGGACGAATTTGAACGCTCATTTTATCTCCCAATAGCAATTATCTAAAGCTGAAGCGATGTTCTGGTTTTACCACGCTTCACATTACTGTAATAGACAATTTGCATCGACACAGCGACTAAATTAGTGACAAATTAGGGTCATATATGGTCCACCCCGCGATGCAAGATAAAGTTACTGGTGTGACAGAAAGATATTAACTAATTAGGGCCAGATGAAAATATAGCTTGCGCAATACTACTGACCATTTGCTATTGCCTGCTTAATTATTGGGGCAACTGATTCCGGAGTGATGTTACGCTCTTGACAGTATTTTGTTTGCAGCCACACAGAAAGCTGTTTCTGTCCTTTGCTTGCATTGCAACCACGACAACAAAGGGTGATATTCTCTCTGGTGATAATTTTCGCGTCATTGATAATGTGCTCCCAACTGATAGAAGCCTTGGTAGATACCTTATGTGATAAAAATTCATTACCGCAATATACGCAAACCCTGTCTCTTTCCCGAACTTCCTTTTCAAGCTCGGACGGAATGTTCCAATTATTCGCCATATTCCACCTTTAGTTATTAGGGTCAGGCCAACCAAATCGTTCATCAAAATCAGTATTAGCCCTTAGCTTATATATTAAGTTCTTTGCTATATCAAAATCTTGGGGGTTCTGATATTGATGCTCTTGCGCGTCAGTATATTCACTCTCACTTAGGGGCGTACCATATTTTCCAGCCCAGACAGTATAAATGCTTAACCGTTGCAACAATTCTTTTTCTGTCTGATTTGTTTCTAAACCAATTAATTTAGCAAGATCGGGCAACTTATGATTTTTGCATCTGGGGAACGATTTCTTGGTATCGATTCTTCCCCCATCGATAATAAGTTTTCCTTGCGATGCAACGACACCCTTAAAAGCATTTTCAAGAGCGATGCCGAGCAGAAACATCGAACCCTTATGACACCCGACAGACGTCTCCATTTCAGAGTTTCTTGACGACATAGTACAAAATAATGCTTCGGCCGCAGCTAACATTTGGCTAGCCTGTGTAAACCAAAACTCTGCGTTTATGGTTTTAGTTCTAAAGTCCATAACCTAATCCTGCCAAGCTAAAATCTAAAGTATTATAAAGTATTAGGGTCAGATGAAAATTAACTTTATTTTCATCTGACCCTAATTGTTTTTAATTGTTTTTGTTAGCTATAGATTTACCCAACTGAACTGTTGTTTAAACAATAATTCCATACTTTATAAAAGTAGAAAATGTAGCCCAAACCTAACGTTAAGATTGTTATTATTATCCACAAAATAATATGTCCAACGCTAGCAAATAAATCGACATCGCACTTTAATTTATGAGAAACACCATGCTGGTCTATCAACTCTGTCCTGTTGATTATAAATTTAGAGAACGAGTAAGCAAAAAAGAACGCTCCGATCCCGAACGTAATAATAATTATTATAAACCACAAAATTAGATGGCCTAATATGTCAAAAGTCCCTACATTTGCCTTTATGTTCAAAATATCTCCTTATTTAATACTTTTAGATAGCTAACATCTATGGACAACCCGATTTTTACAAGCAAAATCAAGATCTAACAAGAACGGTTTTGCAGCAATCTATTCGGTTTTTTAGTAAAGCTTTATTAACTTTTATCCCTGATGCTATTCCTGCGAAAAGCAGCGCTGACTTGGTTCTAATCATTTTGGCACTTTCAACGAAACGATGTTAGTCCCACAATTTTCAAGTCACGGTCTTAGTTATTAGGATCAGATGAAAATATAGCTTGATTGGCTTTTTTCATGGTGGGACTTCCCTGTTAAATAAATCGCTAAACACCAAAGTCCATTTGGACGATGACTCTTCCGATGGTCTTTGATCGCCGTTATGTTGGTTCTTTGTTTGCCCTTTTGTAGCGTGATTTGACCCGCGAGGCAAGCGATATGCTCAACCACTCAACCCTGTGAGTGTTCTTGAGGGCGTTTCACCAAACAGCTGCTTGTAGTCTTTGGCAAACTGGCTTAGGTGCCAAAATCCCCACTGGGCGGCGATGTCGCTGACGGCTTGGCCATGTTGGGCTTGGACGAGGGAACGGCGCACGCCGTTTAGTCGGCTGATGCGTAGGTATTGAATGGGGCTGACGCCGAGGATGCTTTCGAAGCTGTATTGCAGGGTGCGTCGGCTGACGTTGGCAATTTCACACAGTTGGGTGACCGTTACGGCTTCATCAAGGTGGTGATCCAAAAACTGACGGGCGCAGTCGACGACTTTTTTACGATGAAAATAACTTTGTGTTTTGGCGGGTTGTGGCGTTTCTTCTTTTAACACTTCCAACAGCGCCATCATTACGATGTCCTGCTGCAATCTAGACGGCGTGGTTTTGTTTTGCACCGAGAGCAAACGCGCGAGCACAAAGCGCACTTCTTCTAATGTTTTGGCTGGTACGCCAAGGCGGCCATGTTCGGTGAGTTCTTTCCAATTCAAATCCACACCATGAATCGATGCCATCTTAATCAGCTTCGAGCGATCCACTACTAAACCATACAAATCATAGTCTTGCGGTGTCGATAGTTGAAAATCACAGCCACCAGGGCGACACATTATGGTGTCTTGGCGAACGGTTAAACCATTAATGCGGCTTTCTTCTTGATGGGCCAGCGGAATGCCCAGCCAGACAGAATCTGGCCATACTACGCATTTTTGCTGCAACGCCTGACTGGTGTGTTCGCAAAATACCTGCAATCCATCAAACGGCAGTTCAACAATGCGTCCATAAAAACTGCCGCGGCTGGTTTGGTCGTATTCTTGTTGCCAATTGGTCAAATTACTGGCGTGCAAGTCGGCATCGTGCGCTTCTGACAATCTAACATTCGATAGATCAGCTTCCGACACAGTCGAGGAAAAGCCCCTTTTTGGTGCATCGCTCGAAGAATTCAACATAACCACACCTATTTGCACTCGTTAGACCGTAGAAAATAAGAAATAAAAGCACTAAATGACTGAAATCATTAGTGTTTATTAATCTTGCCATTATTCGATAACGTCACCTTATGAAGTTGCGTAAGGTTAGATAACGGAATAAATGAAGCAATTTATCCCGATAAAACTGCAAAAATTATGCCCCTTTTTCATGTATACAAGTGTCTTTTTTAGGGGTTAACACAAGACCAGTAAAGCGCGAGATTAGGTTATGAGCAAGCCACATTCGACTTTTCAACGAAACACTTTTCAATTCCGCAATATTGTCGGCGAACGCACGTTCGGCTTTGTCGACCTTGCGGATCTGATGGCCAAAGCCACACCAGCGCGTTCCGGTGATCGTTTAGCGGGCGTGGCAGCAGACAGCGCAGAAGAACGGGCTATCGCGCAAATGACACTGGCCGATGTGCCGCTGAGTCTTTTCCTTGAACAGGCGCTTGTGCCTTACGAAGCCGATGAAATTACGCGGCTCATTTTAGACGACCATGACAAAGCGGCCTTTGCTGTTATTTCCCATCTGACGGTTGGCGGTTTTCGCGATTGGTTGCTCAGCGATTTGGCCACCAGCGAGGTACTGACTCAGATTCGCCCGGGTGTGACACCCGAAATGGCGGCGGCCGTGAGTAAGATAATGCGCAATCAAGATTTGATTTTGGTCGCCAAAAAATGCCATGTCAAAACCGCGTTTCGTAACACCATAGGGTTGCCGGGGCATTTGTCTACGCGCTTACAACCGAACCACCCAACGGACGATTTAACCGGTATCGCAGCCAGTATGTTAGACGGTTTGCTCTACGCCAACGGCGATGCGGTGATTGGCATCAACCCAGCGACCGACAATGTGCAGCAAGCCACACGTTTGATCCGAATGATGGACGAAGTCATTCAGCATTATGATATTCCCACGCAATCCTGTGTGTTGACTCACGTTACCAATACCATTGAATGCATTGACCAAGGCGCTCCCGTGGATTTGGTGTTTCAGTCCATTGGCGGCACCCAAGCCACCAACGACAGTTTTGGTTTTAATCTCGCTAACTTAGCAGAAGCGCAAGACGCGGCGTTATCGCTGAATCGCGGTACCGTCGGCAACAACGTTATGTATTTCGAAACAGGCCAAGGCAGCGCCTTGTCTGCCAACGCCCATCACGGTTTGGATCAGCAAACGTGCGAAGCCCGAGCATATGCCGTGGCGCGTAAGTTTAATCCGCTGCTGGTCAATACCGTCGTCGGTTTTATCGGCCCTGAATATTTGTACGATGGCAAAGAAATCACCCGCGCGGGTTTAGAAGACCACTTCTGCGGCAAGCTACTTGGCTTACCCATGGGTTGCGACGTCTGTTACACCAACCACGCCGAAGCCGATCAAAACGACATGGATAATTTATTGACACTGTTAGGTGTCGCGGGTTGCACCTTTGTCATGGGCATCCCCGGTTCCGACGACATCATGCTGAACTACCAGACAACGTCTTTTCATGATGCCTTGTACGCTCGTCGCGCCTTGGGTTTAAAACCCGCGCCTGAATTCGATCTTTGGCTCGCCAAGATGGAAATATTCAAGAACAACGAGCAATTCACGCTCAACCACCAGCTGCCCGATGCGTTCCATAAATCACTCAATCGCATGATTGGAGGACTTTCATGAACCAAGACGACTACCCAAACGATCATTCTTTTCCGACACACCCTCATGCAGAAGCGGTGACAGAACAGCATGAGCCTGTGACGGAAAACGCTTGGAGCAAACTCAATGCCTTCACAGACGCGCGCGTGGGTCTGGGTCGCTCTGGTATCAGTGTGCCGACCAAACATTTACTGGCGTTTCAGCTTGCTCATGCTCAGGCGATTGATGCGGTTCATACGCAACTGGATTCGGCAGGTTTGGCCGCGCAATTAACCGCCCAAGACTGGGCAAAAGATTGGACGAAACACTGTGCCCCCCTACTGTTGCACAGTCGCGCGACGGACCGCGCAACCTATTTACAGCGTCCAGATTATGGCCGCAGGCTAGATGAAGAATCGGCCGACACACTAGACGAACACCGAGCGTCCACCTCGCAACAATATGACCTCGCTATTGTTGTGGTCGATGGCTTGTCGTCGCTGGCGATAGAGCAAAATACCCTGCCCTTTTTACAGGCGCTTGCGGGGTATCTGAACGGTTGGAGCCTCGCGCCCATTTGTTTTGTCGAGCAAGGCCGCGTCGCCATTGGCGATGATGTGTGTGAACGACTCAATGCCAAGTGCGTTTTAGTGCTAGTGGGAGAACGTCCGGGGCTGAGTTCACCCGACAGCTTAGGTTTGTACCTCACGTGGGGCGGTAAAGTCGGTCTGACCGATGCCTATCGAAACTGCATTTCCAACGTTCGTCCAGCGGGCTTGGTGTACCAAGAAGCCGCTCGCAAAGCCTTTTATTTATTAAACGAAGCTCGAACTCTGAAGCTATCTGGCGTAAAGCTCAAAGACCGATCAGACGACGACTTAATCATAGACACATCAAAGGAGTCGAAGAACTTCCTCATATCCTGAGGGAACTGAACCAAAAAGCGTACGAAAAACACCAGAAAACTATAAGCCCAAAGGGCAAAAAACAACCAATAAACCACTTAACAAAAGCATAAAAGGAACAACTATGAGTGATCAATTAGACAAAGAGTATCTGGCAAAACGCCAGCTAAAACGAGGCTCCGCAGGGTGGATTTTGCTTGCGGGTTTGGGGGTATCTTACGTTATCTCTGGTGATTTCGCCGGGTGGAACTTCGGTATTGCGGAAGCGGGCTGGGGCGGTTTTGCTATCGCGGCAGCGCTGATGGCAGTGATGTATCTGACCTTGGTGTTGTCGTTGGCGGAAATGTCTGCCGCTATCCCAGCAGCAGGCGGCGGTTACAGTTTTGCTCGCCAAGCCATGGGGCCAACGGGCGGTTATTTAACCGGTTTGGCGGTGTTAATTGAATACGCATTGGCACCGGCGGCCATTGTTATCTTTATCGGTTCTGCGGTAGAAGCCTTGTTAGGCTTTAATGGACCTTGGGTCTACGCCGCGTTTTATCTTGTCTTTATCGGCATTCATTTGGCGGGTGCTGGCGAAGCATTAAAAGTCATGATGGTCATCAGTGGTTTGGCGGTGATCGCCATCCTAGCCACGGCGGTGGCCTTGATTGGTGATTTTGACACGGCTCGTTTGTTTGACGTGGCAGTCACCGACGCTGCTGGTGCATCGGAATTTATGCCAATGGGTTGGTATGGCGTTTGGGCGGCATTGCCATTTGGCATGTGGTTGTTCCTAGCGGTTGAAGGCGTGCCTTTAGCGGCAGAAGAAGCCAAAGACCCAGCGAAAGATGTGCCTAAAGGCATTATCGGCGCGATGATCTTTTTACTGTTCACGGCGCTTTTGGTGGTGTTTTTATTAGCCGGTGCCGCTGGCGCTGACGCCATGGGTAAGAGCGCAGTTCCACTGGTAGATGCCTTGAACTTTGCAGGCTATGAATCACTAGGCACGGCGGTCAACGTATTGGGTCTTGCTGGTTTGATCGCGTCTTTCTTCTCTATCATTTACGGGTACAGCCGTTTGGTGTTTGCCTTGTCTCGTGCAGGCTACATTCCAAAGAGCCTATCTGTCACAGACAAACGCAAAGTACCTGCTCGTGCTTTGATCGTACCGGGCGTATTGGGCTTCCTTGCGTCTTTGACGGGCGAAGGCGACCTGATGTTGGCCATGGCAGTTGTTGGCGCGACGGTGTCTTATGCTTTGATGGCGCTTAGCCACATCTTGCTACGCATCAAACAACCCGACATGGAACGCCCATACAAAACACCCGGCGGCATCGTGACGTCATCCATCGCCTTTTTGTTGTCACTGTTGGCTTTGACCGGTGTATACGCTTACGATCCACGCGCGTTTTTCTACACCTTGGTATTGTTCGCCATCGGCGCTGCTTACTACTTTTTGTACAGCAAAAACCGCCTTGTAGCGAAAACGCCTGAAGAAGAGTTCGACATGCTGGCCGCCGCGGAAGCGGACCTTGCCGCTACGGCGTAATAGACCAACATATCACTCCGTTAAAAAAATAAAGCCCTGCATTTAATGCGGGGCTTTTTCGTTCGGGGAGGGAGAAACTCTGGGTTAAGACTCAGCAAGTACCATGTTTTGCATCGCGATACGTTCAGGCTCCATCATATAACGATAAGTCAACGCCGCGACGATACCGCCAATGAATAAGGCGTAGTTCGCCAATGCAGGGAACACAAAAGTCGCTAAAATAGACACAGCACCAGCAATCAACAACGCATAAACACTTTCTTTGTTGATACCATTTTCGTACCAATAAGCCCCTTGTGGAGATTCTGTGTACAAGGCTGCAATATCAATGTGGCCTTTTTTGATGAAGAAGTAATCGACAATAATAATGCCGTACAAGGGCCCGATCATCGCGCCAAGTACATCCACTGTGTAGTGAATCACTTCTGGGTTGTTAAACAAATTCCAAGGCGTGAGCAAAACAGAACCAAACGCGGCAATAAAACCACCCGCTTTAAAACTGATTTTTTGTGGTGATACGTTGGAGAAGTCAAACGCAGGCGCGACGAAGTTCGCTACGATGTTGATACCCACTGTTGCAAAGATAAAGGTCAAGGCGCCAAGTACGGTAATAAAGCCAGAATCAAGACGTTTAACCGTTTCTACAGGGTCGGTAATCATCTCGCCAAACACAGGAATAGAGGCAGAGACAATGATCACACTGAACAAAGAAAACAATACAAAGTTAACGGGTAAGCCCAACAGATTACCCAGTTTTAATTTTTTATAGCTACCGCAATAACGCGAGAAATCACTGAAATTCAAAGTCGGCCCAGCAAAGTAGCCAGCCACCAAAGCAATCGCGATAAACATCTGCACGTACACATCCATGCCGGTCAGGTTATTTGAGCTTAGGTTAAAGCTGATGTTTTCCCAACCCGCTCGATCCACCATATAAATGCACAAAGCAAACATAGCGACATAAATAGCTGGACCAGACCAGTCAATGACCTTACGAATCATATCCATGCCAAACATAAACACAATGCCTTGCACGATCCACATAGCCGTAAAGCCAATCCAGCCCAAGTAGGACAACCCAATAAACGACTTATCTGCCAATGACGCCATGCCTGGGAAAAAATAAAGTAATAAAATAATAAAGGAACTAGACGCCAAAAACGTTTGAATACCGTACCAAACGACGGCAATCAAGCCACGAATGATGGCCGGAATATTGGCACCGAATACGCCAAAGGACATACGCGCCACAACAGGAAACGGCACACCCGCTTTTTGGCCTGGTTTGCCCATTAAGTTGGCAAAGACCAAGACGATGGAAATCCCCAATAACAAACTAATAAAAACCTGAATACCGTTTAGACCCAGCGCAAACAAGCTGGCAGCAAACACATAACCACCAACGCTATGCACATCAGACATCCAAAACGCAAAAATACTATACCAGCCCCATTTCTGATCTTTCTCCGGCAGGAGATCGCTGTTTGCCAACTTAAGGCTTTGCTCAAATTCTTGCTTCATGACTTCGTTCCTTTTTTGATTGTATACAATTATGAATACAATTTATGTGCCAAAAAAACATTTTCATAAAACCCAAGTGTTTATTCCAAAGAAAAACAATAAAGCCGTTAAATGTCGCACCAAATATACTCAAAAACGCCATTACCACACCAAAATTGTGCACAATAATGAATATCATTGTTTAAGATGTACGAAGCAAATTGTCGTGTTATATTGTCTATACACTATGACATTGAAAATATCGTATACAATTTTAGAGAAGCCCTATGTCTAATGACGAAAACATATATCGACAAATACTCAGAGCCATTGTCGAACATCAACTCCCACCGGGGGCTCGCTTACCAGAAGATCGCTTGTCTGAAGCCTTTGGTGTAAGCAGAACAGGAATCCGTAAAGTATTACAACGACTTGCTTTAGAACATTTTGTCGTTATCGAAAAAAATAAAGGCGCACAGGTCAATAGACCAAGCGAAGCAGAAGCGTCAGAAATATTGGACAGCCGCATTCTGATCGAGCCACAACTGATTCCTACGTTATTAATGCATTGGGACGAAACACAATCCAAACGCTTTAGAGCCATGGCACAGGAAGAAAAGCAGGCCGAATCCGCCAATCTGCTGGCCGACTCGATTCAGTTAACCGCCCGTTTTCATTATGAATTAGCCACATTGTCGGGTAACAAAGTGCTTGCCCATTTTATCGAACAACTTTGCTATCGATCTTCATTAATTCTCGCCGCTTATGGCACACGCGGCAGTGTGGGTTGTGAATGTGGTGACCACACTCAATTGCTTGACCTGTTAGATCAAAAAGACGCAGACAAAGCCCAACATTGGATGAGCCATCACTTA
Source organism: Marinomonas pontica (assembly GCF_026191375.1). Taxonomy (GTDB): domain Bacteria; phylum Pseudomonadota; class Gammaproteobacteria; order Pseudomonadales; family Marinomonadaceae; genus Marinomonas; species Marinomonas pontica. The sequence continues at coordinate 44,687 of NZ_JAODTL010000032.1, read as the reverse complement.
AAACACATCAAATCGTCACTCATTCTCGAAAGCAAACCGGAAGAAAATATCGATTTCCAACGACTTTTTGGCCGCTAGGAGCACCATGCGAATTCAGCTTATTAACCCAAACACCAGTGCCGATATGACTCATGCCATGGCGATAAGCGCACAAGCTGCTGCGCTAGATAGCACGCAAATTATCGCGTGCACGCCGGAGCACGGCCCTAAAAGCATCGAATGCGCATTTGACGAAGTCATCGCCAGCGCCGCGATTCTTGATCTCATTGAACAAGGGAAACAACAGGGCGTCGACGCTCACATTATTGCTTGCTTTGGCGACCCTGCTTTAGATGCGGCGCGCGAATTAGCCAATGCGCCTGTCATCGGCATTGCTGAAGCGGGCTTCCAAATGGCCAGCCTGATTTCGCATCGCTTTGGTGTGGTTACGACACTGTCACGAACCCTTCCAGCGAGTGAACACCTACTCCATAAGTATGGCCACCAGCATAAGTGCAGCGGCCTGAGAGCCACCGATATTCCCGTACTGGCTTTGGAAAACATTGAACCTGACGCGTATCAATTACTCAAAACAGAATGCCTCGCGGCGATAGATCAAGACGGCGCAGAAGCGATTGTCTTGGGTTGTGCTGGCATGTCAGCATTGGTTGAAAAACTGGCCGAAGAGCTGCCCGTTCCTATCATTGATGGCGTTGTCGCCGCCGTAAAATTGGCAGAGTCATTGCATCAACTTGGGTTACAGACTTCTAAAATAGGTCAATATGGACAGCGCATTAGCAAACCATTTATTGGCCGTTACGCTCACTGGAGCAAGTAACCTTTCAACTTGCCATCCATAAAACATGGAACCGATACAATGAAACATTATTTAGAACGCGATTACGCGGGTTATGGCCGCCAAGGGCTGCCCAACGTCAAATGGCCGAACAACGCCCGAGTGGCTCTTCAGTTTGTTTTAAATTTTGAAGAAGGCGGAGAAAATTGCGTTCTTCATGGCGATGAACACGCCGAGACCTTTTTATCCGAAATATTCGGCGCTCAGCCTTTCAAAGACCGTCACATGAGCATGGAATCCCTTTACGAGTACGGCTCCCGCACTGGCGTTTGGCGCATACTTAATGAATTTGAAAAACGAGGTCTCCCACTAACCGTGTTCGCCATTGCGACCGCATTAGAACGTAATCCTGACGTGGCAAAAGCTTTTGTAGAAGGCAAACACGAGATTGTGTGTCATGGCTTAAAATGGATTCACTACCAAGACATGCCGATCGAACAAGAGCGGGAACACATGCAACAAGCGCTCGCCTTGATAGAAGAAATCACTGGCGTTAAACCCGCGGGCTGGTACACAGGACGCGATTCACCCAATACTCGCGCCTTGGTCGCAGAACAGTCTCAACTTAAATACGACTCGGACAACTACGGCGACGACCTACCTTATTGGGTGAAGGTCGATACGCCTGATGGTGGCAGCAAACCGCACCTTATCGTACCGTACACGCTCGACTGCAACGACATGAAGTTTTCCTCACCTTATGGCTTTAATCATGGCGAGGAATTCTTCCAATACTTGAAAGACAACTTTGATTGCTTGTACGAAGAAGGCGCCACGACACCGAAAATGATGTCCATCGGAATGCATTGCCGAACATTAGGCAAACCAAGCCGTTTCATGGCACTGAAGAAATTCTTAGATTACGTGCAATCCCACGACAACGTCTGGATCGCTCGCCGTGGAGACATCGCTGATCACTGGATAGAAAATCATCCGCCCGCTTGAGCATAAAAAATGGCGATTTCCCTTTAGAGAAAATCGCCATTCTTCTGTGGATAAAACGACCTAAAACACCACGTCTTCGGGCACAGTAACAAAAATAGAATGTCTGACTTCGTTGAATAAAGCCTTACTGCAATGGCCTTCGCCTTCGGTGTCTTCTAACAAGACCACATCACCCGCGCCAAACTGACGAGTTTCACCGGACGATACTGTAAACTCACAACGCCCTTTGATGATAAACAATAACTGACGCTGTGGCGCTGGATGCCATTTGAAATCATAATCACTCGGGGTTTCGCGAAACATCAGTTCCCCCACTGGGAAACGCTCCGACAAAAAACCAATTGGGCCACCATCACGGACATCTACATTCAAATCACCGAAGTGGCTTTTGCCCTGATCGTCGTTAAAAATGCGCGTAAATTTCATCGAATACCTCTTTATTGACCTTCATAATAAGCGTCCATGCAATTCAATTGGCTTGCGCATTGTCTCGTTCCTCGACACGCCAACCCCCATTAAACACATGGACACTTTTACCGCGTATTCATACCTAAGAAGGCTAGCTTCCCAGCATAACGTGAAAGCGATTCTTCGAGCTTGCTCGGGGAGCGAAACGTTATACTGGGGAGCCAAAGCCAACTTCACGTCCAATCGGGGAACGAGGCGTTACGCCACACACAACTAGCTACTCCGCATAACGCCAGAGCGATTCTTCGAGCCTGCTCGGGGAGCGAGGCGTTATGCGGAGTAGCTAACCACAAAAGCTTTAGGCTAAATTCTGTAAGGCCTCGTGAAGTACAGCCAAGGTTACGGCCACATCTGGCGTATCAATCGCTTCCGCTGGATGGTGGCTAATGCCTTTTTCGCAACGCATGAACAACATCGCCACAGGGCAAATATCCGCAATCGCCATGGCGTCATGTCCCGCGCCTGAAAACAAAGTATGCACGGGAATATTTTGTGTTTGTATCGCATTACGAAGCACGCTTTGCAGCTTGGCGTCACAATGCACCGCATCAGCAGCATGGGTCGCTTTACGCTCAATACGCACATTACGACGGGCGGCAATGGCGTCTAATTCCAGCAAGATTTCATCGAGCGCGACGTCACGTTTGTCATCAAATTCACTGCGAATATCAAGGGAAAAACCGGTGTTGCCAGAAATGACGTTCACGCCATTGGGGCGATTCTGAATACGACCAACAGTCGCAACGATGCCATGATTTTGAGCGACTTTTTCCACAGCAAGAATCATTTCACTGCTGGCGCAAAGGGCATCTTGGCGCAGTTTCATTGGCACAGTCCCAGCGTGTCCAGCCATACCAGTGATGTTAAATTCAAAGCGCTTTGCCCCGGCGATGGCACTGACCACGCCGACGGGCAAGTCTAAATCTTCTAAAACTGGCCCTTGCTCAATGTGCAGTTCAAGGTAACCCAGTAAGTTATCGGTTGCGATGGCCGCATTAGGAATGCTCGCGAAGTCCGATCCAAAATCTTTAAGTGCTTGCGATAAGCTAATCCCATCACTGTCTTTCACATCGGCCCAGCTTGCAGGCCATTGTCCCGTTAGAGCACGACTGCCAAGCAAGGTAGAGCTAAAACGCGTGCCTTCCTCGTCACCAAATCCCACCACATCAAGGTGAAACGGCAAACAAACACCCGCGTCTTTCATCGCAGCGATCAAGGTAACCGGCGTAATAACACCCAACATGCCATCGTATTGACCGCCGTTTGGCACCGTATCCAAATGGCTGCCCATGATAAAGCGCGGTGCATCAGGATCGGCCGCTTGCCAGCGCCCCCAAAGGTTACCGGCTTCGTCTTGCCAGGTTTGCATTCCAGCATCTTGCATCCAGCCGCCCACCAATCCATTGGCTTGTTTGTGTTCTTTGGTGAGATAACGACGATCTAGGCAATCGTCGCTTTGACTGATTTTGCCAAGTTCGTCACAGCGGTCCATGACCAACTGAGCGAGTTTGCCGTAATCTGTCATTATTTTTCTCCTGCGTAAACCGACATGGCCGCGTCTACCGCAGCGCCTGCAGGTAACGCAAAACCGGCACGTCGCAATACGGTTTCAAGTGACTGCAAGGTATGCAAAACAGCGTCTTGGCGAGCGTTATAACCCATGGTGCCAATACGCCAAACCTTGCCTTTTAATGGGCCAAAGCTAGTACCGATTTCGATGTTAAAAATGTTCAGCAAATCATGGCGAATTTGTTCACCATCGACGTTATCAGGAATATGTACACCCACGACATTGGTCATCTTATGTTTCAAATCACCAAATGGCTGTAAGCCCATAGCTAGAACACCTTGCAACATGGCATTGCCTGCCAACTTATGGCGTTCGATAACGGCATCCTGACCTTCGGTCAATAACTGAATGGCACACTCACGAGAGCCAAACAGCATGGTCGCCGCTTCCGTATGGTGGTTCAAACGCTCATCGCCCCAATAATCCATGATCATAGGCAAATCAAAGTAGTTAGAACGAATGCGCATACCAGACGAACCTTGGTGATGAGCATCACGAATCCCCGCTTCCACATGGGCGCGTTTGCGTACACAAGACACAAAGCGATCACTCAATGTAATTGGCGCACTGCCTGATGGGCCACCAAGACATTTTTGCAAACCCACTGACACAGCGTCGATTTTCCACGCGTCCACTTCCAACGGGTTACCACCAATCGATGCCGTCGCATCGGTGTAAAACAACACATCATGGGCACGACAAATATCACCCAATTCTTCTAATGGCTGAAACATGGTGGTCGAAGTGTCGCCTTGCACGATAGCCAATAGTTTTGGCTGTACTTTCTTGATCGCATCTTCAATTTGCTGCGGATCAAATACTTCGCCCCAAGGCACTTCGATGGTGTGAACTTCCGCATCAGCGCGCTCCGCAATCTCAGCCAACAAGTGACCGAAACGACCAAAGATAGGAATCAGTACTTTATCGCCAGGTTCTAAACAAGACACCAAAGCCGCTTCAATACCTGCCCGAGACGTACCATCGATCAAAAAGGTTTGCTGATTCTGAGTATTAAAAACACGACGATAGAGCGCCATGACTTCGTTCATGTAACTGGTCATGGTGGGATCGTATTGTCCCACTAGCTGAGTGGACATCGCTGACAACACTCGTGGGTAACAGTTAATCGGGCCGGGGCCCATTAATAATCTTGGCGGCAATGATAGCGGCTGCATAATGAACTCCTAACCTAAAACCTGATAAAGCATTTTGATGCCAGTAAAAATCAACACAACCGCGAAGACTTTCTTCAATTTGGCCGCGTCTAAACGGTGGGCTAAACCCGCACCAACGGGAGCAAACAAAACGGTTAGCGGAATGATGCACGCAGCGCCAATCAAGTTAACCAAACCGACAGTGCCATAAGGGGAATCAATAGGGCTTTGTCCAAAGATCAACATGGTCAAGGCCGCAGGCAATGAAATGATCAAACCCACCGCGGCGGCGGTACCAACCGCACGGTGCGCCGGATAATTACAGAAAGTCAGCATAGGAACCGTCAAGGTGCCACCACCGATTCCTACCATGGAGCTAAAAAAGCCAACACACGTTGCCATCACGCCTTGGCCAGCATTGCCTGGTAAAGACTTAAACATGCTGTCTTTTTTGCCCAGCAACATATTGAGCGCAGACAAGGTCGCGATAATACCGAACAATAAAGTCAGCCATTGCCCATCCACACGCGTTACCACAAAACTACCAATCATTACGCCTAAGAAGATAAAAAAGCCCCAACGTTTCAACAAATCGAAATCCACATTGCCTTTGGCTTTATGGGCACGAATCGAGCTAATCGAGGTCGGAATAATGGTTGCAAGAGACGTGGCGGTCGCCACCAGCATGGCCGTATCCGCACTCACGCCCAAGCCTTGATACAAGAAAAACAACACCGGTACGATGACGATGCCGCCGCCAACGCCTAACAAACCGGCTAAAATCCCGCCAACCACACCCGTGGCCATCATGGCGAGAATCATGGAATAGTTTTCCATTATGAATGACATGTTTCTGTTTGCTCCTAAATGAGATTATTACGAATAAAACGACTATCGATGGCCGAGCCATCACTGCGTGGGTCTGTCGCAGCGTCGGTGTGCCCATCTTGATGAAGCACCACCGCACCCGCGTGACCCATTAATTCATTGCACGAGTCAACGATGACTAGATCGTGCCCGCGTTTCACCAATTCCTCGGCCGCGATATCCGCAAAGTCCCGCTCGATTTTCAAATTATGACTGACATCGCCCCACGTTCGACCGAGCAACCAACGACCTTCGCTGATGGCTTTATCCAATGGCATATTGTGATACACATAACGACTAAACAACGCGGCTTGCGTCTGCGGCTGGCCTTCACCGCCCATGGTGCCGTAACTCATACGACGGCCATCGTTTAGTTCAGCAAACGCGGGGTTCAAGGTATGAAAAGGCTTTAAATTCGGTCCAAGTTCTTGCAAAGAACCTTTTTCCAACGAAAACGACGAGCCGCGGTTGTTCCACACAATGCCAGTCGAAGGACTCACCACGCCGCTGCCAAACTCCCAATACAAACTCTGGATGTAGCTCACCATGCGGCCTTCGCTGTCACAGGCGCCCATCCAAATGGTGTCGCCCTGTTTGGCTTGGTGGGGCCAAGGTTGCGCTCGTTCTAAAGCAATTTCGTGACACATTCTTTCTAGCTGTTCTTCATCCAACAAAGACGACAAGTCCATTGCCAAACGAGATTCGTCAGTCACAAATTCATTACGCGCGATAAAGGCTTGTTTAGTGCATTCGATCAACAAATGCGCCATGTCTGTGGCGGTTTTGCCTTGCATATAAAGCTTGTCATACAAGGCCAAAATCAATAACGACGCGATGCCTTGTGTCGGCGCGGGCAAGTTATACAGCGAGCCAACACTGGTTTTCACCTGCAAAGGTGCTACACGCTTTGCTTGATAAGATTCAAAATCCGCCAAGCGAATCGGAGAACCAGCCGTCGCTAAATCTTTCGCCAAACGTTTGGCAATATCGCCGTGATAAAAATCGTCTAAGCCTTTTTCAGCTAACTGTTCCAGCGTTTTTGCCAGTACTGGCAAGGTCAACGTATCGCCTTGTTCGTACAGGCTGCCGTTCTTTAAAAAAGACGGAGCAAAACCCTGAACGTCTACCAAGTCGGCAAAGGTTTTCTTGCTGGCATCGACGTAGGTTTTTGTCACCTCACTGCCGTTCTTCGCTAACTGAATCGCATCGTCCAGCAAGGTCGTTAACGACAAGTTTTGTGCCTTGGCGGCGGTTTGCCATTCTTGACTAACAGCAAGTGCTTCTTGCCAACCCGCAACTGCGCCCGCCATGGTCAAAGCCGCTTTGCCGCCTCGTGTTGGGATGCTGTCATGGCCTTTATAGAAATCCAGTGTCGCCAGTTCCGCCGCCTTACCGGAAGCATCAATGCCGATTGGCATTTTACCCGGTTCGCTGATCAACCAAAATCCGTCGCCACCCAAGCCATTCATGTGCGGGTACACCACGGCGATCGTCGCAGCGGCCGCCACCATGGCTTCTATTGCGGTGCCGCCTTGTTCTAGGATGTTTCGCCCTGTCTCTGTGGCTTTAAAATGCGGCGCCGTAAACGCGATGTCGTTCTGTTTCATGACGCTACTCCATTAATTTTTTTGCGAATTCAATCAACGCCAAATCGGTGCCTTTTGAACCCACCAAAGACAAGCCACATGGCGCGCCCTGTAAAGTACAAACGGGTAAATGCAATTGCGGCAAACCAGCCAATCCCGCGATGGCCGTAATGTCCATGAGCTGGTTTCGATAAGCGGCGAGTTCGTCGTCCGGCGCATCAAACAAAGGCGCTAAACCCGGTGTGGTTGGGATGATAAGCACCGATCCTTCGATTTCATTTTCCAGCCAATCGGTAAAGCGCTGTCTTTGCTGTTTTGCAGCGGCAACGTCAGCGGCCGAAATGGTTTGGCTCCACTCGAAACGCAACTGAATGTCTGGCGCAAAAACCACCTTCCCCTTTTCCAACGCACCGATTTCCGTTATCCACTTGCCATGTTCATGCCAAATTTCTGCGCCTTGTAGGGTTCTAAATGTCTCGCTGGTTTTCCATGCTTGCGTGTCGATTACGATGGAAGATTCTTTGGGAAAACGACCTTGTTCGCGCCATGTTTGAAGCTGGTGATGAAGCTCTTTCACATGCGCCACTTGATCCATTAAGTTTTTGGCGATCAATACGTTAGAGAATGCTGTGTGGGTTTTGCTGTGAAAAAGTGTTTTGGCGGTTTTTTCTAAGGTCACTAGGTCTTTGGTAAGCCAGCCCACCGTATCAAAAGACGGCGCGAGGGCGACCATGTTATCGGCTGGAATCACGCCATGGGTCGGGCGTAATCCAAACAATCCATTGTAACTTGCTGGCACACGAATCGAGCCGCCCGTGTCGGTGCCCAAACCAATGTCAGCAAGACCCGATGACACCGCCACCGCCGAACCCGATGACGATCCGCCCGGGAGACGATTTGGCGTCACCGGATTTTCCGGCGTGCCGTAATGAATATTTTGACCATTGAGACTGTAAGCCAGCTCATCCGTCATGGTTTTACCGCAAAAAACAGCGCCCGCGTTTAACAAAGAAGCAACGCTGGAAGCAGTGGCCATTGGAATAGCATGAGTAGCAAGCCAAGTAGGATTACCCGCCGAAGTCGGCAATCCGGCCATATGAAACAAGTCCTTCACCGCCAAACGTAAACCGCTTAACGCCGCGTTTTCATCGGTCGTTGAAGTATCACTCCAAACCGATTTGGAGAGTGTTAGAAAGGGATTGTCTGCGATGAAATGTTTCATATGTCCTCCGCTTGAGTAAAACATATGAAACAATCGTTTCACCACCCTGTCAACTGAAACAAAAAATAATTCTGCTATTTTCTAAAAAATGCCGCAAACAGTGTGGGTGTATTCTCTCTTAGAAATTAAGGTTCTAGTTCATCCAAATCTTCGTATAGGGCTGAAATTGCCTGCGTCTGACGGCTGGCTGCATCACCCAAAAAGCCAAACACGCGATTGCATAACATGGAAATCAAACTCATGGGCGCGGCGTAGCTGTCGAATGGGCTTTCGTTTCCTAGGTGACAAACCAACACATGAGACACTTGTTGGTTATAAACCTGACCTGTTGGGTCGGTGATTAATACGGTGTTTCGGCCTTGCAAGGCTTCTACGATTTGTTTGAACTGGCGGGTACGACGTCGGAAGCCCAAAAGGACAATCACTTCATCATCCAGAATATCGTGCAGGTCTTCCCCTAGCGTTTGGCCTGGTTGCGGCAATAAGCGCACAGAATGACGCACTTGTTGCAACTGCTGACGGAAATGCAACGCTAATGGATAAGCATTGCGAAAGCCAATTAAAGTGACGCGGCTGGCGTTGGCTAGACGCTCGCTGATCTCGTTCAGGGTGTCAGGACGCAAGCCTTCAAAGGTTAACGACAGGTTTTTTAGCTCCTGCGCGGTTTGGTCCAAAGACGAACCTTGAGTAAAAATCGGCACGCCACTTTCGCGCAACGCTAATTGCGCCTGCTTCGCGCCTTGCTGCGAATCGTAACCAAGCTGACGAAAGAAACGGCTCACGGTCGCTTTTGATGTGTTGGTGTTTTCCGCAATTTCAGCCGACGTTTGGCTCACTATCGCTAAGGGATTCTGTTGTAAATAGTTTGCTATGGATCGCGCTGATGGAGAAAGCGTTGGGTAAGTTTGCTCGATCAGGGATAGCACATCCTGCTTTGTCGCCACGTATAAACCTCGGTTCGGGATATTTTGCTCTACGGTAATGGATTATCGTTTAGCTGCCAACTTAGATTATTGATTTGGCGGTTAGCGGTGACGTTTTGCACCAAAACAAAGCCACTACGATTCATTATGGCGCAAAAAAGTACGATAGACGCTCACCGCCCTCCTTCGGTGAACGTCAGCCGGTGTCCTTTAAAGACAGGGTGTCCTAAAGAATGTGCGGTGAATTGTTACAGAAACCGCCAACAAAGAAACTTTTGTTTCATATTGGCATGGGTGTTGCAAATTGTGTTTCAGGCATTCACAAACACAAATAGGAACCCCTCCATGAAAAAATTGACCAAACTACTCGGCAAAACATTGATCATCGCGGCTGGCTTTAGTGCATTAAGTGCTACTGCGGACGTATTGCAGGACATCAAAGACCGCAACCTGATTCGCATTGCGGTACCGCAAGATTTCCCGCCGTTTGGTTCTATTGGCACGGATCTGAAGCCACAAGGGATCGATGTGGACATGGCAAATTACATTGCCAATGAAATGGGCGTAAAAATTGAAATCGTTCCCGTCACCAGCGCCAACCGTATTCCTTACTTACAAACGAAAAAAGTCGACTTGGTGATTTCTAGTCTTGGTAAAAACCCAGAGCGTCAAAAAGCCATCGATTTTTCCACACCTTACGCGCCTTTCTTCTTAGGGGTATTCGGTTCTAAAGACGTTGCCGTGACAGAAATTGGCGAGCTAGCCAACAAAACCGTGGGCGTAACACGCGGTTCAGTAGAAGACTTAGAGCTGGAAAAAAACGCGCCTAAGTCTGTCAACGTGCGTCGCTTTGAAGACAACAACACCACACTAACGGCTTACCTATCTGGCCAAGTGAATTTGATCGCTACTGGTAACTTGGTTGCCGCTGAAATTGCGAAACGTCAGCCACAACGCGCACCAGAAAGTAAATTCATGCTGAAAGATTCTCCTTGCTACATCGGTATGGCAAAAGGCGAAACAGCACTACAAGCGAAAGTGAACGAGCTAATCAAAGGCGCCTTGGCATCGGGTGAACTAAACGACATTTCGATGAAATGGTTAAAAGCACCACTACCCTAAAGGCTTCGGCGCATAAGGCTTTTGTTATGTTGTATTTCTCTGATCTATTGCAATACAGCGACGTGTTCCTCAGTGGTTTAAAAACCACTGTTGAGCTCACTGTACTGACAACGATCTTGGGAGTGGTATTGGGTACGGTCTGCGCGACCGTACGCCAATACGGCAACCGAGCCAGTCAACGTGTGGTCAGTGTGTATGTGGAATTGATCCGTAACACGCCGTTTATTGTGCAGTTATTTTTTATCTTCTTTGGTCTGCCTGCCATTGGCATGATGTTGTCTCCTTGGGAAGCCAGCATGATCGCATTGACCATTAACCTTGGCGCGTACAGCACCGAAATCATTCGAGCTGGCCTAGCGAGCATTTCCAAAGGCCAAATAGAAGCCGCGAAAGTATTAGGGCTGAACTTTCGCCAAACCCTGATTCGGGTGATCTTCACTCCCGCCTTTGAAAAGATTTATCCCGCGCTGACCAGCCAATGCATTATCGTCATGTTGGGGTCTGCGGTGATATCTCAGATCTCAGTGCAAGATTTAACCTACGCTGCCAACCTAGTGCAATCGCGCAACTTCCGCGCTTTTGAAAGCTATTTGGTGACCGCCTTGTTGTATTTGGGCTTGTCCATTTTGCTGCGATTTGCTTTCAACGCTTTAGGGAAACGCCTATTTGCTTATCGAACGTCCAATTAAAAGGCATTCCATAAAAGCAAAATGAGGGAAACTCAATGATCGAATTTTCTAACTACGACATTCTGCGCAATCTCTTGTTTGCGACACAATGGACGATTTTATTGTCACTGGCGGCGTTTATCGGTGGCACAACCGTCGCGCTGGCATTGACCGCCATGCGTTTAACACGCAACCCTGCGATGCAGCGCATCGTCAAAATTTACGTGGAACTGTTTCAAGGCACGCCATTGTTGATGCAGATGTTCTTGTGCTTCTTTGGCTTGTCCATGCTGGGTTATGAAATCTCAGCGTGGAGCGCGGCCATTTTGTCACTGACGTTTTTCACCAGCGCCTTTTTAGTCGAAATCTGGCGTGGCTGTATCGACACCCTGCCTAAAGGCCAATGGGAGGCAAGCCGCTGTTTGGGCTTGAGCTTCTTACAAACCCTGCGTCATATTATCTTGCCGCAAGCGATTCGCGTGGCGACCGCCCCAACTGTCGGCTTTTCTGTTCAGGTGATTAAAGGCACAGCGCTGGCATCGGTGATTGGTTTTGTCGAACTGACCAAAGTCGGCACCATGCTCAATAACGCGACCTTTGAACCCTTTAAAGTCTTTACTCTCGTTGCGCTTATTTACTTCTTACTTTGTTATCCACTGTCTTTGTACAGCAAGCATTTGGAGAAAAAATTCCATGTCTCTCGTTAACTTACATCAAGTCCATAAATACTATGGCGATCTGCATGTATTGAAAGGCATTGACCTTGATATCAAAGCAGGCGAAGTCGTTTCCATTATTGGCAAAAGTGGCTCTGGTAAAAGCACCCTATTGCGCTGTGTGAATGGCTTGGAACAATACCAAGAAGGCGGCATTACGGTGGACGGAAAAGAAGTCACCACCGAAGACATTCAGGTACGTCGCCTTGCCCTTAGCGTCGGTATGATCTTCCAAAACTTCAACTTGTTTCCGCATATGACCGTAGGCGAAAACGTCATGCTCGCGCCAACGATTGTGTTGAAAAAGAGCAAAGCCGAGGCCGAAGCAACGGCTCGTGCCATGTTAGAAAAAGTCGGTCTGGCAGAGAAATTCGACAGCTTCCCAGAAAAGCTTTCTGGCGGTCAGCAACAACGTGTCGCCATCGCCCGCGCATTGGCCATGTCACCCAAGGTTTTGCTGTGCGACGAAATCACCTCCGCCCTCGACCCAGAATTAGTCGGTGAAGTACTAAAGGTATTGGAACAATTAGCCGAAGAAGGCATGACCTTGATACTAGTGACCCATGAAATGAACTTCGCCCGCGACGTCGGCAGCCGAGTCGTCTTCATGCACCAAGGCAAAGTCTGGGAACAAGGCGATCCCAAAACCGTGCTGTCTAACCCGCAAACTGATGAATTGAAACAGTTTATGGGGGCCGTGCTTTAAGAATACGAAGGCCCAGAACAATACACAGCCAAGGCATCATGACGGTACTTTAAAAAACACCTCATGGTGCGTTGGAGAATGTACCCCAGATCCTATTGATTAATATGCCTAATGCGAATTCCGTTACCATACGCAATTTAATCGGCACCAACTTGAAGCCCGTTACAGCACAGGCTGACTCTGACTTTAGATCCAGCGGCGCACCTGCGATCGGTATTGACGATAAGACGCCCCAAACTTTTCTTGCATAAACCGCTCTTCTGGTACGATTTGAAAACAATTCATATAAAGGATAAAAACAGGCAAAAACAACACAGAAACCATACTGCCTAAAAATACACACCATCCACACAACGCCAGTAAAAAGCCTATATACATCGGATTACGGCTATAACGATAAATCCCACTCACCACCAAGTTGCTTGATTGATCTGGTACTCTAGGGTCAACGGTTGTTCCAGCCATTCTAAACTGTAAAACTCCCGCAATGGCGATACAAATACCAAGCAATACCAAACCAGCCGACCACCATTCCACATAGGGAAAGGTGAAATGTGAATTCAGCGCAATACGCGACACCGCCCACATGCCAACAGCTACAACCGCGACCAAGACAACAGGGGGGACTTTAAGCTCAAGGTTTTTCATGACATTCTCTTTTGATCATCAACAGCACCAAGCGATTTTTCCATAAAGACGTTCAGTGGTGGCTCTGGATAGCATCATAATGGCCCACATTTTCTATAGTGGACTTCCTAGAGCTTGCTAAGATCGACCGTTTGAGCTATCGCTATTTCAACCTGCTCAAGGTTTGTCTCGATTACAAAAAAGCTCTTTAAAATGAGTAACCTTTATATCCTAAGCCCCCTACTTCGGCAATTTGGATACAAGACTTTTATGTCGATCTTTCGCGTTTTCTCTTGCCGCATTGTAAATGTGCATGAGCTCTTCTGCGCTAACGTCAATAAAGACATCTTCTTTTTCTAACACATCATAAAGATCTTCTACCTCAAATAAGTGTTTTTCATTACTTTCATTACGCACAGAAGCGCTTAAAAAAGATGGATAACGCCGCCATTGAAAGCCGTTGTTGATGATAAAAGCGAACACAAGCATCGCTAATAAATTGATCAATAATGGATACAGTAAAAATTCAAACCCCATTGCATGTATGCTGCTTCCACCAATCACGCACGATAGCGCGGTCGACCCGCCTGGCGGATGCAAGCAACGAAGGTAATGCATGCCGATAATCGACACGCCCACGGCGGCCGCTCCAGTCACAAAAGACGCTCCGAACAGCTGATAAAAGCCAATACCAATCAGCGCTGATACTAGGTGGCCAGTAATAAAGGGCCACGGCTGAGACAAAGCGCCATGAGGAATAGCGAACATCAAAACGGCACTGGCCCCAATAGAAGCGACCACCAATAATGAATCCGGTAGAGATAAAAACGAACTCGACAAATAGTAAACACTAACTAATGCGAGACAAGCGGTCATACCTGATAAAAGGCGTTCAAAGTGGGAGGTTTTATTGATTTCAATACCAATGAATTGAGCAATATTACGACAAAATGAGAGGAACATTTATTTAATGAGACCTTACAAAAATAAATAACGATTTCAAACAACTAAGGCGATCTATAGTGTTTTCCTAGTAACGGCGCCATTTTAGTGATTAAAATAGCCTCATGTATAACGAATTTAAATGAGGTTTAAATGCAATATAATTGCATTTAAAGTTGAAATGGATATTGAACAAGCCAGAACCTTTCTCGAAATTATTCATGCTGGCACCTTTGCCCGTGCAGCAGAACGCCTTCATGTTACTCAAACCACAGTGACCGCCCGTGTACAAGCACTAGAATCAGCGTTAAATTGTCGATTATTTGTGCGAAATAGAGCCGGCGCTAAGCTGACCAAAAGTGGTGAAGCCTTTGTGTCCCCGGCGAAAAATATGCTGGAAGCTTGGGAGCAGGCAAAGCAGCTTTGCGACATTTCAGATTATCAGGCTCAGCAGACTTTGAGAATTGGTGGCGAAATTAGCCTGTGGAATCCGATTCTCATCGACTGGCTACTGGCGATGAGTGACGACATGCCTCATTTAGTCATCAACAGCCAAGTGACGACAACCGACAGTTTGTATCAATCCCTACAGAAACAAGAAGTAGATGCCATTATTGTCCACAGTCCACGCTATTTACCCGGTTTAATCGTCGAACAGATCATTGAGGAAAAGCTAATTCACGTCGTCTCTAAACAGCAAAAAACGCCAGATTTATTCATTGAATGGGGAGAAGAATTTACCCTGCAGTTTGATCGTTGTGTCCCTTTTAACCGCCGAGCAGCGATGCAATTTTCCCTTGGCCCTATGGCTCTCAAATACATGTTAGCGAAAGGCGGAAACGGCTATTTCCGCACACGAGTGGTTGATCGATATTTGCAAGAAGGACGGTTGCACAAGGTAAAAGGCGCGGCAGAATTTACTTATCCCATTTACCTTGTATCTCACAAAAACAATACACTGCCTGACGGCTTCGAACAGGCAAAAAAGATACTGTTAGACAGTATGAAAAACGTCTCAAGTTGGGCGATTTAACGCATTGCTATTAAGACTACAATTCACATCGTGGTGATCCAAGCCAAATACCGACGACCAAGACCATTCACCGGGGTTAAGCACAAAGCCATAGCTGAGCGTTAAACCAGATTCAATTTTGATGTCGCCAAGTTGGTCGTCATTTTGATCGGTAATGACATAGTCTTCACTGACGATTTCCTCGCCAGCGATGAGTTTTTCTACGATCTTATCGGAGTAAATCAGTAATCGAATCGTCTCGACAGACTGGATGCCAATACTATTGCCATTGAAGTCCCCGGCCGCAAACCGGATGGGTGACGCCACACAGCGGTTTAAACCTGTCTGTTCCCTACCCTCTTTAATCACTAATTCGCCCTTGCCAGCAATGCCTCGCAACTGCATTAACATTCCGGCTTTGGGGGAGGCAATATTGACCACGGCGTTGACTGTATTTGAAGGTATTGCGCTGTTACCGACTATATCATCTGCCTCATTACTGCACGCCGATAACGACAAAAACAGTACTATTGCGCATAACATGGTGGATAAGTGGGGTAAGTTATTAACATCTTTCATGTTTGGCTCTTGTTTATAGCATGGCTTTGTTTTGTGGATAATTGCCAAAATCCTTGTTCGACTCACTTGGCAAAGCCAACAACACGAGCAAAACAAGCATGCCTATAGCAGGTACCAAAACCACCAGCAACCACCAAGCCGAACGGTTGGTGTCATGCAACCTACGTACAGTCAAAGACAGCATAGGTAAGAAAACCAACAAACTATAAAGCGCCTCTATTTTCCATGTCGATTGAAAGACTATTTCCAACACAACAAACACGAGCGAGATCAAACCGTTCACCAAAAAGAACACCCAAAATGCTTTCAGTGACGCTCGTCCAGAAAATTGCGCATAACGTTTCCACGCATCAAAATACCAGTCCATACTTTTCTCCCTTGATGAACCCAAAGAGTTTTTGAAGGCTTAAAAGTACGTTGCGAAAGAAAGATTTACGTCCTAGATCAGGTTTAAGGACGTTCTCGATAAGGATCTAGGACATAATAAAGATCTGAATAGTAAAAGTTGGAGCCAAGATGATCGCTATTCCTTTACCCTTTGTCGTTGCCCTACTGCTGGCGATATTGGCGGTTTTATTATTTGTTCGCAGAGAAGACACCACGCAATCCGCGTTTATATTTGTCGCTTTATGCGCGTTAACAACAACGGTCGTGGGTTTACGCTGGACGTTTGATTACGCATTATTGCGATTGCTGCAACCCATTTTGGCTTCGTGTATCCCTGTTGCGGCTTGGTACTGTTTCTCAAGTGCTCATCAGCGCCATAAATTTAAAGTCTGGCACCTTTTACCACCGGTCTTCGTTACCTTGGCGTCTTTCACCTATCCATTCTGGCGACCGCCTTTGGACCCAATGTTAACGCTGCTTTATGTGGGTTATGGCGTGGCATTGATACGAGCGTCTTTCAAAGCGTCCGACTTACCTGAGCAAGTGCGTTTATCCGACATGGATAACGCACTAAAAGCCGAACGCATCGCCGGCACCATGCTGTTGATGTCTGCGCTTATTGACGGAGCCTTGGCGGTCGACTTCGCTGTTTTTGCCGGTCAACATGCTCAGGTCATTCTCGCTATTGGTCATGCTGTGTTGCTGCCCGTTTTGGGCATTACGGTGGTTTTATTGAGTTTGAGCATGGCACCCAGCAGTGTCGACACCACCCAAAGCAACGCCAAAATGGCAAATACTGACGCGCCAAAAGAGACGTCGACCCAATCGTTGTCGGACGATGAAGTGCACGATATCGCTCATAAAATCGATGTTTTGCTGACCACCAAAGACGTGTTTCTCGACCCAGATCTCACGCTCGATCGACTCGCTAGAAAAGCCTGTATTCCTGCGCGTCAGATCTCCGCCGCGATCAACCAAGTTTACGGTCGCAACATCTCACAAGTCGTGAACGAATACCGTATTGAGCGCGCCAAATCACTGCTGTTATCCACCGACAAAACCATCACCCAAATCTATTTAGATTCCGGATTTCAGACGAAATCGAACTTCCATCGAGAGTTTTCTCGCGTGACGCAACAAACACCGAGCGCCTTTCGGCGCGCTAACAAGAAGAATTAAGAAGCGTGGATAAATCGAACGATGTCTTGATACATCACCTGATGAAGTTCATCTCGTGACCTGTCATGGCCGTCTTGACAAACAATGCCATCGCCCGGCTCTTCCTCTTCGATCAACTCAATGGCACCGGGCTTACAAAGCTGCATGAAGCTAAAGTGCGCGGCGTCTGGATAAACTATGTATTGGCGATGATTTTTAGGAATATATTGGGCGAGAAAACCGGATTCTTCTGCTTGAGGTAAATCACCAATATCGACATCGGCCGCGAGAATTAATGTCGGAATGGTGAAACGTTGTAAGCTTTGGCGGGAAAAGCTACGCGCCAAGCCTAAATCCAATGAAACCACTCGCTTGATTCGCGTGTCTTGCAAACTGCCCGTTGGTTCGCCCACTTGCACTTGCTCTAGGCCAAGTTCCGCCTTCAAACCACACACACGAGGACTCGCTTTCAGGCTGCATTCTTGCTTCAACTGATCACGATCAAATTGCGCACCCGCTAGCAACATCACCGTCCAGCCGCCTAATGAATGGCCAATTGCAGTAACGTTACTAGAGTCGATATTTGGCAATAGGTAAGACTCGTTTAACAACCAATCCAACAAACGGGATAAATCGCCCGCGCGCTGCCACCACTGAGCCGCTGCTTGCGCAGAATGATCAAACGACGTGGTTCCAGGGTGATCAAGCGACGCCACAACATAACCGTCTTGAGCTAATTTCGTTGCAAGCCAATTCTGATTACGCCAATTGCCACGATAACCGTGAGAAATCACTACCAGCGGAAACTTACCCGCCTGAGGCGTTCCCACTCGTACTACATTGGTTCCCAAAAACGCCGCATTTTCCGCAACTTTTTCAGTGGGAAAGGTCGTCTGTGATGGATACCAAACACTGACTTTTAACGGCCTATTGCTATCGGTATACAACTGAACCTGATCAAAACCCACCGAATACGCAGAAGCATTCACAGACCAGCAGCCGACTAAAAAAACAAAACACGAAAATCGTTTCATGATGATATTTCCTTTCAAAGTGCTTTTAAAAAAAGTCATTTTGAAAGGGAAATAGGAGTAATGCGTCCTAAAACAGGATTGAGGACGTTATAACAAGTAGATAACTGAAGCCAATGCCTGCCAAAACTCCTCTGGTATGGATTCTTCGTACCAAGCGATATTTTGCTCAACACGCTCTTCACTGGTCATGCCAATTAACACCGATTTAACGCAATCGTATCGCAATGCGTATTGAATCGCAGCCGCCTGTAACGAGACATTATACTGCTCGCAGATAGCCTCTATGGCGATGACTTTGTCGACAATATCTTTAGGTGCATCGCCATAAAAGTAATGGCCTAAGTCTTTAGAGCCTTTGGCTAAAACACCTGAATTAAAAGGCGCTGCAGCAATTAGAGAAACATTATTTGAGATACATTTGTCGGTAAAGTTTTGCGTAATATCGTTGTTTAATAAGGTAAAACAATTAGCCACCATAAAACAATCAAACTGGGCGTAGTTCATCGCTTGATCACATATTTGCCATTCATTCACACCCAGACCAATATTGCGGACTACACCTTGATCACGCAATTCCATCATGGCTTTAAAACCACCATCAATGGCTTGTTGAAAATACATGGCATGCTGTTCTTTATGAGTTAGTTCGCCAATATCATGCATCAACAACATGTCGATATGACTTACGCCAAGGCGCTGAAGAGAGTCTTCAAAAGACCGCATAACGCCATCATAGGTATAATTGTATTCACGATCAAAAGGGCTTGCGCCAACAAAGCCATCTGCTTCTTTTTGATCTACTTTGCAATCTGGATACAGCAATCTTCCTACTTTGGTGGATAGGAAAATATCTTGGTGTGGCGTTTCGCCAAGAGCTAAGCCTAAACGACGCTCTGAGAGACCAGCACCATAATGAGGAGCTGTGTCAAAGTACTGAATACCTAACTCACTCGCTTTACGAACGGCACCACAGATATTCTCGTAAGACACTTGGCGGAATAAATTACCCGCGCCGGCACAACCAAACCCTATTTCTGTAATAGACGAACCACTGCTGTTTATTATTCTTGTTTTCATTGCTGACTCACTTAATCACAATCCCTTGCACCCTCAGGTTTAACAAGGAGCATGAATATTGGCGTTTTTTTACTTACGCTTTAACCACTCGTTGACATTGCACACCGAGCTTATCGATACCCAGTTTCATTTCTTCACCGCCTTTTAAGTAAATTGGCGGATTGAAACCCAGCCCTACACCTGGCGGAGTGCCAGTTGAGATAATATCGCCCGGTTGCAAGCTCATATAGCGACTACAATAGGCAATAAGATGAGGAACTTTAAATACCATGGTAGAAGTCGAACCATTTTGATAACGTTTACCGTCAACTTCTAACCAAATACCAAGGTCATTAAAATCGCCGACTTCATCAGGGGTAACCAACCAAGGCCCTGTTGGTCCAAAGGTATCGCAGCCCTTTCCCTTATCCCAAGTGCCTGTTCCCTCAAGCTGGAAAGCACGCTCTGAAACATCATTGATTACACAGAATCCCGCTACGTGCTTCATAGCGTCAGCTTCAGAAATGTCGCTGCCACCTTCGCCAATAACAATACCTAGCTCGACCTCCCAATCTGTTTTCTCAGAACCTTTTGGTATTTTCACATCCTCATTTGGTCCAACAATTGCCGACGTCCATTTATTGAAAATAACAGGCTCAGCAGGGACTGGCATGCCAGACTCGGCAGCATGATCGGCGTAGTTCAAACCGATACAAATAAATTTACCCACATTGGCCACACAAGCCCCAAGACGCAGATCTTCTTGAGGTACGCCATCGATCAAAGGCAAGCTATTAATATCTAAGGCGTTTAACTTTTTCATGCTTGCTAAGCTTAGATGTTCATCAGATAGATCTGGGATGACTGACGATAAATCACGAACTCGACCATTATCATCAAGTAAACCTGGCTTTTCTTTCCCTAGTGGCCCAAAGCGAACTAATTTCATTATTTTCTCCTATCTGTAAAAAATGCTGTAATAAATAAAAGATTCACCACAGCATAGAGTTGTTATTTATATAGAACAGCAGCGATTTTTGGATCATCGATATTTTTAGCAGTGTAATAGTAGAAACCAGTGTCGATAACTTTAGGCACAGTTTCACCCTTGATGGTTTGAACAGCCGCTTTCACTGTTTCATAACCAATACCGATTGGATTCTGAGTAATCGCACCCGCCATCAAACCACTACGAATCGCATTCATCTGAGCTGTACCTGAATCAAAGCCGATAATGACAAGATCTTTTGCTTTAGACTCACGAGCCGCATTTACCACACCTACGGCAGAACCTTCATTGGTACCAAACATACCGGCTAGCTTTGGATAAGAGGTCAGAATTGCACGAGCAACTTCCGTTGATTTCAGTTGATCGCCATCACCGTATTGAACGGTAACCACTTCAATATTTGGATGAGCTTCTTTCATGCGTTTTAAAAAACCATCACGACGATCAATGCCTGTTGTTCCTGTTTGACTATGCGCTACGACTGCGACTTGTCCTTTATTGCCAATCAACTCAGCCATTTTGTCTGCCGCTAATGCAGAAGCTGCCAAGTTATCCGTCGTTGCTGTTGTCACTGGAATATCACTTTCCACTCCACTATCGAACGCAACAATTGGAATACCGGCTTTTTGTGCTTTACGTAACAAAGGAATAGCCGCTTGGCTATCTAAAGCAGCAAAACCAATAGCATCGGGTTTATTGGCTAATGCTGCGGCTAACATATCTATCTGGCGATCAACTTGTGCTTCCGTATCGGGCCCTTCAAATGTAACGCGAACATTAAATTCTTTTGCAGCCTGATCAGCTCCTTGTTTCACCGCTTGCCAAAACTGGTGCTGAAACCCTTTTGAAACCAGTGGAATATATGGCTGGTCATCCGCTTGCACAAAAGATGACGCTGTCATAATAGTAACAGCACTGATAAGACCTACTAATTTGCGACGTGACAACATGTCCGTTCCTCCGTTATGTTGTTATTTTCGAGGTTTACTTTTTGTGAGGTGGCGGTATGCCACCGGTTATTTCTAACGATTATTACTTTGCATTGCTTTATTTAGATTTTTGACGGCGCACCATATCGGCATAAACTGCCAAGATAATGATGATGCCAGTCACCACGGTCTGCCATTCTTGTGCCACAGACAGTACTCGTAAGCCGTTCGTTAATACCGCCATAATCAATGCTCCAATTAACGTACCGATAATTGTTCCACGACCACCCGACAAAGAAGTACCGCCAATGACGACAGCGGCAATCGCTTCCAATTCATAACCAAGACCAAGCGCTGGCTGAGCCGAATTCAAACGTGACGAAATCAAAATCCCAGCAATACCACAAATCCCACCAGCTACCGAGTAAATCGCAATTTTCCAAACATCCGTATTCACACCAGATAAACGTACAGCCTCTTCATTAGAACCAATACCGAAGCAATAACGACCTAGAATGGTTTTACTCAATACATAACTTGCCACACCAGCAACAATGAAGAGAATCAACACACCATTTGGAATAGGCAGAAAAGGTAAGACTTCACCAATTAGCGAACCACGCGAAATCTCGTCAAAACCGGGTGTGTTATTAAAGTAAATAGGACGTGCACCACTTACGACCAAAGACAAACCTTTTAAAATCAGCATCATGCCCAATGTAGCAATAAAAGGTGGTATCTTCATTTTGGCAACAAAAGAGCCAGAGCAAAAACCACAAAATGCACCTGCTAGAATGGCACCAAGCACACCAATCGGCAGTGGCAAATTCATATTGGTTAACAGTACACCAGCAACTACAGCGGTGAATGTCATCAAGGTTCCGACAGACAAATCAATACCCCCGGAGATAATTACTAACGTGGCTGCCACTGCTAGAACGCCATTAACAGACGTCGCTTGCAGAATCGCCAGCATATTCGACGTCTGCATAAAATTCGGGGATGCGATAGAAAACACGATCAATAATACGATCAAACTCGCAAAGGCGAGCACTCGCTGATGTGCTGATATTTTTATCAACTTACTGATAAGACTTGGTGATGCCTTTTGGCTTTCGGTTATCATTATTTTTCTCTCCTATTAGCCTTTACTGAGTGGCTAATGCCATAATTTGTTCTTGATTTGTTGCTTTCCCACCGGGCAATATTCCAGTAAGTTTCCCTTGGCACATAACGGCAATTCGATGGCTTAGGCGCATGACTTCAGGTAACTCCGAAGAAATAACAATAATTGCTTTGCCTTGCTTGGCGAGAGATTCTAATAGTTTATAAATCTCCGACTTGGCACCTACATCAATTCCTCGCGTTGGTTCATCAAAAATCAAAATGTCACAGTCTCTTAATAGCCATTTAGCAATGACTACTTTTTGCTGATTACCACCTGACAAAAAGCCCACCTCCTGTGTATCAGAAGGAGTTCTGATGCCCAGCTGCTTAATATAATCATTGGCTACGCTGCTCATCTTAGATTCATTCAATGCTCCGAACGAGCTGGTAAAACGATTTAACGTCGCCATGGCAATATTGGCGCGAACGTCCATCCCCAAGGCCAAACCAAAGTGCTTACGGTCTTCA
The DNA here is from genome assembly GCF_026191375.1 of Marinomonas pontica. Lineage (GTDB taxonomy): Bacteria > Pseudomonadota > Gammaproteobacteria > Pseudomonadales > Marinomonadaceae > Marinomonas > Marinomonas pontica. The sequence goes on along the minus strand of NZ_JAODTL010000032.1, from coordinate 21,537 downwards.
GACAAATAACCAATACCAGCAGCAACAGCATCACTTGGAGACTGAATTTGGCACTGCTTGCCATTTACCCAAACTTCTCCTGAGTCAATTGGATCTGCACCGAAAATGGCACGGGCCACTTCGGTTCGTCCTGCCCCCATTAAGCCAGCAAAACCTAAAATTTCGCCTTTTTTAAGCGAGAAACAGACATCTTTGATTTCTTTTCCGCGATTCAGACCTTTCACAGCAAGTAGCTCAGGCTGATCCGACAAATCGGGAATATCGACCGTTTCATCTTTCACTTCACGACCAACCATCATTGAGATAATTTCAGATAATGGCGTCTCTTTTGACTCAACTGTGCCGATGTATTCACCATCGCGTAGCACAGTAACGCGATCTGCGATTTGCTTGATTTCATCCATCTTGTGACTGATATAGATGATGCCAACGCCTTCCGCTTTCAGGCGACGAATAATGACAAACAGCTCTGCAATCTCTGCATCATTCAAAGCCGCTGTTGGCTCATCCATAATGAGAACGCGTGATTTAAAAGATAAAGCCTTGGCTATTTCAACCATCTGTTGCTTAGCGACCGTCAAACTGCCAATTTCAGTCATCGGATCAATATCGAAATTCATCTTCTCAAAGATGTCTCTTGCCTGAGTATTTAAACGTTTTTCGTCAATTACCCCCCAAGCAGAACGAGGTTCTCGACCAATAAACACATTTTGAGCAACGGTCAGATCATTCATCAAACTCAGTTCCTGATGAATGATGCCAATACCCGCATTTTGCGCAGCTTTTGGGCCATCAAAGACAGCAAGTTGGTCATCGACTTTTACTGTGCCGCCGTCTTTTTGATAAACACCAGACAGTATTTTCATCAACGTCGACTTGCCAGCACCGTTCTCGCCCATCAAAGCATGCACCTCACCTTTTTCAAGGTCGAAATTAACACCTCTAAGGGAATACACTCCGGGGAAGCGTTTCTCGATTCCACTCATTTCAACCAATAACGGCATAACTCTTACTCCGTAGAAAATAGTAGGTTGATTCAATATCCTCTTAATGAACTAATTAAATAGTCACACCACCATCTACGAGCAAAGATTGTCCCGTCATAAATGCACTCTCATCAGACAACAAGTACACAATGATAGGCGTAATATCACTTACCTCAGCAAGACGCCCCATTGGCTGGCGAGCGATAAAATCTTTTTGAGCTTGAACTGGATCAGCGGCTGAAACGATACGGCCTTGTAGGGAAGGCGTATTCACCGTTCCAGGGCAAACCGCGTTACAGCGAATACCTTGTTTGACAAAATCTGCTGCAATGCCTTTGGATAAACCAATGACTCCAGCTTTCGTTGCACCATAAGCCGTTCTCACTGGGAAGCCTTTGATTGAAGAAGCCATAGAAGCCATATTGACGACAGAAGAAGACCCCGTGATCTCGGCTTGCTTCAACATGCCGGGTAGAAAAGCTCGACACATTCGCATCATAGAGGTGACATTCAAGTTCACACTGAACTCCCAATCTTCATCACTAATATCTAAAACAGTGCCGTTATGAACAAAGCCTGCACAGTTAAACAAACCGTCTAGATTGGGCATCTGCTCAGCGAATGATTTAATAGAATTGGCGTCCATAACATCGAGTATATGTGTTTGTATAGTTGGGCAATCTTGCTGTAAAGATTTAAGCGCCTCAGCATTAATATCTGTCGCAATGACATTCGCCCCTTCTTTTAAACAAGCTTCGGCACTTGCTCTACCAATTCCTTGACCAGCAGCTGTTATTAATATTGTTTTTCCCTTGAGTCTCATAAGTTTTTCCCCGTTTAAGTAGCTGTCACCACCACTGCCAACAGCTACCTTCTATTTGTTTTTATTAAATTGAAAAAAGACCTACATCACTGCGCCAATTTGCCAAGGCACAAATTCTGCCCCACCAAAACCTAACGCTTCACTTTTTGTTTCTTCACCTGACGCAATTCGAATAATTAGCTCGAATAGCTCTGTGCCTTTTTCTTCAATTGACACACCACTAGTGACGATATCACCACAGTTCAAATCCATATCCTCTTCAAGCCGACGATACATTTCTGTATTAGTTGCCAACTTAATGCATGGCGTAGGCTTATAACCTGAAACTGAACCACGTCCTGTGGTAAAAATAATCATATTGGCGCCCGACGCGACTTGCCCGGTTACTGAGCATGGGTCAAAGCCTGGGCTATCCATAAACACAAAGCCTTTTTTATCAATCGCTTCGCCAAACAGGTAAACATCGGTTAATGGCGCGCTGCCGCTTTTGGCAACAGCTCCCAAAGACTTTTCAAGAATGGTAGTTAAACCACCATTTTTATTACCCGGACTTGGATTGTTGTCCATTTCGCCGCCATTACGAGCACAGTAGTCTTCCCACCAATAAATCCGATCAATCAGTTTTTTTCCGACCTCCGTAGACACAGCACGTCGCGTCAATAAATGTTCCGCTCCATACACTTCAGATGTTTCTGAGAGGATAGTAGTGCCACCGTGACGAACTAATAAATCAGAGGCATAACCTAAAGCTGGATTAGCTGTAATACCGGAATAGCCATCGGAACCACCACATTGCATACCGACCATAATTTCGGAGACAGGAGCAGGTTCTCGTGTTGCTTTATTTGCCTCTTGAGCTAATAAATGCAGTTCCTGTAAGCCTTTTTCGATTGTTTTTCGCGTACCGCCTTCAGACTGAATCGTCATATAACGAAAGGTAGCGCTCGGTTCTCGGCTGTCCACAAGGCTAGATACTTGCAGTACTTCACAACCAAGACCCACTAGCAATATGCCACCAAAGTTGGGATTGTTTGCATAACCCGTCAACGTACGATGGAGCGTTTGATAGCCTTCGCCTTGACCAGACATACCACAGCCGGTGCTATGAACAATTGGCACAATGCCATCAATATTTGGATAATTTTTCAGAAAATCGGTTTTATTCGCTGCTTCTTCAATAAAACGTGCGACAGAGCCTGCGCAATTTACCGACGTCAAAATGCCTAAATAATTACGAGTCCCTACTTTGCCATTCTGACGATGGTAACCGTTAAAAGTACGAGCTGGTGATATGGAAGGCAGCGAGTTGCTGTTGCGAGAAAACGCATAGTCTTGCAGGTGCTCGCCCATACCCATATTTTGAACATGAACATGTTCGCCGACTGCAATGGCTTGCGTAGCTTGACCAATGATTTGGCCATAGCGAATAACATTATCGCCTTTCGCTATTTCTTTAAGCGCGACTTTATGACCTCTTGGTACATAGCTCAGTAGCGTGATATCAAATTCGTTTAATTTACTGCCTTCAGCAAGGTCACTTAAGGCGATAACGACGTTATCATTAGCATGTAAACGAATGGTTTGTTTGGACCCAACGATCATGGGAATCCCCTGTTCTAAATTCACATTTAATTATTGTTGTTGTATATTCAAACTAGCACCAACAATTACAATCGTCAACTAACATGTTAGTATTAAGGAAATAAATCTATGACAGAGTCATCGCTTAATAAAATTCAGAACTTGAGCGGTTCACTGTCTCAACGGGTATACCAATCACTGCGAGAAGCCATTCTTTCTATGCAGTACCCTCCCGGAACAGTGATTCGAAAAGGCGCAATATGCGAGCAATTAGGCGTTTCTCGCTCTCCGGTTGCTGAAGCATTAGCAAAACTTTCTGCAGAAGGTTTGGTGGATGTTATTCCGCAATCTGCGACAAAAGTATCGTGCTTTTCAATGGATGAAATACGTGAAGCAAGCTTTTTGAGGCAAGCTTTAGAAGTCGCTGCCGTCGAAAAAGTAACGCTAGAACGCAGCGATGAACAATTAGCCGCCTTGACTCGCAACGTGCGAATGCAAGCGTTATTGGTGGAAGACAAAGACTTCGTGGGTTTTTACCAAGCAGATGAAGAATTTCACACTCTGCTGATGAATTTCACTGGCTTCAACGGTGTTTCACAAGTGTTAGACAGCGTCTCTCTACACTTAGTGAGAGCGCGTATGCTGATTTTGCCGGAAGAAGGCAGACCTGCGGAAGCCGTAAAAGAACATCAGGCGATTCTTGCTGCGATCAAAGAACAAGATGTGGATGCCGCTCGGGAAGCAATGAAATATCACATTGGCCAACTGATCCCTAGAATTTTGCCATTGGAAGAGTCTCACGCTGAGTATTTTAAAATGTAATTCGCAAAATAACGAGAAGTTCTGCCTTCTCAAAAACTCTTTCCATAATAAAAACAAGAGGAACATCATGCTTTACCACATACCAAGCATCATTACGCCCGAACTGCTTTATGCAATGAGAGCAATGGGGCACGGTGATGAATTACTCATCACCGATGCCAATTTTCCAGCCACCAGCCATGGTCGAGAGTGCATTAGGCTAAGCGGTGTAAACAGCTCTGAAGCCTTATCCGCTATCCTCACGCTTCTCCCTATCGATACCTTTGTTGAAAACCCTTTTATTACCATGGAAACAGTCGATCACCCTGAGATCGTTCCTCCAACGGTGGAAGATTTCACACAAATCATTCTAAAAAAACCAACATCACCACCCGTCCAATTGGGCTTGAGCGATTCGAGTTTTACGAAAGAGCCAAAAAAGCCTTCGTTATTATTCAAACCTCAGACATTCGTCCCTACGCGAATATCTTCGTAAAAAAAGGAGTCATAAATCATGCGGATTGACGCTCATCAGCACTTCTGGCGACTAGAACGCAATGATTACGGCTGGTTAACACCTGAGTTAACCACGCTTTATCAAGACTTCGAACCGGATGATTTAACACCCTTGTTAAGCCAACATAATATCGATGGCACCGTATTGGTTCAGGCCGCCCCAACCATAGAAGAAACTCTTTTTTTATTGCAGCTGAGTGACCAATATGAATGCATTAAGGGTGTCGTTGGCTGGGTCAACTTTGACGATGAAGACGCTCCACAGCACATCGCCGAATTAGCAAAGCACCCTAAATTAGTTGGTATCCGCCCAATGATTCAGGACATTGAAGAAATTGACTGGATGCTCAGCCCAGCCTTTTTCAAAACACTACAAAGCTTAAGTCAGCATCAGCTTGTATTCGACGCTCTTGTTAAACCCAAACACCTCCAAAACTTAAAGCACCTAATAGACCAACACCCAAACCTAAACGTGGTTATTAATCATGGTGCAAAGCCCAACATTAAAGACGATGAATTAGATACTTGGCGCAACGACCTCAGCGTATTTCGTGACTATTCACAAGTCAGCTGTAAACTTTCTGGTCTCGTTACAGAAGCCGATAGTGATTGGAAAATAGAGGATTTATCTCCTTATATCGATACTCTGTTTGACGTCTTTGGAGAAAAAGAATTCTCTGGGGCAGCGACTGGCCAGTCAGTCTTTTAGCATCGTCTTACACTAAATGGTTCGATACCGTGAATCTATATTTGACACAAAATAGCTTATCTAAGACCAAAGTGTTCGGTGGCAATGCAGTGCTCGTTTATAACCTACAGAAATAAATGAGATTACTTTTACCTCCATTAATTATTGTTACTTATCTGTCATATTAATTTCGTACCCTAGCAATAGATAAACCGCTAACACCGCTTATGGAGACGACATAATGAAAATGAAGGACCAACTAGAGAGCGCTCAGCCGATGAAAAAGCACAAGGCGAAGTCCAAAAAGAATGAGCTAAAAAAGAAGAAGCAAGAGAAGCTGGAAGCAAAGAAACACAGCAAAGAAAAAAAGCCGACAAGCCGAAAGCAGCAGAAACCAACACGCGCGTTACTCCGTCGATTGTCGACCAAAAAAGTCGTCTCAAGCAAGCTGAGAGTCTTGATGAGGAAACAAGCAACACTAACCGTCAACGTGCTTCCAAAAGCCTCACGCCAATGACAAAAGAAGAGCAGTTGATCGCGATTAACCTGATCATCAAACGCTTGCTGATGGATGAGATTACCCAAGGCGCGGCATTACGAGAATTACGCGTCGGGGTGTTGGGGCTAAGACAGGATGCGTACACTGAGTTAACAGGAGTGTCTCGCAAGACGTTATCTGAAATTGAAAATGACAAAGGCAATTACACGGCCGAAATCATTAACAAAGTATTTAAGCCCTTCGATCTTAAAGTCGGCTTGGTGCCTACTTCTAGCCAATTACTGTCGGCTATTTTGATCCACTAAGCGTCTTTTTATCTAAGACAAAAAAGTGACGTTAGCCACGCGATGCCGTGGCTTCCATTTTTTTGGCGAGGTCGATGTCTTTCAGCGATATTCCAGACACATCGTGAGTGGTCAATTGCACTTTCACCGTACTGTAAACGTTGAACCATTCTGGATGATGGTCTTTTTTTTCTGCGTACATCGCGCACACAGTCATAAACCCAAACGCTTGCTGAAAGTCTTTAAATTTAAAGGTTTTAGTGAGTTTGCCATTGTCTAAAGTCCAATCTGGTGACCCTGCTGAATTGAGCTGTTGGAGTGCTTGCTCTATCTCGTGCGGTTCAAGTTTTCGATGCGTCATTCTTATTTCCTCTGTATCAATGCAAAAAATCCCTTTTACACTGTAGTGCAAAAGGGATTCGTAGAACCAAGCATTTTATGAAAAAACCTTATTTGATGGTGAAGTTCACATCAATGTTGCCACGCGTTGCATTTGAATATGGGCAAACCTTGTGAGCGGCTTCAACCAATTGCTCAACAACGTCTTTTTCAACACCAGGCACATTCACTTCCAAATCGGCGCAGACAGTGAAACCTTCGCCTTTGGTGTTCGCGCCAATACCAATAGTCGCCGTAACGTTAACATCATTAGGGATTTTAACTTTCTGTTGTGACGCCACCAACTTCAGTGCGCCAATGAAACACGCAGAATAACCCGCTGCAAAAAGTTGCTCTGGGTTAGTGCCTTCGCCACCCGCGCCGCCTAACTCTTTTGGCGTGCTTAGGGCAAGATCCAATTTGTTGTCAGATGACACTGAACGACCATCGCGGCCACCGGTAGAGGTTGCTGTTGCGCTATAAATTGCTTGCATAATATTGCTCCTAACATAACAAGATTAAGTTATCCGAATAATTATTATCGCGATAACTATAAAATTAAATAAAAGCTCAGTTACCTGAGCTGTTGGTAATTATGTTATTGCAATAACTATTATTGCGCAACCATTATTTTACAAGCTGATCTCTGAGAGCCACCAACTGTTCACGCAACGCCACCACAGACGCCATGTCTAAATCACACGCTTCTGCCACACAACGGTTTACTTCCAAGCCTTTTTCACGAAGCTGTCGCCCCTTTTCCGTCAGCGCGATGCTCAAACTGCGATCGTCTTCCACGCCGCGTAAGCGCTGCACTAAACCATCGCTTTCCATGCGCTTTATGACTGGTGTTAGCGCACCCGATTTTTGTCCAAGTGCATCCCCAATATGCTTCAAACTCACACCGTCTTGTTCCCATAGAATGAGCATGATGGTGTATTGCGGGTAGGTCAGACCGATGGCTGAAAGTGGCTCTTTATAGAACTGCGTCATCGCCAAAGACGTGGAATACAAGGCAAAGCACAATTGATTGTCGAGCAGCAAAGGGTTACCGGAAAATTTAGAATGGTCAGAAGTCATAAGCTCTCATTGATAGTGGCGCACATTGTTATAGCGATAATGATTAAATATTTTACACTTTTAGCGGCAACCACACACGGCTAAATTTTTCTTCATTTGCGGTTAAATGAACAAAGTTTAATGTTACGGCCATCTTGCCGTTAATTACCCTGCGCTATAGTGACGTCATGCTCATTCAAGCCACCACATTAAAACGAGGCATTACCATGACACTTAAAGCGAAGCTCAAAATCATTCTCACAACCTTTTTTTCCATCAGCGTCTTAGTCGCCGCGTGTTCCACTGCGCTGCTGATGAGCAGCACAGCGCAAGCAAAAAACCACGACGACTACCGCGAAAACCAACTCATGCTGCTGGCGTTGAAATCAAGTCAGGTTTCGATCACCAAGATTCTGGAAAAATTCAAAGCCGACTACCCTTCCATCGTAACGGAAATTGAACTGGACGATGAAGACCATATATTGGTGTACGAGGTCAAAGGCATCAACCTTGAAGATGGGGTCAAATACAAGGTGCAATACGCGCTACACAATGGCGAAGAAATCGATAATTATTCCAAATCGTTGAGCTTCTTGGGGTTCAATAAATTGGATGATCATGACGTAGAAGCGCTAGAAACCATACAAGACCAAGGTTTATCGGCTCTCGATGTTATTGCAAAAACAACGCTTTCAGAAGGCGCCTACATTGAATCCATCGAGCTGGAGAACAAACGCGGGCTTACCTTTTATGAAATAAAAATTCTCGGTCCAATGGGCTGGACCAAGCAACTGATGGACGCAAAATCCGGTGACGTCATTCCGTCTTTGCGACGCTAACGATTTCAGCAACCGAAAAACTTGCTAACATATGAGACGTTCTCAGACTGAACAACGACAATAGGAACCTACTTTGCGCATTTTGGTGGTGGAAGACGATCTCGTCACACAAGGCTTTATTAAAAAAGGACTGACGGAACAAGGCTATCAGGTTGACGTTGCCAGTGACGGTCAGGACGCTTTGTTTCAGGCGTTAGAAGCGGATTATCAGCTGATCATTCTCGACCGTATGTTGCCAAAGTTAGACGGACTGACGGTTCTCAATACATTGCGCAATGCCCAAAAAACCTTGCCTGTTTTGATTCTGAGTGCGTTGGATTCCGTTGATGAGCGAGTAAAAGGGCTGCGTGAAGGTGGGGATGACTATCTGGTCAAACCCTTTGCCTTTGCCGAACTGCTCGCACGCGTTGAAATATTACTCAGAAGACAACCCACCAGCACAGCACAACAAAACACATTGTTGCGCGTCGCGGACCTAAAAATGGATTTGCTCAGCCGACAAGTGTGGCGTGCTGGAAGAGAAATAAGTCTGCAGCCGAAAGAGTTTCGAGATCCTACGCTATCTAATGGAACACCCAAAACAAGTCATCACCCGCACCTTATTATTTGAGGCGGTGTGGGATTATGATTTTGACCCTCAAACCAATGTCATTGATGTTCATGTGGCACGCTTACGCAAAAAGGTAGAAAACGATGACCTTCCCCCGATTCTTGAAACAATACGCGGCGTTGGTTATCGATTGGTTGAAAACACGACGGGCTAGCTTTGTCTGGCGTTTTACACTGCTCTACACGGCGTTGCTCATCACCTTAATCGCCGTGGTGTTTTTTGTGCTTTATCAGCTTAGCATTGGTGAGATCAGCCGAAGTTACCAACAGCAAATTCAGCTCATTACCCAGCAACAACGCCTGTTCAATGAGCAAATGAGCGAAGAAGAATACTTGGCTCAATTTAGCGACCAAACTCAGCAAATCAATAACATTATCCTCGCCTACCAAAATGCAGAGACGACTTACGGACATTTAACGAGCATACCCAACAATCTCTTAGCTTGCCCTGCGCAGACCGCCTTTCTGGTCGACAGCATTAGCGAGCTGCGCTTCTACATAGGGTGCATCGAACCGCTCGCCAACGGGCGTCTGTTAATCGCATTCGATGACGAAAACCTGTATTTTTTGCGGGTGCAATTTCTTCGTGCGGGCGTACTGGCCTTGCTGCTAACACTCGCACTGGGCATTTTGTCGGGGCGATATTTGTCTACGCAATTGTTGGGGCGCATAAAAGGCATCAATGACACAGCCAAAGTCATCCAATCTGGCGATCTGGCCGCGCGCATCCATATTAGTCATCGCAACGACGAATTTGACCTGCTTGCCAGCTACATCAACAGAATGCTCAATCAGCTTGAAGATTCTTTTCATGCCGTGTCGGGTGTCACCGATTCCATTGCCCACGATCTTCGAACGCCTCTTGGCAGGCTGCGTCTACGACTCGAAAGCCACCTTCACTCCATCAACGACACCCCCATTAACGAAGAACAGTTGCAAGAAATGCTGGAAGACTTGGATCACATCCTAACCACGTTTAGCGCCATGTTAGAGCTAAGTCGACTGGAAGATAAACAAGCTCGCTCCCAGTTTCGCCATGTCGATTTGAATCAGGTTGCAGAAGACGTGATCGATTTAATACAACCCTTAGCGCAGGAAAAACAGCAAACGCTATCGCTGATCATCACCCCCCAATCGTTTATACAGGGCGATAAAACGCTGATCTTCCGCGCTATGTTTAACACCCTAGAAAATGCCTGCAAATACACAGACATTGGCGGCACGATTGAATTCATCACCACTCCCACAGGTTTTATTGTCAAAGACAACGGCCCAGGCATAGCGGATGAATTTAAAGACAAAGTGCTGCAACGCTTATTTCGCCTAGAATCAAGCCGTACCAGTCCCGGCTATGGATTGGGTTTTCCATTGATCAAAGCCATCGCCCAATTTCACAAAGGCAAACTCGAACTCCAAGACAACCAACCCGGTTTGCAAGTGCACGTTACCTTGTGCGCGCACCGCCCGTGAGAAAAGCGCCTTTCCACGCCGTGCTATGTAGTATAAATTCAGTCTTCTTCGCTCAGTAAGCGCACGAGATAGCTCAATAAGCGCAACAAAATAGCTCAACCTCATTCATTGGGAAACAACATGAATCGTTCCAGCAACACATTCGGCAGCATCGAGCTTATTTTAGCCATGATGCTGTCTGGCACCATCGGCTATTTTGTGATCAGTTCAGGGCAAGCGTTTTGGAATGTGGTGTTTTTCCGCTGTGTCATTGGTGCCGTCGTTCTAGGGGGCTATGCTTATTATGCGGGTCTTATTCGTCGTGAGTATTTCCGCCGCAACGTGTTGCTGATGATTATCTTAGGTGGCATCACCTTAGTGGCAAACTGGGTATTCTTGTTCGCCTCGTTCAATTACATTCCGTTTTCTATCGCCACCGTCGCCTATCACATGCAACCGTTATTTTTAGTCATAACAGGTGCGTTAATTACCAAAGAAAAGTTATCGGGCCACTTATTGTGCTGGCTCGCATTGGCGTTTGTTGGTTTGTTTTTGATCGTTGAATTGGATCTAAACGAGATCAGCGCGCTATTTTCAGACGAACAAAGCCATGACGGTTCTTCGGCATTGTTTGGGTTGTTGCTCGCCTTGGGTGCGGCCTTACTGTATACGGCAACCACCTTGGTCACGAAAAAAGTCAGCCAAGTACCTTCGACATTTGTGGCTCTGGTACAAGTGATCGTTGGCGTCTTTATGCTCTTACCCTTCGCAGATTTCGACAATGTGCCAACACAAACCAGCCAATGGATGGATCTATTGATACTCGGTGCCGTGCTAACCGGATTTATGTACATCATCATGTACGACAGCTTTCAAAAGTTACCCACCAGCTTGATTGCTTTGCTGTCTTTTATTTATCCGATTACCGCGTTATTTGTCGACCACTTTGCCTTTTCGACTCACATCAGCCTCATGCAAATCCTTGGCGTGATACTGATATTATTGGCCGTCAGTGCCGTGAAATTTAATTGGACGCTTTCTCTCACAAAGAAACGATAGGACGAACGACCATGTCAAAAATCACCCTAAGCGGCCACATTGAAGTGCCATCAGAAGATCTCAATGAGGTATTGGCAGAACTACCCAACCACATCGCGCTGACTCATCAAGAAGCGGGCTGCATCACCTTCTCTGTCACCAGAGACTCAAGCAACCTGCAACGCTTTGATGTCTATGAAGAATTCACCGACAAGGTCGCATTTGAGAAACATCAAACCAGAGTGAAAGCGTCCCATTGGGGTGAAGTGACGAAAAATGTTGAGCGGTTTTATACGATTTCAGAAGCTTAAAACTGCCACAGAATTTACTTCGTCACCCGCTCAATCACGTCTTCTATCCACGCAACCGTTAACCAATCTGGCGCAGAAGCAGAACGGGAAAAGGCAATTTGTACCGCTGGCAAGGCAGGCAGTAGTTCGCTTTCGATGATTTCCAGTGAATCATTCACGCTGATGCTAGCAATGGCGGAGATGGCTTTTTCGGCCATTAGCAGGCTTTCAATAAGAGTGAGATTGGCGGTGACGCAATACAATCGATAATCCGTGCCTTTCTTTTGCAAACCATCGACCGCACTGGAGTGGAATTTACAGCTCGATTCGTACAGCGCGAGCGAAAGCGGTTTAAGTGAAGTCCAATCAAAGCCTTTTTAGCGACCCAAACGCCTTTGTCTTGGAACAAGGTTAAGCCTTCGTCGCTATCAGGCGTTCGCGTGACCAATGCCAGATCCACTTCGCCTTTGTCCATCAACTCTCTTAGTTCAGCAGATGTGCCTGTGCGAATCCGAAAGCGAATGTTCGGCAACATGGTTTCCATGACGGACATCACGACGATAAGCAAATTCGCCACATAATCATTTGGGCAACCAAGATTCAGCAAAACACCCTGCTGTGGGCCTTTGATGGATTGCAAGGCGCTTTCTTGTAGCTGTAATATGCGCCGCGCGTAATGCACCAGTTGCTGCCCTTCTTCGGTCAACACTTGGTCGCGTCCTTGTTTATGAAACAACGCCGCACCAACGTGCTCTTCCAATCGCTTCATCTGCATACTGATGGCCGATGGCGTACGAAACGTCTGCAAAGCGGCACGCTGAAAGCTGCCGTGATCGACAATCGCCACGAGGGTTTTTAATAATTCCGTATCCAATGCCATCCTCTCTTGTCTATTCATCGGCCTGACGTTCGCACATTCATCAATATGCGTGATGCCAGCCTTCAATTTAATTGGCTTTTTTCCGTGTCCTACTTGGCGCAATATTCGACCATCAACCAAAAAGGAAACCACTATGATTCTGCACGATTTTTTGCCTTCGGGAAATGGTTACAAAATTCGTTTGATGTGTGCGTGTTTGGGACTAAAAATCACCCTAAAAGAATACGACATTACCCAAGGAGAAACACACACACCGTCCTTTTTAGCGATGAACCCAAACGGTAAAATCCCGGTGTTGGAATTGGATGACGGACAATGCTTGAGCGAAAGCAACGCGGTTCTGCTTTACCTTGCTGAGCAGTATAAGTCGGCGTTATTACCCACTGACCCCATTCTTCGAGCCAAGGTCTATAAATGGTTATTTTGGGAACAATACAGCCACGAGCCAAACATTGCCTCGCCGCGCTTTTGGCTGACTCATAACGCCATGACTGAGTTAAAAGAACGCATGCTGCCAGACCGCATTCAACAGGGTCACGCTGCGTTGAAGCAAATGGACACAACGTTAGCAACACACGCGTTTCTGGTGGGAGATTCCATCACTCTGGCGGATATTTGCCTTTTCCCTTACACCCACGTGGCGGAGGAAGGCGGCGCTTATCAATTGTCTGAATATCCGAATATTCTCCGTTGGATTCGTGACATTGAAGCCTTGGATTGGTTTATTCCCATTACTCAAGCGTAGTCAGCCCATACAGCCCCTCGCTACTTCTTTATTGAAGTAGCGCATGTGAAGATGAAAATTCACCAGCCAACAGGCCTTGTTGAGCTAATCGTCCTTCCGTATAGTCAGCTTTTTCCAAGGGCAGATTGTGTCCATGCCTCATTTTGTTATATTATAACAATTAAATACTATGGAATTCTACTCGCCTTGACCAGCCAAACCAGCAATACTCCGATCAACAACCGCCAACAAGACGATGCTCCCTACGCGTTTTTTTCTGCTTGCAAGCCCGCTGGAGTGCAGTTGAATGACGTTGCTTGGTCGCCTTATCGGGGCAAAACCTTGCTCAAGCCAATAACCGTTTCTATTCATCCAGGCGAGTTTCTGGCCATTGTTGGGCCGAACGGTTCCGGAAAAACCAGCTTATTGCGCTGCCTTTATCGAACGAACAAACCAACCAAGGGTTCCGTCTTACTCGATGGCATTGATGTTTGGTCGCTGTCGCCACGCCAATGTGCCCAACGCATCGCCACCGTGTTACAAGACACTGGCGGTGAATTTGGTCTAAGCGTGTTTGAAATGGTAGAAATCGGCCTGACTCCTAAGTCTCTTGTTTGGGGACGCTCCGATGAAGATTATCAGATCGTCGACAGCGCACTCGCCTTGCTTGATGTGGCGCATTTAGCCGAACGCTCTTTTGATTCCTTGTCTGGCGGCGAACGCCAACGAGTGATGATCGCCAGAGCATTGGCGCAGCGCCCTGATGTACTTATTCTCGATGAGCCAACCAATCATCTCGACATTCGTCACCAGCTTGATGTGTTGGCCTTATTAGCAAAACTGCCCTGCACGCTGATTGTATCATTGCACGATCTAGCCCTCGCCTCCGCTTACGCTGACCGAGTACTGGTGATGCAAAACGGTGAAATGCAGGACTGCGCACCACCCAATGATGTCTTTACCAAACAACGCATCAAACAAGTATTTGATGTGGACACCATTATTGATGAACACCCCATCACTCAACGACCTAGATTTTCCTTTTACATCAATGATTAACATATTTCATAGGCTTTCTATCATGGCAGCGAATTCCACGACACACATCGAACACACGTCATTACTCATTGGCGGCGCATTACTTGGGCTTTTACACACAGGTTTGGCCAATGCTTCTGGCTATCCTGTTACGGTACAAAGCTGCGACCGTGAGGTCACTTTTGAGCAAGCGCCCAAAGCCGCGGTATCAAACGATGTGAATCTAACCGAGATGATGTTGGCCCTTGGTCTACAAGATCACATGGTCGGCTTTACCGGTGTTTCTGGCTGGAAAACCCTAGACCCTGTGCTACGCGATGGCATTGGTGAATTACCTGAACTTTCTGCTAAATACCCAAGCAAAGAAGTCCTATTAGGTGCCGATGCCGACTTTTATTTTGCTGGCTGGAACTACGGTATGCGTGTTGGAGGTGGGGTTACGCCGGACATCTTGGCACCGCTTGGCATCAAGGTTTACGAGCTAACCGAAAGCTGCATTCACATCATGGATAAACCAAAAGTTTCCATGGATGACCTGTATGTGGATTTACTCAACCTAGGTCGTATTTTTGACAAAGAAGAAAAGGCCAAAGCCTTAGTAAAAGGTTATCAACAAGACCTTGCGAATTTCCAAGCTAATCTCAAACCTTTAAAAACAGCACCGAAAGTCTTTGTATACGATTCCGGTGAGGAACAACCCTTTACCTCTGGTCGCTTCGGTATGCCAACGGCATTGATCGAAGCGGCAGGCGGTAAAAACATCGTCGATGATGTACAAAAAAGCTGGACACAAATTGGTTGGGAAGCCGTTATTGACCGATCTCCAGAGGTGATTGTCATCGTTAACTATGGCGATGTGACCGCAGAACAAAAAATCAATTTCTTGCGCAGCAATCCTGCCTTCGAAAATATCCCAGCGGTGAAAAACAACCATTTTGTTGTTTTAGAATACGTGGAAGCCACACCAGGCCCGCGTAATATTAATGCGATCAAACGCTTAGCTGAGGCGTTTAGAACCGCGTCATGAAAGCAGGCCAGAAAAAGCTCACCATCATGGGACGCGTTCCCTTGCCCGCTTTGTTAATCATGCTGAGCATCTTACTGCTGCTATTAATGGGTGTGGCGATTGGCGTGGGTTCCGTGTCCATTAGCCAGTCCACTGTGTGGAGCGTGATCGGCCATAAACTGTCGATCACCAACACGCTCCCTAACTGGTCGATGGGGCGTGAAAACATCATCTGGGCTGTTCGCTTGCCGCGCACACTGCTTGCCGCCATGGTCGGCGCGGCTTTGGCGATTGTGGGTGCGGCGCTGCAATCCGTTACCCGCAACCCATTAGCAGATCCACATTTATTGGGTGTGTCTTCTGGCGCTGCACTAGGGGCGATTATCGCCTTACTTCATACTGGCATGGTATTGGGTGTGGTTACCGTGCCCGTGTTCGCCTTCCTTGGCGCCTTATTGGCCATGTTTCTAGTCTTGGCTGTAGCGAATTTTTCCTCAGCACACAGTGCAGGACGCTTGATTCTCGCGGGCGTTGCTGTAGCGTTTGTACTAACAGCATTGGGAAATCTGTTTATTTTTATGGGAGATCACCGCTCGTCTCATACCGTGATTTTCTGGATGCTCGGCGGCTTGGGACTTGCTCAATGGGGACAGCTTTGGTTTCCACTGGTCACGCTTTTATTAGGTTCCGGCTATCTGATTTACAACGCCCGTTATCTAAATGCCATGACCCTTGGCGATGAAAGCGCCAGCACCTTGGGCGTTCCGGTTGAGCGATTCCGCCTGATTGTGATTGTTGTCTGCGCGCTGCTGACTGGCGCGGCGGTGGCTTTTTCTGGTGTCATCGGCTTTGTCGGCTTGATGGTACCGCATATCGTGCGCTTGTTGGTTGGTGGTGATTACCGCAAAGTCTTACCTTTATCGGCGTTATTCGGCGCTCTGTTCCTCGTCGCGGCTGACATTGCTTCCAGAGTCATCATGCCACCCGAAGACATGCCAATCGGCATTCTCACCGGCCTTGTCGGCGGCATTGCCTTCGTCTTTTTGATGCGGCAAAAACGTAACGTCTCGTTGTAAGTTGCGAACAAAAGAACACTTGCGTTATTGAAGCCTAACACCCAAAATACTGTTTATATATACAGTATTTTGGGTGATGTTATGTCTACTTCCTTTACCAACAACAGCAATCAAAAAGGTGAGAAATCCCTTTTAATAATCCGATCAAAGGGCGCGGAACAGCCAATAATATGGCGGGACGCTTTGCTATTACATTGGTTGAAGTAGATGAAAATGACGAAGCGATTGCTTTGCTGGAAACGTCATCGCCCAAAACAGAAGTTCATCATGAACGCGCCAAAAGCATTATTAGTCGCAATTCGTCTCCTGATATTCCTTTTCGTATGTCAGTGAACCCTTATAAAGGCTGCGAGCATGGTTGCGTGTATTGCTTTGCTCGCCCAACTCATGCCTATTTGGATTTGTCGCCAGGGTTGGATTTTGAAACCAAACTGGTTGCCAAAACCAATGCGGCGTTTTTGTTTGAAGAAGAATTGGCGCATTCTAAATACCGCTGCGAACCCATTGCATTAGGGATCAATACCGATGCGTATCAGCCAATTGAGAAACAGCTCAAAATCACTAGGCAATTATTGGAAATCGCCTTGGCCCATCACCAGCCAATCTCGCTGATCACCAAGAGCACACTGATACTCAGAGACATAGATTTGCTCGCGCAAATGGCAGAGAAAAAGCTTATCCACGTGGCAATCAGTGTGACAACACTGAATAACGATTTAAAGCGTATTTTGGAGCCCAGAACAGCGTCTGGGAAGACGCGTTTACAAGTGATTAAAACCTTACGGGAAGCTGGGATTCCGGTGTCGGTTCTAGTCGCGCCAGTGATTCCTTTTATCAACGATAATGAACTAGAAGAAATCATCGCTGCTTGCGCGGAGGTTGGCGCGCAATCGGTCAACTACATTATGTTGCGTTTACCTCACGAGGTTGCGCCTTTGTTTTCGGATTGGCTCCACCAGCATTACCCAGACAGAGCAGAACACGTTTTGCAGCGTATTATGGACATGCGCGGCGGCAAGCTCTACAACAGCCAATTTGGCAAGCGCATGACAGGTGAAGGTATTTTTGCAGATTTAATTAACCAACGTTTTCACGTAGCACGACGCAAGTATGGATTGGATGACAACCGCCTAAGCTATCTCGATTGCCGTCATTTTGCGGTTCCGCCAAAAGAAGGCGACCAAATGGCGCTGTTCTAGCCCTTTTCAACACGGATCCCCCTTTCCTGCCCTCGTGGTAATTTGACTGATATAACCGCGGTTATTGCGATAAATAGAGTGGATATTCCAAGGCACATCCCCAGTCCGTATTCTTGATATATCCAGCCAGATAAAACAGTACCGATCAGCCGCCCCATTGCATTGGCCATATAATAGAAGCCGACGTCCAGAGAAACACCGTCTTTTCCCGCATAGCTGACAATAAGGTAGCTATGTAATGAGGAATTCACAGCAAATAAAGCACCGAATAGTAGTAAACCAGCAATTAAAATAAATGGGACATTCCACTGATAATAAAGTGACAGTGCAATAGTCGCAGGAGTTATAGCGAGCGCGAGGGCCCACAGCATGGCATGACGACCATCTGGGGGAGTATCTTTGCGATTACCGGTTAGTTTTGGGGCAAAGCCTTGCACTATGCCATAACCAATGACCCAAGTAGCCATAAAGCCACCAACATACCAGTGGTCCCAATTAAAGACGGTGGCAAGATAGACGGGTAAGGCCACAACAAACCATACATCTCTTGCGCCAAATAAAAACATTCTTGCCGCAGATAAGGTATTTACTGCTTGGCTTTTCGAGAAAATATCGGTGAACTTGGGTTTGTTTTTGGCCTTGCCAAGGTCTTTTTTAAGGCTGATTAAGCTGGCGATCCACACAACTGTTAACATTGCCGCCATGAGCAAAATAGCACCTTGGAACCCTAATAGACTGAGCAGTGCACCTCCCAAAAAGAAGCCAACGCCTTTTAAGGCATTTTTAGATCCAGTTAGAATGGCGATCCACTTGTACAGTTGCCCTTGGGCATCGTTTGGCACGAGTAGTTTAATCGAACTTTTCGCGCTCATCTTGTTAAGGTCTTTGGCGATACCGGATAAGGCTTGCGCGCCCATTACCCAAGGCACAGTGAGCAAACTGGCAGGAGCCAGCAGCATGGCAAGGGCAAGGATTTGCATAAACAGTCCCATGTTCATGGTGCGGTTCAAGCCGAGACGAGCACCGAGCCAGCCGCCCACCAAATTGGTGATCACGCCAAACACTTCGTAAAAAATAAACAACATGGCGATTTCAAAAGGGCTATAACCTAGCCCGTAGAAATACAGCACCACCAACATTCTTAATGCACCATCGGTTAAGGTGAATGCCCAATAATTCCCCGTCACTATCATGTATTGACGAATTTGCGGGGAAAGCTGTGTTAGCCATGTCATAGTCGATTATTCCTTATCTGCAAGACCTACCATGCGCACCAATTCGGCGGTGCGATTGGCGTAGCCCCATTCATTGTCGTACCAAGCATAGAGTTTTACCTGCGTACCATTGATGACCATAGTGGACAAGGCGTCGATAATGCTAGAGCGTGGATCGGTTTTATAATCCACAGACACCAATGGACGTTCTTCGTATCCCAAAATGTCTTTTAACTCGCTCTCAGATGCGGTTTTCAACAGCTGGTTAACTTCTTCCACCGTGGTTTCACGTTCCACTTCAAACACACAATCGGTTAACGAGGCATTGGCTAAAGGAATACGCACCGCATGACCATTTAATTTGCCTTTTAGCTCAGGAAAAATATGCGTAATGGCCGTTGCTGATCCCGTCGTGGTTGGAATTAAGCTCGAGCCACAGGCTCGGGCACGACGTAAGTCCTTGTGGGGCGCATCAAGAATGGTTTGCGTGTTGGTAATATCATGAATCGTGGTCATTGAACCATGCTTGATGCCCAGTTTTTCATGAATCACTTTCACAACAGGCGCTAAGCAATTCGTGGTGCAAGAGGCGGCCGTCACAATAGTATGTTGGGCTTTATCGTACAAATGCTGGTTAACCCCCATGACCACGTTCAGTACACCCTCTTCTTTTACTGGTGCGGTAACCACGACACGTTTTACGCCTTGATCAAGGTAAGCTTGCAGTAGAGCTTTGCTTTTCATTTTGCCACTGGCTTCGATAACCACATCACAGCCAGACCAATCGGTTTCTGCGATGGTTTTGTTTTGTGTGCAGACGATGCGTTGTCCACTCACTATCATGACATTATCTTCCGATTGGGCTTGATGATTCCAACGCCCATGAACAGAGTCGAAGGTGATTAAATGTGCCAGTGTAGCTGCATCGCCAGCGGGATCATTGATTTTTACAAACTCCACTTCATCCCAATCGAATGCTGCTCGAAAAGACAAACGTCCCATGCGGCCAAAGCCATTAATACCGACTTTAATAGTCATAACAATCTCCTATTTATTCAAAGTAACTAAGAAAACCAATGGCGAGTGCGGTTGGCAAACCACACTAAGCTCAACATAACAGGCACCTCAACCAAAACACCAACAACCGTCGCTAGTGCCGCACCTGAATGTAGTCCGAATAATGAAATAGCAACAGCAACAGCGAGTTCAAAAAAATTGGAAGTACTAATCATGCAAGCAGGGGCTGCTACATTGTGTGGGAGTCTCATTCGATAAGCGATAAAATAGGTTACTGCAAAAATTCCGTAAGTTTGAATTAGCAACGGAATGGCAATGAGCACAATGGCTTGTGGGTTGGTTATAATTGTCTGCGCTTGAAAACCAAACAACAGTATTACAGTGGTCAGTAAGCCAATAATCGACCAGGGCTTCAATGTCGAAAGCAAACGTGCGAGTGCCTGATGATCTTCTTTTTTATCCACAATCTTCCGAGTAATTATGCCTGCTACAAGAGGAAGCACGACATATAACAAGACAGATAAAAGCAGAGTATTCCAAGGAACCGTTATATCAGTAATGCCGAGCAAGAAACCCGCAATCGGAGCAAATGCGAATATCATAATGATGTCGTTTACTGATACCTGAACCAACGTGTAATTGGGATCACCTTTTGTTAATTGACTCCACACAAATACCATTGCCGTGCACGGGGCAACCCCAAGTAATATCATGCCTGCAATGTATTCAGTCGCTGTTTGCGGATCTACCCAATCTGCAAAGATCCCTTTAAAAAACAACCAGCCTAAAAATGCCATGGTAAAAGGTTTTATTAACCAATTAACGACCAATGTAAGGATGAGTCCCTTTGGCTTAGTGCCTACATTTTTCAATGATAAAAAATCTATTTGTATCATCATTGGGTAAATCATTAACCAAATTAATACGGCAATAATTAAGTTGACGTGAGCAAATTCGAAGTCTGCAATAGCGGAAAAAAGCTTGGGATAATGTTGCCAAAAAAACGCCAAGCATAATCGCCAAACCGACCCAAATACTAAGATAACGTTCGAATACTCCCATTTTATTCAGCCTTTCCTAACTGCTCGACGAGTTCGGACAATTCCTGATGTGAACTATGATCAATGGCATTTACTAGCATTCGAATACGTGTTTCTAAGATTAAAAATACTTTGTCAAAAATAACGTCTTTTTCTTCCGCGGGGAATTTGGTCGGATCGGGTAATCCCCAGTGCCCTTTAATAGCTTTGCCAAACCAAATAGGGCAAGTTTCGCCAGCGGCTTGATCACACACTGTAATAACGATGTCTGGATTTAAGTCATACAGTTCATCCCAGCTTTTACTATTTAGGCCATTAATGGAATAACCACGGTTTGTTAATTGTTTAAGTGTATCAGGATGAACCTGTCCGCTCGGATGACTGCCTGCACTAAATGCTTCCAAACCGTCATTGCCGATAGAAGCTGTGATGCTTTGGGCTAGAATGCTGCGACAGGCATTATGCGTACAAAGAAAGAGTACTTTCATAATGTATTTCCCATG
>NZ_JAODTL010000031.1 GCF_026191375.1 Marinomonas pontica | reverse complement strand
AAAAACGCGGTGAAAGCGCTAGGCGATGATTTCAGAGATCTCTTTTTTCAAATGAACAATAACGTGCTCAAGAGCCTCTTTCTCATCTTGCTCAAGTCCCATCAATGGCGAACGAACCACACCAGCATTGCGACCATCAAAAGTCACGCCATGCTTAACACTTTGAATAAACTTACCGCCTTGTTCCAAAACACTCATAAGCGGCATCATTGCAGTCATGATTTTACGGCCTTTATTAAAATCATTTTCAATGACACATGCGTTGTAAAGCGCGATATGCTCTTTCGGTAAAAAGTTAGAACCCGCACATACCCAGCCTGTAGCACCCCATGCGAAGAACTCCAATGCTTGATCGTCCATACCACAAGTGACTTGAATGTGTGGATAATCATTCATCAGCATATGCAAACGATTGATGTCGCCGGAGCTTTCTTTAATACCGCAAATGTTTTTAGAGCCTTTAACAAGCTCGAAGAATTCTGGTTCCATATTGATACCCATACGATCTGGGTAGTTGTAAAGCATGATCGGCATGTCAGCGACACGATCAATTTCAAGCGCTAATGTAGCCAATTCTTTTTGGGTTGGAAGAGAGTAAGGAGGGGTAGCAAGAAGAAGGCTGTCGGCACCCGCGTCTTTCGCACGCGCAGCCAACCATAGAGAGTCTTTAGGATTAATAGAACCCGTACCAAAAATTATAATCAGATCCGCACCCACTGCTTTACGAGCAGTGATTAAAAGCTCAAGCCGCTCTTCAAGGGTTTCAACATAGTATTCACCCGTAGTTCCACCAATCATCAAACCGTGTACACCGGCGTCTTTTAGATACTGAACATGTTCTGAGAATGCATCAAAATTGATGGAACCATCTTCAAAGAAAGGGGTGATAACCGGAGTGTAGATCCCTGCAAATTTCATTTTAATTACCTTATTTCGAAGTACGCTAATATCATAGTGAGCTAAGCCACCAAGCCTAGATTGATATTACCGAGCGCATCGAAACTGTCACAATCAACCATTTCTCCGATCAATTGATAAGGTTAGGTTATGATTACTTGAATTCACAAAAATCTGCTTACCATCCATTGATGGTATTTCACATATAAAAAAAGCGACTCTCGCCGCTTTTCTTAGAATAAATTTGATAAATTCCTCTCTATATCATCAATAAACCAAATACGAAACACCTGTAATGCCTCTTTACCCTCATTGCGTTCCGCATAAGATAAGTAATGCTTCTTTTCTCGGTAAGTAATTTCCATCTCTCCTGCCCTCACCAACGCCCCTTGATCAATAAGTGGTGCAACCAGATGATGCCAACCTAAACACACGCCCTGCCCAGACACCGCCAGTTGTATTAACATATTGTAGTCATTGGTATTAAAGTAATGTACTTGGCCTGTTGCTTCAGAGCCGATACCTAAGCTGTTAAGCCAGACATCCCAGTCCACATGTTCCGCTACCTGCGACCGCCCATAGGGAGTCAAGTTTAACAACGTGACATCATCTATATTAATAAATCGGCCCAATTCAGGGTGTGCTTCTAGGTAGGAAGGCGAGCAAACAGGGTAAATTAAATCATGAAAGAGTGGTTCGGAATGATACCCCTCCCTAGGGTCGCTCAACTTACTAATAAATATATCAGGATACACGCCCGGTTCAGTGTGTAACATGCTGCTCGTCGAAATGACATTTATATCAATGTCAGGATACCTTTTTACAAAGTCAGGCAAACGATTCGTTAACCAAAATGAAGAAAAAGCCGGCGTGCAACAAATACTCAATTCCTTTTTTTATTTGCTGACGACTGGATACGTTGCGCGGCTTGAGCAATATTCACAAAAGACAAATACGCTGCATCATAAAAAATCTGGCCAGCTTCTGTCAGTTCCACCGCACGCCCTGTGCGTTTAAAAAGCGGGACGCCTAATGCCACCTCCAACTCTCTGATCTGACGACTAATAGCCGCTTGCGTGACACAAAGCGCTTCAGCAGCACGAGTGAAATTTAGATACTTCGCAGCAGCCACAAAGGACTTTACCGCTCTAAGGGATGGCATTTTTAACAGTATCTGATCCGGCTCTATTGGCTTTGCCATATTGCACTCTCTGTGTTGGCGTCGGTTAAGAACACTGACAAAATTTAGCTTTCGTGAGACGTAAGCAGCGATCTATTGGTCAGACGTCGAAATGGATTATGTTATCCCTTTTTTCTATTTGATAGTATCGCGCACAACGCAACCAACTACATTTATGATGCAAAATTGATAACCCAGCGTTATCAAAAGAACATGAATTCAACAGAACATGAATTCAACAGAGTCAGCCAACTAGAAATCACCTGCCGCTACCCTTGATTAAACCTTGGCAGAGCTCACTCTTCTTTTGAGTCACAGTGTCATTACTTAATGTAAGAATCCAATACTTTTTT
>NZ_JAODTL010000030.1 GCF_026191375.1 Marinomonas pontica | reverse complement strand
TTCACAATCAGCACTTTTTCAATGCGATTTTCATGAAGCAATTTACGGATAGAACCAGATGAAGCCCCTTCAAGCGCCGTAACAAGACGATCTTTTGGAGTCATGATGTCAGAGACTTTTTTATCGTAGTCTTTAACAAAGCGAACATCACGGCTAGTCACAATACCAACCAAATCGGAACCTTGAACAACAGGTACACTTGAAATGCTATTCGCTGCCGTCAGATCCATAAGCTCTTGAACGCTGGCTTCAGGATTGATAGTAACAAGATCGCGAACGATGCCGCTTTCGAATTTTTTCACACGACGAACTTCACGAGCTTGCTCTTCAATGGTCAAGTTTTTGTGCACAATGCCAATGCCACCTTCTTGAGCCAGAGCAATCGCCATGCGATGTTCTGTAACGGTATCCATCGCAGAAGACGTCAGTGGAATATTTAACTCGATGTCTTTAGTGATTTTCGTTTTGAGGCTAACATCCTTAGGAAGAACTTCGGAATAGCCGGGGATAAGCAATACGTCATCAAACGTTAAAGCTTCTTGCACGATTCGTAACATAATGGGAGTTTCCAATGCCAACAAGGGTGTTAAGATGGCAAGTAATTCTACTCCTTTAGTTGCATTCGGTAAATCAAAACCACGAGAGATTGATGAAAAATTTTACAACGTCGGCGTCACAAGAAACCGCTTTTACCGTATCGCAGCTAAATAGACAGATACAACAACTACTTGAAGCCAGTTTACCGTGGATTCTTGTGGAAGGAGAAATCTCCAATCTCGCCAAGCCCGGCTCCGGCCATTGGTACTTTTCCCTTAAAGACGACAAAGCGCAAATACGCTGCGCCATGTTCAAAGGCAAAAATGCCGCTGTGCGATTCAAACCGAAAGATGGCGACATGGTTCGTCTGCGTGCTCGCGTCACTTTCTATGGTCCTAGAGGCGATTGCCAGCTCAGTGTCGAAAGCATGGAGTCGGCGGGTGAAGGCGCATTACAACAGGCCTTTGAACGCTTAAAAAACAATTTACAGGCCGAAGGCCTATTCGCACCTGAACACAAAAAACCATTACCCACAAAACCTGAGCGTGTTGCCATCATCACCTCACCTGTCGGCGCTGCCGTTCGCGACATGATCATCGCTTTTCGCAGGCGTTTCCCATTGACCGAACTCACCATTCTGCCTTCTTTAGTGCAAGGCCAAGATGCCTCTAAAAACATCTTACGGCAATTGCAACGCGCCGATGGCAGCGGACACTTTGATGCCATTATTCTCGGTCGTGGTGGTGGTTCTTTGGAAGATTTATGGAGCTTCAACGACGAAACCTTGGCACGCGTAATATTTGCCGCCCAAACGCCGATTGTCTCGGCTGTCGGCCATGAAACCGATTTTACCATTGCCGACTTTGTCGCCGATGTTCGCGCCGCCACACCCACCGCGGCCGCAGGGCTTTTAAGCCCTGACCGCAATCAATTAATTCGACAAATCGAACAGCAAGAAAAGCAGCTAGTTCGACGCATGTCGCAGTATCCTTGAACAATGCCAGCAACAGCTCGACTTCACAACCAAGCGTATTCGCCATCCGAAAGAGCGAATCGAACAACAACAAAATCAACTCGACCAACTCAAGCACCGCTTGCGACAAAGCATGCAACGCAAGGTATCAGAGCAACGAAGCCAAGCTGTCAACCTCGCTCATCGACTCGAAAGAAACAGCCCGACTCGCCGTATCGACCAAGACAGACAAAAGCTCAAAGACATCGACGCTCGACTTGCTCGCGCATTAAGCAACACCCTAACTAACAAACAAACCGCCTTTGCCCGCATCGTCGACAAGCTCAATCTCGTCAGCCCACTCAACACCCTAGCCAGAGGCTACGCCATTGCCTCGAAAGACAAACAGGTTATTCGCTCTGTAAATAACGTTGAAAAAGGCGACGCGATAAAAATCAGAGTTCAGGATGGTGAAATCGCTTGTGAAGTAGTAGAAAGCAAAGCCTCTTCGTAAGTAAGCAATTAAATTACACACCATACCTTTCTATCTTTTTAATCAGTCCCTGCCGCGAAATACCAAGCTGTTTGGCGGCTTGGGTGCGGTTACCTTGGTGTTTCTCCAAAGCCTGTGTAATCAGGCGGATTTCGAGGTCTCGAACCTGTTCATCTAGCGAAATGTCATTAAGCGATAAATGGCTGGTCAGTGGCGTGACGAAAACAGGTGCACTGCTTGGATAAAGTAACTGAATGTCGTCTAAGGTGATGCGCCCTTCTGGGCAAATAGACGCGACGCTTTCTAAGGTATTTTTCAGTTCCCGAACGTTGCCCGGCCAGGTTTGGTCTCGGAACCATTGCACAGCATCCGGGCTGAGTTTCAACATCGTAGCGTGCTGACTTTGCCAACGCTGCAAAAAGGCTTGCAACAACACCGGCACATCGTCGAGCCTATCGGCCAAGGCGAGAGTTTCGATGTTGACGCCTTTTATTCGATAAAATAAATCTTCCCGGAACTCGCCTTCACGCACTTTTTCTAACAGGTCAGCATTCGTCGCAGAAATGACTCGAATATCGATGTGCTTTTGTTCTCGTCCACCGACCGGAAAGAAGGTTCCTTCTTGTAAAACGCGCAACAGTTTGACTTGCATCGCCAACGGCATTTCACCAATTTCATCCAAGAACAAGGTGCCGCCGTCGGCCAAACTCAACAAACCGACTTTGTCTTTTTCCGCGCCCGTGAACGCGCCTTTAACATAACCGAACAGTTCGCTTTCCAGTAATTCCGCTGGAATGGCACCACAATGCACAGAAACAAACGGCTTTGTTTTACGATGACTCAAATCGTGCAAGGTGCGCGAAATCACCTCTTTCCCGGTACCCGATGGCCCCGTCACTAAAACACGAACATCCGTTGGCGCAATGCGCTCCACCAACGCCCTGATTTTTTGCGAACTGAGCGAATGACCAATATAAGCGGCGGCACCCTGAGGTGATTGTGAGGCTTGTTTGAGCTGATTCAACTCTCGTTCCAACGTGGTTTTGGTGATCGCTCGACGCACCACAACCGCCAACATATCAGGATCAATCGGCTTGGCAATGAAGTCCCAAGCCCCCAGAGATACGGCTTTCAACGCCAGTTCTCGATCCGCGTGACCAGTGATAATAATCACTGGTCGACCGTCAAAATCGCCCAACGAATTCAACGTGACTTGAGGATCAAAATGCGGCGGCATCGACAAATCCAGCAACACCAAATCTGCATCAAACGATTCCAAAGCACTTCGCGCTTCGTCCAAGCTGGCCGCTGTTTTCACATGATAATCTTGGTTTGCCAACCAGCGGCTGGCCAACTCACGGAACGCCGGTTCATCGTCTACTAAAAGGATTTTATTTTGTGTCATTCGTGGCGTATCCCATCGTTGGTAAAATGAATGGATTGAGGAAAAATGAGTTCAAACGTGACAGGCCAACCTGCATCGTCTCGGTGTCGGATGCGACCACCATGGGCATCAACAATACGACGCACAATCGCCAAGCCCAACCCACTGCCGCCCGCTCGCTTAGTAACAAAGGGCTGAAATAACGCCTCACCTTGCAGACTTGGGTCGATGGCAGGTCCATTATTATGCACTTGAATCACTGTCTGCTGATCTTGCACTTTGGCTTCAATACATAATTTGCCATCTGGCCTATTGCGCAAAAACGACACGGCATTATCGATCAGGTTAATAAATACTTGCTGTAACCGTTGCGGGTCAGCGGCTAGCTCCATCGTCTGTTCAATCTCAAGTTCAACCACGACCCCATCTAACTGAGCTTGCGTCACAATACTCGATACCAAGGCGCACAAGGGCGTTTTTGCGATCTGCAAATTCAACCCACCAGAATACACCAACATATCGCTGACCAAACGATCCGCGCGTTTTAGCTGAGCCTGAATGTGTTGGCGCGTTTCAACTGGTGCATCATAAGCGGCCATAGAAATAATATTGAGAGGGTTACGCAATTCATGGGCCATCGCCGCAGACAAACTGCCCAGCTCAACCAGATGCTGTTCGTCCATGCGTTTTCGCTCCGCCACCGCCAAAGCCAACGAGCGCTCAAGCAAGCCGCAGCTGGTCGAAAATAGCGACGCAAACACTTCCGCCGTCAAACGCATGCCGGGGCTGGCATCGTCCCAGCCAATCAAAACAAAGTGCCAATCCGTTTCTAATCGAGAGACTCGTATCGCCAGAGCGTCATTCTGTTCTTGAACAGGTAAATCCGCATGCTTCAGCTGTATCGCCACGCAGCGTCGTATCTGCAAAGAAAGTAAACGCTCACCAATGGCAATCAACTGCGACCAATCTTGCGCCTCTTTTAATTGCGTTGACCAAGTATCCAACACGGCTTCATTCAATGAGGCTCCGGGATAAATCAGCCGAGAAATTAAGCGACTCAAAGGTTGATAAATCAGCGCGGCCACCACCAAAATCAGCAAGGAATACAACCACAACTGCCAGCTAGGCACACTGGCCAATGCCTGCAAACCAACACGTCCAGACACCACACTGATAACCGCGATCACACAGAGAATCACTAGCATCATGGCAACCCAAAGCAAGGCTCGATTGGCGAACGCGTTCACGGATAAAATTTGATAGCGCACCACCGCATAAACCAACAACAGCAAATAGGTGGGCAGCAACAACATAGGATAGGGAAACCAGCTAATACCGAAAGAAGGAAACACAAAACTGGTCGCCAACAACAAGCCCCATGCGCCAACACCAAACATGGCGAGAATAGAGCGGCGTTTGTTACCAGAGTGTCGATACCAACCAAATAACAGCACGCCATGTGCCAACATACCAATCAATACCGTGTAGGCGAGGTTCCACGTTCCCGCTTCAGTAAAAATAAAAAAGGAACGTGTGTCTAAGGTACTAATGGCGTCGCCAGCTTCCATCCACCAGCTTTGCAACACCACGGTAAAACTGGTCAGATAAAACCACGGCACAGCCTGACATAAGCGATCGAGCATGGGTTCTTTGGCTGCGCCAGAATTCACAAAACGAATCGCAAAATGTAAGAAAAAAGTCGGCATTAATGGGTTCGCGAGAATAATGTAAACCCCCACACGTTCGTAGCCTTGAAACAACACCACATGACCAAAACACCAAATCGCCATCATGATGGCAAAGCCTGCTAATGCCTGCAGGTCGCCTTGCTTTCGCGCTCGCCATAGCAGCCATGCTGCCACCAAAACGCCACACACACTAGAGACCAACATGGCCACTTCAAACATTAAGGAAAGCGTCAAAATCGTAAACCTCGTTTACACCAAAAACTGAGAAAATCGTAAACTCTTTTTACACCACACACAAAGAAATAAATTTTTCCTTTAAAATCAATGATATAAATTTAACTAATAGTTGGCCTGTCCCTTGCTATAGGTAAGACAACCTTTGATCTATATCAAACCACCTTCAACTTATAGGACAACCATCATGAATACTGGCTTTTTAATGACCGAAATCATCGCACTTTTTAGCATTGTAGGCTTAGCACTACTCCCTCTGGCTTTACAGCAAATGCGTACGCTAAAAATCAAGAGAAACGCATAATTTTACAACGCTGATTGACCCCTAAGGGAGCCATTATGGACCTCGACGTCGCCATTTTATCTCGCATACAGTTCGCCTTTACGGTGAGCTTTCACATTATTTTTCCCAGTATCACCATTGGTTTGGCGACTCTGATTGCCATTTGGGAAGGGCTGTGGCTTAAAACACACAACCCTTACTATTTGCAGTTGGCCAAATTTTGGATCAAACCCTTTGCCATTACCTTTGGTATGGGCGTGGTGTCCGGTATTGTTTTGTCCTATGAATTTGGTACTAATTTCTCCAAATTTTCCGAAATTACTGGCGCCATTCTTGGGCCCCTAATGGCATACGAAGTACTGACAGCCTTCTTTATGGAAGCGGGCTTTCTTGGCGTCATGCTATTTGGCTGGCAGCGCGTCGGCCGCAAATTGCATTTCTTCGCCACGGTGACCGTTATGATAGGTACCTGGATTTCGGCGTTTTGGATCATTGTAGCGAACTCTTGGATGCAAACTCCCGCAGGTTACAAGATCGTCAATGGTAAATTTGAAGTCTCAAGCTGGATGGAAGTCATCTTCAATCCATCTATGCCCTATCGACTTACTCACATGCTGGTTGCATCGTTAATCACCGCAACGTTTGTCGTGGCTGGCATCAGTGCATACTACCTATTGAAAAAGAAAACATTCCTTTTGCCAAAAAAGGCTTGTCCATGTGCATGTGGTTTGCCTTGGTGCTAACGCCACTGCAAGCATGGATCGGCGATATGCACGGTTTAAATGTACACGAACATCAACCAACCAAGCTCGCTGCGATGGAAGGCATTTGGCCAGCAAAAGAAGAAAACGTACCGCTGTTACTGTTCGCTATGCCAAACATGGAGACCGAATCCAACGATTATCAAGTCGGTATTCCAAACCTAGGCAGCTTGATCCTAACTCACTCTTGGGATGGCGCGGTACAAGGTTTGAAAGCCGTACCACCAGAAGACAGACCAAACGTGCCGTTAGTGTTTTGGTCTTTCCGTGTCATGGTGGGTATTGGCTTTGGCATGATCGGCATTGCAGCCTTAGCTTTGTTGCTGCGTCGTAAAAACCGTTTGTACGAAAACAAAGCCTTCTTATCCATCGTGACGCTATTTACACCGATGGGTGTCATTGCTGTTCTGGCGGGATGGTATGTGGTGGAAATCGGCCGTCAGCCTTGGATTGTCTACAACCTAGTTAGAACATCTGAGATTGTATCGCCACTGCCAGCTGAACGCGTGCTATTCACCTTGACCATGTTTGTCATCATTTACAGTCTGCTGATTGGTGTTTATCTCTACTTCATGCGCAAGTTGATTAAGAAGGGGCCGCCGTCTATGGAGACATTAGAGCAGCAACTGATCGGTATGAAAGCACCGGGTTATGCATTGGCTTGGGTAAAATCACTAACAACGAAAGAACAGCAAGCAAACGATCAAACTTTACAAGCACAAGGAGATAAATGATGGATTTGGCTTTTTTCTACTTCCTTGTCTTAGGCTTTGCCATCTTCATGTACGTGTTACTCGATGGCTTCGATTTAGGCATTGGCATTCTTTACCCTTGGTTTAACCAAGAAGGCGAGCGCGACCATTTAATGCGCTCTATTTCACACGTTTGGGATGGCAACGAAACTTGGTTAGTGTTTGGTGGTGTGGTGTTATTTGCGGCGTTTCCCGCCGCTTATGCTGGCATTACTTCAACCTTTTATTTGCCTATCATGTTGATGCTGTTTGCGCTGATCTTTCGTGGTGTGGCGTTCGAGTATCGGTTTAAGTCCGAGACGTCTCGTCCTTACTGGGATCTTGCGTTTAGTGCGGGATCAGCCATCGCGGCATTTTGCCAAGGTATGTTGTTAGGATCGATTGTTCAGGGCGTGCCAGTCGGTGTCGACAGTTTATCCAGCTTGCACTGGCTAACGCCGTTTTCTATTTTGACTGGCTTTGCTGTGATGGCGGGCTATGCGCTTTTGGCCGCTTGTTATCTGTTTATGAAAAGCCGCGGACGCATTCAAGACCACGCGGCAAAGTTAGGTAAAAGGCTGCTACTGATCACTATTTTCGCCATGATCATCGTAAGCGTGTGGACAGTGGCGAGCCAAATAGACATTCGTCAGCGTTGGTTCTCAGGCTTCAATTTCTTATGGCTATCGCCTTTACCTATCATCACTTTAGTGGTCGCGGTATTGGCTTGGAAAGATTTAAACAGCCATTCCGCTGGCATCATTCATCATGAAAGCCGACCATTTTGGTACGCTGCAACGCTCTTCTTATTGGGCTTTGCGGGTCTTGTCGTTGGCTTGTTTCCTTACTTAATACCAAGACAATTAACCTTTATGGAAGCCGCCTCCCCAGACAGCAGTTTATTGTTTTTGCTGCCGGGCATTTGCATCTTCGTACCATTGATTTGTGCTTATACCTTATGGGGCTATCGCGTTTTTGCTGGCAAGGTGGAAGATTATCAGGAGGGTTACTAATGTCGCTCAACATAACGAAGCTAAAAAGTCTGAAAGCAAAAGCCACCCAACTCAAATCATGGCAATGGTTTTTACTCTTATACGGCGTCGGTTTTGTTGCAGTACTCACTGCGTCTTACTGCATTAAACTCCTAATGACAGGGTTACCTTAACGAGACACTGTCATCACGAAAATGAAGCAAAAAGCGCATAATTCCTTGATAGAAATATGCGCTTTTTCGTGTCGTTTGCTTGGTTGCCTGAACGGTTAAGCGTGAACTTTCATAGTTTTGAGTTTGGTCTGAGTACTGGCCTTAATCAGCAATGCTGCAAACACCACCACACCCAATACTCGTGCACTGACGACAAACAACGACGTGTCCGTTGCCGCCGCTGGCCAAGCAATCAATATCGCGGCCGCCACGTACAACAAACGCGTTGCCCAAGGCAAATTTTCACGTAGCCAGCCAGAAAAACCAATACTCATCGACGCGGTTGCTAGGGTCGCAAAGCAAATTGCCGCCACCACACTGGTCGTGGTTCCGATCAACAACACCCCTGGCATAGTGACAAACAAAAACGGCACCAAGAGCTTCACAAAACCCAAACGCATCGATTCAACGGCCGTTTCATTTGCGTCAGCGCCCGATATGGTGGCAGCAGCATAAGCAGCCAGCGCTACCGGTGGCGTAATCGCAGACACCAAACCGAAATAGAAAATAAACATGTGAGCCGACAAGGTTTCCATGCCCAATTGCGTCATCGCTGGGGCAACGAGGACAGCCAGCAGCAAATACGCCGCCGAGGTCGGCAGCCCCATTCCCAACACAAAAGACGCCAACGCAGTCAGCAACAAAACCGCCCACAAATTGCCATCGCCCAATTCAATGATCAAGCCAGACAACATCAACCCCATACCGGTTAAATTCAAAATACCGATGATCACCCCAGCCGCACCTACTGCCGCCACAATGGGCAAAGTCGAAGACAAAGTCTCTTTACAAGCTGATATCAAATCAAACACATTAATACGCGTTTCTTTTTTCCAAGGACACACCAACAGACCCGCAAGAATTCCCATTACCGCAGCTTGTGTCGGTGACTTTCCTGAGATCATTAAACCAATCAACACCACCAATGGCAGCAAAAGGTAACTCTTAGTACGCAACGTTCTCACTAAAAGCTGCAAACCCGCCTCGGTGTCTCTCGCTAAGTTAAGACGACCCGCTTCAAGCCGCACAGAAATCATCAACGCAAAGATATACAAAAGCGCCGGAACCAAGGCCGCTAACGCCACTTCCGCATACGGAATACCGATCATTTCTGCCATCAAAACGCCGCGGCGCCCATGACAGTGGCATAATCTGGCTCTGCCGAAGGCTGCAGCCTCTACGGCTCCCGCCAATTTAGCGCTGTAGCCCACACGCTTCAGCAAGCGGAATCGTAAAGGTTCCGGTCGTCACCACATTAGCAACAGCACTGCCATTCAACGATCCCAACAAGGCGCTCGACAAGGCCGCCGACAAACCGGGACCACCTTGAACACGTCCAGTTAAGCCTCGGGCAATGTCCACGAACACTTCGCCTGTACCAATCTTGGTTAAGATGGCGCCAAACAGACCGAACAAGAAAATATACTCAACCGCCACCCCCATGGGAACGCCATAAACCCCTTCGGTTGACAGCATCAACGTCGACGTTAAGCGGCTCAAATCGTAGCCACCGTGGCCGTATTTCCCTGGTATCAAATAGCCAAAATAGGCATACAAGAAGGCCAGCGCCATCAAGGTGATCAGCGCCCAACCCACCGCCATACGAACGAAGACAAACACCACCGCGATGAGGGCAATAAAGATCCACTTATCCTGCCCAATCGACATAGCACCACGCATGACAATATCAATGTAGTAATGCCATAAGTACGGTCCAGGAACCAACGCCGCAAGAGCAAATAGGTAAAACACCACGCGCCCCGCCACACTTTTGTATCGTAAGGCATAAAACAGCATGGCCGCCGCTGCAACTAAAGAGAAAAATGACGACCTCAAAAGCAACGCCGTAATGCCACCGTAATATGCACCGTACAGCACAAAGCCAGCAACTGTCGCAGCAATCACACTAAACAGAATGGAAACCAAGGCCAATTCTTTGCCACCTGCAAACGTCGATTCCAGACGCAAACTTTGTAGGTTTGTCTTCAACATGATGACGCTCCTACTGACCGCTTACTTCATCAAAGTATTTCTTCGCGCCCGGATGCAAAGTCACTGGCGTTCGTTTCGCCGTATCGAGAGAGATCGCTTTGGCTTGTGGGTGAATTTGTCCCAGCTCATCGAGATGAGAAAAGATGGTTTTAGTGATGGTATACACCTTACTTTGGTCTTCTTTGCCACTGGTAAACAAAATTGCAGGATCATTGATCATCACCACTTGTTTTGTCTGATCTGGATAAGTTCCAGCTGGCAATGAGTACGCTTGGTAGAAAGGGTATTTCTGAATCAGGCTATCAAGCTTATTCACATCCGCAGATAACAGCTTCATGTCGGTTTGAGAATCAAGATCAATCAAAGACGAGGTAGGTGCACCAGCCAACACCACCGTGGCTTCTACTTGGCCATTCACCAAGGCTTTTACCCCTTCGTTATACGAAAGAAATCGCGGTGTAATGTCATCAAACACACCATACTCTTGCAATAAACGCGTCGCCAATACCGCCGCGTTACTGCCTGGAGGCCCCATGCTTACTCGTTTGCCTTTTAGTGCTTCAAAAGAGTCCACACCCGTTCCAGCAATCGTCGCCACCTGCAAAACGGCAGGGTACAAATAGGCGATACCCGCGACATCCAATGGGCCGCTGACTTTGAATGGGCCTTGGCCATTTTTTGCTTCAAACAGAGTAGAAGAAGAGGACAAACCTAGCGTCATTTGACCCGCTGCTACGCGGTGGTTATTCTCCACCGACGCGCCTGTTACTTCGGCACGCGCCGTTGTGTTATCCATGTGTTTATTGAGGGTTTCAGAAATGCCCGCACCGATGACATAGAACAAACCGCCCGTTCCGCCAGTGCCAATAGATACACGTTCAGCCGCTTGCACAGGGCTGTTTACCAGAGTCGCGCACAATGCGCTCGCGATCAGTATTTTTTTAAACATGGTTTTCTCCAAATTATTTTTGTTTTGATATCACCTGATCACTTTAGCGAGGCAACCTTTCATGAACCTTTCATGGATCAGAAAGCGTCAAAATTAAGGCGTTACAGACAAGGACGGTTCAGCGGACAACATGGCACTGTCCCATTCGTGGTAAATAATGTGTTTTTTGGCATCGTCGGTTTGAATCAACAACTCCAGCCCTAACGGAATCGGGCGAAAAATGCCATGAGGCAGCTTACGCAAAGCTTCTCGGCTATAGGGACCAACGGCATTTAAGCTTATTGGTGTAATCCCCGATTGATTCGCCAGAATATGTTGCCCCGTTGGTGACAGCAAAAAATCAATGAAGCGCTTAGCCAGAACAGGCTGCTGAGCATCTCTTGGAATAAACGCGGTGCGCATAATAATCGACGTGTAATCAGTCGGCATGATGGTTCTGATCCAATCATATTGCTCGGACCAACGATACGAATACGCTCCCACTAGGTTGTACGCAATGAAGATCTGCCCTTTTAAAAG
The DNA here is from genome assembly GCF_026191375.1 of Marinomonas pontica. Taxonomy (GTDB): domain Bacteria; phylum Pseudomonadota; class Gammaproteobacteria; order Pseudomonadales; family Marinomonadaceae; genus Marinomonas; species Marinomonas pontica. Next base: position 18,777 of record NZ_JAODTL010000030.1, on the reverse strand, counting down.
GGCATTCAGCATGGAAGACGTGTCCGTATAAAGTCTTGCTTGGTGCGTACCAAACGCTTCCAGTAAACGACCATAACTGCGAGATTGCTGGCCATCATACGCCCACGCCAGATAGCCTAACCCAGATTGCTGAATATCAAACAAACCAATTTTGTCGTCTAGCAAATGGTTCTTACTGCGAATCAAATTCAACAATTGCTCACGACTTTGAGGCAGAGTTTCACCCGCCAAAATGTCGCTGTTGATCGCTGTTACAATCGGCTCATAGGTAAAACCAAACAACTCATTGCGCCAATAAGAGTCGCTCGGCACATTGGCCAGTTCTGGAGAATCGTACGCCAACGCATAACCATCGTTTGCCAGTTTAAATTGCAAATCCATTGCAGGACTGAGCATGATATCTGGTCGAGATTCAGGCTGTGTCAAAAACTGCTCATACAAATGCCGAGTATTGGATTCAGCATAATGGATCACCACATTAGGGTATTTTTCTTGGTATGCCTGAAACAACGGCGCTATGGCTTCGCGATTGATTGCACCACGAACCGTCAAAACCGGATATTGTTGATACGCAGTAGACGCCTCGTTTTTCAGCTCATGGACACTGGGAAAAACCACAAACTCCGTCGTTTTGGCATTCACAGCCCATCCCAAAAAGCTCACCCATAACCACATGCACCAGCCCACATAACGCGTCATCATAAAAGCGCCTCACTGTGCTGAGGAAAAATCACCTCTACAATTAGTCCATTCGGCTGATTGTCTTTCAGATGAAATCGGGCGTTATGATGCTCTGCAACTTCTTTTGCAATGGACAAGCCTATGCCTGTCCCGGACGTAAAGTTGTCTGGACTGCGGTAAAAATACTCAAATATGTGTTCCTTATCCTGATCCGGTACACCAACGCCTTGATCACGAATTTGCAACACCCAAGACGCGGCCGGTTTCTTGCTATCGGCCATTAATTCCACTTCAACCACGCCACCTTTCGGGCTGTATTTAATGGCGTTTTCAATGATATTTTGCAGCATTTGCTTTAACGCAAATTCGTCCCCATTTATGGTCGCTTGCACCTCGCCCACGTATTCCATTTCTACATCTTGTTGTAACGCCCAAACCACCAATTCACGACAGGTTTCTTTGGTAAGTTGGTCTAAAGACACAGGACTAAAAGGATGGCTCTGAAAACGGTGCGTCAATGTGGCTCGATTCAATAGCTGATTAACCGTGTTAGACAATACGTCACTGCTTTCTAAAATATGCTGTAACTGCTTTTGACGCAGTGTTTCGTCCGTTTCATCCAACGCATTTTGTGCTTGCGAATTCAGCCCTGCCAATGGCGTTCTTATTTGATGAGCCGCCTCGGCAGTAAAGCGTTTTAAACGACTCAATGTGGTGTCCAACTGCGCCATAAAGTAATTAATACTTTTCAACAAGGGGGCGATTTCGCTCGGCACATTGGCCTCTAATGGTGACAGTTCTTGGGGCGAGCGCTCTGTGATGGCTTGTTTGATGGCCTGTAATGGCTGCAATACTCGCCAAATAACGAACAGCAGAAGCAGCAACGTAATAAAGAAAAACAAGGTCACAAATTGCAGCACCATTTGGCTCATTTCGGCTGCTGCAACGTCGCGAGCGCCCAAGGTTTGCCCAACAATAATGAACACGTCATTCACGTTGTCGGCTTCAAACAGTCGCTTACCTAACGCCACAAAACGCACTCTCTCATGGCGATAATCGGCTTCATAATAAATAGGTTGGAATTTTTCTTTTTCTTTCGATTGCAGTAATAATTGCGGAAAAGGAATATTCGGTAAATCTTTATAACCGGTTAACACCTGATATTGACCGTTCATAATGGCGTAAAATGCCCGATCTGAGGTCGATAACGCCAGCGTTTCAAACGCCGACACAGGTAAATCAATAAATACCTTGCTGTCTAACAACGTAATGTTTTCCGCCATTTGCAAAGCCGAGCCGTATAGCAAACGATCGTAGGACTCTTTGGCCGCTCGATTCGCATAAATATGCGTACTCCAAAGCGCCACGGCGTTAATCAAAATCAGTACCGTGGCCACCATAAAAATAAGCTGCCGACGAATAGACGTGGTCGCCTTAGTCATGGTGTTTTTCCAACAAATAACCCAATCCGCGAATGGTGCGAATGTGAATATCACTGTCCTGCAAGGATTTGCGTAGGCGCGCTACATAAATTTCGATAACGCTAGGGTTGGGGTTCTCGTTGAAATTATAAATGTGCTCAATCAAGGTTTCCTTACTCAGCACTCGACCAGTGTGCCCGATAAATACTTCTAACAAACGAAATTCGCGTTGTTTCAGTTCAATCAACACCCCAGCTACCGTCACAGTGCACGCCTGAAGATCCAAACACACATTGCCGTATTCAATGGTATTTTGCGCTTGCCCTTGACTGCGGCGGAGTAAAGCACGACAACGCGCCTCCAATTCGCCAAAATCCACAGGCTTGGCCATGTAGTCGTCGGCGCCCAAATCCAGCAGTTCGATACGGTCTTTTATTTCATCTCGCGCTGTGAGAATGATCACTGGGGTATTGGATTGTTTTTTCCGAAGGTTTTGTAAAATCTGATTGCCCGTCATGTCCGGCAGATTTAGATCCAACAAGATAAGATCGTATTCTTGCACCCCCAGCATTTGGTTGGCTTGGTTTCCAGTTTGAGCAAGATCCAACCCATGCCCCATTCGCCCTATTCTTTGGCTGATGGCTTCGCCTAAAATCCGATCGTCTTCGACCACTAAAATACGCATGACATGGGTACTCTTCTTGTTTCTTTTATTATTATGAACGCGTTGCCAATCTGCGGCAGATTTCAGCGTATATTCCGCCAATTTAGCCTAGATTCACTCACGAATGAATGCTTTATCCATTCTATTAATGCCGAAAACGGAAAAATGAATAGGGTGAAGTACGTCCATTGCCCTCTTTTTTCGCGTCTGTGTCCTTAATTCTTTCTTTATCTGTCCATGTGCAAATTCGCCTAAACCACGTAAAGTGTTTGATCACTTTTTGCCCCACTATGATCATACAGTTAAGGATTCAACATGATTCGCAAAGATATGTTTTTGGCGCTTTTTATTATTGTCGCGTGGGGCTTTAACTTTATCGTTATGCGCTGGGGATTGGATGAGCTTACCCCAATGATGTTGGGCGGTTTGCGGTTTCTTGTGATTGGCCTTATTGGCTGCTTCTTTTCTCTCGCCCTAACACCCCGCTACTCTGGTGTATTGGTTACGCTTTGTCGCTGAACTTCGGGCAATTTGCGTTTTTATTCAGCGCCATGTCGTTTGGTATGCCCGCGGGATTGGCCTCATTGGTGCTGCAATCTCAGGCCATTTTTACGCTGCTGTTCGCGGTCTTGTTGTTAAAAGAAGCCGTTCGGCCTTATCAAGTATTGGCTATCGGCATTGCGATTGGTGGCTTGGCGGTGATTGGGTTCGACAATGAAGACACCACCATGACGGCGCTTGGCTTTGGCTTAACCTTAGCAGCGGGTTCTAGCTGGGCGTTGGGCAATATTTTCACCAAGATCATCAGCCGAAAAGGTTACGATGCCAACCTTAACCTTATCGTGTGGTCAAGCTGGGTGCCGCCTGTGCCTTTCTTTCTGTGCGCTTATTTCATTGATGGCGGCGATGTCATGTGGAGCAACATTGTGAATTTGAACCTAAAAACTCGCGACCTTAGCGTATCTTTCCTTGTTCGCGACGTTAGCGGGCTACGGCTTATGGAGCTATTTATTGTCTCGCTATCCCGCTGCTACGGTGGCGCCACTCACTTTGGGCGTGCCGGTGGTCGGTTTAACATCCGCTGAAATTTTTCTCTCTGAAACCGTCAGCGCAATGCAATGGATAGGGATTTTGGTTGTGCTAGTAGGGCTGATGTTGAATACGTTTGGCGGACGCTGGCTGAAAAAATACACCAGCGCCCGGTTTGAGATCAGAGGTTATTTCTTATTGGAGTCTTGTTGCGCATCTATCTTATCGGCAAGACGCGCCACTTGCGCTTGCAACTCAGAGATTTGCGTCACCAAAGCATGATGGTGGTTTTCTTGGTTCTCGTGTTCTTCTTGCGCGGTTTCACGCGTCATCACATCCAGCACCACACCAACCATCATGTTTAAAAACACAAACGCGGTTAAGAAGATGAAGATGATGTAAAAAATCCAACTGAACGGATAAACGTCCATCGTCTCATACATGACATCGGTCCAGTCTTCGAACGTAGCAACGCGGAATAAGGTCAACATAGAAATGGCGATATCGCCCCAAAGCTCTTCATTTACTTGATGAAAGAAGATAGAACCCACCGCCGCGAAGATGTAAAAAATGATAAACATCAGCAAGGCAATGTAGCCCATTTTGGGAATGGCTTTAAGCAAGGCGTTGATCAAAAAGCGCAAATCAGGAATGATCGACACCAGACGTAACACTCGGAACACACGCAGTAAACGTGCGACCAAAATCATTTCAGTTTCAGAAACAGGCATTAAGCTGCCAATCACGATGACAGTGTCAAAAATATTCCATGGGTCTTTGAAAAAGCGTTTTTTGTCGTCGCAGGCAATGAAACGAAGAGACAGTTCCACCAGAAAGAAGACGGTAATAAAGTTATCCAAATAGGTAATGGCTTTATCAATACCGTAGGGTAAAGAATAGGTTTTTGCGCCAACCGTTAATGCCGCAATCACGATAATGCTGATGATAAAACCTTGAAACCAAACGCTACGCTCAATGCGTTTTAACGTGGCAAGCCAACTTCCCGAACGACTCATTTCCATTATTTTGTACACCTAATATGCAAAGATAAACGCCTGAAACACAGACAATCGACGCCATATTAAGTTCATATCAGCAAGAAGAAAAGCCACAATATGCCTGGCAACGAGTGACGCCCATTAAGTTCGCTTTACTCGCACGACTTTCATGATTTCTACCGGAATACCGGCGACCATTTCTTGGGTTGGATAATATGTAAGGTTCACACGAGCGCCGCGCAAAGTACGGTATTTGCCTTGGCGTTTGAAACGAAAAGGCACGTCGTAGCCTTCGATCATTAGGGTGTGCAGCACCCAGTCTTCTTGGGGACGCTGAGCGTGGGATTTTACTTTCAATGCATCCGAATGAATCAATGCATCGTTGTTTTTTAATAAAGATTCAGGGTCAGATTTCACAAGAGGCTCCCTTCTTGAAGATGAAAGCCTCTTAGTATGACACAGATAGATGAAAACCCGAAAAAATTGGCTGTTTTTTGTTCAAATCAAGCGTTATCACTTTTCTCTTCGTTTTTGGATTGCGCGAACTGACTCATCGCTTGCGCGGCTTCTTTGCTTTCAAAACGAATCACCGCCTTTTGCAAAATCAAGCTGTTTGGGTAAGTAACGACATCGCCGGATAAGCGCTCGATAATCACATGAAATGTCGATATTTCCAGAATATGGCCAAGAATTTCGTCGTCTTTGTCCACGACTTTCACCCAATCACCAACACGGTAAGGAAAGCCAAAGAAGATAATCAAGCTGGCGGTAATATTGCTCAGAATTGACCATTGAGCAAACAATGCCACGCCGACGACCGCAAACACAGACGAGAAAAAGATCGCCAACTGCCCATAGCCAATGCCCAGTACCAGACACACCAATAGAACAAAAATCGCCGTAAACCCAAGGTTCAACATTTTTGATACATAGGTTATGCGCACTTCATTGGCGGCTTTATTTCGACCCAACAAGGTAACACTGGATTTTAATAGGCGCGAAATGATGACATACGCCACCACCAGTAACGCAATCAACCCAATTTGCACTAACATGTCCATTCTCCCAACATCGCGTTATAAAACATAAAACAACACACAAGGAATAATTCCCACACTCATCAGATTGCTGATCAATACAATCGAGGCCACTTTATGCGGCTCTTGTTGATACAACTCCGACACCATGTAATTCAATACCGCAGGCGGCAAACATGCGAAGATCAACAAATAGGCAAAGTTTTCCGCGGACATACCCACAAAATACTGCCAAATCACTGCCATAATCAGACCACTTAATGGACACAAAATGCCACTGATCACACCCAATTTCCACTGACTAAAATCCACATGTGTCATACGTACACCCAGCGCAAACAACATCAGAGGAATGGCAATTTGCCCCATCATATCCACCGAAACCTTCACGGCCGGCAAGACAGTCCAGCCTTGCAGGCTCCATACCAACCCTAACGCCGTGGCAATAATCATCGGCATTTTCAGTACATTAAAAAGATTGGTTTTGGGGTTCAGTAAGTACATACCAACCGTAAAATGCAGCAAATTCTCCGTTAAAAATAGCACCACAGCCACAGGTAAAGCCGACTCACCAAACGCCAACACAATCAACGGAATCCCTAGGTTTCCGCTGTTGTTAAACATCATCGGAGGAACCAAGGTTTTCGGTGAAATGTTCAGCCATTTGCATAACGGCCACACCAACAACCCCGAGCCCAACACCACCACGGCAGCCGCAATAATCAGATCAACGTATTGCGCGATATGAAATTCTTTCGATGCCATAACAGAGAAAATAAGCGCAGGACAAAACACACTGATGTTCAAACGGTTCGCCACCGTCATGTCAGTAGGTCGAACACGCGCATAGAAAAACGCCACCAGAACGATACTGGCAAGAGGAAAAACCGTATTAAAAATTTGTAAAAATAACGTGGAAGTGTCCATACATGGCCTCTTTAACGAAGGCCGATAGCTTACCGTTCTTTACGACAAAAACCAAGTCGCAATTCACCCGAATCGCGACGCCGTCGGGGCTAATGGTGTTTTTCAACCAATACAGAAGGGATCAAAATGAAACGTTGGGCAACGTCTTTGCCTTTTAACAAATCCATACCAATTTCAATGGCTTTCTCTGCCATCGGAATAGGCCGTTGAACCGCCGTAGCAATCCAAGGATTGTCGTCTTTTTGGATAATGTCCACGGCAAACGGTGCACCGTCGACGGAAGCCATCACAAACTCGTTACGGTTGGCTTGTTGTGCCGCACGCAAAGCACCAAAGGCAGTCGGATCATTGATGGTGAACACCGCATCAATGTGATCGTACTCTTCCATTAAATACGTCATGGCTTCCATCCCGCCTTCCACACTGCCAGTGCCGTTCATACGGTCACTGAGCAAGGTGATATTCGGGTATTTATTTAATGCGGATTTACAGCCGGCCACTCGCTCAATAACGGACGACACCAGCACGCCATTAATAATGACAAAATTCCCTTTGTAACCGATTTTTTCGGCCAGCTTTTCACAGGCAACAACGCCCGCTTGAACATTGTCGGTGGTGATGGTCGCGTCAGCGCCATGGGCGTTCACATCTACTGCAATCACCTTAATGCCGGCTCGTTGAGCTTTCGCCACCACCGCCCCAACCTTGTATTCGTCAGCCGCGGTTAGCACAATTAAATCGACTTTTTGCTCAATAAAATCATTAATTTGGGAAATTTGACGTTGCCAGTCATAGGCATCAGAACGGATCAACATGGTGACGGGCGCACCAGCAAGCTCTTCGGCTTTAGAGGTGGCCGATTCAACCAACTGAACAAAATAGGGGTTGCCCAAGTCCGCGACACTCATCCCAATGGACTTAAGTGGCGCTGGTTCCGAAGATTGTGAGCTTAGTGGCGCCAATAAAGCAGCAGCAACAGAAACAGCCAATACACTCGGCATGAGGCGATTGGCCTTCAAAAGGGAACGAGTTTTTTTCAACCCCGACATTGTCTGTTTTATAAAACTCATGTGATACCCCTGATGACCGCTCGCTTAACAAGCTTAAAAAGCGGCTATTTTGCCTTACCTTGCCGAAGATAAGAATAGCCGCTTTGTTTTTTCTTTATGCCGCCTCTCCCTCGCTCGCTTCAACGTCCATGGCGCCAGTCATAATGGCCACCGCATCCGACATGGAATGAGACTGAGGTGTGACAATGGCTGCACGTTTGCCTAAGCGATGGATATGGATACGATCCGCCACTTCAAAGACGTGTGGCATGTTGTGACTGATCAAGATAATCGGCAAACCACGGTCGCGAACTTCCTTGATCAAATTCAAAACCCGACGAGATTCTTTCACACCCAATGCCGCCGTAGGTTCATCCATGATCACCACTTTGCTACCAAACAAAGCCGAACGCGCCACGGCCACACCTTGGCGCTGACCACCAGACAGCGACTCCACCGCTTGGCTGATGTTTTGAATCGTCATCAAGCCCAGCTCGGTCATTTTCTCCTTCGCCCGACGCTCCATTTCTTTCTTATCCAGCATGCGAAAAACAGAGCCTAAAATACCCGGTTTTAATAATTCACGACCCAAATACAAGTTGTCCGCAATATTAAGCGCAGGCGACACCGCCAAGTTTTGATACACCGTTTCGATGCCTAACGCACGCGCTTCCATTGGCGAAGAAAAACTGACAGGTTTGCCATCCAACAAAATCTCGCCTTCGTCAGGAATGAGTGCGCCAGACAAGGCTTTGATCAGTGACGATTTTCCCGCGCCGTTGTCGCCGATTACCGCCAGTATTTCACCGGGGTAGAGTTCAAAATCCGCATGATCAATGGCGGTCACACTGCCGTAACGTTTTACCAAATTCTTAGTTTGTAATACCGGGGTTTGATCGTAATGTGCTGTCATTATGCTGTCCCTCTTCGAATCCACTGATCAATGGCCACAGCCGAAATAATCAAAATACCGACGGTAAACTCTTGCCACAATACATCAACACCAGCAAGCGCCAAACCGTTTCGAAACACACCCACTACTAAGGCGCCAATAAGCGTACCGTAAATAGAACCACGTCCACCGAATAGACTACAGCCACCGATAACCACCGCAGTGATACTGTCCAGATTGGTCATGGTGCCTGCTTGTGGGCTAACCGAACCGATACGACCGATAAGCACCCACGCGCCGATAGCACATACCACGCCAGCCAACACATAAACAGACATCAGAATACGCGTTGTACGAATACCGGCCAATTTCGCGGCTTCCGGATCATCGCCCGTTGCGTAAACATGACGACCCCACGCCGTCCAGTTCAAGGCGTACCAAATCAGAAAGAAGATCCCCAACATCAACAGGGAACCATAAGTCAGTCTTGCTCCGAAGAAGTCGATGGTTTGGCCCGTCCATTGTAGTAATGGCGCGATATTGCTGATGTCCTGCGAACGAATGGTCTCACTTTTCGAATACCATAGGTTCAGCGCAAAGAACACATTCCAAGAACCCAGCGTGGCAATAAAAGGTGGGATTTTTAATCGCGTTATCAACAGACCATTGATGAACCCCGCCAAAGCGCCGACACCAATACCGATTAAAATTGACAAGCTAGGATCAATACCATGATTCACCGCCATCCGTCCCATAACGACGGAGGTCAGAACCATGATCGCACCCACAGACAAATCGATGCCCGCGGTTAAGATAATCAATGTTTGTGCCACACCAATGACACCAATAATAGTCACCTGTTGTAACACCAAGGACAAATTAAAAGGGTGTAAAAAGCGGTCACCAACAATGACGCTAAAACTGATAACGGCCAACAGCAATACAATCAGAGGCGCGGCAATAGGATAATGATGAAGAAACTTTTTGAAACGCTGCAACGGCGTTTCATGGCGCTCAAACTTGGCAACATAGGTGCTGGCCTGATCCGCGACTTTATCGTGGTCTAGCACCGCTGTGGACGGTTTTGGGTTGGTAGAACTCATAGATTACTCCAGACAGGAAACATTGCTCTAAACGGAAAAAGTGCTCCAGACAGAAAAAGTGCCGCTAGTCCAACTCACGACTAACGGCAAAAAGCGGGCACTTTCTCGCCCATCTATCACAAGAGATTGATTAGCCCCAACACATGCTCAAGCCCGTTTTAGAGCTGACAGAGTTAACACCTTTAACTGGCTCATCAGTGATTAACTGAACGCCTGTGTCGAAGAAGTCCAGACCATTAGACGCTGATGGACGAGAGCCAGATTTCGCAAACTCAACAATCGCAGTTACACCTTCAGAGGCCATTTTCAGAGGAAATTGCATAGAAGTCGCGCCGATCACGCCATCTTTAATATTACGCACACCAGGACAACCACCATCCACAGAAACAATCAACACGTCTTTTTCAAGACCGAATGATTTCAGTGCTTCATACGCACCCGCAGCAGCAGGTTCGTTAATGGTGTATACCAAGTTAATATCTGGATCTTTTTGAAGTAGGTTTTCCATCGCACGACGGCCACCTTCTTCAGAACCTTGAGTCACATCATTACCCACAATGCGAGGGTCGGTTTCATCGCCCATGCGGTTCGCGTTTTTAATGTCGATACCAAAGCCTTTTAAGAAACCTTGGTCACGGGCAACGTCAACAGTGATTTGGCTAGTGCTCAAATCCAACAAGCCAATTTTGGCGTCTTTGGCTTTGTCACCCATTTTTGCTTTTGCCCACATACCAATCATTTCACCCGCTTTGAAGTTGTCTGTTGCGAATGTCATGTCAGCCGCACTGGCTGGGCTAAGTGGTGTGTCTAACGCGATAACCAGCAAACCGGCATCGCGTGCTTTTTGAATAGTCGGAACGATACCCGCCGTGTCACTTGGGGTAATTAGAATGCCTTTTGCGCCAGCGGCAATGAGGTTTTCAACAGCCTGTACTTGCGTTTCGTTATCGCCATCGTAGCGACCAGCGAAAGTACGCAATTCAACGCCAAGCTCAGCCGCCTTTTGTTGCGCGCCTTCTTTCATTTTCACGAAGAACGGGTTGGTGTTGGTTTTAGTAATAAGACCAATGATAGGGGTTTCTGCCATCGCCACGCTAGATAACGCGCCAGCAGCAACAAGACAAGCCAATTTCTTATAAGGAATGAATTTCATTATGTTAGAACTCCAGTTTTTTGTTTTTATTATTGGCAGCAAGGCCATGTTAAAAACAGATCCAGTCCCGACTCTGTTTCTAACAAACCACTATGGAGATCAAAAACTAATGAATAATTTCATTGTTTATTCTTTTTTTGTAATATTTGTAATAAATCAGTTTTTCAACTGAAATATTCCGCTTAACTCCTTGATAGTAAAAGGTTTTGAGATAAATAAATCGTCGTCTTTTAATTGATATTTTTGCTTCAATTCTTCTTTAGGTAAGCCCGACATCAGCAATATTGGCCCCGTGAAGCCTGACACGTCAGACGCAATGTTGTGCGCCAACTCCACGCCGCTCATGGTGCCAGCCAAGTTCACATCGGACACAATGGCGTCCGGCAATATGGCTTTACTCAACGCTTTCATCACGGCTTCGGCACAGTCGAAGGTTTGCACCATAAAGCCGATTTTTTCGAGCTGTTCACGCATTACCCGGCACACTTCGTCGTCGTCTTCCACCAGCCACACCAAGCTGGATTCGGGCAATGGAATCGCGGTGCGCGGCAAAGAGCGGCTTTCTGTTTCGTCTTTGGCATTAGTGGCGTGATCTAATGGCACCAACTGCCTAGGCAAGAACAAACACACCCGAGTCCACTGGCCCTTTTCAGACGTCACTTGAATCTCCCCACCGCTTTGCTTCACAAAACCGTAAATCATACTCAAGCCCAAACCGCTGCCTTTACCAACCGGTTTGGTGGTGAAAAAAGGTTCGAAAATACGGCCTATCACCTCGTCGGCAATGCCTTCGCCCGAATCTTCCACGCGAATACGAATCGCTGGCACGTCACTGTTTGGCAGAGTGCACAGCTTGGTCGAAAAAGACAGTTTGCCGCCATCTGGCATCGCGCTGGCGCTGTTCAAAGACAAATTCAGCAAGGCATTTTCCAGCTGAGAAGGATCAATTAAGCTCATGGCATCAGGGCATTGCAAATCACTTTCAACCACAATGTGCGACCCCACGCTGTATTCCACCAAATCCAGCATGCCTTCGATCAGATCATCGATGCCAATCGACACCGGAAACAACTGCTGACGTCGGCTGAACGCCAATAACCGCTGCACTAAGTTGCTGCTTTTTTCAGATACCACCAGCGCACGTTCAATGTATCGGGCTTGGTCATCGGTTTGTGGACGGGAGTCAGACAACATTTGCAGGTTGCCCATAATCGCCGCCAGTAAGTTATTGAAATCATGAGCCACGCCACCGGTTAATTGTCCGAGCATTTCCATTTTTTGTGCCTGACGCAGCTGACTTTCAACGCTCTTACGTTCCGTCAAATCCGTATACAAGGTCACAAAACCGCCTTCGGGCATCGGCTTAGAACGAAACTCAACGATCTTGCCTGAGTCAAAATGGCGTTCAAAACTCTGAAAACGCAAATGCCGCGACACGTTCACTTCTTCCATATGAACTTGCTGATTTTCCAAATTCAGATTTTTATGTTGCCCTTGGTTAATCAAAGATTGCACATCATCGATCGGCATACCGACCCGTAAATCGTCGTCCGATAAATCAAACAATTTTTGATAGCCCGAGTTCCACGCCACCAAGGAGCCTTTCGCAGAAAACACACTTAGGCCATCGTTCATGTTGTCAAAAATGGTTTCGAGCAATCGCTTCTGCTCAGACAATTCTGCGGTCACTTCCAAACGCCGCAATGCGTCACGACGGAAAACTTCAAACGTGTCTGCCAGCGTACCGATTTCATCATTACGGCGAATACCCGTGTGCTTTGAATCCACTCGCCCTAACGACAGCTGCTCCATGTCGTTGGTCACCACCCCCAAATCTTTGGTCATGCGCTGGCTATACCAATACAAACGCGTCAGCCCCAACAGCAAAAACACCGAAATGCCAATCAGCCAATTTTGCCCTCGGGCCACAAATGACGACACTTCTTGGCGTTGTCGACTGACTTTTTTCTGTAGGCCCCCAACAAAGTCACTGACTTGTTTGCTGAGCTGTTCGGATTTCGCGCGAATCGAAATCAGTAGATAGTTTTTGCGCTCTTGGATTTGATTTAAGCGACGATGCGCCATCAATAAATCGTCGGCGATTTCCGCCACTTGCTCGCTTTTTTGCGACAGTTTTAGCTGTTTCAACATGCTTTCTGGCACCAAGCTTGGCGACTCCAGCAGTTGCAACAGCCACACCAATCCTTGCTGGCTCGTCACGGCGGAGGCGCTTGCTTCTATTGGCAAATGGCGGATACGGAACTGCTGCGCCAAACTGTCCTCACGCAGATACAGTTCTTCTCGCACTAGGGCAACCAATTCTTCCAGCGTGGTTTGCAGGTCGTCCAAACGGTCATCAATGTCTCGTTGAAACACCGAATCCGTCAAACTGTCTGCCACACCACGCAGTTCTAAAATACGAAGGTGGATGCGTTCTGACTCAGTTTGTAATTGGAAGGGCCGACCGGATCCCGCGGTATATGGCGCGATGGCTGCCAACTGGGCAACCCCCTCGGCTAATGTTAGCGAGGTGCTGATTTCGGGTAGGGTTTCGGATTCGAATTCCGACAACGACGCTTCGCTGACGCGCATGGATTGCCAACCAATGCCAACCATGAAAAAAGCCACCAGACTGATGACCAAAATGGACAACGAGGCTTTTTGGCGAATGCTAATAAAGCGCATTTAGTTCATCCGCACTGGGCCTTGGAAAAAATACCCCAGACCTCGTTGAGTTTTAATGAATTCTGGCGTTTTGGGGTTGGTTTCTATTTTTCGGCGCAAGCGCAGAATCAGCACATCAACGGTGCGGTCAAACACTTCGGTTTCTAGGCCTCGGCTTTGTTCAATCAATTGCTCACGAGAGAAAATACGATCAGGATGGCGAGCCAACACTTCCAGAAGCGAAAACTCCCCCAAGGTCAGCGTCACTAATGTGCCATCTGGGTCATGCAAAAGACGAGCGGTTAAATCCAATGTCCAACGGCCAAAGCGTAAACAATCATGGTCTTCATTGATGGTGCTGCCCGTTGCGACCGGCACCGCGTAGGAACGACGTAACAAGGCATGAATGCGCGCCGTCAGTTCTCGCAAGTTAAACGGCTTCATCATGTAATCGTCCGCCGCCAACTCCAAGCCCAAAATACGATCTGTTTCGTCGCCCTTGCCCGTTAACATCATTATCGGCATCACAAAACGTGCGCGAATCTCCCGAGCGAGGTTCAAGCCGTCTTCTTCTTGTAGGTACAAATCCATTAGCACCAAATCCACTTGTTCTGCGTCTAAATGCAGCCACATCTGGCGACCATTTTCCGCTTCCAAGACCTTGTAACCCTTTTGCGATAACGCATCGCCTAAAAGTTGACGGATGTCTTGGTCATCGTCGACGACTAATAACGTCTTTTTGTTTTGCTCTGTCATGGCTGTTCTATCATCTTGGGTTGAAATCCATTGTCATTATTATTTTAGGCCAGTCGCTCAGAATACAGCAGTCAGCACCTTAGTCATATCATGGTAAAGTTAATAGAAAATTAACAGTAGGAAAATATTGTGCAGACGAAACAGATTCGCCTTACTTTTTTAACGCCCGAGCAATCCCTTTCGATTGCACAAGGCGATATCATTCTGCACGCATTGACCTCTGCCGGCGTTCCTATAAAACACGCCTGCAGCAATGGCGTTTGCGGTGTTTGCCTAACCCCCTTACTGGATGGCGAAATTGATTACGAACATCGACACCCCCATGGTTTAAACGAGAAAGAAAAGCAAAATGGCTATTTTCTTCCCTGTATCGCCACCTGCAAAACCGACATTGCCATTGCCCAACCAAAGGTGTTGGTAAAACCAAAGTGACACTGCGCCCAGCGGTTAAACACGTTATTATAAGCAAAGCACAACAACGAGCCATCTTATGTCCAGCGAACTGCCCATTCACTCACTCATTCCCCAGCTAAAAAACCAGCTATTGCATCACCACGAAGCGATATTAGAAGCCGCACCTGGGGCAGGTAAAACCACGGTGGTTCCACTGGCGCTGATGGAAGAAGCTTGGCTCAAAGGTCGCAAAATCATCATGTTAGAACCAAGGCGTCTGGCAGCCAAAGCCGCGGCAAAGCGTCTTGCAGATGGCTTACAAGAGCCGCTTGGAAAACGCGTTGGCTATCGTATTCGTCACGAAGGAAAAGAAAGCTCTCAGACACAAGTGCTGGTCGTCACCGAAGGCGTACTGACACGAATGCTGCACGATGACCCAAGTTTAGACGACATCGCTTTGGTTATCTTTGACGAATTTCACGAGCGTAATCTCCACTCAGATTTGGCCTTTGCCTTGTGTTTACAAGCACGAGAACTGTATCGCGACGAAGACCCACTGAAACTCTTGGTTATGTCCGCCACACTCGATACAGAAGCGCTCGAAACACGACTTGGCTGCCCAACACTCACCAGCCAAGGTCGAAGCTTTCCCATCACTACGCACTACAGCAATAAAGCCCTCAAGACCTTTCAAGTCACCGATGAAGTGGTTCGACTCACTTGCCAAGCGTTTAATGAAGAAACTGGCAACATTTTGGTGTTTTTACCCGGTCAAAAAGAAATTCGCCAAGTGGCAAGCCAGTTACAACAACGTTTAGGACATGAGCCAAACCTAAGCATCTTACCCTTATACGGCGAACTCAGCCTCAAAGAGCAAGAGGCTGTGATTGAGCCCACAACAGCACCACACCGGAAAATTGTACTCGCAACGGCAATAGCACAAACCAGCTTGACCATTGACGGCATTCGAGTGGTGATCGACAGCGGTTTAAGCCGAGAAGCGCGCTTTGATGCCAACACCGCCACCACGCGACTGCATACTCGTCGTGCAACCCAAGCCGAAACCATTCAACGGTATGGGGCGAGCTGGGCGCACAGAGGCTGGCATTTGTTATCGTTGGTGGAGCGAGGCCAACAACATCAGCTCGCACCACAGGCGCAGCCACAAATAGAAATCAGCGACCTCAGCAGTGTGGTGATGGATTTGGCGAAATGGGGCGTGCAAGAACGCCTTGAATTGGATTGGATTACGCCGCCCCCAAACAGCCATTGGCAACAATCGATCGACTTGCTAACCAATCTGCAAGCACTTAAACAGAGTCAAACATCACAACCGACTTTAGAGTTAAGCCAACTCGGTGAGCAGATGAGCAATCTCGGCATCGAACCTCGACTCGCTCGATTGCTTTTAGATGGAAAACAAAATGGTGACAGCGATTTGGCCAGCGCCATCTGCACCATACTGTCGGAAGGCGACCCATTTTCGAATCACCACAGTGATGTGTCGAATCGGCTTCAGTGGCTGGCAGGTCACAATCAGACACAGGGCAAGCGACCGAGACAGAGCTACTTAAAAGCGCAGCAGCAATGGCGTGCCCGCAGCCAAACCATTCACTTGGCAGAATCACTTACGCCAAAAATGGGCAAAAGCAACCATGACCTTTCACACGTATTGGTCCGTGCCTTTGCCGATCGCATCGCTCAACGCCTCCAGCAAGACGCCGACAAAACACGTTACAAACTCGCTAATGGTCGCATGGCAAGTCTGTCGTCGCTCGACCCTTGCGCGCAGAGCGAATGGCTTATTGCGCTTGATATAGGCGGTCATCATGGACAAGATGAAGACCGTATTTTTCTTGCTTATCCACTGGCCATCTCGACTCTCACCGAAGGCTTTGCTGATCTTTTGACCGTTAAAAACCACCTTGCATGGTCAAAAAAAGATGGCCGCTTATTGAGCGAAACACAACGCTGGATAGGCAAACTTTGCCTCGACAAACAGAAACTCAGCGCGCCATCCGAAGACGATGTTTGCCAAGCGGTTTGTCAGTATATTCGCCAAGAAGGTCTGTCCGTTTTGCCTTGGAATGAGGCAAGCGAACAACTGCGAGCGCGCCTGCAATTTGCCTTTATCCATGATAAACAAAACCTCTGGCCAGAATATTCCGATACGGCGCTACTCACGAATTTGGAAGAATGGCTTGGCCCGTACTTAGGCAAGGCCACCAACCAACAAGTGATAAACAAATTGCCCTTGGCGGATATTTTAATCAACCGTTTGGATTGGTCATTGCAGTCGCTATTGAACAAAACCGTACCGGCAAGAATCACAGTACCATCGGGGGCAAGTCACGCGATTGACTACTGCGAACAACAGCCAACCCTACGCGTCAAACTGCAAGAAATGTTTGGTTACACCACCAGCCCAACCGTGCTCAACCAAATAGTGCGCATCGAACTCTTATCACCGGGACAACGCCCGCTGGCGGTCACACAAGATTTGGCTTTTTTTGGCGTGAAGCGTACCCAGAAGTGCGCAAAGAAATGCGCGGACGATACCCTAAACATCCGTGGCCAGAAGACCACATTAAAGGCCGAAGCAGCTGCAAAAACCAACCGCGCCTTGAGATCGTCTTAGTCGCTAATCCCTTCCTAATTGTGTCAGCGCTTGTTCGGTAAGGCGCTGACTAAAGAGCGTATTCTTAGAGTGTGTCGGTGACCAGCCCATAATAAAACGGTGAAAATCCGCCCACGCAATCGGGAACAAGCGCTGCCACTCGTCCACCACCTCATGAACCAAAGCCTGTGACTCGCCTTGCGCCATTAACTCACGCCCTAACTCAGCAAAATAATGCGCCAGTAAATAGTCGATATTGTCGGCCAGTTCAGATTCAGTCAGCGCACTGCCCAGAAAATACGCCACATCTTGAACCCCAACGCCACCGCCAACATACTGAAAGTCAACCGCCGCCACTGAATAATGCATTGGGGAAAAACAAAAATTGGCGACTTTGGCATCACCATGAACAATGGTTTTAAAGCGTGCGTTATCCAGACACTCAGCCAATTCAGCCGCCGCCGATTTCAGCTCGCCTTCTTGCATTGCTGCCCATTCGTCTGGTCGCGTATCTAGATGCCAATATGTGCCTTTTTTCCACAAGCCTTGCGGCCAATTCAGCGAAGGAGAAGAATGAATAAAACTCGCGTGAAACGCCGCCAACCAATTAATGCAAGACAACACATAATCCATATTATGTTCCCAATATCGGTCTGAATACCCAGCGGCGTCCAAATCTTCTAACAGCGTCAACCTTTGCCCCGTGTGTTCGTCATGGAAATCCCCATAACACTGCGCAACCCGAGCCGATGGATTGCATCGCGACGCCCATTGTCGATACCAAACTTGCTCCACTTCGTAAGAACGCACTTTACGCAAATGCGCGTGATCCGAATGCCAGCCTCTAGGGTGATTCACGTCCAAGGGAAATGTGCAATGTTTGGCGATCACAGACGATGGCGACTCTTGTCCCGTTAGCGAATAACGCACCACCTCGCCGTAACCGCTCCACAATGACTGAATCAAAGAGGTTCGCTCCACTGTGTCGGCCTTGCATTGACGTTTAATATAAATTTCAGGCGTCATCATTTTTATACAATCCACGTAAAAGACGCGACTATTTTACCCATAAAACGGTATGCTAAAACGTCTTTTATAATCATTACTGATCTATCATGAGCCTTATTCTGTTCTATCTCAAAAAAATCATCGGCATGATGTTGATGCCCATTCCCCTCACTTTACTGGCGATGTGTCTAGCCTTGTTATTAATAAAGAAATGCCCAAAGTTCGCCAAGCTACTGCTATTCTGCGCCGTACTTTTATTAGGCTTGACCAGCTGGAATCCGGTGGCGAATTCACTCATCGCCACGGTGGAACACGATTTCCCAGTATTTGATGTTCAACAACCGGTAGACGCAGTAATCGTTCTTGGCAGTGGACATAAAGACCT
>NZ_JAODTL010000029.1 GCF_026191375.1 Marinomonas pontica | reverse complement strand
CATCGAAGGTGCCACCGCTAAGTTCTTTGAAGTTCTCAGAAGACAAAGCAGCCTTTGGCGACTTCTGCCAAAGCAAGGTCATCCATTATGTAAGTGGAATAGAAGAACATGCCCATCTTGCCTTGTAAGTAATAATCCCGAGCGCGCCAGTTCTGTGGCCCTGGTGGATTGTATTTAGCTAACTCTTTGTAATACTTAATAGTTTCTAGCGTTGCTGGGCTGTTGAAGACCAAATTACCCTTGGCATCGAACTCAGCGGCGTTATTGGACAATGCCAGCTGAGTAAAGACTTGTTCTGTGTAGCTGTCTTGCTTGGTGCCGACCAAAATACCGTATTGATTATTGGCTTTGTCGGTCAGTGCTTTGGCAGCGGTTTCGATGTTTTCCCATGTGTTTGGCGCCGCTAGACCTTTTTCATCAAACCAATCTTTGCGATACCAAATACCCTGAATCCAACCATGATAAGGCAAGCCGTAATATTCCCCTGAGGGTGAGGTTAGGGTGGTCAAAGCACCTTTATGGAAACGGTTTTTGCCAATGTCTTTGATGACGCCTTGGTGAGTTTTAGTATCGACAATGCCTTCTTCGCCCAACGCCATGATGATTTCAGAATTCACTTCAATCAGCTGTGGAGTGGTACCAGCGGCGACGGCGGCTGCCATTTGTGTTGCCATTTCATTTTCATCAACGGCGACGACTTTGACCGTCACGCCATCGTTTAAAGCTTCAAAGGTACTCGCCAGTAATTCTATATTTTGTAAGCGGTCAGTTTGGGTTTGTGCGGTCCAAAACCCTACCGTGGCGGCGTGAGCGAGCTGGCTTATCAGGAGTCCGTTTGCCAGCATTGTGCCGGCGACGAATAGTGAAGTTTTACTTTTCATTATGGCTTCCTCTTGTTTTTATTTGTCTGCTTCTTATGACTTTAAGAACGCTTGTTATTAAAGTCCTATCGTCACAACCCCCGGAGCTAAAACGACTTGAAGGTCCTTCACCGGAGTCCCTTTGATGCGCGCTACCATCATCTGGGCAAGCTGTTCACCGATTTGCGTTGGCGGCGCTTGCTGAATGCTGGTGATCCCCATACTGGCGGTCAGCTCATCTGCGGGTGTATCACAACCAATTACACACACAGGCTTATCTCTTTCGTGTAGCTGTGTGTTGTGCAATCGCATGGCCGCCAATGCGGCGGCTCGCGCGCTGGTGCTGGTTAGGCAAATCAACGCGGTGATATCTGGGTGCTGGAGTAGAAATTCGGCACAAGCGAGGTAACTTTCTTCCTCGTCAAAGCCCACTTCCAACCATTGTTCAGACGCAAGAGAAAGCCCAATTTGCTCGGCAGCATCTTGGATGCCACGTCGCCTTTCTTGGGCGAAAAAATACCGCTCGCTTACTGACACCACGCCAATTTGGCGGTGTCCTTGTTTATACAGGCGGCTAAGACTTAAATGACCGACTTGGTAATTATCCAAATCTAGCCAAGCAAATTGCGCCGCGCGCTCGGTGCGTCCGTAACACACAAAAGGTACGTTAAGTTTCAGTAAACGATGAACTTTCGGGTCGTTAACCCGAGTGCGAAGGAGGAGAAAACCGTCTTGATCGCCTGCTTTTACTAGGCGTTCAAATTCGCTTAATTCCTGTTTGCCGGTATCGATTGCGACCACTTGCAGCAAATAACCTTCTGCTTGCAGCGCATGTCGAGTCCCAGCCAACACCTTCGAAAGAATGGGGTCGAGATATTGCGTGTCTTGGCAAGGAATGATTGCCGTAATCACACGTTTTGCTTGCACCCAATGAGCCATTTCTGGCCCTTTCAATTGGTAGCCCTGTCGTGCTGCTTCTTTTAGCACACGTTTTTTTGTACTCGGGCTAATGTCTGGGTAATCGTTCAGTGCTCGTGACACTGTGGATACCGACAACTCCAACTGGGTTGCTATCTCTTTAATTGACATAGTGTTTTAGATGCACCTAACCATTCTTATTGTTATTACTGTCCATCATTTAAACCGAATTTAAAAGGCTTAATCGTGCATTTTGTGACCAGCAATAATTGACGTTAAGACCGAAAATGTTTCGATGCAATACTTTATTTTTGCACAATTTGGGAGCGTTTTAGAGGTGAGCAATGGTGCTTTTGAGGAGAGGATTTCGTGGAGAGTCGAACATAAACAATACGGTTTACCTTAAGGCAGGATGATAAACCGTATTGCCATGTTGTGTTTAAGGCTTCATTTTTTCGACCATTTCTACAAATCGAGAGACGCCAGAGGTGATCTCTGTCAGACCTCGTGATACTTCGTTGATGCTTTCTTGGCCGTGCAGAGCGATGCCTGTCACTGAGCGTAGCATGTCGTCCATCTCGGTGATCAAGTTGTGGTTTTTTTCCACCACGTCGCCGATTTCTGCGGTGGCGGTGGCGGTATTACTGGCCAGTTTACGCACTTCGTCGGCCACCACGGAAAAACCGCGCCCTGCGTCGCCTGCTCGTGCTGCTTCGATGGCAGCATTGAGTGCCAGTAAGTTGGTTTGGTCGGCAATAGAGCGAATGGTCACAACGATGTCAGAAATGCTTTTAGATTGTGATTTAAGCAAATCACCTATTTCTGCTGCGTCTTTTACTTTGTCTGCAATTTCATTGGAGGTTTGAACGGATGTATTTAGAATGTCGACCGCATTCGCTGACACTTGGCTGGTTTGTTCGGATGTCGCGGCGGCAAGTTCTACAGCATTTAACGCATTGTTAACGCGTTCTGTGATGTCGGATGCAAACTTGATGACCTTATAGACACGGCCTTTCTCGTCAAAGATGGGGTTATAAGTTGCCTCTAGCCAAATGACCTTTCCATCACCGTCAAACCGCTGAAAACGTCCTGAGAAGTGTTTCCCATTGGCTAAATCCACCCAAAAAGACGGGTTGTCTCGGTAGAATTTATCATCGCAAAACATTTTATGGTGTTTACCGACTATGTCTTCACGATCGTATTTCATCGCGCGATAAAAGTTTGTGTTGGCGTTGAGTATAGTGCCCTGAGTGTCAAACTCGATAACGGCAAGAGAGCGATCGAGAGCGGCCAAAACCGCTTTTTGGTTTTTTAGGTCTTCTTGGATATCGGTAATGTCGCTGGCAATTTTAATGACTTTACTGACATGGCCCTTGTCGTCAGTAACAGGAAAATAACTGGCTTCTAAATAAATGGGATCTTTGTTTTGCTTGAAGCGTAAAAAGGTACCATTGAATGATTTCCCTGCTTTAAGATCGTCCCAGAACAGCTTGTATTCCGATGATTTAGTGTATTCGGTGTCGCAAAAGATACGGTGATGTTGGCCAATAATTTGGTCCAACGAATAGCCAACTGTGTCTAAAAACAAATTATTGGCATCCAATACAATACCGTCCATGCTGAAACTAATATAGGCCGCATTTTGCTTGATAGCGTTTAGCTCGGCTTGACATTGAAGGGATTTTTCACTGTTGGATTTGGTGTGTGACGGCTTGGCTTCTTTTCTGCTAAAAATCATCTCGTCGATCCTTAATAAGGTATGGTTTTTTGCACAATTTTTTTTATGGTTGTAATTTGCAAAAAATGTGCAGATCAGAAGTATGGTAGATATTGATAATAGTTGCATTATCAAAACATAGATTTTTTTCATTTTGTTGAAAATCGCTAAGGCTGCACTTACTATCAAAAATCCTTTACATATCTAATGCTGTTTCATTGTATGAAAAAAACACAAAACATCACTTTTACGGGAAACAAAACAAAAGCCCTTGACGTACTTTTCAACGATACAGCAATAGCGCAAGCGCTCTATCGAATGAATGTGTTTGTGGTTGATCATGACCCCCATGGTCAGCGTCTCAGTAATAGCATGATGCCGGACAAAGACGTCATGGAGCAGCTTCATTATGACCCAAGCAAATGGCTGGACTATGTTCACGAAGACGACAGGGAGCGTGTTCGCTTAATATGGGAAACAGTAATCGTAGGCAAAAAGGACATTTTTGAAGCCGAATACCGTTTTTTGGTCAATGGTGAATATCGTTGGATTGCGAACAAAGGCACCATGGTATACCGATCAGAAGATGGCCAGCCAGAACTCTATATTGCCGCCGACAGAGACATTACCGAAGAACGCCGACTGCGCCAGCTTCTAGAAGAAGAAAGAGAGCGTTTAGCGCAATTGGTGATTAGAGACGACTTCCTAAATATTCCCAATCGCCGTTACCTTGAAACCAAACAATCCCAATTTTTCGCCAATGATGGCGACACGCCCGTTGCGGTGTTGGTTTTGGATATCGACAACTTTAAACAATTAAACACTCATCTCACACATCAGGGCGGCGACCTAGTGTTAGAGCGCGTCGTGAAAACGCTACAAACTTGCCTAAGTCGTAGCGATATTTTGGCTCGGTACGGCGGTGACGAATTTGTCGTGATTCTGCCCAATACGGCATTCGAAGATGCTCAATACACCGCCCAACGTCTACTCGATGCCGTATCCCAAATCAGCATCCCCGAAATGAACAACGCATTACTGTCGATCAGTGTTGGCTTGGCTTATGGCACCCCCACCCCAGCAGAACCCTTTTGGCAGTACTTTGAAGAAGCTGACAAATTGTTGCTCAAGCGAAAGCACTCGGCAAAGCGCAGGTCCATAGTAAAAACTTGCCTTAATAGTGCATCAATAAGACGACGGTTTTTTGAACTCCTTTCTTGCTACATCAATTTCTTCCCGCATAAAGCCGTTTTCCGCATGGTCGTTGATGAGTCCCATGGATTGCATGAAGGTGAAAAAAGTATTGAGGTTAGGTTAAAAAACAACCATACTGTATTCAATCGGATACGGATTGTTTTATGTATGATATTAAACTCACGGATGAGTTCAACCTTTGGCTACGCCGACTAAAAGATCCTCTACTAGAATTCGTTTAGCCCGCCGCCTAGAAAAGGCGTCACGTGGTTTACTTGGCGATGTTAAGCCTGTAGCGATGGTTTGTATGAAATGAGAGAGCATTTTGGACCAGGTTGGAGAATGTATTACGTTCAACGCGGGACGACTTTGATCATAATGTTGGCTGGTGGCGATAAATCGACGCAAAGCAGAGACATAGAATTGGCTAAACAGCGAGCCACAAAACTGGATGATGCGACATGACTTCAATAAAAGAATTAACCAACTTTGATATGGCCGAGCAGCTTCGTACCGACGAAGACATTGCCACGTACTTGTCTATGGTGCTTGAAGATGGGGATACCAACGAGCTTATTCATGCGCTTGGTCATATTGCCAAAGTGCGAGGTATGACGCAGATCGCTAAAGACAGTGGGCTTGGGCGTGAGAGTCTTTATAAAGCCCTTCGATCCGGTTCTCGGCCACAATTTGACACGATAGTAAAAGTGCTTAAATCCCTTAATTTTGATTTGAAAGCCGTGATCCATACGCAAAAATGAGCGTATCGGCTGCGGTTGGATGTGCTTTCACGGCCTTTCAAACCCCTTCCTCGTCCGATCAATGTCCTCTCGCATAAAGCAGTTTTCTGCATGGTCGTTGATGAGTCCCATGGATTGCATGAAGGCGTACAGGGTTGTTGGGCCGACGAATTGCCAGCCGCGTTTTTTGAGCGCTTTAGCAAGGGCGATGGATTCAGCGCAGGTGGTTTGGGTTTCGGGCGGCGGTAGGGTGTTTTCGTCGGGCTCGTAGCGCCAGATGAATGCAGCCAATGAACCTTCTTTTTCAACCATTTCTATGGCGCGTTTAGCGTTATTAATCACCGCGAGGATTTTGCGTTTGTTACGCACTATGCCGTCGTTTTTGAGTAAAATAGCGACATTTTCCTCACCAAATTGAGCCACTTTATGAAAGTCGAAACCTTCGAAGGCCGCACGAAAGTTCTCTCGTTTACTTAAAATGGTTCGCCAGCTTAAGCCTGACTGAAAGGTCTCTAGACAGAGTTTTTCGAATAGACGTTGGTCGTCATCGACTGGAAAACCCCATTCGTTGTCGTGGTAATGAGGAAAGTCTGGCGCGGTGCTGGCCCACTCGCAGCGGTGTTTAGGGTCTATTGACATGATATTCCTCCGTAATCAATTGAGTTTGCTTTTCCAACTTGGCAATGAGGGCATCGTAAAAATCTTTAGCGTGACCAGACAATGGGCTCAAGTTTGAAGTAAGGACTTCTAACGGTTCAACAACGTTTGGCGCAAATGGTTTCAGTACGACATTGGATAATTGGAAAACTTTGTCAAAATAGCGAAAGTTGAGAATGTCGACTAAGGTGACGCCCATGCCTAGGTTCACGAAGGATAAACCATGAATGGTCGTATGGACTTCAAGTGAGCGATGAAAGGACAAGCCATTCTCCGCATATATACGCTTTAGTGCTTTGGTGGTGGCGTTTTCTGAGTCCAGCGTGATCCAGCTTAAATCTTGTAAATCGTCTGGGCGAATAACGTCTAATTGAGCGGCAGGGTGCTCTTTTGGTACAGCACAATAGCAAGCGAGATCAAAAGCAACCGAGTCGTGCTTTGAGGAACTTTGGGCTTTATCAACCAAGCCGATTTGATATTGTCCTGATGCGATCCCTTGTCGAATGGCCGAGCAGCCGGAAAGGTGTAAACTCACATCTACGCCAGGGTTTGCTTTCATATACTCGGCAATGAGTTCAGGTAAAAATTGATAGGACGGACCGAAAATGGTGGCGATGCGTAATCTGCCTGTTTTGCTGTTTTTTGCTCGTTTTATGCTGTCTTCTAGATGGTTTACGCCTTGCAAGATGCCATAGACCTCTTCGTGCAAGTAGAGCGCTTCATCTGTCGGAATGAGCTTGCCGTTGTTACGCACAAACAATTTATAGCCAATTTCATCTTCAAAATTCGCTAGCATTTTACTGGCCGCTGGTTGGCTGACATAGCTCCGCTCTGCGGCTCTAGTGATGCTGCCAGTAACAAAGACCTCGTGAAATATACGCAACTTATTGATGTTCATCGGCATAACCTAAAGTTATTAGACTATTAAAAATATTCAGTGTGATTATAGGAAATCTTCACATAAGATCCTAACTGTTAGTTGTTTGATCTGCATCAAAAGATTTAACAAAACGGTGTGATCACGGTATTACGACCCCTCCCTAACCCTCCCCTTGAAGAAAGGGGCGGGAACAAGAGCTTTAGCTCCTCCCTTGCTAAGGGGGAGGTTGGAAGGGGGTACCGAATAAAAAGAAATTACAAAATCAACGGCAAATAAAAGGAACGAACAATGAAGAAATTTTCTATGGCGTTAGCGGCAACCACTACGCTTCTAGCGGCAAACAGTTACGCAGCAGACACCACGTCTACCCTAGATGCAGTCAAAGAGCGTGGCTATGTAAACTGTGTAATTGGTAACTCTTTCCCCGGTTTTTACAGCTTAAACAAGGCTGGCGAATGGCAGGGCATGGACATTGATATGTGTCGTGGCGTGGCTTCCGCGGTGTTTGGTGATGCCTCTAAAGTGAAATTCCTGCCGGTACAGTGGGCACAAAGCTTCACTTCTATTAAGAGTGGTAAAGGTGACATTTTATCAAAAGGCATGACGTGGACGCTTTCCCGTGATTCAGCACAGGGCTTAGATTTTCTTGATACGTATTTTTATGACGGCCAAGGTTTCATGGTGCGTAAAGATTTGGGCGTGAAATCTGTAAAAGAGCTAAATGGCGCAACGGTATGTGTATTGACCGGAACTTCTAGCGAATTGAACATCGCGGATTACAGCCGTGCGAATAATTTAGATATAAAAACCGTCGTATTTGACGACTCTTCCGTCCGTAACACTGCTTTTTTAACAACAATTGTGACGCATTAACCAATGACAAATCGGGTTTAGCTGCGCAACGTTCTGCAGCACCGAATCCAAATGATTACGTTATTTTGCCTGAAACTATTTCCAAAGAAGCCTTATCGTTTGCTGTAAAACAAAACGACAGCGAATGGGCGAATGTTGTGAAATGGACTTTTGCTGCCATGGTTGCAGCGGAAGAGTTTGGCGTGAATTCACAAAACGTCGAGAAAATGCGTGACGAAAGCAAAAGCCCTGTGGTTCGCCGCTTACTTGGTGTTGAAGGTGATCTGAATACAGGTCTAGGACTTCCTCAGGACTGGGCATTTCAAGTTATTAAAAACGTTGGTAATTACGGTGAAGTGTACGAACGTAACGTAGGAACTGATAGTGTTTTGGGTTTAGATCGTGAAGGCACATTGAACGCGTTGTGGACGAATGGCGGTTTGATGTACGCGAAGTCTTTCCGTTAATACACGATTACTGCGCTCATAACACAGTGCTGTCTATGCGAATAGATAGGTCGCTTGGCCTATCTATTGCAACTTTGGTTTTCCTCCTTCGTTCGGTATATAGATATGATTCAGTCCTCTACGAGCAAGCCACAAAAACGCCCGACTAAGGGTGCTGGTTTGCCTTCGTCTACGACACAAAAATGGCTGTCTTTGCTTAATAATGATTCAAGCAGAGCGGTGATCTTGCAAGCCATTGTCTTGATGCTGGTTTTGTTCGGCTTGTGGTTTTTATTCGCCAATGCCAGTGAAAATTTAAACCGTCTAGGCATGACGTTTGGCTTCGATTTTCTGCAAGTGACCGCTGGCTTTAATATTAGCTGGAGCTTGATTCCTTACGACGCTGGTATGACTTACTGGCGTGTATTTTTAGTCGGTATTGTGAACACGCTGATTTTGTCTTTCTGCGTGATTGTTGTCGGCACTCTCATTGGTACAGTGGTGGGGATTTTAAGATTATCCGATAACCCTTTGGTTTCTCAACTAGCGCGCTGGTACGTTGAAGTCGTGCGTAATGTGCCTTTATTAATCCAAATTTATCTTTTGGTTTACCGTGGTGTTTTCGACCTTGCTCTGCGCCTCGTCAAAGCTATCATCTTGGCGAATGGCTTTTCCTGAATAACCGTGGCTTGTATGTGACAACGATGGATACCAGCTTGTCATGGGGATGGATTATTGCCATTGGACTTGCCTTAATCGCGGCGCTTTACGCTTTGTTCCGTTGGTCTAAACCTTATTACACCGTGTCAGGCTCTCGCTCCACCGGATTCTATATCGGCTTAGTTGTGTGGGCGTTGGCTGCTTGTTGGGTTATTTGGAGTTTTTCTAATTCGACGAGCTTGTCTGTTCCAACACTACAAGGCTTTAACTTCAGCGGCGGTGCGTTTCTTCCCTGCGTCATTCGGTGCGGCGTTTGTTGCCATGACAGTGTATCGATCTGCGGCAATTGCGGAAACGGTTCGAGCTGGCATGCAGTCTATCGACCGAGGGGCAGCACGAGGCGGCGTTTACCATTGGTTTCTCACGTGTTCAATCGTTGCGCTTGATTCTGATTCCTCAGGCGATTCGCTCCATTATTCCGCCAATGACCAACTCTTGGTTGGCGGCGACAAAAGATTCGTCACTTGCTGTGGCAATTGGTTTCCCTGAATTGGTGTCTGTGTTCATGCAAACTTCCATGAACCAAACCGGACGCGCCATCGAGATCATCTTTATGGTCATGGGGTTCTATATCTTCATCAGTTTGCTGATCTCTTACTTGCTCAACAAGTACAACGACAGCGTGCAGTATAAGGTGCGATAAATGGACGATTTGAATGTGAAAAATCAACCTGCATTAAAGCAATTTGTCCCGACGCCACCTCGTCCGCCACGTAAAAGCGAAAGAGGCATTCTAGGTACAATTCGTCATCGTTGCTTTAACAGTATTGGTAATAGCTTGCTGACCTTGTGTGTGGCAACTATGCTGTTTTATCTAGTGAAACATGTGTTGGATTGGGCGGTGTTTAATGCGGTTTTCATCGCAGACAATCGTCGTCAATGTATGGATATCAGCCCAGACGGCGCCTGTTGGGCCGGTGTTATTAGCTGGTTCAATGGTTTAATTTACGGGCGCTTTCCAATAGATGAACAATGGCGCGCTCAATATCGGCGTCTTGCTCGGATTGGTTTGGTTATTACCGCTGATGTCGAAGCTTATTCCATTACGCAACTTTGTCTTGCTGTCTTGGATTGGCTTGTATCCTTTTGTGGGCGGTTATCTTTTCTTAGGCGGCCGTTTTGGCGAGGAATTAGGCTTGGTACATGGCGCGATGACGTGTTTGGCCTTGGCATTTTTGGTCATCCTTTACGCTAATTGGATCTTGTCGGCGCTGGGTAAAAAAGGCCTAAACGAACTCTTTGTGCCGCTGGTGTCTCGCTTGGTTGAGCGTCGTATCCATCTGTTTAGCTTTGTTGCTGTTTGGCTGCTTGTTGCATTGGTGATCGCTCTTGGCCTTAGCCAAGTATCACTTGAGCCAGTGCCTATTGAGCGTTGGGGCGGTTTGTTCCTAACCTTCATTATTGCTGGTTTTGCCATCACCATGGCGATTCCTGTTGGTGTGATTTTAGCGTTGGGTCGACGTTCTAAATTGCCAGTGATTCATTGGTTGTCGATGACAGTGATCGAGCTAGTTCGTTCTGTACCTTTGATCACCGTCTTGTTTATGGCGGTGACCTTACTGCCTATCTTTTTGCCGGCGGATATGGAGTTTAACAAGCTCACGCAAGTATTGGTCGCGGTGTGTTTATTTGCTGGTGCTTACATGGCTGAAAACATTCGTGGTGGTTTGCAGGCGATTCCAAAAGGTCAGTACGAAGCCGCGGCTACGCTTGGCTTAGGTTATCTGCACACAATGGTGCTGATTATTTTGCCACAGGCGTTAAGAATGATGATTCCAAATATCATGACGTCGTTTATCAGTTTGCTGAAAGACACCACCTTGGTTTCCATCATTGGCTTGTTCGACATCATGTTGATGGCGCGCAACATTGCTAACGATAAAGACTGGGTGGGAATGCACACCGAGCCTTTGGTAATGATTTCCGTGCTCTTCTTTATCTTGTGCTACAGCATGTCCCAATACAGTTTGAATCTTGAAAAACGTTTAAAGGTGGATCGCTAATGACGACGTCATCAGGAAATTTAGCTCAAAAAGCCGTGACTGAAACGGCGATTAAAATCGACAACCTGAACAAGTGGTACGGAGATCATCACGTTCTGAAAGACGTTTCTCTAGACATTAGTGAAGGCGAAATCATGGTGGTTTGTGGACCGTCTGGCTCAGGTAAATCGACGCTGATTCGTTCTCTGAATCATTTAGAAGAGTACCAAGAAGGCGTAGTTTCTGTGTTTGGACAGCCGCTTTCTCGGGATCGTCAAAGCCATAAAATTATTCACCAAACCATGGGCATGGTGTTTCAGAACTTTAACTTGTTTCCTCATCTGACTGTTTTGCAGAACTGTACCTTGGGTTTGACTTGGCTGCGCAAGATGTCAGAACGTGACGCCGACAAAATGGCGATGCGTTTGCTGGATCGCGTCGGGATTGCCCATCTTGCGACACGTTATCCAGGGCAATTATCTGGTGGTCAGCAGCAGCGTGTGGCGATTTCTCGATCTCTCGCCATGGAGCCCAAAATCATGTTGTTCGATGAGCCGACGTCCGCACTCGATCCCGAAATGGTGAAGGAAGTCTTGGACGTGATGATCGATCTCGCCAAAACCGGCATGACCATGGTGTGTGTCACTCATGAAATGCAGTTTGCTCGACAAGTGGCTGATCGGGTGGTGTTCATGGCCGACGGTGAAATCATCGAAGTTGGGCCGCCAGAGCAGGTGTTGGTGAATCCCCAGTGGGATAGGACTAGAGAGTTTTTACAACACATACTCTGAAACCTTTGAACGATTGCTGTGCTCGTTAATACTTTGTTAAAAATAGACTCGAAATGCTCATTTATAATTATAAACTCTGCTTTCTCGTCTATTTTTTCCTCGTCTTAGCTTCGCTCGCGACTTCGTTCATGTGGTTTAAATTAAATACGAATTTACCCTTATTTTATGGAATGAAATCGATATGTTGGCAAAAAATATATCGACGTATACCAACATGCCTTTTTGGCTGGCAGATACGTCTTTGGCGAGCAAAATACATTCAAATGCACGCTTTGAAATGTCACACAAAGCTGACGCTGTGATCGTTGGTGGTGGCTTTACGGGGCTTTCTGCGGCCATTACTTTGGCGCGAGCGGGGCTCAAAGTGGTACTGCTGGAAGCGGGGCAATTAGGTGAAGGCGCGAGCTGTCGAAATGGTGGTTTGCTTGGGCCAAGCTTTAGTAAATTAGGCGTTGATGGACTCGAACGCCAGTATGGTCGTGACAATGTTCATGAGACGATTCGTGAAAGCTTATTAGCCTTTAATTGGCTGGTGGATTTTATCAAGGAAGAACAGATCGATTGTGATTTGTCTTTATGTGGTCGTTTCCGTGGCGCCAGTCATCCGAGTCATTACGCGGGCTTGATCGAGCAAGCGGAAGAGCTTGCGAAGGTCGTGGACTTCCCCGCGATCACAGTAAGTCGTCAGGATCAATTCGAAGAAGTAGGTTCTAACGCTTACCATGGCGGCGTGGTTTATCCGACCGATGGCACCTTACAGCCAGCCAAGTTACATCGTGGTCTGTGCCAAATTGCTCAGCAAGCGGGTGTGTTGATGCTAGAACACACCAAGGTGCGCGATGTCAGTAAACAAGGCGCCAGCTACAAGGTTCAGTACGATGGCGGTATTATCGATGCCGATCAAGTGATTATTGCGACTAATGGTTACACCGGTGGCGAGTTCGAGAAATTCAAACGTCGCATCATTCCGATTCGCTCTGCGATGATTGCCACCGAAGAATTGCCTGAATCAGTGATTCGTTCCGTGAGCCCGAAACTACGCGCCCACGGCGGTACCGAGCGTTTGGTTGCTTATTATCGACCGTCGCCAGATGGTAAGCGCATCTTGTTTGGCGGACGAGCGTTTGGCCGCGGTGATCAGCCACAGCTGTATTCAAAATACCTACAAGACTTCATGATTCGTACTTTTCCGCAATTGGAAGACGCAAAGATCGATTATGCTTGGTCAGGTTATGTTGCCTACACTTTCGACCATGTGCCACACATCGGCAAGATGGACGATATGCATTACGCCATGGGCTACTGTGGTTCTGGCGTTGGGCGTGCCAATTATTTTGGCCGCAAAATCGCCCAGCAGGTATTAAACCAAGTAGAAGGAAAAACGTCTTTCGACCAGTTTCCGTTCAACACGCGTCCGCTTTACACGGGCAAGCCTTGGTTCTTGCCGATGATCATGAAATGGCACGACTTCGCCGACCGTCGCGGTTGGTAACTTGTAGTCGGCATACTTCCTAAAAAGCCCAGTACATACTGGGTTTTTATCGTTTTGAACATGATTTTTTGCTTACTCTCTACTAGCTTTTGTCACATAACTGTCATCTAGATGCTTTCTACTGTCTGTATAGTTGCTCATAAACTTTTAGGGAAAATGTTATGTATTCACCCCCAGTGGTGTCTTCGCTTCAAGAGCATGTGTCGTTTCTCTTGAATGAAGTGGAAACACACTGTCATCTTGTTGAGCGATTTTTTACGTCTGGTTCTACTTCTATTTTATCGAGTATTCGCAGCCGCCGAGGTTATGTACAGGCGTTGCGTGAGAAGGCCGATATTGAAACGGCGCGGTTGCTAGAGCGTCGTAAAGCGCATACAACGTTCCATGCGCAGGTGTCGGGAATGCACGCGTTGGTGATCGCGCTAGAGCGGTTAACTCAGCATTGTTTTGATTGTGTTCGAGAAGGCACGTTAGCGTCGTCTTATGAGCACCCAACCGGCCCAGAATGCAGTAAGTTGGTAAAGCGCATTCGGCGTGCGTTGCGTTTGGTGCGCGTTGGTGTGAGCGATAATCGTCGCCGTACTGGCATCAAGTTAGGTCGTCGGACTCATAAATTGCTCGCCAGTTATAACGAGCTGCAAGCGCTCACCGTGCAAGCTAAGGCAGATTTAAGCGATGACCAACTGCGCGCTGCGATTGTCAGTAACGTCAGTGTAAAACGCTTGGTCGAGCAGTTGGGTGTGGTCGCAGAAGCCTTGATTAAAGCGGATCTTGGCCAGATCGCCACTTTGCAGAATTATCCACATTTGTTAGACAGCGCAACCAATTTGAATTATGACCTGCGAGACTTGAAAGTTCGACGTTTGGCGTTGACTCGTTCTGGTAGCGCGATTGCGGCGATCACCCATAAAGACGAATCGGGCAAAGAGGTGTTGGCGGTGTACAAGGAAGGGGATCGCTCCAAGATCGAAGAAGAAGTCGCGGGTGTGAATCAGTGGCGCAATATCGATCCAAGATTAGCCCCTAGCGTGCTTTCTCAAACTGGAACGTCTCGAACCGACGGCGGAAAACACAAAGACAACAGCGAATCGTCGTCGTTACTCATTGAACACATTCCCGGAAACACATTAGAAGCCTTGTTGTTGGCGGGGGATCAAGACGGTACCCAAGCCGCGCTAAAAACCTTATTCAAAACGCTGAACCAAACGTGGAAAACCACATTAACAGCGGAATCCTGCGCTGCGAATTTTATGGTGCAGTTGCAAAAACGCATTGGTGACAGCCGCAAAGTGCACCCCGATTTTTTTAAAGACGAAGAGCGCATCGGTTGTTACGTCAGCCAAGGTTTTGATGAGCTGGTGGAGTGTGTGGCGGAAAAAGAAGCACAATGGCGTGCGCCTTTTTCCGTGCTGACACACGGCGATTTTAACGTCGACAACCTCATTTACGACGACACGGAAAAACGTGTCTACTTTATCGATTTACACCGCTCGGCGTATTTTGATTACGTTCAAGATGTTTCGGTGTTGATGGTTTCTATCTATCGCTTGCAGGTGCTAAGCGGCGAAGCGCGAACCCAGATGATGGACAGCGTGAAAGCCGTTTATCGCTTTGCTAGGCGCTTTGCGGCACGCCAGCAGGATACGACCTTTGAAGTCAGGCTGGCGGCGGGGCTGGCGCGATCTTTCGCGACCTCTACGCGTTTTATCTTCGATAAAAAACTGGCTTCTCGCATGCATTTACGCGCTCGCTATTTGCTTGAGCGCTTGGCGAAGTTATCGCCCGAACAAGCCCAAAAATTTACCTTACCATTGAAGGATCTCTATGTTGAATAAGCCGAAAATCGGGGTCATTGGCATCCCCGGAAAATGGTCGACTGAAGTGTTGGCTGATCGCCTTGAAGAGCAAACTGGATTTCGCGCCGTGATCGATATGAATCAAGTGGAATTGCGTTTAGACACCAATGAGCTGATGTATCAAGGGCTGGATTTGATGACGCTGGATGGCTTGATCATCAAAAAAATCAGTGAGGTGTATTCTCCAGCGACAGAAGATCGGATTCATTTGTTGTCTCACGCCGAACGTGCGGGGGTAAAAGTATTCAGCCCGACTGACAGCGTGGGTAACTTGGTGAACCGCTTGAGCGGCACGCTGGCGCTGCAGCAGGGTAATATTCCTATGCCGAAAACCCGCATTACTGAAAGTCCTGCTCAAGCGTTTGAAACAGTGCGAGAGTTCGGCTCAGCGATTTTAAAACCGCTGTATTCCACTAAAGCGCGCGGCATGATCATGTTGACGGACGACGACAGCGATGAATTTGTGCGCAACGCCTTAGAAGAATATCGTCAGAATCAGTCCATTTACTACATCCAGCAAACGGTGAAACTGGATGGTCGTGATTTGGGCATGGTCTTTGTGGGTGGCGAGTATCTTTGTACTTATGCTCGTGTGGGCAATAAGGACTCTTGGAATACCACCATTAACAGTGGCGGGAAATACGAATTATTCGAGCCTGATGTTAGGCTGATTGAGCTGGGTCGCAAAGCGCAAGCGTGCTACGACCTTAGCTTCACCACGGTGGACATTGCCCTAACGGATCAAGGTCCGGTGGTGTTCGAAGTGTCGGCGTTTGGTGGCTTTAAAGGCGCACTTGAAGGGTGCAACATAGACGCGGCACGGGTCTACGCAGAACATGTTTTACAGGAGGTAACGAAATCATGATTAAAACATTATTGAACATGGCCCACGTGGATGAAGGGACAAAACATTGCACCGACACAATACGTTTGGTGTTTGCGGATTTGGCCGTCACGGTACACGCCAATGAGCCGATGTTGCTGGCCGCACTGGCGGATTATTATCGCAGCTACACAAGCATTGAAGCGCAAGCGACAGTGGCGCTGGATTTGTATGTCATCGAGCAAGAGGCCGCAGGCGAAGAGCTGGACTGGCTCGCCGTGCCAAGAGAAGAAGGCAAGCAAGGTCGAAAAGAAGGCTACATTGATGTGGCTGGCGGTCGTTGGATTAAGAAGTTCAAAACCGGTATGGCGTTTTTACAGCGTCCACAAAAGTTATTGGCGATTGGTCCCTGTGCGGCGAATTTGGCGCAAATTATTAATTTTATTAACAACCAGTTTTTAAATTTGTATTTGCGTCATGACTTTACCTTAGGGCATGCGTCTGCGTTCAGTGTTAATGGTGCGGTGACGGCCATTGCGGCGGGCTCTGGTGGGGGGAAATCGACGCTGATGCTGCGTTGTCTTGAAAACCCAGCGCGCCACTTTCTGACCAACGACCGAATCCTGCTGAAGAAAACGGAGCAAGGCACAAAGGCCATGGGGTTAGCAAAACTGCCAAGAGTAAACCCAGGTACTTTGTTGCATTCGGATCGTTTGCGTCACATTTTGCCCGAATCTCGCCAGCAAGCGTTGGCGCAAATGACGCAAGCTGAATTGTGGTCAATAGAAGAAAAGTACGATGTGCAAATCGAAGACGATTACGGTGCTGGTCGCGTGGATTTGGCGGGTAATTTAGAGCGTCTGATTATGCTGGATTGGTCATTGAACAGTGACGAACCCACTCAGATTGAAGCGGTTGATTTGTCCTCCGAACCCGATGCCATTGAAGGCTTGCGTAAGCGTCCTGGGCCTTTTTTTCAAGGCAAAGACGGTGCGTTTATTGATTTGAATGCGATTAGGTCGGTGTCGCACTATGCCTCTGAGCTTAGCCAAGTAGCGGTGTATCGATTGAAAGGCAAAATCGATTTTGATTACGCTTATGAATTAATCGCTGCGCTGGACTGAATGTCACGTGCCTGATTAATGGCTCTTTTAATAAAAAAGGTAAACACAATGCAAAGCCCAATCCCTGCTATCTCTGATCGACCTCACCATACGGATATTATTGCGCGTCTACCAAAAGAGTGGACGTCTTGGCCACGGGACGACAGCTCGGTCAACAGCCATGTATTGGAGCCCAATAAAACGCCTTCGTTGTTTCGGAAGAAAAATTTGCGTTGGCCAAAGCGTTCGGTGGTGTTTATTTCCGATCCGCACGCGGACGCTCATGCATTTGAAGCGTCATTGATCGCGGCGGGTGTGGCAGAGCGCAAGAAAAAAGCGGGCTTGGGTCAATTGACGTTGACGAAAAAAGGCAAACAGTCGGAGATCATCGTCGGTGGGGATTGTTTGGACAAAGGGCCAAGCAACCTCGAATTACTGCGCAGTGTAAAACAGCTTTATAAGCTGAAAGCGCGAGTGACGCTGCTGGCGGGCAACCACGATTTGCGTTTGCTCATGGGCTTGTTAGCGTTGGCGCGAAAAAAGACGTCGGCAATCAGCACTTTTTTGTGCGCATGGGCAAAAAAGTCGTGCCATTGTTTCGCGAAGTATTCGACGAATATTTGGCAGACACGCATTGGGACAAAAAAATCCCTGATGAAGATACCTGTCGAGAATTGCTTTTTCCTGGCGACGAATGGTTTAAAGAGTTTCCTTTTCATGCGGCTGGCTTTTTGACGGCGGAAGGCATCGATCGCGAAGTGCGCAAAATGGAATCGAAGAACCACAGCTTTGAAAAGCATTGCTTGGCTGCGGGATTGAGCCTGCGCAAGGTGTACGCTACCTCGTTGAAATGCCAAGCTTTGTTCCTACATAAAAAAGGCGAGTTCAATTGGTTTTTCCGCAAAATGGAGCTGGTCGCGAAACGTGGCTCGTTCTTGTTTTTGCACGCGGGATTGGATGACAGCATGGGGCAAATGCTACTAAAAAGCGGCACCAAATACGCGAACAAGGCCTTTCACCGTAACCTCAAGCGTCGTGACTTATTCAGCTTTTACTACAGTTCGATTGCCAACACCTTTCGAACCAAATACCGCGATGCCGACCTGCCACTGACCAAACGTGGCGTCGAAGCGATTCATAAAGCGGGCATTCATGTGGTGGTTCAAGGCCATATCAACCGTCAGCAAGGTCAGCGAATCACCATCAAAAAAGGCTTGGTGCACGTGGAAGCGGACATCACGCTAGACGCGCATTCTCGCAAAGCCGAAGGTTTAAGCGGCTTTGGCATAGGTGCGACTTTAATAGGGAAAGACGCCGGTATTGTTGGGTTAAGTTGTGACTACCCAACCGCAAAAGTCATTACGGCTCAGGATCTACAAGGAATTTACGGATAACATTTATGAAATCAAAAACCGAGTTCAAATACGAAGCGTTACTGGATGCTGATGATATTCAAGGCGTATTAAAAGCGCTTTCCAAAGGCTTATCCAAAGGCAAATTGGAGTTCAGCGAAGACAAAGACGGTGCGTTGACGCTCGACCCAAAGGGCCTGATGCGCTTGAAAGTCAGCGCGTCAGAAGACGAAGACAGCCAGCAATTTGAAGTCAAAGTACGCTGGGAAAAACGCCCTAAGCGCCTCAATAAAACCGCTCCCACTATTTCGTCGTGATCGTAGCGTTGGTGTAAATAGTGCCTTGAATCGCAAACTTTGCTAGATTGTCTTATCTATTGTTGATGACCACGAGGTGATTCATGTTAGCGCTGAGACCGAACTGCGAATGCTGCGATAAAGACCTGCCGCCGTCTGCCGACGACGCGATGATTTGCAGTTTTGAATGTACCTTTTGTCGTGATTGTGTCGATTCTGTGTTGCAGGGTCGTTGTCCAAATTGCGGCGGTAACTTTTCCCCTAGACCGATTCGTCCGGTCAGTAAACTGGCGAACAATCCACCTTCGACTGAGCGGGTTGTTTCGGACTGTTCTACCTCATAATATTAGATAGACCTGTCTCGACAGGTCGTTTTATCCAGCCCATTACTATAATTATAAAAAAGAAAAGGGGATGTCCGTGCTTAAACACCTGTTCTTCCTTGTCAGTTTGTTGTGCTCGCCTTCGTGGCTGTTGGCGGCAAATCCGTCTATTAATGAGCTTAATTCTTGTTTTGCTTTGGTGGATTTTGTCGATTCAAAATTGGACGAATTCGCGGGCAATTATGCAAAGGAAGACGTGCTCGCGGTGCATGCTGGTTTATCGGCGTATGGCGGCTTTTTGCAAAATGACATGATTAAGCCCAAGTTGCTGAACATGTATGGTGGCAATGAAGCCCAAGCGAAACTCATGCAAGCGTTGTTTGATCGTCAAAAAGCCAGCTTTTATAAGACGCTAAATGGGCGTTACACCGAGAAAAACTCTTCACTGAATACGCTGCAGGCATCAATGATTGTCGTGCGAATGTCAGCATTCCCCCTGCCATCGCCAAAACCCTTAATACAGCCATCAACACCATGATTAAAATGGCGAGACAGAGACCGTAAGCCATCAGGCTTGGCTTATTGGCAGGGGCGGCGCGCTAAAAACCGCTAGGTTGATCGATCAAGTTAGCCACTGACAGCAAATGCTGCTCATTGAGGTAGTTCAACAGTTCCGTGTTGACGTCATTTTGTATGGTAGGCAATCCTTGGTTGCCAAAGATACGATTGATTTCAATCACATATGGCACTGAACCGACCATGGCAATGTCGAAACCTGCGTGGTTGATGTCTAACGATTCGGCCAAATAGGTGACAAGATCTTGCGCTTCTTTTGGAATCAAGGCCGCTTCCACCTGCCCACCTTGGCTGATGTTGTTGTGAAAGCCGTTGTCTGACTGCAAACGCCAGTAACCGTTAACGATTTTATTACCAACCCAGATGACGCGCATGTCTCGGTCAATGGGCAGGTATTCTTGCGCATACAGAACGTCTGTTTGCGCCACGTAGTCGCGCCATTGACCAATGGTTTCGATCAAAAATACGCCGTTGCCCATGCTGCTGCGTGGAATCTTTGCCACGAAAGGAGAAGGCATGTCGTCCCAGATTTTCTCGGCTTCGTAGGGCGTGTTGGCTGCGATAATCGTGTAGGGATGTTGTGCGGGTGCGACGGTACGAAACGTCCGTGTCATTTCCACTTTATCGTGCCCAATCATGTAGGTGGCCAGACTAGGAAAAATTCGCTTTTTCAGCCCGTGAACCAAGGCGTTGAGTTGCCAATATTGAGGAAAAAGCAGCCAATCGGCGTCTTTTATTTCATCCAAATGGTCGTACATCGATTCGGGTTTGATGTAGCGAACTTGCGGCAAATGCAAGGTTCTTAGGGCGTCAAAAGAGATGATTTTCATAGCGTATAATCAGTAGACAAACATGCCGCGATTTTGGGACTTAGCGCCTAAAAAAGAAACAAAAAACGACGGGGTTTATATATCCAATCATGCTAAAAACTTATTTTATTAGACCGTTTTGTTTTTCATATGTTCGCTTTCTCGTGGCGCGTATTTCAGAAAAATGCCAAGTGAAATCAATAGAAAACCAGCGCTGGCGATGATGGCCACGGGGTAGTACAAGTTCCCCGCCATATCGAGTTGGCTATATTTGATCACCATAATGAGGCCTTCTAGTGCCATCGCAACACACACGGTGCCAATAAAACGGGGCAGCGTGCGTTGTAATAAGACAATGATGTCATGCTCATTACCGTGACCGTACTCTTTATTTATCACCATGGCCAGTTCAAACACGGCAATCGCGATGATGTTTGAATTGATGATTTTAATGACGATTTGGGTAAAGCTTTCACCACCTCGAAAATCGCTTATGGCACCCGCAAAGCTGGCAATGACCACCAAGCCTGCCAGAGTGAAAAAAATGGTTGAGAACGTTTTGGCGAAAGTTTTTTGGACATTGAAGTTCATTGCAAGCAGCCATGTTGTGGAAGTTGTTCTTTACAATGGGGCTTATGGGGGAAATAAACAGTCGGATCAATACGTTACCGCTAAGCTTCCTTTTTGATGACGGTGTTTTGGCAATCCTTACAGAGCGGAAAAAATCCACATGCCGAGGACTCGTCATGTGGATTGGTCATAGGTTCAATGGTGAGGCGAACTTAACGTAAGGCGTTTTTATCGAGTGCCTGTTTGGCTCGGTTTTTACGAATTTTACGAACCGAGTCGAGAATCAATATGGCAAGCGCGGACCAGATCAGCACAAAGGTGGTCAGCTTTTCTGGGCTAAGCGGTTCGTCGTACAAAAACACCGCGAGAAAAAACATGCCCGTTGGGCCGATGTATTGAAAGAACCCAAGCGTCACCATGCTGACTCGGTTTGCCGCTGCCGCAAAGCACATCAACGGTACCATAGTGACTGGCCCTGCCGCGAACAACAACCAATTTACATGCGCGCTGTTGTCAAAAATATTCGCCGTAGCAGATGGGCTCCAGATCAAATACAAAAGCGCAAATGGCAACATAATCCCCGTTTCTATCGCCATGCCGGTGAAGCTGTCGACGGCCACTTTTTTGCGAACCAAGCCATAAAAGCCAAAAGTCACTGCGAGAATAAGCGCTATCCAAGGCAAAGAGCCGAATTGAACCACCTCAAACACCACCGCACAAAAGCACAGAACAACGGCGGCTTTACGTACTTTATCGAGTTTATCCTGAAAGAAAATCATACCTAACAAGATACTGATGAGAGGGTTAATGTAGTAACCCAAGCTGGCGCTGAGCATCTTGTTATTTTGTACCGCCCAAATAAACGTCCCCCAATTGAAGCCAATAAGCAAAGTTGAAACCAGCATGGCCAACAGTGTTTTACGAGAGCGAAGGACGGTTTTCAATGCGTCGGTATAGCGAAGAAGTAAGATCAATATCAGAACAAGGATGAAGGACCAGACGACTCGATGAGCCAGAATTTCTTGTGCCGGAACAAATGACATTTCTTTAAAGTAAATCGGCGCGATGGCCCACAAAGTGAACGCCGTCAGCGCATAAAAAATGCCGCTTTTGGAAGAGGTTTGCATTGAAATCATCCTATTCAATGAAGATTATTTTTAGATGTGAACGTGTGCATGAGAGTGTATAGCAATACTGCATAAATGGTCAGAATTTTGTTGATAAAGAAACAAACAATGTCATTTTGAGGCGGTCAATTTATCGCCGGTTTATTGCCTAAACAAAGGGATAGCGGTAAAGTGACGGTTGAAATTTTTACATTAATCGAACTTCGGGGCGGGGCGAAATTCCCCACCGGCGGTGATTTGACAAGATTGAAGAATCTATCAACAGCCCGCGAGCGCTTTGTTTATTATGAGCAAAGGTCAGCAGATCTGGTGAGACTCCAGAGCCGACGGTTACAGTCCGGATGATAGAAGTCGACCAAGTCTTTGTGGCGCCTGATGCTTTTCAGGTGCTTCTGAGCTGTGCTTTTCTGCGTACAGATCTTGGTACTATTCGTTCTCATCACCCCTGTGCATCTTACTGATTGGAGAAACCAAAGATGGCAGGCACATTTTTCATCATGATCGCGTGTTTCACGTGGGCATTGGATACCTTAATTCGTTACCCTTTACTGGGCGCGGGTTATTCCACACTGCAAATTGTTCTTATCGAACACCTTACTTTGGTGCTGTTCGTCAGTCCTATGCTGTGGCGCTATCGTCACGTTTATCGTCATATGTCGATCAGCGGTTTTTCGTGCCTGTTTTTTATTGGCGGCATAGGCTCGGCCATGGGTACCTTGGCATTTACGGAAGCCTTTCATTATTTGAATCCAACTGTGGTGATCTTGCTGCAAAAGCTGCAACCCATTGTGGCGATTCTATTGGCCTACTGGTTGTTGAAAGAGCGCATTGAAGGGCAGTTTGTTCGCTGGGCGGCGGTGATTTTGCTGGGCAGCTTCGTGATGATGTGGCCAGACCTTCGCCAATTGGGTGATGCGCAATGGCACTATTCAAGCGACACTGCCAGCATCATGAAAGGTTACGGTTATACGCTCATCGCCGTGATTGCATGGGGCGCAGCAACGGTGTGCGGTAAATATTTATCGCATCAACACATGCCCGCCAACGCGATCATGTCAGGGCGTTTTGTAGCGGGATTATTGGTGTTGCTACCGATGGCGTTGGCACAGTCTGAGAGCCTAGTACCAATGACGTCTATTGATTTGAGTTTGGCGGTTGTGATGGCTCTACTAAGTGGTTTTATCGGCATGTGGTTCTATTACCAAGGGCTCAAAACCGTCCCCGCACAACTTGCTACCCTGGCCGAACTGTCCTTTCCCGTCTTCGCCGCCGCCATCAACTGGCTATTCCTAGACATGGGCTTAACTGGCTACCAAATCATCGGCGGTTTGATGCTGATTTTAGGCAATATTGGCCTACGCATGAAAGAACTGAGAAAAACAGAGCTAGCGCCAGCGGCTCAGTAACAGAATGGTAAGAGCCTGACCGACAATTGTCGGGCTCTGTTTCTGCTTTTCCTTTTTTAATTCCGCAAATACCTGCCCCTATTTGGGGCTTTTTGCATTAGAATGGCGCTCTTAATTTGTCCGCGAGGTCAGCTTTTAGCGGGTCTTTTCGTATGGATGCCGTCATTTTTACTCTAATAAGGAAGCGAGATGCCAAACACGTCTGTTCATTCTCCAATGGTTGAGCCGAAAACCCAGTGGCTAAACGTTATTTTATTGTGGATCGCGGGGATTTCCGCGGCGATGCAGTTTGCTAAGGTGTCGGTGTCGTTTGACGCATTGCTGGCGCATTATCAAATGGGCGCGCCGTCTACAGGGGCTGCGTTGTCTGCAGTGGGCATTGTGGGTTTGGTGTTCGGTGTGTCAGCGGGGATGATTGCCAGTCGCGTTGGGTATTTGAAAGTGTTGGTGGGGGCTTTGTTATTGGGCGGCACTTTGTCGTTTGTTCAGTCCAGCTTACCTTCTTTTCAGGTGCTGTTTATCACTCGAATGTTAGAAGGCTTTTCTCAGTTGGGTGTGGTGGTTGCGGCACCCACTTTGATTGCGAAATTGAGTGCGCCACAACATAGATCGTTGACCATGGGCATTTGGGGGACGTTTTTTGGTGTGGCGTTTGCTGTGTGTGGCTGGTTGGGCAAGAGCATTCTAGGTCATTACGGTTTACAGGCTTTGTTTCTTAGTCATGGTGTGTTTATTACGGCCATTGGCGTGGTGTTGTTTTTTAAGTTGCGAAAAAATCCGGTGTTGGATTTGGTGCCTGTGACAGAAATGCAAGAGGGCTTTTTGAAGCAAATGATGCAGGTTTATCGTAACCCGAGAGCCTTGCTGCCTAGCTGTGTGTTCTTGTTTTATACCTGCACTTTAGTGTCGATTTTGACCTATGTGCCGGGGCTGATTGATGATGCGTCGTTAAAGACGTTGATGTTGGTGGTGTTGCCGTTAATCAGTACCAGCGGTACGTTTTTAGCGGGGGCGATTGCGCAGTATTTGATGAAGCCGCAGCGCGTTGCGCTGATGGCGTATTGCGGTGTGGCGAGCTGTGCCGTGGTGCTGTCTTTCATTAATGGTTCCGCGGGGTGGTTTTGTTTTGTCGTTGGGATATTGGTGCTGTTTTTGGGTATGGTGCCGGGCTCTGCGTTGGCGATGATCCCGACTCTGGCGCGCAATCCGAGTGAGCAGGCGCAAGGTTATGGTTTGCTTGCGCAATTTGGTAACCTTGGTGCGACCGTTGGGCCGCCGTCGTTTGCAACGGCCATTTCGCTTTATGGTTTGACGGGGCTGGTGGCGTTGGTATTGGCGGTGTGTTGTTTTGGCGTTTTGTTCAGTCTTCTTGCTGGGCGCATTAAAGGCACTCGTTAATCTTTTCTGGTTAGTCTTTTTCTGGTTAGTACTTTCTGTGTTTTGGCCGTGTTTGATTCACAAGCATGGCCTCTCTTCATGTTTTGTTTCAAAAAGAATCCAAAGTCCTGTAATAATTTAGGCTTGGGCTCAGTCTAATGTCTACACATCGAATCAATTGGTTTTTATCCAGAGTCGAAAAGGCTCTTTCGGGGTTTTACGAATGAAAAAAATGGGATTGCTGGTATTCATCGCAGCATTAGCGGCGGGCTTCTTTTATTTTGACCTGCATACGTTATTGACGCTGGATGGTTTGAAGTCTGGGCTTGCGCAATTTGGTGCGTGGCGCGATGACAGCCCGTTATTGGTCGGCGGCGCATTTTTGCTGCTGTACGTTATTGTGACGGCGCTGTCTTTGCCCGGCGCGGTGATCATGACCTTGGCGGCAGGTGCCTTGTTTGGTTTGTTGTGGGGGACGGTGATTGTGTCGTTCGCCAGCAGCATTGGGGCAACCTTGGCGTTTTTGGTGTCGCGTTATTTGTTGCAAGACACGGTGCAATCGCGTTTTGGCGGGCGTCTAAAAGCGTTTAACGAAGGCATTGCCAAAGACGGCGCGTTTTATCTGTTTACTCTTCGTCTGGTGCCGATTTTTCCTTTTTTCTTAATTAATTTGCTGATGGGGTTAACGACGATTCGTGCTTTGACTTTCTATTGGGTGAGCCAAGTGGGCATGTTCGTCGGAACCTTGGTGTACGTCAATGCGGGAACTCAGCTGGGTCAATTGGAGAGTTTGTCGGGCATTTTATCGCCTTCGTTATTATTATCTTTTGTCTTGTTGGGAGTGTTTCCGCTTATCGCGAAAAAAATCGTCGATCTGGTGAAAGCCCGTCGTGTGTATGCTGGATTTACTAAGCCAAAATCCTTTGATCGTAATTTGATCGTCATTGGCGCTGGCGCTGGTGGATTAGTGAGTGCT
Organism: Marinomonas pontica; assembly: GCF_026191375.1. GTDB lineage: Bacteria > Pseudomonadota > Gammaproteobacteria > Pseudomonadales > Marinomonadaceae > Marinomonas > Marinomonas pontica. The sequence continues at coordinate 41,496 of NZ_JAODTL010000029.1, read as the reverse complement.
TACATCGCGGCGACAGTAAAGGCTAAAGTCACCTTGATTGAAGCTCACAAGATGGGCGGTGATTGTTTAAATTACGGTTGTATTCCGAGTAAGGCGTTAATCAAGAGTGCGAAAGTTGCTCATCAAATGCGCCATGCTGAAAATTATGGATTGAACAGCAGCGAGCCGACGTTTTCGTTCAAAAAAGTCATGCAACGTGTTCACGATGTGATCTCGAAGGTTGAGCCTCATGATAGCGTTGAGCGTTACAGCAACATGGGTGTCGATGTAGTGCAAGGTTACGCTAAATTGATTGACCCTTGGACGGTGGAAATTCAACGAAACGACGGCGATACGCAACGTTTGACGGCGCGCAGTATTGTGTTGGCAACCGGCGCACGTCCTTTTGTGCCGAATTTACCGGGCTTGGACGAGGTAGGCTATTACACCAGCGACACTCTATGGGAAGCTTTTGCCAAATTCGATGAGCCGCCGAAGCGCCTTGTGGTGTTGGGTGGTGGGCCGATTGGTTGTGAATTGGCACAGAGTTTTGCCCGTTTGGGATCGACGGTCACGCAAGTGGAGCGCTCGGCTCGTATTATGGGGCGAGAAGACGAAGATGTGTCCAAGCTGGCACAAGAAAGCCTCCTTCAAGATGGGGTGATCCTGTTGACTTCTCATAGTGCGGTGCGTTGTGAGAAGGAAGGGGAAAGCAAGCGTTTGATCGTTGAACACGATGGGCAAGAGTCTGTGGTGGAATTTGATGCGCTGATTTGTGCCGTTGGTCGTGAAGCGCGCCTGGAAGGTTACGGCTTGGAAAATCTGGGGATTGAAACCAAAGGCACCATTGTCACCAATGATTACCTTGAAACCCTTTACCCTAACATTTTTGCCGCGGGCGATGTGGCGGGACCTTATCAATTTACTCACGTTGCCGCTCACCAAGCGTGGTATGCCGCGGTGAATGCGTTGTTTGGCTCGTTTAAAAAGTTCCGTGTCGATTATCGAGTGATTCCTTGGACGACGTTTGTTGACCCTGAAGTGGCGCGAGTGGGCTTGAGTGAAAAAGACGCCAAAGACCAAGGCATTGCTTATGAAATGGTGCGTTACGAATTGGATGACTTGGACCGCGCCATTGCCGACAGCGCGGCAAAAGGCTTTGTCAAAGTGCTGACGGTGCCGGGCAAAGATACGATCTTGGGCGTGACCATTGTTGGCGAACACGCTGGGGATTTGTTGGCAGAATTTGTACTGGCGATGAAACATGGTCTTGGCCTGAATAAAGTCCTCGGCACGATTCACACTTATCCAACGTGGGCGGAAGCCAATAAATACGCTGCAGGTGAGTGGAAACGTGCCCACGCGCCACAGCGTATTTTGAATTGGCTGGAAAAATACCATGCTTGGCGTCGAGGTTAATGTGATGAATAAACTTCGCTTATTGGTATTCACGCTATTGAGCTTTACCTTCGCTGGTTTGTTCAGTGTTCAGGTAAGCGCGGCAAACGCATTTGATCATGGCCAGTGGGATGCCTTGCTCAAACAGCACGTCGTGGAGCTCAAGGGCGGTCAGGCAAGCCAAGTGGATTACCAAGGTTTTGCCGATGATAAGGCGCAACTGGATCGCTATTTAGCGGATTTGTCTCAAGTCGATAACACTGATTTTGATAGCTGGTCCAAAGACGAGCAATTGGCTTTTTTGATTAATGCGTACAATGCGTGGACAGTGGATTTGATTGTTAGCCAGTGGCCGGATCTGGAGTCGATTAAAGATCTCGGTAGCTTTTTTCGTTCACCGTGGAGTAAGTCGTTTATTCCGCTATTGGGTGAAACGCGCTCTTTGGATGATATCGAACATAATTTGATTCGTGGTTCAGATCGTTATCAAGACCCACGCATTCATTTCGCGGTGAATTGCGCGAGTATCGGGTGTCCTGCGCTTCGCAATGACGCTTATACGGGCAAGCATTTAGATGCTCAACTAGACGAACAAACGCGACTTTTCTTGCAAGATCGCAGTCGAAACCGAATAGATGATGGCAAGTTAGCGCTGTCTTCTATCTTTAAATGGTATCGAGAAGACTTCGAAAAAGGCTGGAAGGGTTATTCATCATTGGAGCTGTTTTTAGTCGATTACGCGGTGGATTTGTCTTTAAACCCTGAAGAGATTCAGAAGCTGAAAGACAAGGATATGACCATCCGTTTTCTAGATTACGATTGGGCGCTGAATCGTACTTTATAAATCGCTTCCCGTGCTGTTAGCGAAGCTCTTCATCATTTCCCAGAATACGTTTGCTTGCGAGCTTTGGGTTTGATGGCGTAAGCGAATCATAAAAATGGGCAGCTGATTCTGTGAGGTGAAATTTTCTACTTCAATCGGCACCAGCTGGCCATTGTCTAACTCGGCTTGAATGCAATGTTTTGGCATGCGTGCCCAACCCAGTCCGTGTATCAACAAGGTTTTCTTCGCTTGGAAATCGTTCACATACCAGCGTTTGCCTGTGGGTAAAACGTATCGGTGGCCATTTTCTGAGGCGTTGGCGGTGGTGTCGTTAACCAAAACTTGGGGAATCGAATACAGGGATTGTTGCTTTATTTTGGTGTCGCTGGCGTTAAGCGTGGCGAGTAATTCTGGGCTGATCACCGCAATCATGGTGATTTTGTTCAGTTCGATAAAGGCGTGTCGGTCATCAAGCCCGTATCGTGGGCCAATGGCGATTTCGCATTTGTTCTTGGCGAGCTTTTCTTGCACGCCATAAAGGTGATCTGTGGTGATGTCTAAGGCAATATCCGCGTGCTGATGCTGAAAGGCTTTGATGCGTGACATGCAGTCATCGTCGAGCGCCATTTGGCTGAGGCAGAGCTGTAACGGTGCTTCTATGCCTTTCGCCAAATCATGGCCAAGGTTTTCCAACTGCTGCGCTTGTGAAATCAGTTTTTTGCTTTGCTGGAAAAAGGCATGACCTTCGGCGGTCAGTGTGGGCCGGTAGCTGTTTCGATCAAATAGCAAAATGCCGTATTGTTCTTCTAGTGCTTTGACCGCGGCGCTGATTCCCGGTTGGGTTTTATGAATCGAATCCGCTGCAGAACGAAAACTGCCCGTTTCGACAACCGCAATAAAGGCTCTGAGTTGGTCGAGTTTCATGTTGCCCTCAATATGATCATTAATTCGAATCGTTTTGATAATAAAACGAAATTATTTATTGTTCATTATTTGCTTTACCATAACACACATTAAACGAGCTATCTCGTGACGGATTAAGAGGAGAAAAACGTGGATACGACGGTTATTGTGTTGTTTTTAGCGGGTTTGATTACCGGCTTTTCGAAATTTTCGGTGGGTGGCATGGGGCTGCTGGTGCTGCCGATTGTGATGATTGCTTTTCCTGGCCCTGAGGCGTTGGCGATATTATTACCGCTTTATATTATTACCGATATTATGGCGGTGTTTAGTTATAAGTCTAAGATTGCTTGGTCGGTGTTAGCGCGCTTTTTGCCTTTGGCATTTTTAGGTGTGTTTGTGGCGAGTCACTTTTTGGCCAACATTAATGCGGATCAATTTGTCGGCTTTCTCGGGGTGATGATCATTGCCATGATTGCACTTGGGTTATATCTGGATTACCGCCCTACGTCTTTTATGCAGAAGCCGCTTGCGGCATATTCCATGGGGTTTATTGGCGGTATTGTGACCATGATGGCCAACGCCGCAGGGCCGATATTTAGTCTGTTCTTGTTAGAGCAAAAACTGGATAAAACAACCTATGTGAGCACGCGTGCGTGGGCGTTCTTTATTATTAACGTAGTGAAACTGCCTTTCTATATTGGTCTTGGTTTGCTGTCTGTCGAGAGTACCGAAGCCAGTTTATACGCTATTCCTGGGTTGATTATCGGGTCTTTTATTGGCTTTCATGTCCTGAAAAAGGTCAATCCTATTCAGTTCAAATGGCTCATTCGTATTATGTCGACGGCGGCGGCGTTGAAGTTGTTCATTTTTTCCTAACGGGCCGTGTCTTGGTGGTTAGTACAAAAAACATACAAATAAAACAGTCTGTTTACTTGTGTTACAGACTGTAATTTCGTATTAGTGGGTAGATAGGCGGCGAATACAGTCAAACGCCGCATGATACAGGCTATATCACGGATTTTTGTATGCAGAACGGCCACAATGATGTTCAATTAAATGATGTTTTAAACGCGACACCCATTGCCGTGGCGTGGTCTGGTCTGACGTCTGGCCATGTCGAATACATTAATTCGTCTTTTAGTGATTTGTTTGGCTACACATTGGATGAATTAGGCAATATCGAAAGCTGGTATTTACGCGTTGTATCGGATCCTCAGCATTATAAAACGGTGATTGAGCCATGGGTTCAGGACTGTTTTCTCAGAAATACATTGGTTGATATTGAAACCACTCTGTTTTGCAAAGACCATTCGGTTAGACACGTGAGAATGTGTTCAACCATTATCGATGATAAACGCCTTTGGTATTTTAATGACGTTACTGAGCATTGGGTGGCGGAAGAGCGTTTGCGAGTGCGCAGTGACATGTTGGAAATGGTCGCGAAAAGCTCTGCGTTAAAAGACATCCTTAATGTGATTGTGAAACAGATACAAAAAGAAAGTCCCCATTCGTTATGCAGCGTGCTGCTATTTGATAAAGTCGAGCAGCGACTGAGACTGGGAGCTGCGCCCGATTTCCCCGATTTTTATAATGAAGCGATCGATGGCGTTCAGATTGGCCTAAATGTCGGATCGTGTGGCACGGCGGCTTTTTTAGGCAAACGTGTCATTGTTGAAGATATTTTCTCTCACCCTTATTGGAAAGATTACACCTCTCTTGCTCGTCATGCCGAGGTGGCGGCCTGCTGGTCCGATCCAATTATGTCGTCAAAAGGCGATTTATTGGGAACGTTTGCGATTTATAAACGCTTTCCTTCTGCACCAACAGACAAAGACTTTGAGCTGATTAGTTTCGCGAGTAATTTAGTGAGTATTGCGATTGAAAGCTTTCGTGCCCAAGAAGAGTTACAAAACCGTGCTTATTTCGATCATTTAACAGGGTTGGCAAATCGAGGGCATTTTTTCCAGCAATGCGAAAGCATTTTGAGCAACGCTGCGGAGCAGGCATTTCCGCTTTCTATTGTCATGATGGATGTGGATCATTTTAAGCAGGTGAACGATAAATTTGGTCATAAAACAGGGGATCTCGTGCTGCAAACGCTGGCTGCGAAAAGCATGTCTATTCTAAGACGGAGTGATTTGATTGCTCGCATCGGTGGCGAAGAGTTCGCGATTTTATTGCCTTTCACAGATAAAAAAGAAGCCTTGCGCATCGCGGAGCGACTGAGAGAAAGTATTGAGAAAAGCACGGTGTTAGGCGAGGGAAATCGGGTTGTTCGCTTTACTGTGTCTTTGGGTGTTGCTCATAGAAAAAATGGTGCGTGTACGGTTGATTCCCTGTTGAATCATGCTGATAAGGCCTTGTATCAGTCTAAAGCGGCGGGTCGAAACTGTGTTTTTGCGTTGGATTTTAATAGCGTTCCTCCTTTGCTTTCATTATGATTCCCTCCCTTTTAGGGGCGTTCATTGTCTCGTCATCCCTTAATAACCATGCTTTAGCAGTAAGTTTATGAGTCAAACTACACCCTTGAGCGATGTGAAAAAATACCTTGGTGGTTATCACCCTCAAGTTCAAGAACAAGCGCAAACCTTGTTGGGTTCGGAACAATCTGGGGCTTGGTTACTCAAAAAATACCCGACGGCGCACACGTTAAATGGCCCACGAGCTTTGTACGAATACGCGATGGATTTAAAGAACGACTTTATGCGCAGTTCGCCGCCGATCAGTAAAGTCATTTACGACGACAAAATTCACATCATCAACAACGCGCTGGGACTGCATACTTATGTGTCTAGGATGCAGGGCAATAAATTAAAAGCAAAGAACGAAGTGCGAATCTCGTCGTTGTTTCGACGTATTCCTGAGCCGTTGCTCAAGATGATTTTGGTGCATGAATTGGCGCATTTAAAAGAGAAAGACCACAACAAGGCGTTTTATAAACTGTGCTGTTACATGGAGCCGGATTATCATCAATTGGAATTTGATCTGCGCTTGTACTTAAGTCATCGAGATCGTTTTGGGGATTTGTGGTAACGCGAAGTACGCCGCAAAGGGGTGAGAAAAAAGGCCTATTGTCATCCAATAGGCCTTTTTTAGGTCTGTGATTTGTTCTGAACTAGCTTACGCGTTTGCTAATGTGAAATCCGGCTTAATCGCGGTGATTTTTTTAGTCAGATAATTCAACAACACACCATACATAGGGATAAACAAGCCAAGGCTGATAATCAGCTTGAAGCCAAAATCTGCCAATGCGATTTCTTGCCAATGTTGTGCCATGAATGGATCTGGGCTTTGGTAAAAAGCGATGCCGAAAAACGCTAATGTGTCTAAACCATTACCAAATAAGGTAGATGCCGCAGGCGCGACCCACCATGCTTTGAGCTGGCGAAGACGATTAAATACCTGAATATCAAGCACTTGACCTAGAAGGTATGCCATTAAACTGGCGATCGCGATTCGGCCAACAAAGCTATTTAATGAAGCCAACGCCCCAAAACCTTGAAACTCACCCTGCGCGAACACAACGGATAAGACATACGAAACGATTAATGATGGGATCATCACTAAAAAAATGATTCGACGAGCCAGAGCTGCGCCAAAAATACGCACGGTTAAATCGGTAGCCAAAAAGATAAAGGGAAAGGTAAAAGCTCCCCATGTCGTGTGAAACCCAGCAATCGTAAAGGGAATTTGTACTAAATAATTGCTAGACGCAATGATTAGCAGGTGGAACATGGCAAGGTAGCGCAGTGCTTTAACCTGCTGCGCGGGCGTGAATGTACTCATAGTGTGACCTTTTTCGTTGAATTGGGGTTAGGGAACCCAAGTGGTTGACGGATCTGTCGATTATACATTTGACCTAGTGGTCAAATGTGGAGCGGAATTATACATTAAACAGCTGGTTAAAAAAGAGCCAAAAGCTAAAAAAGTGGTTTACTCTGTCATGGTGACGGTTTGATGGCATAACTAATTCGTGAAATCTATAAGTAGACCAATCGGTCTCTCTTGTTGGTAGACAGCATTGTCTCCTTGTGTCAGTGTTCGTCTTGATGAAGAGGAAAATATATGACTAAGCCAGATTTATTGATTCATACGGCGTTTAAGCTTTTCTATGAACAGGGCATTCATGCGGTTGGGATCAATACGATTTTAAACGAGACGGGAGTGGCGAAAAAAACGCTGTACCATCATTTTTCCAGCAAAGAAGCCTTGGTTGAGGCGGTATTAAAATACCGAGATCACATTTTTATGGACTGGTTAACGTCTCGAATGTTGGCTGCTGGAGAGGGTAAAGCGGCTGTTTTGGCTATATTTGATGCTTTGGACGATTGGTTTCATAACCAAGTACCAGAGCTGTTGCCGTTTAAAGGCTGCTTTTTTGTCAAAGCAAATGGCGAATTTTCTAATCACGCTGTCAATGCGTTGTGTTTGCGTCATAAACACAATATTACGTCTTTCATTCAAGCAAACTTGGTAAACAGCACCTCGGCATTGCATGCCGCTGAATTGGCTCAAAGTATCAGTGTGTTAAAAGAAGGAGCGATCGCACAAGCGTACGTTGCTGGTGACTTAGAGGCGGCCAAGAGAGCAAAAGCCATGGCTGTTGCTCTCTTGGGATGATTTTAAAATCTGTACCTAATGTCAATCGTCGTCGTTTGAGTCGTTAATACGAGCAAGGCGCTCTTGTTCTTCTTCAAAGGCGTCTTTGATTTCTTGCAGAACAGAGTCCACATCCGCTTCGTCGGTGGGCTCGTCAAATTCGCCCGTTAGCTCTGTCTCTGGTGTGAGCTTGCCGGCTTCAAATAACGCCCAAATTTCTTTGGCGTACTTGGTCTCAAGAAGATCAGGTGCAAACATACCGTAGTAATTCCGCATGTTATTCACATCACGTTCTAGCATCCATTCAGCGTTGTTGTTTGCCGCAGCGTCAACGGCTTGTGGAAGGTCGATGATGACCGGCCCATGAGAATCCACCAATACGTTAAACTCTGACAAATCCCCGTGCACCAGACCTGCGCATAACATGCGTACTATGTCTTTAATAATGGTGTCGTGGTCTCTTCGCGCTTGTTCTTCCGTTAACACCACATCATTGAGTCGAGGCGCTACTTCGCCGCTGTCGTCTGTTACCAATTCCATGAGCAAGACACCATCAAAGCAACCATATGGCGTAGGCGCACGAACGCCGGCGGCGGCCAAACGATAAAGCGCATCCACCTCGGCGTTTTGCCATAAGTTTTCTTGTTCGTCGCGGCCAAACTTAGAGCCTTTTTCCATGGCTCTAGAGCGTCGACTGTTGCGTACTTTGCGGCCTTCACGGTATTGAACGGCTTGCTTAAAGCTGCGTTTGCCGGCTTCTTTATATACTTTGGCGCAACGGATTTCTGATCCGCAGCGAACGACGTAGACAGTCGCTTCTTTTCCGCTCATTAATTGTCGAAGTACTTCGTCTACTAAGCCATCTTCAATGAGTGGTTCTATTCTTTTAGGGATTTTCATGCGGCTCGTTATACAGTGATTAGGTGACAGATGAAACAACCAGGAATAGACATTTTCACTGGTGTTACGAAATCGGATTTATCTGCTTTAGGCAGCTATTCGTTCATTTCACGCTTTTTATATTCACTCCTCACCAAATACTCAATCATTTCATTGATTTTCATGTTTCGTTCTTCTGCCAGCGCATTGAGCTTTTGTTTCGTATTCAGCGTCATGCTAATGCTGTACGGTTTTTTGCCGCTGGATTTCTCTCGAAATTTCTTCTGGCTCCACGCTTTTTTCATTTTATCAATGATTAACGCTTTACGGTCTACGTTATCAGATAAATCCAGAGTAGCAATAACCACCGCCTTTTTTTCTGTGTCTGAGGTTGGCATCCAAGCTTGTTCTAACGGTCGCTGACTTATGTTCTGTAAATACGCCCACGCCCATGCCCATTGGGAAGGGTTGTTGGGTTCCAACCAGTTCACAACCGATTCATTGAAACGAATGTCTTGCCATTTGGCTTTTAGGAGGTCGAGCAATGCCTGTTGTTGTTCTGTATCGGCTTCCCCGTCATAAAACGCGCTCAATATGTCCATGTAACGGTCTGATGTACTGTCCCTATCATCACTAAAGGCTTTTTCTGATAACTGAGAAAATTCAGTGCTGTGTACCGCGGTTGTTGTGGTTGCTGTGTCGGTTTGTTTCGTATGGGTTTTCAGGTAGCACCAGAGCCAATTACACAGTCGTTCGTCTTTTTTGTCGATCCAGCGGAAATAATGAGATGGCAATTGCGTTGCTTTAAATGCGCTGCGCATTTGAGAGGCAAAGTTTTTTGGCGCGCGATTTTTATTGATGAGCGAGTCCAATTCTTCATTGAGTTTTTTCAAACGCTCAGCAAGAGAGTCCCCCCGTAAATTTTTGGCAGAACTTCCACGAATCGTTTTAAGCAAATAATCGGTGTAAAAAGCACATTCTCTTTCTGAGACGGCGACTAAGACTTCCGAGGGATTTTTTATCATTTTTATTCCTTTTGGCTATTTGCTTATTATTCTTTCCATTAAATTACTGTGTAGAGTGTTCCGTAAACCTTACGTGTATTTTAGTAAACTTACAATAATTTGACAGTGAATTTGATGATTTTTTGATCTACTTTTTAGGTTGAAAAGTGCACATTAATGGAATGGATTGACTGTTTTAATCGGAAATTCTTGCATCGGTGAAAGAAGGGTGCAGAGGAAGGCCAAATAAACGATTTATAGTGAATAAGTGCATTGTTTGTTGGGGGGCTGGCAATAAGGTCAGGTACATTTCGGATATAGGTTCGCCATTACTGGAGTAAAATAATGCGCTCCAGTAGGCGAGTCATGCAGAACTGATAAAGGGGCTGAAAGGGTTAGCGTCTTCTACGCTTCGGTTTTTTGTCTTTGGATGGGGAAAGCCCCAGCGCTTTTGCACGCAGTTCTTTTTTCGATGGTTCACGTTTTTTTGGCGTGTTGTCGAGCTGATTCAGGTCGGGCTCAAACCCTGGAAACCACTGCGGAATGAATTGCTCATTCAGTAATTTTTCAATGTCGGTTAATAGGTAACGTTCTTTTTCAGCCACTAAACTAATGGCAAGGCCGTTTGCGCCAGCACGCCCAGTACGTCCGATTCGATGGATGTAATCTTCCGCATTGTATGGCAATTCGTGATTTACCACGTATTGCAGTTGTTCTATGTCTATTCCCCTTGCTGCGACATCCGTCGCAACAAGTGCGCGTACTTTGCCGCTTTTAAAGTCGGCCAATACACGTTCACGCGCACCTTGGGATTTGTCACCGTGGATGGATTGGGTCGTAATGCCGTCTTTTTGCATTTCTTTGGCGAGGTCGTCTGCGCCTTGTTTGGTACGCGTAAAAATCAGCACTTGTTGCCAATTTTTCGAGCCAATCAAATAAGAAAGTAGAGCGCTTTTGCGGTTTTGATCAACGGCATACACCACCTGTTCGACTTTATTTGCGGTTGTGTTGCGATTGTCGACTTCAATCAGTTGCGGGTCTTTTAGTAGGGTTTTGCTCAGCGCAAAAATGTCGTCGTTAAACGTTGCGGAAAAGAACAGGGTTTGACGTGATTCGGGCAGAGTTTTTAAGATTCGTTGGATATCAATGATGAATCCCATGTCGAGCATGCGATCTGCTTCATCCAGCACAAGGGTTTGCAGTTGGCTTAAATCGATCAATTTTTTCATGATCAGTTCAAGCAAGCGACCTGGAGTAGCCACCAAGACATCGCAACCTTGTTTTAAGGCGTCGAGCTGAACATTGATGCTGGCTCCACCATAGGCAACGACAGATTGAATTGGTAGGTTCTCACTGTATTTCACAAAACTGGCGTGGACTTGTTGTGCTAGTTCACGTGTTGGTGTCAAAACAAGCACTGTGATGGCGGTTGTCTCAGCCGGTTTGTTTTGGAGAATATGGTGCAACAGCGGAAGCGCAAACGCGGCGGTTTTTCCCGTTCCCGTTTGTGCGCCAGCCATCAGATCTTTGTGCTGAAGGACAACAGGAATAGCGGCTTGCTGGATAGGTGTCGGTGTTGTGTAGTTGAGTGTCTGTACTTGCTGAAGAATGTCTTGGTGAAGTCCTAATGACGCAAAGCTCATGGGTGTCCCGCTGATAATAAAAATGCACGTTGAAGGCGCTAGTGTAGCACTTTGACGTATTTTTTGATGTTTTTGGGGACGAGAATTTGTATAAGAAGGCGAAGCATAACTAAAGAGAAAGGCCGGTGTGACTTTCTTAAAATAAAAGGCAGATTCCTTTCAGAATCTGCCTTTTGTTGTAGCCGGCTAAATAACGTAGGGACGGTTATTTAGCTTCGGCACCATAATTCATAACCAACTCATTGTTTTTCTCCCATCGTGCTTGTTCTTCAGCAGAAGCTTTTGGAGAGAAGAGTCCAAGCTGTGCGTACATGAGACCTAATACGGGTGAGATCCAGCACGCAAACGCCAATGGAATGTAGAGTAAGTTTTCGAAGTTACCGTCGCCAATACTTAATCCCAATGCTCCGATAACAAAAGCACCACCTGCATTCCAAGGAACAAGAGGAGATACCAAGGTGCCGCCTTCTTCAATGGCGCGAGAAAGGTTCAACGTAGAGTATTTCATACCGCGGTAAACGGGTGCATACATACGACCTGGTAACGCGATCGATAGGTATGGGTCACCTGCGACAAGGTTGGTTGCAACCGACGTTAACGTGGCAGACGTTTGAATACCTTTGAACGTAGACACTTTGGTCATAATCGCGCTGATGATCGCTTCAAGACAACCTGTACGTTCAAGCGCACCACCAAAGCCAAGTGCGATCAAGATCAAAGAGATGGTCCACATCATGGACTGAATGCCGCCACGGTTTAGTAGGCTATTGATCGCATCAGAGCTGGTGGTGATGGAATAACCACTGTTGGCATAAGTGATGATGTCGTGAATGCCAGCGCCTTGAGTAAACACCGCCACAATGGCGCCTGCTACGACACCGGCAAACAAAGACGGAATCGGAGGCATACGGCGAACCGCCAACACGATAACCACTAATGCAGGAGCAAGAAGCCACGCAGAGATTTCAAAGTTACGTTGTAAAGAAGAGGTGATGGCCGTGATGCGTTCAAAAGAACCGTGATCGCTGTCGATCAGAGTGAAGCCTGCAACCAAATAAATCACAAAAGCGATCAGCATGGCTGGAATGGTGGTTGGCATCATATTTTTGATGTGAGAGAACACATCGGTGCCGGTAACCGCAGGTGCTAAATTGGTGGTATCGGAAAGAGGAGAGACTTTATCCCCAAAGAACGCGCCAGAAACAACCGCGCCAGCTGTCCAGTACATTGGAATCTCGAACCCAGCACCAATGCCCATCAACGCCAAACCAACGGTACCAACAGTACCCCAAGATGTGCCCAACGATAGCGAAACCACGGCACAAAGAAGCATGGCCGCTGCTAGGAAAATCTGTGGCGATAACAATGTCAGACCGTAATAAATCAGTGTTGGAACCGTACCACTGGCAATCCACACACCGACCAACATACCGACCAGAATCAATACTGACACCGATGGCATGGAGACGTGAATAACATTGAAAATACCTTTTTCGATTTTTTTCCACTTCAGACCTTGTTTGATTCCGACTAATGACGTGAGCGCCAAACCAATAGCCAACGGAATATGTGGGGTGAAATCGCCAAAGTAAAAAATTTGAATACCAAGTAACGCAAGCGTCAATACAACGGGGACAAGAGCAAGCATTAAGCTTGGCTTTTGCATCTCCGCAGATCCAGTGTTTACAGACATAGGAAGTTCCTTTGTTTCTTTTTTTGTAAGAGGTTAGAAAAAGGAGTGAGCAAGATCGCAAGGCGCTCTTTTTTCTTAATGGATGTTTTAGCAGGAAGATTTAATTAATTCACAAACAAGTCGTAATACTTTGTATGAACAATGTGAAAGGCGAAAACAGTAAAAACACCGAGTTTTGTGGCAGATTTTTGACAGAAACACCCACCCATAAGAGTAATTTTACTGAATTGATGATAAAAAGTGCGTCGAGACAGACGCTTAAAAGCAACACAGCGTTCAGTGTTTATTTCAAACTGCGTTACATAATGGTGCAAAGCAGAAAGTGAAGTCGAAGGCAATAAACAACATTGGCTTAGTTCGCTTTGCTTGCTAAGTGAATCACTGTATAAAACGCACCAATATTGCTCTGTGACGATATTGTGACTCCATTTAAAGCATGAGCTTGGCAGATTGAGTAAACGATAAAACCAACCAAAAGAGAAGAAAGCACCAATCTGTCATGAAATGGTTTTATTTAAATATATTTAAACAAAAATTATAAACGTACATTTACAAAGTCTACCTTCATTTACATCTTGTTAATATTCCAATATTAAATCTACTCTCTTATCTTTTACAGACGTAATTGTTATAGTTCTTGGAACAACTCATGCAATGATTTGTTCAATATTAAAAATAACGATAAAAAACGATCTCGAAATATTGGATTTAACTTTTACCTTGTGTAGTGCCTAGCTATGTTAATGTCAGACAGTAAAATTCTCGTTGTTGACGATTCCAGCGTCATCCGAGAAACCCTCGAAAGTTACTTTGCAGAAGAAGGTTATACCGTGGCAGGCGCAGAAACCGCCGAAGCGGCAGAGCTGTTGTTAAACGAACAAGAGTTCGACCTCATTCTGTTGGATATTCGTCTGCCAGGGAAAGATGGCTTAACCCTCACGCGAGAATTACGAAGCCGATCAGAAGTTGGCATCATCTTAGTGACGGGGAAGCAAGACGACATTGACCGGATTATCGGCCTAGAATGTGGCGCCGATGAATACGTGTGCAAACCGTTTAATGCAAGGGAAGTGTTAGCGCGAGGCAAGAATCTCATTCGTCGCGTGCGCAAACAAAGAGAGCTAGCGAAGCCCATGGTTGAAGAACCTGTTTTGCGCACCGTGGGGACATGGCAATTAGACACGTCGCGCCGTGTTCTAGTGAAATCGGATCGCACTATCAGCCAGCTTACCGAAGGGGAGTTTCAATTATTACTCGCCCTAAAAGCCAATGAAGGCGTTGCCTTAACCCGTGATCAGTTGATGGATCGAATCAAGAACCGAACGTGGAATGCCACTGACCGAACCATTGATGTGCTGATTGGCCGCATTCGTCGTAAATTAAGCGAAGACCCTTTGTGTCCGCAGGTGATTATCACCGTGCACGGTGTTGGGTATCTTCTTAGTCACACTGCACAAGACGACTGTTGATGTTGGCGCGTGCCTATCGTTGGGTCGCCACGCTGGCAATCATGGCGAGTGTGAGTGCGCCGATCTTGGCAGACATGCCGCCTGTGACGGATGAATTGTCTGGGTTGACCATCAGGTGTGCGGTAACAGTGCTTACCCTCCCGTGTCTTGGGTGAATTCTCATGAAGAAATAGATGGTGTGAACGTAGCGGTGATGCGGATGCTGTTGGAGCCGCTCGGGGTAACCATTGATGCGCAACAAGACAGTAATTGGCGTCGTTGCCTAAAAGAAGTGGAATTGGGCAGCGTGGACATGCTGTCCGGTTTTAAAACCGACCAACGCCAGACGTTTATGGTGTATTTGGATGCGCCTGTGATTCGGGAGGTCATTTATCTTTATTATCCCATCAAGCACCCTTTGGTGTTCAGCGGTTGGGAGGACATGGCTGGGTTGCGTGTTGGTGTCTTAATGGGAGACAGCTTTGGCAATGAGGTGGATGCCGCCTTGCATGAATACCCAAGCCTTGAGTTCGTTTCAACGCAAGATCAAAACCTACTAAAGCTGGCCGACAACCGATTGGACGTAGTGCCGATGGGCAAACTGTCGGGGCAATTGGATGTGCATCGGTTGGGGCTAGAAGGAAAGATCGGCTACACCGAAACCGATGTGAGTGACTTTTGGTATCTGGCTATTTCCAAAAAATCGCCGCTGTTGAAGTGGTTGCCCTTTTTAAATCAACGCTTAAATACGCTCTTACAAGACCCGGACACAGTGGCCAAGCTGGTGTCTCAATATCGCCAAAAATACCATTCAGACCTTGGATTGAACACGGGGAGCCGTAACCAATGACACCTCAATCGACCTCGTCAAAATCTCACATTGCAGAACCCGCTAAATTCGCCTTAATTCCTAATCTGCTGCGTTATAAGCAAATGCATCCGCTGGCGTATCGGATTTTCATTAAACTGTTGTCACTGAGCCTTTTGTTGGCGCTGATCTCGACCAGTATTCAGGTATTTAATGAATACCGCCGCGAGCGCGCTTCCATGCAGCAGCAAACCGACTACATCACGTCTTCGCACATCGAAGGTGTTCGCAAAGGCTTATGGGATCTGGACAGCGAGCAACTTGAGCTGCAGCTCAAAGGCATCATGAACTTCTCGAACGTGAACGCGGTGACGCTGCATTCTGCCGATTGGCAAGACGATATTATCGTGGGAGACAAGTCTGCGATTTCCAACAATAACAACGGTACCACCTTGCCGATTTATTACATCGATCGTGAAGGAAAGCCCACACAGCGCCTGCTCGGTGAACTAACGGTGTATCACGACATGGCTGCCATTCAGTCCAAATTGCTTCGATCCGCCATCGAAATCGCGCTTTTTCAAAGTTTATTGGTGTTGATAAATGGCGTGTTGCTGCTGCTGATTGTGCATTTTATGGTGACACGACACCTTGAATACATGGCGCGTTATACACGTTCTATTGGCGCAGGGAATTTAAAAACCAAGCTGATTTTGCCACACAAAACGCCTCGTACAGACAGCGACGAAATCGACTCTGTGGTGAACGCGATGAACGACATGCGAGAAGCTATTTTGGCGGACATCAAGCAAAAAGACCTGATTGAAGCCGAGTTGCGTTATCACCGCGATCAGCTTAAAGAGCAAGTGAGCCGCCGCACACGACGTTTGCAAGACGCCAAAGAAGCCGCAGAAAAAGCCAACTTAGCCAAGAGCCAATTTTTGGCCACCATGAGCCATGAAATCAAAACGCCTTTGAACGGTATTTTGGGTATGGTGGAGCTATTACAAAGCCAGCCCCAGCCTGCGCAAAGTGCGGAAAAATTGGCGGCAATTTACCAATCTGGTGAAGCCTTGCTGGAAATTTTGAACGGTTTGCTGGATTACGCTCGTCTTGAAGAAGGCATGTACAGCCCAGAGATTCTCCCCTTTTCCCTTAGCGAATTGGTGAACTCCACCAGCTTGCTGTTTTTGGCACAGGCACAGCAACAACATACCCAATTAAATGTCATCATCAGCGATCAACTGCCAGACCGTTACCAAGGCGCGGCGGGCGCGCTGCGGCAGATCTTGTCTAATTTGGTATCAAACGCGATTAAATTCACTCGGAACGGATCCGTAACGATCTCTGTGATGCCCGGAAACGAACAGCCGGATCATTCCAACGGCGTATTGATCGAAGTTGAAGATACAGGGATGGGCATTCCCGATCATTACCTTGCGCATATTTTCGAGCGTTTTAGCCAAGCCGATGAAAGTGTTACTCGTCGTTTTGGTGGGACGGGTCTTGGGCTGGCGATCACTGCGCAATTAGTGCGAGTACTGGACGGAGAAATGGGCGTCGAAAGTGAGGAAGGGCGCGGCAGTGTGTTTTGGTTCTACGTGCCATTGTTGGCCGCAGACAATCAGCAACACGAACCGGCGAAGGCAATAGAACCGCTGCGTCAACGGCCACCCATGTCCATCTTGTTGGTTGAAGACACGCCAATCAACCAAGCGGTCACCACCGAACTATTAGAGCAAGATGGCCACCGCGTCACGCTCGCGACCGATGGCCAAGAAGCCTTGAAAAAAGCCGCAGAGTGCCACTTTGACTTGATTTTAATGGACATTCACTTACCTCTGATGAGCGGTTTAGAGGTGGCCAGCCGACTTCGTCAAGAAGGCCAAACCAATGCGCAAACCCCCATTGTGGCGCTCACGGCCAATGTCTTGCCAAGCAACGTGAAACAGTGCCATGACATCGGCATTCGAGCCGTGATTCCTAAGCCTTTTAAACGTGAATTGTTGTATCAAGTGATGGACGAACAGCTAGACCGTCACTATCAATTTGCCATTGATCAGCAAGCCAACAATGGACTGCTAAACATCAGCCTAGTGCACTCTCATCTGGCCGCCTTGGGCAAACAGCGCCTGCAAAAACTGGTGACGTTGTTTTCTTCCGCGATGGAACGAGGCTTGGATGAGATGGCGGAAATGAACGCTCAGCAAGATATGTACGAACTGGCTGACATCGCACACCGCTTGGCCGGTGATGCGGATGCGGTGGGCGCACAAACTCTCGCGGACGCGTTCCGAGCCATGGAAACTCATTGCAATGTCGGCACAGACGAAGACTTTGGTGCAGACATTGCTGCGCTGCGACCGCTCTATGAAGCCACTTTGACATTGCTTGAGGACAAGCTGAAAACCGTTTAGAAACGGTCTAGGCGCAGTGCGTCCAGCGGAATTAGGCTGGGCCGCTGTTCGATCTTGTCCAGCAGTAATTCTGCACTGATCGCCGCTTGAGTGATGCCCAAATGCTGGTGGCCAAAAGCAAAGGACAAGCGCGAATACATCGGATGCAAATCGATCACCGGCAACGAATCTGGGAACGACGGTCGATACCCCATCCACTCTGTCGACTCAAGTTGCGGATTGTCAAAGAGCTTAGGCAGCAGCCCTTTTGTGTGTTCGCGCAACACGCGATAGCGTTTTTGATCGCTGGTAATGTCGTGCCACCGATTTCACTCATTCCCACCGCGCGCAGTCCTGCGTTGAGTGGCGATAACACCAACTTTCTGTCTGCGGATAAAACAGTGTGATGGATGCGAGCGGCATCATGGGGAAAGGTGACGTGATAACCCCGCTCCGCTTCCAGTGGGACGGTTATGCCGACGCGCTCCAGTAACTGTTTACTCCAAACCCCTGCACACAGGGCAACTTTGTCAAAGCGCTGTGTTTGAGCCGCTATGCGTAGATCGATGTGAGTATTACTACTGGGATGAACGTCGTCCACTTTAGCGTTAATGAACACGCCACCACGGGCTGAAAATGCATCAAAAAGCGCTCGACACACCTCGTAAGGATCGGTTAATCGGTGGCTTTCAGGAAAAAACACCGCGTGGCTGAGCGACAGCGACAGTTCTGGTTCGAGCTGAGCCAAGCGTTCTGCGTCCACGAATTCGCATGGAATATCGTAGCGGTGCATTTTCTCTATCAGTTGATGGGCTTCGTCGCGTTTTTGCGTATTTTCCCACACCACAAGGTGACCGCCTTTTATCAGCAGCGCCGAAGCGTTGATGTCGGCTAAGGTGCGTTGCCACGCACCCACGGCCGCTTGATTAAGCTGGTGGATCATGTCTGTTCCGCGCTGTGCTGGCTCGGCTTGCGCGGCGTTTAAAAAACGCCAATACCACGGGATTGCTTTGGCAATATAGCGCCACGGAGTGCAAATTGGCCCCTTGGGGTTTAGCCATAACTTGGGCGCAGCCCGTAAGACGTCTGGCGTGCCTAATGGGTCAATAATTTCGGTCGCCAAATACCCCGCATTGCCATACGAGGTGGCTTTTCCCGGTGCGGTATGGTCGATTAAGGTGACGTGATGGCCACGTCTCTGTGCTTCTAAGGCGACACATAAACCGACAACACCCGCGCCCACGACGGCCAACGAAATGCCCGCAGAACCTTGGTGGGGTAACGAAGCATTCGTAAACGCAGAAAGGGGGTTGTCGTGCATGTCGGCTCTCCTAAAAAGCGGTGTTAATGAACGTGAAGCAAAATGGGATTAGGTGTTATTTGTCTACTCGGTTGGCTGATAAGCCAAAATGGCCGCGGCCAAATCTTCCCGAGAGTCTCCAACGGATTTAAACAAGGTGATAGCGCGGTCTGGTTGCGCTAGGGCGGAACGACCTAGGTGGGTATTTCCACATAATTCGGTCAATTCGGCTTGAATGTCTGTTGTCGCCATTGCCCCTTCTTGAATGGGGATAATAAGATCACCTGTCTCCGCTAAAGCGCCCGCTCGGGTATCCACAAAGATCTTCGCTTTTTGCATGGCAAGATTGTCCACTTCGCGCATGGAAGGCGTGAAGCTGCCGACCAAATCCACGTGAACGCCCGGTGATAGCCATTCGCCTAAGATCACGGGGTCGTTGGCAAGGGTGGCGCAACTGATAATATCGACCTGACCCGTAACGTTTGGCAACTGTTCTGTGTGGCATGAACGGGCATCGATGCCCTGTGACTGTAACTCAGCAACGAAATCGGACACGGCGGCGCTGTTACGATCCCAAATCCACACGGTCTCGATCGGGCGAACACTGCAGTGAGCCGGCACAAGGTGGCGTCCCATTCGGCCTGCGCCAACCATCAACATAGAACGAGAATCGTCGCGTGATAAATACGCCGAAGCCAACGCCGAAGCCGCTGCTGTTCGAATAGCCGTAATCACATTGCCGTCCATTTGCGCTAAGGTTTGGCCAGTTTCGCCACAGCTCAAGGTATACAGGCTGGTCAATCCGGGAAGACCTTTGGCGTTGTTGCCGGGAAAAACACTGACTTGTTTTACGCCCAAATACTGGCCTTCGATCCACGCTGGCATGAGCAATAAAGTGGCTTGGGGCGCGTTTGGTACGTCGATAAAATGATGGTGACGCACAGGAGAATGTACGTCTGCCACAAAAATGTCGCGTAATGCGGCGATCATTTTTGGCCATGTTAAACGCTCTCGTAATGTGTCTGCTGAGATCTGCATCGTCTTCGTCCTGTTGGTTGAATGATTGAGGTGTCATCCTAGCAAGCCAATCCACAGGCGAGTTGACCAAAACTACGGTGATTGATACCAAGGCTATGCACTGTTTAAGGGAGCTGTTATAAAGAGAGACATTGGTAAAATAGAGTGGGTGAACACGGCGCAAATGAAAGGCACGCACAGCGAAATTCGTCGCAATTTGATCTCGACACAGCACGGCGAGCATCTGCATGATTTTTCTCAGATCCTGATAGGGTGGCAGGGAAAAATGACGTGCGAGTTGCCTTCTTCTGCGCGTGCGTTAAGTCGCGGCCAGTTTGCGTTCGCGCCAAATGATATTCCCCATTTGTTTTCGGGTCAGACCCAAGACTGTGAGTTGTTGGTGGTCGACATTCATCAACAAGATCCGTTAATGACTTATATCAAGGACAGTGCCGGCGTGTCTTTGGACACCTTGATGCGCTCGTCTGCGATGTTTTCCCAGCTGCCGGTTGAAATGATGGGTTGCCTTGAATTTGCGGCTAAGCAATTGCATCAAGCGCCGGATGCGCTACGACGCCGTATTAGTACTCAAATGCTGCCGATGTTATTGCTGCAAATTACCGACATTGTCGCAGAACAAGACCGTGCATGGCGCGCCGTGGCGCACCAGCGGTTGGATTTGGCGGTGTTTAATGCCTTGATCGACAAACAGTTGGATCAGACGTTTAGCAATGAATGGCTCGCTCACTATTTCAACATGAGCACGAGCCATTTTTATGTGGTGTGTCAGACTCAGTTGGGCATGAGTCCACAAAAATACATCTTGGCGCGCAAACTTCAGCACGCCGATTATTTGATCAAGAGCACGTCCATTCCTATTTCTATCTTGGCGGATCGCTATGGTTTTTCGAGTGTTTCTTCCTTCTCTCGTGCTTACCGCAAAGTGATTGGACGATCCCCGCTCCAAGCGAGGCGTTGACCCGCCAGTCGTTTGGTTACAAAACGTGTCTTTTTTTCATCGAAAAAAGTGTTTCATTACTCGTTTACGTATAATGGCTTAATTGTTGCTTCACTCGAATGGCCGTGTCTTGCTTTCACCAAATGGAACCGTTTTGAACATGACTATTAAGTCACGCTTTTTACTATCAACGACGTTGATTTTATTGCTTACCTGCTTTTTTCTTGGCTTTCAATGCGAGTGTTGGCAGAAGACATCATTGTCAGCTGGGTGGAGCGGTATGCTGAGAAACAGATTCGGTATGATAAAGTCAGAACGTTATTGCCGCTGATTCAAGAAGTAAAACTCTCCAAAGAACTGGCTGAACTGGAATCGTTAAAAGCGTGGGCGAAGCAACCAGATAATGAGACGTTAAAGCAGCAAGCCTTAATCGACACAGAAGCATTCCGACACCGTTTTTCTGATAAATCCTACTTCATCGCGTTAAAAGCCAACGATCGTTATTACTACAGTGATGGTTCGACATCGGCGGATCCTTATCGATACACGCTTCAGGAAGAAAAGCCCTCCGATGCCTGGTTTTATCAACTCATGGCGATCAAACTGAATCTGCATTTGAACGTGAATCCCGATGTGGAACTAGGGGTGATCAAGCTGTGGAACGATGTGCTGATTCGTGATGGTGATGCGGTGTTAGGGGTGGTCGGAACGGGTCTGGATTTGTCTACATTTTTGCAACAAATGGTCGAAAAACAGGACATTTACTCTGGCATTGTATTTACCAATTACGAAGGGGCGATTCAGCTTCATCAAAAAGAAGAGCTGATCGATTTTGCGTCGATCACGAAAAACGCCCACGACAAAAAATTCATCTTTCAATTGCTGAGCGACGCAGACTCTCAAAAGCGTCTACAACACAGCTTCGCCGACGCGAAAAGCAACCCCAACCACGTCGAAATGACCTCCGTAAATAAAGACGGGGTTCGTCAGTTAGCCAGTGTTATTTACATTCCCGAAATTGATTGGTTCCAAGTAAACTTCATAGACATCAATAGCTTCCTTCCTCTGACTGAGTTTTCCGGTTTGCTGTGGGTGTTCTTTGTTAGCTTGGTTTGCGCCTTAATTATTGTCTATGTCTTGATGACCTTGATGGTCACAAAGCCATTAGAAGAGCTGGATTTATCGATAGCTGAATTAGGTAAAAACCACAATCGCAAGCCTAAACTGAGTCGCTTTGCTGGTTTGGAAATCAAACGCTTGATTCTGCATTATCAGAAAATGTCGACGTCTCTTTTAGAATACCAACAAGAGCTGGAAAGCAAAGTAGCGGAGCGCACAGAAGAGCTGAACCGGATTGCTAAGCTAGACCCCTTGACCGAACTGTACAACCGCCGTGGTTTTGAAGCACACATGAGCGAATACATGGCGCACTGGCAAGCCACTCAGCAACCATTCGGCCTTATTAATGTCGATATTAACCGCTTTAAAGACATCAATGATCAATACGGTCACGCCATTGGAGACCACGTTTTGCAAGACGTCGCTGCGTATTTACACGCCATAGTGAAAGGCAAAGGCGAAGTGGCACGATGGGGCGGAGACGAGTTTCTTATCTTGGTAAAACAATCCAATGACAAAGTGGTTCAACAGATTACAGAGCGTCTATTAGGCGACCTAGAATCCTTGGTGATCAATATACAAGACCACGACGTTACGATTGAATTTAGTGTCGGCAGCGCCCTTGTCCAAGAAGGCGACACACTGGAAAAACTACTGCACCGCGCAGATAAAGCCATGTACGCCGTTAAATTTGCTGAGCGTTGAATACCTTAGTCTCAAGAAGAGCCAAACAGACGCCCATTTTAGTCGTAGTGGACGTTTGTTCGGCTTCTGGTTGTATTTGCCCGCTATTCAATCACTCGTAAGGTCATTAAGTCGCTGTCTTTGGTGATGACCAAGCTGGGGTCGACACGTAAACAACTGCCAGCGTAATGTCCTGCGACTGAAAACGTACACACTTGTGAGCGATAGCCTTCGATGTCGGGCAGTTTCCACAGTGCTTGGAATATTTGATCTTGATGAGAGAAGCGGCCAACGGTTTCCTCCATTAAAGCGTCTTCGCCATCGTACATACTGATGTTAAAACCACAGCGTCCGGCGATGGGTTTGCTTACGTAGCCGTGACTTTTTAGTGAATCGCTTAATTCAAAAGACGATTCCAATAAATACGGATGATCGGGGAAAAGCAGCCATAAAACCGGTAAAATCGCTTTATTGCTTGGAATGAGCGTCCAAAGTGGTTCGTACACCATGACGTCTTTGCGCAATAATACGTCCACCAATCGTGGCGCTTCGCTGCGAACTACGTCGGTTTTGTAGTCACGAAGACGTTGTTCGTCGTCATCGCATTCCGCACGAATTTGGTCTAGCGCGGTTTCCCATGCCCAGGTTTTCCATACCCAGCGTATTTTCACGCCATCAGCATCGACGACATCACCGTCTTCATCCCAACGCAGGCTGCTGACGCCCTTGATGACTTTGCATTGCAGACCGGCTTTTTCCATGGTGCGCTTCATGAAAAGGGCGCTGATAATTTTCTTCAAGATCGGTGTCTTGCATGATGTGAATCACGCCTTTTACCGCACTGTTTTTCCACGCTTCGATCAGCTCGTCGACCAGCTCTGTCGCGGAACCTTCGCCTTCCGTTGCGCCATAATGTTTGGCCCATTTGTCTTGGATAATACCGGCTTCCATGTAACAAGAGGCCGAATCGCAGTTGTATTCGTAGACTTTAATTCCTTGTGCTGACAGGCTGAAATCAAAGCGTCCAGTGATCATTTGGTTGCGACGATTGTCCCAAGATTGGTGGATCTTTGGCCACAGTGCGGGTGGAATATTAAAACTCGACAGCAATTCGTCGTTTTGCAAAACGTAATCGGTGGCGTGCATAAACAAGGCATGCAGTTCGTTTGTCGCACGTTTTAATTCTCGTTCGGCGGTCTGTGTCATCACCATGTATTTGCCGTCGTCTTCTGGTCGGCTGGCGAGTTTGTGTCCGCCCATCATGTCGACAAAGGCTTCTTCCGCCGGATTCGCTATATTTAACCAAGCACGAGAGGCTTGGTTTTTATTCGGGACATGCCGAATCTGTAAATCAAACAGCGCCGGATCGTCGGGTTCGATGTTTTCAGCGTGCTGTTCTTCGTCGGTTTGAATTACCCAACCTAGAATGGACGCGTCACCGTAGGAGCAACGCAGCCAATAACCGCCATCGGCGCTGATGCGGGCTTCTAATTCGCGAGAATAATTTTGTCCCTCTGGCCAAATTTGGTGCCCGACGTTTTGTTCGACTAAATACAAGCGGTCTGGCAATACCTTGGTGACGATGGCCACATGGCCGGTGACTTCAAATTCGCCACCTTCGCTCCAAATCAACAACGCGCCGACTTCGGGGTGACGCAAAGAGCCATTGCGAAAGGATTTCAGTGGCAAACGACTTTCATCGGCAATCAGCCGAGCTGACGTCAGGCGGAAAATATCATAGGCCATGGCGACATCATCAAAGATGTAGCCCTTGTTTATGTACAACCAGCGTCGAGCAAATTCCACGCATTGCCATTTGTACCCCATGAAAATACCGTCGACATAACTGCGATACGCATGGCGATTGGGCAACGCTGCTTCATCGGCGGTATCGTAGTCAGAAGAGTAGACGGGCACATTGCCTGGGGCCATGCCCAATAAAGTACCAAAAGGTGAAACGGGTCTATTGGAGTCGGATGTCATTGCGTTGGATTCCCTCACACAGAACGTGCTTCAAAGGGTCAAAGGAAGGCGACTAAAGGGTCGTCAGATGCTCGCAATATAGTCCTTGCTAGGGCGGGCTGCAAGGTCTGAAAAAGAGTATTTTTTGATCGGCTATTGAGTGAAATTATGACTATCATTCAGTAAAGAAAGTGCAAGCGATTGTTTTTTAATAAGCCAACCCAACTAACTAAACTATCTGAAAGATCAAGATTAAAAATTATTGGAGTAAGTGATGTCTAGTACAGAGAAAACCTTGTTCAGCCCTGTCAAAGTGGGCGATGTCGAATTGCCAAATCGCTTTGTGATGGCGCCATTAACGCGTACTCGTGCGCCTGGGCATTTGCCAAATGCCTTGATGGCCGAATACTACTCACAGCGTGCCAGCACGGGATTGTTGATCACCGAGTGCACCATGGTAACAGAAGGCACGTCGTCTTTTGGTGACGACCCAGGCGTTTACTCGAAAGAGCAAGTCGAAGGCTGGAAGTTGACCACGGAGGCGGTTCACAAAGCAGATGGTCGTATTTTTATGCAAATATGGCACGGTGGCCGTGCGGCTCACCCTTTGTTGAACGACGGCAAAGAAGCAGTATCTGCCAGCGCGATTGCCATTGATGGTGAAACGCATACGCCAGAAGGCAAAAAACCTTACACTGTGCCGCGCGCCTTGACCGTTGCTGAAATCAAAGACATCGTGAACGATTTCCGTTTGGCCGCAATTAACGCTAAAGAAGCAGGCTTTGATGGTGTTGAAATTCACGGTGCCAACGGCTATTTAATTGACCAATTCCTGCGAGACAGCGCTAACCAACGTACGGATGAATACGGCGGCTCGTTGGAAAATCGCTCCCGCTTTCTATTCGAAGTGATTGAAGCGGTAACGGGTGTCTTTGGTAGCGGTCGAGTGGGGTTGCGTCTTTCTCCTTTGAACAGTTTCCAAAGCATGAAAGACAGCGACCCGATCGCGTGGACTCGCTTCTTGGCTGAGCAACTGAACCGCTTTGATCTTGCTTACTTGCATTTGATGCGTGCGGATTTCTTTGGCATTCAACAAGCCGATGTGGTGAGTGTGGCGCGTGAATCTTATAAGGGTCACTTGATGGTGAACATGGGTTATACCCCAGAAGAGGCCAACCAAGTGATTGCCGATGGCCAAGCCGACAGTGTTGCGTTTGGTACGGGCATCTTGGCAAACCCAGACTTCGTTGAGCGAGTCAAACAAGGTGCTGAATTGAATCAACCTAACTCAGACACTTTCTACACGTCAGGCGCAGAAGGCTACACGGATTACCCGTTTATGAGCGCGTAAGCTCAACGTAAAAGTGCAATACGAAAAACGCTAAGGCTTGAGCTTTGGCGTTTTTTTATGGGAGTAATATTGACGGCCGATATCCAAGTCTTTTAACGTAGCGATCATGACTTTTTAAAGGCGCTTCCATCGTGACCATGGCTTCCCTCTTGTTTCCAAGTTGCCGTCTGTCGGCACCACTATTTTCACCAAAATGTCGGCGTTGGCGGCGGAAAAAGGCGCGATCAATCTGTCGCAAGGCTTTCCGGATTTTCCTCCCGATGCAAGATTACTCGCGCGCGCTTCAACGGCGATTTTAACGGGCAATAATCAATATTCGCCCATGACAGGATTGCCAATGTTAAGAGACGCCATTGTGCAATTAGTTGAGCGGCATTATGGCCGAATCGTCAGTTCGCAGGATGAAATCACTGTCACCAGCGGTGCTTCCGAAGCGATCTTTGATGCGATTGCCGCCTTGATCCGCGATGGCGATGAGGTGGTGCTTTTTGATCCCGCTTACGACTTGTATGAACCCGCAGTCACATTGGCCGGAGGCGTTTGTAAGCGAGTGACATTAACCGCACCAGACTTTCGTCCTGACTGGCAGGCGTTCGCATCCTTGCTCACTGACCAGACGCGATTGGTCATTATCAATACGCCTCATAATCCAACGGGAAGCTGCTGGCAGGCGGCAGATTTAGAATCTCTATGGCAAGCCATTGCGAGTCGCGATATTTATGTTTTGTCCGACGAAGTGTATGAGTTTATTCACTTCGGTGAGTCTGCGGTCAGTGTTCACAAACACGCAGGGTTATCAACACGCAGTTTGGTGGTGTCTTCCTTTGGCAAAAGTTTCCACCTGACAGGATGGAAAGTCGGCTACATTATCGCGCCCGCTGAGCTGACGGTGGAGTTGCGCAAAGTTCACCAGTTTGTCAGCTTCTGTACGGCCACACCGTTACAGCAAGCCTTGGCTGAGCACCTGCTTGCTTTGCCCGACGCCAGTGATGAATTAGGGGGTTTTACCAACAAAAGCGCGATGTATTGAGACGTGCTTTGGCCGACAGTCGTTTTACACTGTTGCCGTGCGATGGCACCTATTTTCAGCTGTTGGATTACAGCGCGATCAGTGACCTTGACGACGTGGCGTTTTGTGAGTGGATAGTGGATGAAATTGGTGTTGCTGCGATTCCCGTGAGTGTGTTTTATCAGCAACCACCCAAAAATCAGCGAATCATTCGTCTGTGTTTTGCTAAGGAAGAAAACACCTTACTAGAAGCGGCAAGCCGTTTAAGCGGGCTTTAATCTCGGTTTATAGTGTGATTTGTTAAAGGCAAACAAGCCAATCTACGTAGGCTTGTTTGTCCTTGTCTATTTAGGTTGGCATGCCATCGAAGGCGGCAACGTCGCCTAAATGATCGTCCCAGTTGCCTTTGCTGCCCATGAAGATATGCGCGTTTGGCGTAATGTCCACATCGCTGTCTAAGCAACCAGCTGGGACAGCAACGAGGCCTCGCTCTTTAGAGTCGGTTGGCATATTTGAACCGCACAGCGAGCAAAATGTACGCGCGAAGTGTGTGCCTTCCACGCGGTAATAGCTCAGTTTGTCTTCGCCACTCAACCACGTCAATGTCGCGCCAGGTGCGAACAGATTAGCGCAATGGGCTGTGCCTGACGTTTTTCGGCAGCGGCTACAATGACACAAGAAAAACCGTTTGAACTCGCCTTCTAACTCAAATTTGGTGGCGCCACATAGGCAAGATCCAGTGTGAAGATGGCTCATAATTGAATGCTCCGACAAAACAGTAAGGGTTAAACACCAACGGAAAACATGCCTTCTAAGTCATGTTTTGAATACGCGCGAAACGCCAGCATGGTTTCGGTTTTTAAAATGTGATCAATCTGCGCTAGGTGGTGAGTCACTAACTCAGACAGTTGATCATTCGTTTGAACACGCGCAATGGCGGTAATGTCGTATGTGCCACTGACAGAATACACTTCGGATAAACCGTCGATGGACGCCAGTTTTTCAGCGACTTGGTTGATGTGCTTTTTCTCAACAGAAAGCATGATAATAGCGGTAACCATGGGTGTTTCCTCTTTGAATGTGTCGTCTGCGTTGTCATTTTTACAAAAGAAATGCCAACGAATAATGGAGAATTAAAGCACCTTAAGCGGTGATTTACAAAGGAACAAAGTAGTAACCAATTAGGGATGATGTGGGCAGCGCGAGACGTTTAGAGGAGCACTCTAATGCATTGAAAAACGGCATGGATAGCCATGCCGTTTGAAAAGCCAACACAATGCTTAATTAATTGAAGCGGCTTGTAATGTTGGCAACGCGTTCTCCGTAAATGCGTGCTGTTTCTAAATCGCCTTCCGGAATAGCGTCGTCGCCAGCATCGGATGGAGACTGGACTAAAACACCTACAGAACCACCTAAGTTATTTACGTCGCTACGAGTAGAAGCCAGTGCATTGGCTGGTGGAAGTCCTAAACTTACCCAGATACCGCCATGTTGAGACGCTAATGTTTGTAAGTAAATAAGAGTGACTTGCTTATCGCCGTTTAGACTTGCGCTGTTGGTAAAACCACCAAACACTTTGTCTTTCCATGCTTGCGTGAACCACGCTTTGGACGTTGCATCAGCGAATTTTTTGAATTGCCAAGGCGCGCCGCCCATATACGTTGGAGCGCCAAAAATGACAGCATCGGCGGCGTTTAAGGTATCCCAATCCGCATCGGTAATATCACCATTCTCATCAATTTGGATGCTTTCTGCATTCGCCCCTTTTGCAACAAACTCTGCGACGCGTTTGGTATGTCCGTATCCAGAGAAGAAAACCACGACTGTCTTTTTCATTATTCACTCCAGTGTTATTTCGGGATTGATTCGTTCGAGGTGAGACCTCGTCTTGTTTCAACATGATTGATAGTATATTTTAGAAACTAACCCTACAAGAAGTCACCAATTCGAGACTAGGTTACCTAAGAGAAACCACCATGAATCAAGACAAAGCCCCTTTAGCCTATAGTATTTACTCGAAAGATTGTCCAGCACGGGCTTTTTTTGATCGACTGGCAGATCATTGGACATTGCTCATTCTTGGGTTACTCAGAAACAAAGTTTTTCGTTTTAATCAAATCAAACGCGAGATAGAAGGCATTTCACAGAAAGTCTTATCCCAGAAGCTTAAACAACTGGAGCGAGACGGTTTGGTCATTCGTACGGCCTTTGCGACGGTTCCCGTGACAGTGGAATATCGTTTAACGGACTTGGGGCATGACTTCGCCCAAACGATTGAGCAGTTTGCTGTGTGGGCAGAGAAAAATGTAGGGCAGGTTGAACGAGCACAAAAAACGTACGATGAAGCCGCTTCCTAGCCTGACTTTACGCTTATTTCATCTCTCTTATTCTGTATCAGTTTCCTATTGCTCTATCTAAAAGACGGCGCATGATTTCACTCTCTACCGGAACAAAATCCCCCTGCTTTTGTGTTTTTATCTATGCTTTAACGTAGCGTCGGCTTGTCCATCTAAGCAAAAAAGTGGTTGTGATGCGCAGTCGTAGCGTGCAATATGCGTGATTTTGATTTTCGAGCGGTGATGATTTGCCTGCTTCAACGATGATAATAAATGGAATGAGAGAGTATTATGAATACAACGTTTAAAGTATTACTTGGGATGGGGCTGGGTATTATTGCCGGGCTGATCCTCAATCTTACTGGGCTGAACGCTGAAGGTTCGTGGGCAAACAGTTACTTAACGGATGGCTTGTTTAAAGTCGTTGGCAGCATGTTTGTGAATGCACTGAAGATGTTGGTCGTGCCTCTGGTCTTTTTCTCGCTGGTGTGCGGTGTGTGTGGGATTGGTGACATTAAGTTACTGGGCAGAATAGGTTCTAAGTCCTTTGTCTTGTATCTCGTTACGACGGCATTGGCGATTGCTACGGCGCTGGTGATTGCGACTGGTTTTGGCATCGGCGAAGGAATGAATGCTGAATCCTCTGCGAATTTTGCAGGGAAAGATTCTCCACCACTGTCGACCGTTCTGATCAATATTATTCCTTCCAACCCGATCAGTGCCATGGCGCAAGGTGACATGTTGCCGGTGATCTTTTTCTCGATCATGTTTGGTGTGAGCATCTTAATGGTGGGTAAAAAAGCCACTGTGGTGAGCGATTTCATTGAAACCTTAAACGACATCATGATGAAGATGGTCACCATCATTATGGAAGTGGCGCCATACGCTGTGTTTTGTCTTATTGCCCGAGCCATTGCGGATTTGGGAATGGATTTACTGGCTCAGCTGTTGGGTTATGTATTGGTGTTGATTGGCGTCTTGCTCTTCCATTTATTTGTCACCTTGCAGGTGATTTTGAAGGTTTTGTCCGGCTTGAGCCCTGTCACCTTCATGAAGAAAATGCGCAACACACAAGTGTTTGCTTTTAGTACATCCAGCTCCAATGCGACGATTCCTGTGACCTTGCGCGCGGTAACAAAACGTCTGGGCGTGAAAAACTCAGTGGCGTCTTTTACTGTGCCGTTTGGTGCGACCATCAACATGGATGGCACCGCCATCATGCAAGGTGTGGCGACGGTCTTTATTGCCAATATCTACAACGTAGAACTTGGCATGATGGGCTACCTAACCGTGATATTGATGTCTGTATTGGCATCGATTGGTACGGCAGGCGTGCCCGGTGTTGGTTTGATCATGCTGTCGATGGTGTTCTCACAAGTGGGTTTGCCAATCGAAGGTATTGGTTTGATTCTGGGTGTGGATCGCTTGTTAGACATGATCCGAACGGCGGTTAACGTGTCTGGCGATGCAATGGTGTCTACCGTGGTTGCTAAGAGCGAAGGCCAGTTAGATGAACGTGTCTACAATGACCCTGATGCGGGTAATCAGTCTGAAATGCATTTAGAGCAAAATCAGGCGTAGACAGCCTTCACGTTTACTCTGGGTTCATAATAGTAAAAAGCGCTTACCTTGGTGGTAAGCGCTTTTTTTTGGGTGCTTTGAAGTTGGTCAACTCACATTTACTGCGCGGTATACCCCCCATCAATCACGATGGCTTGGCCGGTGACACCTTTTGCCGATGGGCTGGTGAGAAACAAGCAATAGTCTGAAATCTCTTCAACGCTAAGCAGGCGTTTTTGCGGAACCAGTGGCCAAATGACTTCGTCTAAGACTTTGTCGAGAGAGACGTTTCGCGTTCTGGCGAGGTCTTCTAATTGATTGCGCACCAGCGGCGTGTCCACATAACCCGGGCAAAGCGCATTCACTGTCACGCCAAATGGCGCGGCTTCCAGCGCGGCGACCTTGGTTAGGCCAATCACACCATGTTTGGCCGAGTTATAGCCCGCTTTGCCTGCAAAGCCGATTAAACCATTGATCGATGCCATGTTGATAATGCGGCCTTCACCGGCTTCCTTCATCAGCGGCAGCACTTTTTTTATCGCCAAAAAAGGCGCAATCAACATAATGTCGAGCAAACGCCGATACGTGTCCGAAGGGAACTCCTCTATCGGCGCAATGTACTGCACTCCGGCATTGTTGATCAAAATATCGATGCCGCCAAACTGCGCAACGGCGTCATCGATGGCCCCCATAAACTGCGTTTCGTTGGTCACATCACACGCAAAAAACGCACAATGCTGATGGAATGCCGCGAGTTGAACGGTTGCCGCGTCTATGGCGCTTTGGCTGAAGTCCAAAATGGCGACGTTCATCTCGGCTTTAAGAAACGCGTGGGCAATTTCCAAGCCGATACCGCTGGCCGCGCCTGTAATCAATACCGTTTTATGTGTCATGGTTATTCTCCAAACGGGTAATCAAAAGGGTTAGCCGTAAATGACTTTTGGCAACCAAAGTACGAGATCTGGAAAAATGAACACCAGAAATACCGCCAGTAACTGCAACAAAACGAAAGGAATGATGCCCTTATAAATGTGCAGTGTGGTGACGCTTGGCGGCGCGACACCTTTTAAATAAAACAGAGAAAAACCGACAGGAGGCGTTAAAAAAGAGGTTTGCAGTGCCAAAGCAAAAAGCACTACAAACCACACCAAATTGAAATCCAACGCGACCACAACCGGCCCAACCAAAGGCAGCAAAATCAAACTGATTTCCAGCCAATCCAAAAAGAAACCCGCAACAAAGGCGATCAACAAAATCACCACAATGATGCCCGTCGGCGACAGTGGGATGCTTTGCAATAAGTCACTGATGAACTCATCACCGCCTAGGGTTCTTAGCACCACCGCAAAGGCCGTAGCACCCAAAAAAATGCCAAACACAAACGATGTCGTAATGGTGGTTTTGCGGCACACTTCAGCGAGCATTTTCATGTTGAAGCGTTTATTGATGATGGCCAACAAGGTGGCGCCAAACGCGCCCACTCCTGCGGCTTCGGTTGGTGACACTATGCCCATGAAAATGGATCCCAACACCGATAAAATCAGCGCCAGCGGCGGAAAAATCGCTTTCAGCGTGTCCCAAATTAACCCCATGGTAACGGGTGGCAAATTCTGCGGTGGTTGACAGACTTTCGGGTTAAAAATGGCCGACAGAATGACGTAGACAATATAAAGGCCGCCAAGCAACAAACCGGGAATCAGCGCCCCCATGAATAAGTTACCAACCGACAAAGACAGCTGATCTGCCATGATAATCAGCATGATGCTAGGCGGAATCAGAATTCCCAAGGTGCCAGACGAGGCCACAATGCCGCTGGCAAACGATGGTGAGTACTTTTGCTCCAGCATTACGGGCATAGACAACATCGCCAATAACACGACAGACGCACCAACAATGCCTGTTGAAGCGGCAAATAAAATACCGATCAAGATCACCGCAACACCGAGCCCGCCACGGAAACGGCCGAACAGGTTCACAAAATTGACCATCAGGCGTTCGGCCACGCCAGAACGTTCCAGCATTAATCCCATGAAAATAAACATCGGCAGAGCCACGAGCACCCAGTTGCTCATTTGAGCAAAGATACGCTGGATGATGGTGCCGTAAATCCGCCAGTCATTCATGTAATAGGTGTCCCAGTCCAAATACTGCGACGTTGTTACACCAATGACACTGAAAATAATCGCCAATCCGGCCAAGATCCATGCGACAGGAAAGCCAGAAAAAATCAATAAAATGAAACTGCCAAGCATGGCAATGACCAAGAATTCGTATGTTTCGAACACAAACTTCCCCTAATGACTAGTCGTGTGAAGGGCGACTGGTTGACGCGCCGTTTAAAAAGGCGACACAGCGCAGCCAGCGAGAAACGGCGGCCATGATCAATAACGCCAGTGCAATTAAAATGAATGACTTCAGGACCCAACGCATAGGCAAACCATCAAAAGACGGTGAAACCTCATTAAGACGGTAGGAGCGTTCAACGAAGGGAAGGGCATAGTTAAACATCACAAAACAAAAAGGTAACAGTAATAGGCTAATGCCAAAGACTTCGATCCACACACGTCGTTTCATGGACCAATGTTCGGCCAACGCATCCACTCGGACGTGACCATCGTGAATAAAACAATAAGACAACCCCAGCATGAAACCCACGGCGTAGAGATGCCATTGTAATTCTTCTAATGCCACAAACGTGGTGTTGAAGAAATAGCGCATCAACGCATTGCCAACGATCAAGAGCATGAGAAACAGCCAAATCCAAGACACGAATTGCCCCATTTTCTCAATGCAAGATTCCAAAAAGTGCGACACTTTAGTGTGTGGTAATGCGGCGATATTGGAATGCGATAATCTCGCCTCGATTTCAGCCAAATTCAATTCTGTTGATTGATCGGACATTTGCCTCTCCTTTGATTCCGGATGGTGTGCATCCAGTGAAAAACGTCGGCATCGTATGATGCCGACTCACTCTAATGGGGTTCAAATAGAGTTATTTTGTGCCCCAATCACGTGGCAAGTATCCGAATTTCTTCCAAGTGCTGTGTTCTTTTTGGAAGGCTTTCATGGAAGCGTAAATCTTCGCGAACTCTGGATTTTCAGCCGAATGACGCGCCATAACTTTGTCAGTGGCTTTTTCAAACGCGCTTAAAATCTCGGGAGAATACTGGTGAAGCTGAACGCCTTTTTCCTTGAACTTCTCTAATACTCCGCCTTGCAACGCTTCGGATTTCGCCAAGGACATGGTATTGGCCGCCACACAGGTATTTTCGATCAAGGACTGAGTTTGCTTGTTTAGCTTGTTCCAATCTTTTAGGTTGATGTAAAGGAATTGGTTCGTGGACGGTTGGTGCCAGCCCGGTAAGTAATAATGTTTAGCGACTTGATAGAAGCCAAGCTGCTCATCCACGGTTGGGATCGAAAACTCGGTGCCATCAAGCACGCCCGTTTCCAGAGCTTGGTACAGTTCGCCGCCTGGGAAGACGTTAATTGACATACCGAATTCAGACATGATTTCACCGCCAAGACCCGCTGCGCGGAATTTAAGGCCGTTTAGGTCGTCAACGGTATTGATCTCTTTGCGGAACCAACCAGCCGCTTCTGGGCTGATTGTGCCACACAAAATTGGGTAGACATCGTAAGGTTTGAACAGCTCCTTGAGCATTTTATCGCCGTCGTGATAGTACATCCACGCGGTAAATTCGTTGGATTCTAGACCGAATGGTGTCGCGCCAAACAGTGCCGCCGCAGGAATTTGTCCCCATTCGTAGCCCATCCATGAATATCCTGCAGACACGTTGCCAGCGCTGACATTATCAAAAATACTAAGTGGCGGAATCAGTGTGCCGGGTTCAAATACTTGCAGATTTACTTTTTTACCACTGGATTCACTCAACATTTTGGAGACTTCAGGCATGGCATCGCCCAACGCCGTTAAGGACGATGAGAAAGCCATTGGGACTTGCCAACGGACTTTATCGAAGTCGGCGTAAGACGGCATCGCGAAGCTTAATGTTGTTAAACAAGTTGCTGTTATCAAAGCATTTTTCATTGTTTTTAATCCTATTATTTTTATTGTGTGTGCGGTTACACGCCATAGCGCTGTGTGTTCCTGACAAAGCATGGTGTGCTGTGGTGCTGGAATTGGCTAAATCAAGAAAGATGCCACAAATAAAAAAGCCTTAATTTTCAGTGGCTTATATTTATTTTTACACAGACTCTCAACGTTATGACAACCATACTCCGGAAAACCGGACGATTGATTCGCCAAAATACGCTTTTACGCGCAAGAAACCGTCCGATAAACAAGACTGAGTCCGAATGATCGGACGGTTAGGGCGGTTTTTATGAAGTTTAGATGGCGGTGATCAGCTGATGCCATGTTTATCGAGCTTTTCGTACAGCGTGGATTTGCTGATGCCGAGTTGTTTGGCGGCTTTGGTTCGATTGTCTCCACACTCGATGAGCACGGCTTTAATGATGTTGCGTTCTGCTTGGTTGAGCTGTTCTTTTAAGCTGCTGGCGTTTGGCTGAACCAAGTTTGGCAGCATGGCATTGTCTTGAAGGTCGGCGCCATTCTGAGCGAGCTGAGGGGCAAAAGAGACAGCGGAATCTTCCGATCGTGGCTGGTATAAAATGCCGCTTCCATGACGTTTT
This sequence comes from Marinomonas pontica, assembly GCF_026191375.1. GTDB lineage: Bacteria > Pseudomonadota > Gammaproteobacteria > Pseudomonadales > Marinomonadaceae > Marinomonas > Marinomonas pontica. The sequence goes on along the minus strand of NZ_JAODTL010000029.1, from coordinate 5,971 downwards.
CCAATTCACGGATATTGCCCGGCCAGTTGTACGCCAGCATAGCGGTTAAGGCTTGTACGGTCAGCTTAGGTGCGCGTCGTCCTGTTCTTCGAGAGAGCTTCTGCAGGAAAAAATCCGCCAGTTTGGCAATGTCGTCACGACGTTCTCTTAACGGTGGTAAATCGATGGCGACCACGTTGATGCGATAATACAAGTCTTCTCGGAAATCGCCGCTTTCAATTAGGCTTTCTAATGGCCGATGCGTGGCGGTAATGAGACGGATATTGAGCGGTGTAGAACGCGTGCCGCCAACCGATTCGACCTCTCGGTCTTGCAGTACGCGCAATAACTTGGCCTGCATTAACAACGGCAAATCACCAATTTCATCAAGAAATAAGGTGCCGCCATTGGCGAGTTGGAATTTACCGGCTTTGCCGCCTTTTTTCGCACCGGTAAATGCGCCTTCTTCGTAGCCAAACAATTCACTTTCGAGCAAGTTTTCGGGAATGGCCGCGCAATTGACTTTAATAAAGGGGAATTCGGCGCGATCCGAAAGTTGATGGATGGCGTGGGCGTACAATTCCTTGCCAGTGCCGGATTCACCACGAATCAACACTGTCACATCGCCTGACGCCACTTGGGTGACTTTGGCACTGAGGGACTTCATTACCTGACTGTCGCCAATGATGTCGTTAAGGTGAAAATTGGCACCGGTTTCTGTCTTGTCGGCAGTGAGACTTTTCTGACGGTGGAAATCGTGTTCGGCTAAGAGGGCTTTGATGTGGCTGTTGATCTGTTTCCATTCGTGGGTGTCGTGGAAGATAACGGTGCCAACCGCGCCAATAACATCGCCTTGCTCAATGATGGGAAAGCGATTGGCGATCATGTTGCTGCCTAAAATCTTTTGGAACGACAAACGTTCTGCTTGGCCAGTTTGTACCGTGATGTGCATGCGTGTGTTTTCGATCACATCGGTGACTTTTTTACCGATGACGTCTTCGGCTTTGACACCAAGAAAACGCGCGTAAGGTCGGTTAATAAAAAGATTTTGGCCTGGTGGTCGACAATCACTACCCACTCTTCCATCGCATTTAAAATGGTTTTGTAGGTGTTGGCCGCCTGTGTCAGTTTTTCTAATTTTTTTAATGGCATTCCGATTCCGACTCCGCTTGGTTGAAGTTCAACCTGCTTTTTTTGTTATAGAGTTGTGCGTCTGAATGGCTATTCTAATCTAATTGGCAGGGTTTACACCTTTAGCTTCGACAGAATGGCGGTTAATTGATTAACGGCTTCCACGTTGTCTTTGTGGTTGGACGACAAACCCGACACCACGTCTCGTAAGGCTTGCGCGGCATCACTGATGATGACAAGGTTGCGGTTGATCTCTTCGGCCACATTGGACTGTTCTGTGGCAGCGGAGGCGACTTGCGAGGAGTTTTCTGAAATGGTCACCACTCGGTCGTTCACAAAGCCGAGTTTTTCTGCGCTGTTGTTGGCGGCGGTGACGGTGTCGCTGACGTTGGATTGGCTGTTATTGATTAAACTCACAGCGGAACTGACATCCTCTTGCAGGGCTTTAATCAGTGTGTCGACTTCTTCGGTGGAGTCTTGTGTGCGCGCGGCCAAATTACGAACTTCGTCGGCGACAACGGCAAAGCCTCGACCTTGCTCGCCTGCTCGGGCGGCCTCGATGGCGGCGTTCAGTGCCAAGAGATTGGTTTGTTCGGCAATCGCGCGGATAGTGTCTAAAATACCGTAAATGGCATCGCTGCGCTCTGACACTTTGGCCACTTGCGCGCTGGCTTGATTCAGCTCAGACGCTAGGCTTTCCACTTGACCTCGGTTGTGTTGCACCAAGTCGAACGACTCTTTCAAGTAGCCGCTCATTTCATTGGTGGCGTTGCCGTTTTCTTGCGCCAAGTTCGCCACGTCAAAGGCAGAGCTTGACATTTCCGTTACGGCCGTTACGACAGACTGAATTTGATCGGTTTGCGAGGAAATGGAGGAGTCGACCTGCGCCGTAGTCTCCACAAAACGTTCATTAGAGTGTGCGACAACATGGCGCTGTTCATTGAGTTGCAGGATCATTTTTTGCAGTTTTTCCGCAAACAAATTAAATCCATCGGCCAGTTGCACCAATTCGAAATGTTTTTGCTGTCCTAAGCGTTGGGTTAAATCTCCCTCTTCTGATGCCAGTTCTTTCATGCGTAATGCAATGTCGCTCAACGGTGCCGTTACCGAGCGGACAATGACATAAATAATACCCAGCCCGATGACCACCAAGGCCAACGCTAAGCTAAGTAGAACGGTAACCGATTGATCGGTTTTGGTACTTAGCCCAGCGTTCAACGCAATGGAAGGCGCCAATAAAACACGGGTAGGAACCGATAAGTAGACTGTCCAATTTTGTGTGGCGTTGCCGATGGCAAAGTCACTGGTGAATGACCATTCTTGCTGACCTTCAATTAAGCCTTTCTTTGTCAGATCCACACCGGACAGTTGGGTGTCTTTTATATTGCTGCCCACGGCTTTGGGGAAGGCGCTAGAACCCACTACAATGCCTCGCTGACTCACTATGGTGATTTGCCCTTGGCCATCAAACAGGGTTTGCGCTAGCGATGTGACTTCGGTTTGGATTTTAGGTAAGTTGACATCCGCACCGACCAAGCCGACGGAGGTTTGGTTGACTAAGACCGGCTCAGTGTAACTGGTCATCAGTACGCTGTTGCCTTCCGATATTTCGTACAGGTAGGGGTCAAGCAAGCACGCTTTGGCGGTTTCGAGAGAGCATAAGTACCACTCAGATTCACGAATGCCGTTGTCGTCTTTTTCAGTGCCGTATTTTTCCGCTGATTCGGTTTCGTAGGAGGCAAACTCACCGTCTTCTTTCACCCAATACACATCCAGAGTGCCCACGTCCGATGTCGTCAGAGTGTTTTTAGGTGCGCTGTTGTCTAGCTGGTCGTAGCCGTTTTTTTCAAATTGCGCATAAAGCGCGCTCATGGTCGGCGTGCTTTTTAAAAAGCCCTTTGTCATCGCATGAACGCGTTCACGGCTGAAGCTCTCGCCATCGTTGCCCTTGGCCGTTTGCGTGAGCAGCGACGCAAAATTGGTTACTGTCGAAGCGGTAGCGCCTAAAAACACCCGCACCTTGGTTTGTGCTTCGCTGGCGGTGGATTTGAGCAGCGTTTCAGCTTGATCTTTTTGGACTTGATTCAATTCATCCGAGGCGAATTCGTTAATTGAGCGAATGGATTGGGTGGATGCCCAGATCATGATGCCAACTAAACACACGGCAAAAAAGCCAACGAGACAAACAAGCTTTACTCTGATACTAAGATTCGACATTTGGTGCCTTCTATCGGTGAGTCAATCGGTATGGATTCAGCAAGTGAATACGGTGCGTTGATTTTCAGTATAGACAACGCAACGCTAAAAGATAAAAAGATGGGCGCTTAAACGCTATATGCCCTTGGGGGTAGATGGACTGATTGCTCATAAAATTGATGTGGAGTTAAGTGAAATTATGCTCAAAGATACATAATGTGTACCATTTTATGGTTGTTTCTTTCTTGAGGTTTCTTACTATGGAAGGGTGGCATTGACGCTGTGTCGTTGTTTTAACGCGTGAATATAAAGCGTCGGGCCCCTTTTTCATCGGCTACGAAGAGACATTATGGCGTTATTGGCAGTGGTTTTTCGGTGGTGTTTCATTGCCTTCCTTAGCGCAGGCGCATGGGGTGTGCACGCACAAATGCCACTTCAACTATCGAACCAGTCGGTGAAATTGACGGACGCTGGCTTATGGTATCGCTTGTCGAATGTTTCGTCTGACTTCGCGTCTGACTGGACACCTTCCCTAGATCAGGCCGAGCTTATGACGGGCTCCATTCTGGGTCGCTCAGGGCGTTTTGTTGCGTCAATACCGCTGACCAACCAAGAAGCCAGAACGTGGTTTGTCATTCCAAACACCAATTTCATGGATCAAGGGGTCGCTTACTGGCAGCCGGATCAAGGCGTCGCCAAAAAAATAGCGGACTTTTCTCAGCAAAGAGGTCAGAGCATCCCCAGCCTTTTACATGCTCAAACATTTCCTCTGAATTTGCCTGCCAATGCCTCGGGTCGATTGTGGATTGTGATCTCAGCTCAGCATTACCCAACCCCTGTGCCATTGTCTTTTGACACACAGTCCGAGTTTTATCATTACAAATCGGTGATTAATGCGGTCACCATTAGCGCGGTTGTGGTCATGCTGACATTGGCTATTATTGCGTTAGTGATTTCTTTGAGGGTTCGGCTAGGGCTGCCTTTTTGGTGCGCGGGCTATGTGGGTCTTCATGGTGTGGGTTGGGCGGTGGCGTCTGGCTTGGTAAATGATTTGGTTCCTTCGATTCCGGTCAACCTGACGTACGGTGGCATGTATATATTTCCCTTCGCCATTGCGTGCGCGGCCATGTTTTCAAAAGGGTTATTTTCGCCATTATTGAGTGAGCGAAAATTAGGCAAGGCGCTCCAATACTTTGCCACGGCCTCTTTTGTATTGGGTGTGATTCTCGCTTTTGTGCCTTTTCAAACGACTTTTTATGTCTCTCATATTATCGCCATGGTGTGGGTGCCGCTGAGCCTTTATATCGGCATTACCATGCTGTCTAAGCAAGACTTTCGCGCCAAGTATTATCTTGTTGGTAACCTTCTCTACAGTATGTCACTGATGTATTACGTGGCTTCCCATGGGAATGTCTTTGCGCACTTGCTTTACCCTGAATTGGTTGTACTTGCGGCATTAGCGCTGGATTGTATTTGTATCATGCTGTCGTTGTCTGAGTGGTTGCAGCTCAAACAAAGAGAATATCTCAAGGTGATGTTTGAGGCGCGCATTGATCCGCTGACGCAAGTCGGTAATCGCTTCGCTTTGAATGAAGCGCTAGAGAGTGTGGGCAAGGATTATTGTATGGTGTTCATTGATTTTGATGGCGTAAAACAGATTAATGATGGACAAGGTCACAAAGCTGGCGACCAATTTTTAATGGATGCCGCCGATCTAATGCGGCGACACGCTCCGGCGGCAGATCAGGTTTTCCGCTCTGGCGGAGACGAATTTGTGTGGTTGATCGGAGGGGATGACGTGTCAAACGACACGTTGGCCTCTGAGCTTGAGCAACGAATTTTAGACACGGAAGTGGCGTTGAGAAAGCATTGGCCAACGGCAGGTATCAGCTATGGCATTGCTCATAAACACACGGGCAAGAGTCCGATTGACTGTCTTGCCACGGCCGACAAACGGATGTACCAACACAAAGCCAGCAAACGCAAACCCTCATTGAATGATTCGTTATGACGTCATGGCTTGCTTAGCTTAGCGTTGATTCAGGAACAATGACACTCAATGACTTAGGTCTCACGACCACTTCGAGTGTCTTCGCTTCACGCACTTCACCGTCTACCACATAATGGCCGACTTGGCTGATATCCACCGTCACACGCTGTGCCGAACGATGAAAAATACCGTTGTTGCTTTCTGGGCTATTGTTGTCTTTTGATAAGTCGCTGTTTTCATTTTGGTCGCCCAACCCAAGCATAGCCAATTCTGCCAAGTTCAATATTTGCATGCGCTCTGGGTCTAACCACGTCAAATCCAACTCACCATCCATAATATCGGGTACGCCTTTGCCTTGAGCCAATAAGGTCGTGATGGGGGCCGCATTGGCAATGGTTAGGCTTGGTGTGGTGATGGTAAAAGGCTCATCGTCGTTTAATTGAATCGTAAATTCATACACTTCGTTTTGTCCGATGGCTTCCCATAAGCCTTTCAAATAAGCGAGCTGGCCACTGGTGTTCTTTTTGCTGCGATCGGCTTTTTCTATCATTTGTTGTTCGAAGCCGACGCCGGCGAGCAACAGCATTAACTCGTCGTTGCAGGTCGCGGTGTCGATGCGTTGTTCGCAACCGTCAATCAGGTTTAAACAAATGCTTTCTATTGGTGCCACTTTTG
>NZ_JAODTL010000028.1 GCF_026191375.1 Marinomonas pontica | reverse complement strand
TCTTGGATGTGAGCTTCACTGAAGCCGCTAAGAAGGAAATTGAGTCTTATGCGTTGCAGCAAAACTTAACAACCCTGCGTAATCGTGTTAATGAGTTGGGTGTGGCTGAGCCTCTGGTTCAGCGTCAGGGTAGTAACCGTATCGTGGTTGAGCTTCCTGGTGTGCAAGATACTGCGGCTGCGAAACGTATTATCGGTGCGACAGCAAACCTTGAATTCCACTTGGAAGCTGGTTTAGACGACAAGGGTGCAGATATTGAAACGCTGACATTCCGCGATGGCAGTGGTCGTACCGCGCGTTTAGAGCGCGATATCATTATTACTGGTGACAGTGTTTCTGATGCCAGCTCCTCTTTTGATGAAAATGGTCAGCCTCAAGTAAATATCAGCTTGGACTCTAAGGGTGGCAAGCAGATGAGCAAAGTGACTCGTGCTGCGGTAGGCCGAAATATGGGCGTTGTGTTTATTGAACACAAATCTCGTAGTCGCTTTGTCGAAAAAGACGGCAAAATGGAAGAGGTGCGTCGCAGTTACAGTGAAAAGGGCATTATTTCATTGGCAACGATTCAAACTACGCTAGGAAACTCGTTCCGTATTACTGGCTTGGACAGTCCTCGTGAATCTTCTGAGTTGGCGTTGTTGCTTCGTGCTGGTGCTTTGGCTGCGCCAATTTACTTTGTGGAAGAGCGCACAATTGGGCCAAGCCTAGGGGCTGAAAACATCAAGTTGGGCGTGAGTTCTGCTCAGATTGGTTTGTTAGTGGTTATGTTGTTCATGCTGGTTTATTACAAGGTGTTTGGTATTTTTGCCAATATCTCGTTGGCATTGAATATTGTGCTGTTGATGGCGTGCATGTCGTTGTTGTCTGCCACGTTAACCTTGCCGGGTATTGCGGGTATTGTGTTGACAATGGGTATGGCCGTGGATGCAAACGTGCTGATCTTCTCTCGAATAAAAGAGGAATTGGCAAATGGTTTGCCTAGCCAGCAGGCGATACATTCTGGTTTTAACCGTGCATTCACAACCATTTTTGACGCCAACATTACGACTTTGTTGGTGGCTGTGATTTTGTTTGCTGTTGGGACGGGGCCTGTAAAAGGGTTCGCCGTTACTTTGTCGCTGGGTATTATTACTTCTATGTTTACAGCGATTGTTGTAACGCGTGCGCAAGTCAATCTTGTGTACGGTGGTCGTAAAAACAAGAAACTGTATATATAGGAGGGTGCCATGAAAGTGACAAATATTCCGTTTATGGCAATGCGTAAAATCGTCGCTGTTTTTTCGCTCACGCTGATCATTATCTCTCTTGGGTCTTTGGCGACGAAGGGGTTGCAGTTCGGTCTTGATTTTACGGGCGGGACCTTGATTGAGGTGGCTTACGAAGAAGCGCCAAAATTAGACGATGTTCGTGATTTGCTGGGCGCCAATGGCTATTCCGATGTCGTGGTACAAAACTTTGGTTCACCGACAGACGTTGTTGTGCGAATGGCTAACGCGTACACCCCGACGCTGGGTGATGAAGTGTTATCTACTTTGCAGAATCATGGTGAAACAACGGTCTCGCTGCAGCGTTCTGAGTTTGTGGGCGCTCAAGTAGGGGAAGAGTTGCGTGAACAAGGTGGGTTGGGCATGTTACTTGCCTTGGCTATTGTGATGATTTACGTGGCGGTACGTTTCCAGTTTAAGTTCTCTTTGGCGTCTGTTGCGGCGTTGATTCACGACGTTATTATCACATTAGGTTTCTTTTCTATCTTTGAGGTGGAATTTGACTTAACGGTGCTGGCGGCATTGCTTGCTGTGGTGGGTTACTCGCTTAACGATACCATTGTTGTGTGTGATCGGATCCGCGAGAATTTCCGGATTATGCGTGATACTGAGCCGTACGATTTGGTTAATGAGTCTATCAATCAAACACTGGGCCGTACCTTGATCACCTCTTTGACAACCTTGTTTGTGTTGGTGGTTTTGTTTGTGGCTGGCGGTGAGGCTATTCATAACTTCTCTATGGCTTTGCTTGTGGGAATTGTGATTGGTACATATTCTTCTATATTTGTTGCGGCAAATTTATTGCTGGCAATGGATGTGAAGAAAGAAGATTTGATTCCAGCGCCTAAAGAAGAGTTAGAAGACGATTTGCCTTAATTTGGCAGCTCGTATTTGATGAACAACAAAAAGCCTGCTTGATGCAGGCTTTTTGTTGTTGGGTGCTTTGTTTTGTCTATTTTAAAAGCGACAAGTTACTTTATTTGTCGGCTATTTTGCCGAAGTGCATGCCCATTTGAGTGGGGGTTTCGGCTTGTAGGGAGTCTTCCCAATGAATGGCGTCTTTGCCAAATAAAACGATAGCGGTGGAGCCAAGCTTAAAGAGGCCCATTTCTTCGCCTTTTTTAATTTCGATGTTATTCAGTTGATCATAATCCCACGTCACAACGTTTTTATTAAATGGTGTGACTTGTCCTGCCCACACGGTTTCGATGCTGGCCACAATCATGGCGCCAACCAGGATCACTGCCATAGGGCCAGCTTCTGTTTCAAACAGGCATACAGTACGTTCATTGCGGGCGAAAACGTTAGGAATTTGTTCGGCAGTGACTTTGTTTACCGAGAAAAGCTTGCCAGGGATGTGGATCATCTTGGTCAGTTTGCCAGTCAATGGCATGTGAACACGATGATAGTCTTTTGGTGAAAGATACACTGTGGCGAAAGATCCACCGAGAAATTGGTTAGATAAAGAGGCGTCGCCACCAAGTAGGCTGGTTAGGCTGTAATGGTGACCTTTTGCTTGAAATAATGTGCCATGTTCAATCTTGCCTAGCTGGCTGATTGCGCCATCTGCTGGGCAGGCAATGCCATTTTCTTCAGGGCAGATAGGGCGTAATTCAGGTCGAATGGCACGAGTGAAAAAGTCGTTGAAATTGCGATAGGAGAGTGCATCGCTGTTTACGGCTTCGGACATATCTACTTGGTATTTCTTGACGAATTGGCTGATGAAGGTGTTTTTCACCCAGGTGTTTTCACACTCTGCAATTTTGCCGACGCTTCTTGACAGTAGTTTTTGTGGGGTGATGTGTTGTGCAAATGCAAAAAGTTGATCTTTAGTCACGCTGTTTGTCCTGATGTAAGTAAAGTGGTTAAAAAGAATGTCATGTTGTGCGATGGCTTATTAAAGACACTATTTGTTTTAGCTTGATATAATCTTTGTCGCTAAACTCGGTTCGTGTTTCTAGCCAAAATATTGCCATTTCTCTTTCTGATGTCGGTGTTGACGCGAGAATGAGGTGGCTATTGGTATCGATTATTTGCTCTGAAGTGTGCGGTAAATCTTTTACTAACCCATTGAGTTTTTTGCCAGAAAGATGGACGGCGGATCGGGCGTTGGTGAGTTTACTAAAGACGCTAGAGGGGGCGTTCCATTTGATATTCTTAATCGTGTCGGCATTGTATCCGAATTGATACAAAGGTGTTGTTTTCTGGTTGACGGTTTTGAAAATGATGCAGTGTTGCGCGTTTGGAATGGCTTGCTTTATTGTCTGCAGAGCCAAATTTGTTTTTTGTTTTGTATCATAAATATCGTGTTTTCCTAGTGCTTTTTTAAGCTGAGCAATAGGTGAGATTTTGTCTGATTTCGGCTTCGGTGCTTTTTTTCCTGTATACAGATACGGGTCAAGCAATTGTAAGGCCAGTGGGGTTGTGCCTTTGGTATTAAACAACGTTGCAGCTTCGACACTGGCGCGGTGTGTGGTTTGGATTATGTCGCCAATGTGCCGATGCATGACGGTTGCGATGACCCGATAGAAAAAAGGCAGGTTTTTAGAATCCCATCCCATTAGGCTGACTTCGTGCGCCACTTTATTTGCACAGAAAGAGAAAATAAGCGGGTTATTAATGAGTATGGTCAGTCTTTTGTCTTCTGGGAAATGCGGCAGTTCATCAGGGTGATGTGCAAGGTGTGCCAAGGTTTGCAGTTCTTTGGATGTCGGAATGTGTTTGGTTAGGAATGATTCCATGACCTTGCTTGGTGTATGCCAGTGCTTGCATAAATGGACGGTCAATTCATCAATTCGACAGCCGAGTGTGCTGAGTTCTGCTTGGCTTGGCTTTTCTCCATGGCTGATTTTTTGTTTTAGCTCGACCATGGTTGGGTAGGCGTAAAACCACAGTAACCATCTTGCAGCATCGCGAAACAGGGTAATCCAGAAAATATCGTCTTCATGGCTGGTCAGTTTTTCGATGGACCAGTGTCTTGCAATGGTTGCTGCTTCGTAGCTGGTTTGTATCTCATGCAAAAAAGCGGCGATGTGAGGAGGCGTGTGTCTGGATTGGGTACTGTAGGACTCAAAGCGTGAAAACAGTTTCCCAATGCCATTCATGCCCACCATGGCTGCTGCGTGAAACGGAGTGTTGATTTCGTTGTCTTTGTTTGGGGTGACTCTGTTTGCTTCATTCAGTATGGCAAACGCGAGCAAAGGATCTGAGGCGATATTGCTTTGCATGCCATCAAGTGTGTCTTCGGTTCTTGAAATTTGCGCCTTAAGACGAGTTAAATTTACCGCTTTCACGGGAAATTTTTTATTTTGTAAGAAATGTAGCCATTCATTTAGGCCAGATGGTGACTTGTCTTTCATAGCTGGTTACATTGATGGCTCGTAGTAAGTGACTAATTAAATGCTCTTATATTTCTGATCTCATTAATCATACTGTATATTGAGGTAAGAGCATACTTTGTCAGTATTAAGGAAGGTAATATGTTTGCATTAGCGGGTTTGCTAGTGGTTATCGTCAGTGTTGTTTCAGGCTATTTAGCGTCTCACGGTAATATGCTGGCGTTATGGCAACCATTCGAAGTGCTCATTATTTGTGGCGCTGCATTGGGCGCATTTATGGTGGCAAATCCTTTTGTGGTACAGAAAAAAGTGCTGACGATGTTGCCGCAAGTTTTTTCTGGCAGCCGTCACAATAAAGCGTTTTATTTGCAGTTGTTGGGTTTGATGTATTGTCTTTTTCAAAAAAGCCGACAGCAGGGTTTCTTATCAATAGAAGAAGACATTGAATCGCCGATGACAAGTGAGTTATTTAGTCGTTTTCCAGATGTCATTCGTGACCATGAGGTGGTGAACTTTTTAACCGATAATTATCGTATTTTTACGTTAACGGGTTTGCCTGCCTATGAGATTGAGGCCATCATGGACAATGAAATAGAACAAATACAAGAGGAATTGGTTGCTCCGAGCCATGCGTTGACTCGTGTGGCTGAGGCTCTTCCCGGCTTTGGTATTGTTGCGGCCGTATTGGGGATTGTGATCACAATGGGATCGATTGGTGGGCCACTGGAAGAAATTGGTGCTCATGTTGCGGCGGCTTTGGTAGGGACGTTTTTAGGTATCTTTTTTGGTTATGGCTTTGTTGGGCCAGCGGCTTCTCATTTAGAAAGTTTGGGGGCGCACGAATTAAAGGCGTATTTGTGTATTAAGGCGTGCTTGAATTCGATTGTGTCTGGGTATGCGCCGCCTGTTGCTGTGGAAACGGGTCGCAAATTATTGCCGCCTGAAATGAGACCGAGTTTTATTGAGTTGTCCGATGGTCTTAAACAGTATCGCTAATGTGGATGTTCGCCAAGAGAAAGGAGAGTAGGTCATGGCTCTAGGTACAAATGGCTTGGTCATTCGCAGAGTCAAAAAAATTAAGAAAGGCGGACATCACGGCGGAGCATGGAAAATTGCGCTTGCTGACTTTGCTTTGGCGATGATGGCGTTGTTTTTGGTGCTGTGGTTGCTGAGCGTGGCTTCCCCTGAAGAGCTTGCTAGCATTGAAGGTTATTTTCATGATCCGATGGGGCCTTCGACGGCGGGCTTTAGTGCTAACCCTATCGATCTCGGTGGCAGTCCAGCCAAAAGTCCCGAGAAAAAACTGGATTTGCAGTTGCCCGATCCCGGCAGTACGGATTTGCCGATGAAGGATGAGTTGTTGGGTAATGGGCCAGATTCAGCTGAATCAAACAGTTTGAATAATATGTTGCAAGAGGCAATGAGCAATACGAACGTTTTGCTTTCTCAGCAGCAAAATTTGCGCATTGAAATCACCCCTCTTGGTGTTCGTATTACCTTGCTGGACAATCCAGATAAGCCTATGTTTGAGCGTGGCAGTGCGCGGATGATGCCGGATATAGAGAATACCTTGCTGACAATGTCACCTATATTTAATCGGATTACCAATCCAATTGTTATTACCGGGCATACTGACTCATCTAAGTTTAGTGGTGATAGATTGGATAATTGGGATTTGTCTGCGCTACGAGCTAATGCGGCGCGCCGGATCTTGGAAGAGGGTGGTGTGGCCGATAAGCGATTCGCTCAAGTTATCGGGCTATCTGATACGATTCCATACAATCGGTTTGATACAGACAGCGCCGAAAACCGCCGTATTAGTATTACGTTGTTGACGGATGAAGCGTATCGAAAATTGCTGGATCAGAATCGTCGTTTTTTCGGTAATCCTGCCCAGCAATCAGATTTAAAGCTTACCCCTGAAACGGTGTTCTAAAATGCTTGATTTTCTCTAATAGAGTGTTTGATTCTTAAAAAGCTTTGGAACCGGTGTTCGGTTATTTCGCCTTTTTCCAGTGCGTCTAGAATAGCGCACCCTGGTTCTTTTTCGTGTGCGCAATCACGAAAACGGCAATAACCAATGTGCGGTCGGAATTCAATAAAGCCATTTAGCAGTTCGTCTTCTGAAATATGCCACAATCCGAATTCACGAATCCCGGGGGAATCAATGAGGTCTCCGCCCTTAGGCATGTGAAATAGTCTGGCTGTCGTGGTGGTGTGTACGCCTTTTTTGCGTTTCTGAGAAAGCTCTCCCACACTGATGTCGATGCCAGGTAGCAGCGTTCCGATCAAGGACGATTTTCCTACACCCGATTGACCAACAAAAACACTCGTTTTGTCTTGTAAGAAATTATAGAGCGCTTCCATTCCTGCTTGGTTTTTGATCGAAGTTCTAATGATGTTGTAGTTTAAGTCTTCGTAGGTTTTAAGCAGCTCATTTAGATCAGCTTGGTTTGTTTCGTCTATTAGGTCGCATTTATTAAGCAATATGACGGGGGATGCCCACGGTTTCGGCCGCCACTAAATAGCGGTCAATGAGGTTGGCATGAGCTACGGGCTCAGCTGCAATGACCACGACAATATGATCGATATTGGCAGCGACAGGTTTTAAGCGGCCGTGCATGTCTGGTCTAGACAGTGATGTGTGCCTAGGTGTGGTAGCAACAACAACGCCACCTTCATTTTGTTTTGGGCGCCAGACTACTTTGTCGCCAGTAACCAGTTGGCCCAAATTGGCGCGTAAGTTACAGCGCGTAGAAATGCCGATAAAGGGCTCTTGGGTGCCTTCTACTTCTACTTGGGTACCAAAATGCGAGATGATGATGCCTTCCGTTTCAGAGCCAAGATCCGAGGATTGGAGTAGCTCTTCGGCAATATCACCGCGCTTCTGAGTGCGTTCTACACGCTCTTTTTGAATTCTTTCAATTCGCCACGTTTGTTGCTTGGTAAGTTTTCGCTTCGACATTAGATTCGTCTGGTCATATAGTAAGGCGCATAGAGTATAATGCTTGGCATTGATAATAAAGGACTTGGAAGATTATGAGTGTAAATGACGAAAATTTAATATGGATTGACCTTGAAATGACGGGGTTGGAGCCTGACACGGACACAATTATTGAAATTGCTACCGTGGTAACAGACAAGCATTTAAATGTTTTAGCGAAAGGCCCGAATTTGGCGATTCATCAGGAAAAATCCGTGATGGATGCCATGGATGAATGGTGTACACAGCATCATGGCGATTCAGGGCTGACGGCGAGAGTCCTGTCTTCTACCATCAGTATGGCGCAAGCGGAAGAAGAAACTATCAAGTTTTTATCTCAATACGTGTCTGCAGGGAAGTCACCAATTTGTGGTAACAGTGTGGGTCAAGATCGTCGTTTCTTGTATCGCTATATGCCCCAATTGGAAGCGTTTTTCCATTATCGTTATTTGGATGTAAGTACGATTAAAGAGCTGGCAAGACGCTGGAAACCAGAAGCGTTAGAAGGCTTTAGTAAATCAGGTTCTCACTTGGCGCTGGACGATATTTTAGAGTCTATTGGGGAGTTGCAGCACTATCGTCGCACCATGTTTGGCTTGGACGATAACGTTTAGGTAAACGTTTTTCTCGTTATAATTACAGCCCCCCAACGAGGGGGCTTGTTAGTTTAGGGCGCTAACGCCATCCCAGATGAGTTTGATGCCAGTTAAGAAAAGAAAGCAGTACATGTATTTGAAAAAGAGCGTTGTGGGTAGCTTGTAATGTAGCCAAGCGCCAAGTTGAACCCCGATAAATGCCACGGGTATAAAACAAAGAGACAGCAAAATATTGGTGCTGTTGAGTTGTCCTAACAGGCCGTACGGAATCAATTTTACATAATTAATGGCGGTAAATATGACCGCTGCGGTTGCTACGTATTGTGTTTTGTCGAGATTCGCTCTCAGCAAATAGACGCTCATAGGTGGGCCGCCTGCGTGAGCGATGAAGCTGGTAAATCCGCCGAGTGCGCACCATAGCTTTCCTGCGAGTGCGTGCAGTGGTGCTGACTGAGCGGTTTTGTTTTTCTTGGCCATGAGTTCAGCGTAAATCCGACGGCAATAATACCTACCATGATTTTAAGCCAATCCACTGAAAACCATGATGCCGTTAAACCTCCTACCACTACTCCGGCAATGGCTGCGGGTATGCATTTGATGAGTTGTTCAGTGTTCCACTTTTTCCAGAATTTTTGCACGGTAAAAATGTCCATGATGCATAAAATAGGCAGCATGATGGCGGCGGCCGTAGTGGGCGATGTTTGTAGTGATATTAGTGGTACGGCAATGATGCCGAAGGCGCCTGAAAAACCGCCTTTGGAAATCCCTGTTATGAAAACAGCGATGGCGATAAGAGAGATAAGCAGCCAATCCATAGATAGCCTCTGGTTTAACGGTTGTTTTTATTGATTGGTTTGAATTATGGCGGATTGCGGCTTGTTTCAAAAGGCTTCTGCATTAGAATGATGAGATAAATTCATTGGTGGTTGGTGTTTATTTTTATTTGAAATAAACGATATGAAGGGTTAGAGCGTAATGCAAATAGAAAAAGATGTGTATGGTGAAGAGGCGATGGAAGCATTGGGTGGTGCGCTTTCGTCTGTATTGTTGGGTGGTGGGGTTGTGTACCTAGAAGGGGATCTTGGTATGGGTAAAACTACCTTGGTTCGCGGTGTTTTGCACGGGCTTGGTCATACTGGTCCGGTAAAAAGTCCGACCTATACACTGGTTGAACCCTATGAGATGGCAGCATTAGAAGTGTATCACTTTGATTTATATCGTGTAGCGGATGCAGAAGAGTTGGAGTTTATGGGGATTCGTGATTATTTCACTGACGATAGTCTGTGTCTTATTGAATGGGCTGAAATGGGGCGTGGGATTTTGCCTGAGGCGGATTTGATTGTTTCGTTGTCTTTGATTAAGCAGGGACGTCATGTTGTGATTGAGGCGGGTTCGAAAAAGGGTTTGGCGGCTTTGTCATTGCTTAATGGGTGATAACACCTTGATGTATAGACTTCTTTACCATAAGTAAGATTGAGATCCATTTGATCAGCAGTTATAGTGTGTCAGATATACTAGCTAGCTGTCTGATATGCATACTAAATTTCATACTTTTATATTCGTTTTATTTCATTTTGTCGTGTCTGTGGTGGCGGTTAACGCGTTCGCTGCAGACGTTCGAGATATTCGTGTTGCCCAGCAAGAGGGGGTGACACGTTTGGTTTTTGAACTTTCTGATGCGTCCGAGCACCGTATATTCCCACTTTCTAATCCTGAGCGTATTGTTCTTGATATTAGTGGTGTTGATCTGAACAACTCTGTCGTAAATGGCCTGTCCGCGCTGTCTTCTGATGTGTTAATGCGTGTGCGTTACGCGAAGCGAGAAAATGGTGTTCGATTTGTTTTGGATTTGGCACAGAAGGCTAAGGCTAAAAGCACTGTTTTGGCTGCGAATGGAACCTACGGCCCAAGAATACTGGTTGAGCTTGAGTACGGTGTACAGAAGCCTGTTACGGTTGTGAAAAGCTTAGCGAACTTGTCTAAGGAGAAGCGCGATATTGTTATTGCGATCGATCCTGGGCATGGTGGAAAAGATCCGGGGGCGTTGGGGCAGTACAGTGTCAGAGAGAAAGACGTTGTTTTGTCCATCGGTAAAGAGTTGGCCAGTCGGATTAATGCGGTTGATGGCTTTAAGGCGGTCCTTACTCGTTCTACAGACACTTTTCTTCAGTTGAGGGATCGTTCCCGTGTGGCGCGTGAAGCGAATGCGGATTTGATGATCTCGATTCATGCGGATGCGTTTACGAAATCGAGCGCGCGCGGGGCTTCTGTTTGGGCGTTGTCATTGAGTGGGAAGAGTTCAGAAATGGGGCGTTGGTTGGCTCAGCAAGAGAACTCGGCCGATTTGGTGGGTGGCATATCCTTGGATGATAAGGATCAGCTGTTGGCTGAAGTGCTTTTGGATATGTCGATGAACTCGACGATTCAGATGAGTCTGAATATTGGTAAAAGTGTTTTAGGTGAGATGAAAGGTGTGGCGGTTTTGCACAAAGACAGTGTGCAGCAAGCCGGTTTTGTCGTTCTTAAATCGCCTGATATACCATCTATCTTAATTGAAACGGGGTTTGTTTCGAATAAGACAGAAGCAAAAAATCTTTCTAGCCGTACTTATCGGGTGAAGTTGGCTGAGTCCATTTCGAAAGGTGTGATCGAGTATTTTACTAGAAATGCACCGGACGGGACGTTGGTTGCTTGGAAGCAAAAGAAACATTCGGATTACGTATACATTGTAAATAAGGGCGACACCTTGTCTGAAATCGCTCGACGTAATCAGGTCTCCTTACCGGTTTTAAGGCAAGCGAACAATTTGAGTAATGATGTTATTTGGATTGGTCAGAAGCTTGTTATTCCTGCCGGCTAGAATTCAGCGTTAGTCTTTAGCCCTTTATTTTAAGGGCGCATATATTAAAGGTCATTCATGCAAAGAATACATCTTTTGTCACCGCGATTAGCAAACCAGATTGCCGCCGGTGAGGTGGTTGAACGTCCTGCATCTGTCGTGAAAGAGTTGTTGGAAAACAGCTTGGATGCCGGAGCCTCGCAGCTCGACATTGACGTTGAGCAAGGTGGCGTTAGGCGAATAAAGATTCGTGATAATGGTACTGGGATTGTTAAAGAAGATTTGTCATTGGCGCTAAGTCGACATGCGACCAGTAAAATCATCACATTAGATGATCTTGAGGCTGTGCGTACTTTGGGGTTTCGTGGTGAAGCCTTGGCGAGTATTAGTTCTGTTTCACGGATGCACCTTACGTCGCAGGCAGAAAACGAAGTAGAGGCATGGCGCGTTGAGGCAGAAGGGAAAGATATGGCGACGGCCATTCGCCCAGCATCGCATCCGCAGGGAACGACCATAGATGTAAGAGATTTGTTTTTCAACACGCCAGCGCGACGAAAATTCCTTCGAACCGAAAAAACCGAATTCGCCCATCTTGAAGAGGTGGTGAAGCGTTTGGCGCTCAGTCGCTACAAGACGGGTTTCAGGTTGAGTCATAATGGCAAGCAGGTGTATGACCTTCGTCCAGTGACCGACCAATTGCACGCGGAACATCGGCTGGCGACCTTGTTGGGTAAAAAGTTTATTGAAAACTCACTGACGCTGGATGTGGAGGCGGCAGGTCTTCGTTTGTGGGGGTGGATTGGGTTGCCAACCTTTTCTCGCTCTCAGGCCGATTTGCAGTATTTTTTCGTGAATGGGCGAGTTGTGAAGGATAAGTTGGTGGCTCACGCTGTTCGTCAAGCTTATCGCGATGTTTTATACAATGGCCGCCATCCGACTTTTGTTTTGTATCTTGAACTGGACCCTTCTACTGTTGATGTTAACGTCCATCCGACCAAACATGAAGTTCGTTTTCGTGATGGGCGATTGGTTCATGATTTCCTGTTTAGTCGAATTCATAAGGCCATTGCTGATGTGCGTCCTGAATCGGATGGAGCGCCAACGGGTATGCAAGACGCTGCTGCCAGTGAGCCTTCTTCATACGGGTCAAGTATGACAGAGCAATCTGCTTTGCCGTTATCGAATCGTCCTGCGGCTTCTGGTATGGAGTGGATGCAATCGAATTCTCCTTCGAGCTCTTTGGGTGCGTCAGAGGTGCGTGGTCAGCTAGATGGTATGCGTCGTCTGTCGGGTTTTGCTCAAGATTATGCGTCTAAAACAGAAGAGATTGATCCTGACACGGGTGAAATTAGAGAGGTTTCGCCTCCGAGTTCATTGGGAGGGACCGAAAATCCATTTGCGCGATCGGATGGCGATTATCAAGCGGTGCCGCCTTTGGGGTTTGCGGTGGCGCAATTGCATGGTGTCTATATTCTGTCTGAAAGTGAGCAGGGTTTAATACTGGTAGACATGCATGCGGCTCATGAGCGTATTGTGTATGAGCGGATGAAAACGGCGTTTTATCAAAAAAATATTGCGTCTCAGCCTTTGTTGGTGCCGATTAACGTTTCTGTCTCACAAAGTGAGGCGGATCTTGTTGAAGAAAGCGGTGATGTTTTTGAGACGTTCGGATTTCGTGTGGAAAGGACAGGCTTAGAAAGTGTGATGGTTCGTGAGGTTCCTATTATACTGATTCGTGGGGATGTTGAAGGTCTGGTTCGTGACGTTATTAGTGACTTATCAACAAATGGCGTGTCCGACTTAATGGAGTCGAGAGCGAATGAGCTTATGGCTTCTATGGCGTGTCATGGTGCGGTGAGAGCCAATCGCAAACTGACCATTGCTGAGATGAATAGCCTTCTTCGTGATATGGAAGTGACCGAGCGCAGTGGGCAGTGTAATCATGGTCGGCCTACTTGGGCGCATTTAAGTATGTCAGACCTAGATAAACTATTCTTAAGAGGGCGTTGAGGCATGACGAAACCACATGTTGTTTGTTTAATGGGGCCTACGGCTTCGGGGAAAACAGGGTTGGCTGTTGAGCTTGTGCAGCGCCATAATTTTGAAATTATTAGCGTGGACTCCGCTTTAGTTTATAAGGGAATGAACATTGGTACGGCTAAGCCTGATGCGCAGTTGCTTGCTAAAGCACCTCATCGACTGATCGATATTATTGACCCTTTGGAGTCGTATTCGGCTGCGGATTTTGTCTTGGATGCGGTTGAGCAATCGCAAGAGATTCTCGCTAAGGGGAAAACCCCCTTTTAGTGGGCGGTACTATGATGTATTTCAATGCGTTACAGAAGGGGTTGGCTGAAATGCCACAGGCTGACGCTGAGCTTCGGGCATTGATTGAGTCTGAGGCGGCTGAGAAGGGCTGGAATGCATTGCATGAGGAGTTGCAGAGGTTTGATCCCGATGCAGCGTCACGTATTCACCCTAATGATCCTCAGCGCCTTCAGCGTGCTATAGAGGTGTATCGTTTAACAGGAAAAACAATGACGCAGTATTGGGCTGAGCAAGACGCTGTTTCTTTGCCTTTCGATATGATCAATATGGCGGTGATGCCAAAGGAAAGAAGTGTCTTGCATGAGCGAATCGAGCAGCGTTTTTATGACATGATGGATCAGGGTTTTTTAGATGAGGTAGAAGGGTTGTACCGTCGCGGTGACTTGACAGGTGATATGCCTTCCATGCGTTGTGTTGGGTATCGACAATTGTGGCAATATTTAGACGGTGTTGATTTGCTGGAAGATGCTATCTTTAAAGGTGTGGTTGCTTCTCGTCAATTGGCGAAAAGGCAGCTTACTTGGTTGAGGGGATGGGACGATTTAATGATTTTTGATAGTTTGTCAAAAGATCTTGTGCCGGAGGCCTTGAATTACATAGAAAGCAGGATTATATAGGGGAAATAGATAAAAATTTGGTGTAGTATCTACAGTATTGTTTTATCAATATTTAATTTAATATTTTTTGCTTGTTTAAGGAGATCACCATGTCAAAAGGGCAATCATTACAAGACCCTTATCTGAATATTTTACGTAAAGAAAGAGTGCCAGTTTCTATCTTTCTTGTAAACGGAATTAAGCTTCAAGGTCAAATCGAATCATTCGATCAGTTTGTGATTCTATTGAAAAATACTGTTAGTCAGATGGTTTATAAACATGCCATTTCTACAGTTGTACCTTCCCGTACAATTCGCATCCCGTCTCCTGATCAGCCGGAAGATGACGCTGAATAGTTTGTCTGAATTGAGACGAACAGAGGAATACTAGATTGTTTTTTGAACGCCCTGATAGTGGTGAAATAGCGGTATTAGTTCATATAGATTTTAATGACCAGAGTGAATCTTATGGGCCTGAAGAATTTGTTGAGCTTGCTATTTCTGCTGGTGCGGATCCTGTAGCTGTTGTATCAGGGTCGCGTCAGCGTCCTGATGCTAGATACTTTATCGGTACTGGCAAACTTGCAGAAATAAAAGACATTGTTGATCGAGAAGAAGCCCAAGTGGTTCTTTTCGATCACGCTTTGTCTCCCTCCCAAGAACGTAACTTAGAAAGTGTTTTGCAGTGTCGAGTATTGGATCGTACAGGTCTGATATTGGATATATTTGCACAGCGCGCTCGTACACACGAAGGTAAGCTGCAAGTAGAGTTGGCTCAACTTCAGCATATGTCTACTCGATTAATCCGTGGTTGGACGCACTTAGAACGCCAAAAAGGTGGTATAGGTATGCGTGGTCCAGGTGAAACGCAGTTAGAGACGGACCGTCGTTTGCTTCGTGAACGTATCAAAGCCATTCAAAAACGATTGGCAAAAGTAGGATCTCAGCGAGATCAAAATCGTCGTTCTCGTGATAGATCTTCCGTCCCGACAGTGTCAATAGTTGGCTATACTAACGCAGGCAAGTCGACTCTATTCAATCGAGCGACTGGAGCGGAGGTGTACGCAGCGGATCAGTTGTTTGCAACGCTTGATCCAACATTGCGACGCTTAGATATTGAGCAAGTTGGTTCTGTTGTTTTGGCGGATACAGTTGGTTTTATTCGTCAACTGCCACACCGATTGATTAAGGCATTTCAGGCTACGTTAAAAGAATCTTCTGAAGCCGATTTGTTGTTGCATGTTGTTGATGCCGCTGATATTTCACGTGATGAGAATATGAAGCACGTGGATTCGGTGTTGGAAGAAATTGGAGCGAATGAGGTTCCAACTCTTAAAGTATTTAATAAAATTGATGCCTTGCCAACGTCGGAGCCTCGAATTGATCGTGATGCAGACGGGAACCCTTTGCGTGTTTGGTTGTCTGCTCGTGATGGTCAGGGAATTGATTTGCTTAAGCAGGCCATTGCTGAACTGTTGGCGGAAGATGTTTTTAATGAAACGCTTTGTTTATCAAACCAATATGGTCGTTTACGGGCTATGTTGTTTGAGCATGGGGCGGTTAAGTCGGAACACTTTGATGAAGTGGGGCGGTTTGTGCTCGATGTAAAGTTGCCTAAAAAAGATTATTTGCAGATTTTGGCTCGCGCAGGTATGTCTGAGGATCAGATTGAGGCTGTGTAGGCTGTCAGGATTATCATTAAAATAAAGTGGAGATGTAGTATGGCCTGGAATGAACCGGGTAATAACGACAATGACCCATGGAATCCAGATAAAAACCGTGAAAATGGTGCTGGACGCCCTGATGGGGGTCGTGAGAAAGAGACTAATAATGATCCGTGGGGGCGAAAAGCCGGCGGTCGTGATCAGAGTCCACCAGATTTGGATGAAGCCTTTCGTAAGTTGATGGACATGTTGGGAGTGAAAAAATCTCGCAAGTCTGGCGGCTCGAATGGCGGTGATTCTAATTTGCCTAGCAAATTTGGTGGTGGTCTGATTGCTGTTATTTTATTGGCTTTGATTGCGCTTTGGGCGGCTACGGGTGTTTATCAGGTGGATCAGCAAGAGCGCGGTGTTGTGCTTCGCTTGGGCAAATACCATTCTACCGTAATGCCGGGTCTTCATTGGAATCCACCGACGATTGATACCGTTAGTAAGGTAAATGTTACTAAGGTTCGCTCTCATGATCACAAAGCGCTGATGTTGACAGTGGATGATGCGATTGTCGAGGTGGGTGTATCTGTACAATATTCTGTTCAAGATCCAAAAGATTTCTTGTTGAATGTTCGTAACCCTGAGGAGTCTCTAGCTCAGGTCACAGAGAGTGCGCTTCGCCATGTTGTGGGTAGCTCTGAAATGGATCAGATTTTAACGGAAGGTCGTGAATTATTGGCGACAGAGGTTAAAGCGCGTATTCAGGATTACAGCAATGCCTACGGTACTGGCTTGCTGATTTCGAAAGTGAACGTTGAAAATACTCAAGCGCCGACTCAGGTTCAAGAGGCATTTGATGATGTTATTAAAGCGAAAGAGGATGAGTTGCGAGTGCGCAATGAGGCCGAATCTTACGCAAATGGCATTATTCCAGAAGCTCGCGGTCGTGCTCAGCGTATTAGAGAGGAAGCGGAAGCTTATCGTTCTGAGATTGTTGCTCGTGCCAGTGGTCAGGCGGATCGTTTTGATCGACTGTATCGTGAGTATACGAAAGCGCCAGACGTAACCCGTCGTCGTTTGTATATCGAGACGATGGAATCGGTTTATAAAGATGTGAATAAAGTTGTTGTTGATACGAAAGGTGGAAATAACATGATGTATTTGCCTTTAGATCAGCTGATGAAGCAACGAGCTGACTCGTCTAAAGGGGCTGGTGTTGTGAATTCTGGAAATATTGGGGCGTTGACTGATCAGGTTCTTGATGAGATTCGTAAGCGTCAAAGTGCAACCATCCGTAGAGAGGGCAGAAACTAATGAAAGGTTTTTCTTTTTCAGTTTTATTTGTTGTGCTTCTCGGTGCTTTGGTTGCCTCTCAGACACTTTTCGTTGTCAACGAAACAGAACGTGCTGTGGTGCTTAAGTTTGGTGAGATTGTTCAGGATGATGTAAAGCCTGGTATTCATTTCAAGCTGCCAATTATGAATGAAGTTAAAACATTTGATGCTCGAATTTTAACCATGGATTCGCGTCCTCAGCGTTATTTAACGTTAGAGAAAAAAGCGGTTGTGGTTGATTCGTACGTTAAGTGGAAGATCGATTCTGTTGCAAAATTTTACCAGGCAACGTCTGGTGATGAGTTTGTAGCGAACCGTGTATTATCTTCTCGTGTTGATACTGGACTGCGTAATAAGTTTGGTGAGCGTACGATGCATGAGGTGGTTTCTGGGGAGCGTGATCAGCTAATGACTGAGTTGCGTGACGACCTGAATAAAGTTGCTCAGAATGAACTTGGTATCTCTATCGTGGATATTCGAGTCAAGCGTATTGATCTACCGCCTGATGTAAGTGAATCTGTTTATCAGCGAATGAGAACAGAGCGTGAGCGTGAAGCGCGTGAGCATAGATCGAAAGGCTTGGAGCTGGCCGAAGGTATTCGTGCTGACGCTGACCGTCAGCAGGTTGTTCTAGAAGCAGAAGCGCAGCGAGACGCGGAGATGATTCGCGGTGATGGCGATGCAAAGGCAGCGGCGATTTACTCCAAAGTCTACAAGCAAGATCCTGAGTTCTACGAGTTCTACCGTAGCCTTCAGGCGTATCGTGAAAGCTTTAATGGAAGCAGCGATTTGTTTGTGCTTGAACCAGACAGTGAATTCTTCAAGTATTTGAACAGTTCTACAACTGGTAATGCTAAATAGAGTAGATAATCATCAATAATCGTACATGAGGCCTATTTGTTAAAATGGGAAACATGGTACTATTACGCAAACCGGGCCAGGCCCGGTTTTTTAATGGTCAAAATAAAGAGAATCTATGCAGGAATTGTTGCAGTCGCTGCTGGTTGGCGTCAGCCTTTTATTGATCGCAGAGGGAGTTTTGCCATTTCTTGTTCCAAATGTTTGGCGGGAAATTATGGTGAAAGCTATCGCTAGCTCGGATTTGAATTTGCGTATTCTGGGTGCGGTTAGTATGTTTCTTGGATTAATGCTTCTTTTGCTGACTCGAAGCTAAGAGGATAATTGAATGACATTAGCAGATCGCTGGTTACTTCCCGAAGGGGTTGATGAGGCGTTGCCTGAGCAGGCCGCTAAAATCGAGCACCTTAGAAGAACTCTGCTTAATCTCCATGAAAGTTGGGGATACCACTTAGTAATACCTCCTCTTTTAGAGTATTTAGACTCCCTTCTTACGGGAGCTGGCTCAGACCTAGAGATTGAAACATTCAAAGTTATTGACCAGTTATCAGGTCGACTCTTAGGTATTCGTGCCGATTTTACATCCCAAGTTGCTCGTATTGATGCTCATTGCCTTAAAGATGATGGCGTTCAACGTTTGAGTTATTGTGGCAGTGTTTTACGGACTATGCCTGCAGGTTTGGATGGTACTCGTAGCCCTATTCAGTTAGGTGCAGAAATTTATGGTCATGGTGGTGTTGAGAGTGATGTTGAGGTGTTGTCCTTGATGTTGCAAACGTTGTCCGCGGCAGGCTTGTCTAGTCTTGTTCTTGATCTTGGGCATGTTGATGTTGTGAGTGGTGTTCTTGCTGCGTGTGACCTAAATGCGGACCAAGAAGGTAAATTGATTGAGTTGTATAAGGCGAAAGACCTCCCAGAACTTGATCGTTACGTTGAAGAGCTTGCTTGTCTGACGGTCGCCCAAAGACAGTGGTTGGTTGGCTTACCCCGTTTGTGCGGTGGTAAGGAAGTATTGCAACAAGCGATGGAACTACTGGGCAATGTTAATGAATCTATCAAAGACGCGATTGTTTTATTGACGGAAATAAGCAGCAAGGTTGGCCAGCGTTTCCCTGGTGTTGGTTTGCACTTTGATCTGAGTGATTTGGTGTCTTATAGCTATCACACTGGTGTTGTTTTTGCGGCTTATGTTCCTGGTCACGGTAATGCGATTGCTCGTGGTGGGCGTTATAACAATATCGGGCAAGTGTTTGGTCGATCTCGTCCTGCAACGGGTTTTAGTACGGATGTGAAGGCTTTGGTGGCTTTGACTGATGTAACGGTTAATAAGCCAAAAACGGTTCTGTCGCCAGTTTGCTCAAGTGATGAGCTTTGGCAGAAAGCAAATTCCTTGCGTGCTGAGGGATATCGAGTGGTAGAGGTTTTGGATGACATTTACACTGGAGATGCTGATTTTAAGCTGGAATTTGTTTGTGAGACTTGGCAGTTGATGCCAGCTCAGAGCTAGACTTTTCTTTAAGAACTATCTAAATGAGACCTGAAATTATGGGTAAAAATGTTGTTATTCTAGGCACTCAATGGGGTGACGAAGGTAAAGGTAAGGTTGTTGATTTACTGACAGAAGACGTTGCTGCGGTAGTGCGTTTTCAAGGTGGTCACAATGCTGGCCACACTTTGGTTATCGATGGCAAGAAAACTGTCTTGCATTTGATTCCTTCTGGTATTTTGCGTGAAGGTGTTCAGTGTATCATTGGTAATGGTGTGGTGTTGTCACCTGCGGCTTTGAAAGCAGAGGTTCTTGAGCTTCTTGAGCAGGGCGTGCCAGCGGTTGACCGTCTTAAAATCAGTGCGGCTTGTCCTCTAATCCTTCCTTACCATATTGCTATTGACCAAGCTCGTGAGCTTGCGAAAGGCGAGAAAAAGATTGGTACTACTGGTCGTGGTATTGGGCCTGCCTATGAAGATAAAGTGGCTCGTCGAGCAATTCGTGTTGGCGACTTGTTGGACTCTGAGCGCTTTGCAGCAAAATTAAAAGAAGTGTTGGAGTACTACAACTTTGTACTGACTCAGTATCATAAAGTTGAGCCTATCTCGTTTGATGATGTCTATGCTGCTGGTTTGGAAATGGCTGAGTTCTTGCGTCCAATGGTGGCTGACACCATTACTTTGTTGCATGATTTGCGCAAAGCGGGTGCGAACATTATGTTTGAAGGTGCTCAAGGGTCGTTGTTGGACGTGGATCACGGTACTTACCCGTATGTGACGTCTTCAAATACGACGGCTGGTGGTGCTCCTGCTGGTACAGGTTTTGGCCCGTTGTACTTGGATTATGTGTTGGGCATTACCAAAGCGTATACCACTCGCGTTGGTTCAGGTCCTTTCCCTACCGAGCTTTTTGATGAGGATGGTGAGCGTTTAGGTCGCCGCGGACATGAGTTTGGTGCCACTACTGGGCGTTCTCGTCGTTGTGGTTGGTTTGATGCGGTTGCTTTGCGCCACGCTGTTCAAATCAACTCTGTATCTGGTATGTGTTTGACCAAGCTTGATGTTTTGGATGGTTCTTCTGTTATTAAAGTATGTGTTTCATACGCTGATGCAGAGGGTAACCCAGTTGCTGGTTCTTTGGTGGACAGTGAGGGTTATGAGCAGGCTAAGCCGGTTTATGTTGAGTTACCTGGCTGGACTGAATCGACTGTTGGGGCGCCTAATTTTGAAGCGCTGCCTAAAAATGCCCAAGACTACATCCGCTTCTTGGAAGAGCAAGTGGGTGTCCCTATTGATATTATTTCGACGGGTCCTGATCGCAACGAGACAATTGTCTTACGTGACCCGTTCAAGCAATAAGTTAATTGGTACTGTTTGTTTTTCAAAAGCCGCTTTTAGCGGCTTTTTTTGTTTATATTACAGGTTAAGTTCACCATATTAGTATTCTTTGTAAATAGAGTGAAAAGAGGGGGCTGCGTTTGAAGAGGGCTAGGGTAATATTTACAATTGAATTTATAGCAACGTGGTTGCTGTCTGAATAATGGAAATCAAGAGGGAATATTTATGGTTAAGTTGTTGCTTGCTGATGATGATGCTCGTTTGTCTGATCTAATTAAAGAGTACTTTGATGGTGAGGGTTATGATGTTACTCATGCTTGGAATGGTAGAGAAGCGTTAGAGCTGATGGCTGCAGATATGCCAGATATTGTGATTCTTGATGTGATGATGCCGGAATTGGATGGCTTTGAAACGCTAAAGCAGATCCGTAATAAAAGTGCTGTTCCAGTGATTATGTTGACGGCCAAGGGGGATGATATTGATCGCATTCTTGGTTTGGAGATGGGAGCGGATGAC
The DNA here is from genome assembly GCF_026191375.1 of Marinomonas pontica. GTDB lineage: Bacteria > Pseudomonadota > Gammaproteobacteria > Pseudomonadales > Marinomonadaceae > Marinomonas > Marinomonas pontica. The sequence continues at coordinate 13,220 of NZ_JAODTL010000028.1, read as the reverse complement.
TACTTATCTAAACCATTTAACCCTCGTGAGTTGTTGGCTCGTATAAAGGCTATTTTGCGAAGAGCAAGTCAAGAGCGTGAAGATGATCCAACGGCGGATATTGAGCTGTCTGGTGTGTTGTTGCGTCGAAAAGATAGAACGGTCTATCTTGAAGGTGAATTGGTTGAGTTGACGACGTCTGAATACACACTGCTTGAGTGTATGTTGATGGTGCCGGGGCAGGTTTTGACCAAGCAGGAACTGTCTGAGAAGGCGTTGGGTCGTAAATTGACTATGTATGATCGAAGTCTGGATATGCACATTAGTAACTTGCGTAAAAAAATTGGTAATTTAGACAATGGTGATCCTCGCATTAAAACGGTACGAGGTGTTGGCTATATATTTGTGTCAAATGAGCAGGGTGCTTAGCTTTTCATGAAAAATACTTTTCTGCGTGTGTTTTTGGTGGTGTTGCTGTCCAATATTGTTGTCGTCAGTATTGGATTGGGAATGGTTCAATTTATCCAAAAACGCAATCAGGTGTCGGCTGATGTGCTGGGCGATGTTGGTGTTCAGTTGGTGGCTGGTTATGAAAAGTTTGGTGTTGCTTCGTTAAAGGAAGAGGCAAAGAAGGCCGAGAAGCGCTTATCTGGGACGATTTATCTTTATCAGGAAAATGGTCGTCCTCTATTGAATCCATTGCCTCGTAACTTTAGGGAGCAAAACGCACCGAGTGTTTCAGGTCGTCCTGCGGCTGATTTTTTGCACAGTCAGTTTATTCAGGTGATTGGCGGCAACAATATCCAATATTTGCTGATTTTTAAGCCAAATCCAGAAATTAATTCGCTAGCTCCTGAAGTTGTGGTGGGGTTTTCGTTATTGGGTTTATTGGTGTCCAGCGGAGTCTTGGCTTATTGGTTGTTGGGTCCTTTACTTAAGTTGCAGCGTGCTGCGCGCTCTTTTGGGCAGGGTGATATGTCTGCTCGAGTTGAGAATAAACTTGCTCGCCGCAGTGATGCGGTAGGTAAGCTGGCTCGTGAGTTTAATGAGATGGCGGTTCGTATTGAGACTTTATTATCATCGAAAGAGCGTTTGATGCGAGATGTTTCCCATGAGCTGAGAACGCCGCTGGCAAGAATTGAGGTGGCTCTAACAATCGCAGAAGACAAGTATGCGATCGAGTCCCAAAAGGGCTATCTGTGCCGAATTCGTACGGAATTGCATGAGCTTGATGAGCTGATTGGTCAGGTGCTTACTTTGAGTCGTTTGGAGGCTGCGTCACTGATCAAAGAAGAGATGGATCTTCAGGAGTGGTTGGGTGACATCGTGGATGATGTGAGTTTTGAGAGTCAGCTAAAAGGGATCTCTGTGACTAAGTTGGGTCGTGTACCAAAAACTATTTTAGGTGACCCGCTTCAATTAAGGCACGCCATTGAAAATGTGCTGCGTAACGCCTGTTTCTACGCGGGCAGTGGTGGTGTTATTGAAGTTGAAACTCAAGAAAAGTCGGGTATGGCTTATATTTATGTACGAGACAACGGTCCAGGCGTGTCGGACGATAAGCTGGAAAAGATCTTTCATGCTTTTTATCGATCCTCCGAGGCTCGTGAGGCAAACAGTGGCGGATTTGGTGTCGGGCTCACCATTTCTCAGCGTATAATTCGAGCTCATAAGGGGCAAATAACGGCACGAAATCGTGATGGTGGCGGCTTGGAGGTGTGTTTTCAATTGCCTGTCGCTTAATGGCAAAAGTGATCTTCTCGATAAACCACTTGTCATTGTCTTGTTACCTAAGTAGTATGCGCATCGCAAGTTGGCCAGGCAGTCGCCGCTCAATTTATTGGGGGGAGGAAAGTCCGGGCTTCGCAGGGTAAAGTGCCAGGTAACGCCTGGGGGCGTGAGCCTACGGAAAGTGCAGCAGAAAATACACCGCCTAAGCAGTTTACTGCCGGTAAGGTTGAAATGGTGCGGTAAGAGCGCACCGCGCGACTGGCAACAGTTCGTGGCAAGGTAAACCCCACTTGAAGCAAGACCAAATAGGAACTCTTTGGCGTGACCCGCGCTGAGTTCGGGTAGGTTGCTAAAGACGTGCAGTGATGTACGTATTAGATGAATGACTGTCCACGACAGAACCCGGCTTATCGGCCAACTTGCACATTTTCATTTCTAGTTACTCTTCTGGTTTTCGAAAATACCACTCCTTGGTATGTATTTCTTTTTCTTATCTTATAAATGTTTTGTCTAAATGTCCTTTTAGCGTTAGGGGATGTTTGGCTGCTTTTTCGTTGTTTTGCTTCTCTCTTTTTCTGGTTTTTATCTCCTTTACAAAATCATTGCATCTATTTTTGCCTATTTGGTTGGATTTTTTTTACTCTTTTTCATAAATAGTGTTAAATTGTGGGATAAAGTGTCGATAAGTGGGATATGGAAATGTTTCGTGGGATTCATCAGGTAAGTGTCGATGTGAAGGGGCGAATGTCGCTCCCTGCACGCTTACGCGATGATCTTGCCCAATATGATGACGATGGCGTTGTTGTGACCATTGATCCTGTTTCTCGATGTTTGTTGCTGTATCCCTTGTCTGAATGGGAGTTGATTCAACAGAAATTGGATAAGTTGCCTACTTTCCAGCCTCAAGCACGCCGTCTTCAGCGTCTTTTGGTGGGGCATGCAACGGATTTAGAAGTGGATAAAGCGGGACGGATTTTACTGCCTGCTCCTCTGCGTGAATTTGCTCGATTAGACAAAAAAATAACGATCCTTGGCCAAGGTAAAAAGTTAGAGATTTGGAGCCAAGAAGAGTGGGAAGCACAGCGTGAAGATTACTTGTCTCAAGATGCTCTTGAGGACTTACAAACTGAAACCATGATGGATATTTCTTTATGACAAAGACGATGGCAGAACACATTAGCGTCATGCTTAATGAGTCCGTCGATATGCTGGTTACTGATACCAACGGCCTTTATGTTGATGGGACGTTTGGTCGAGGAGGGCATACTCGTTTGGTTTTGGATCGACTTGATCAAGGGCGGTTGCTTGGTTTTGATAAAGACCCGGTCGCTATTGGTCATGGTCGAGCGTTAGAACAAGAAGACAGTCGTTTTTCTATTGTGCAAGACAGCTTTGCGAATATGTCTGAACATATATCTGCCGTCTTTGGTGTAGATAAAGTGGACGGTGTGATGATGGATTTGGGTGTTTCATCCCCCAAATTGATGATGCGGAACGCGGCTTTAGTTTTATGAATGACGGCCCCCTCGATATGCGGATGAACCCAGATCAAGGGCTAAGTGCAGCACAATGGATTGCGACCGTAAGTGAAAAAGACATGGCGGATGTGATGTACCAATACGGAGAAGAACGGTTTTCTCGTCGTATTGCAAAAGCTATCTGCGAATATCGAGCTCATACCCCCATCCTTACAACTCTCCAGCTGTCTAAAATTGTCGCAGAGGCAAATCCCGCTTGGGAGAAAGGCAAGAACCCAGCAACACGCGCATTTCAGGGTATTCGAATTCATATTAATAATGAATTGGGTGATTTGGAAGTTGGCCTTGATGCCGCGGCAGAAGCGTTGAAAGTGGGTGGTCGTTTGGCGGTTATTAGTTTTCATTCACTTGAAGATCGTATTGTTAAACGCTTTATGAAGTTGAAAGCGAAGGGGCCTGAGTTGCCAAGACATTTGCCCATTCAGAACGCGCATTTGGATATCAAGTTCAAAACGGTAGGTAAGGCCATCAAGCCATCAAAATCGGAAGTCAGTGAGAACGTTCGCTCTCGTAGTGCTGTATTGCGTGTTTTGGAGCGAGTGAGTGATTAAGTTTCGCTTTTCGCCGTTACTGTTTGCTATCGGCGTTTTGCTTTTGTCGATGGTGTCTGTCGGCGTGGTTATTCAAGTATATGATTTTAGGAAAGATTTTTCCTATCTGCAGACATTGAAACAAGATGAAGTGGATTACGAAGTAAAATGGGGGCAGCTGCTTTTGGAACAAAGTGCGCTCACCCAGCCTAGTCGTTTAGAGCAAGCGGCTATTAAAGATTTAAACATGCATGCACCCTCTCAGGATGAATTGATAATAGTGAAGCCATGAATATTGAAAATAGTGTTCACACCCCAGGAAAATGGCGCTTTAGGTTTGTATATGGCATTGCTTTGTTGCTGTTTCTTGTCGCAGGTGGTCGTCTGTTTTATTTGACGGTCGTAGATAAGGCTTTTTTGCAAAATCAAGGCGAAATTCGTGCCGTTCGAACGGAGTCCATTCCCGCGACAAGAGGGATGATTTTGGATCGTCGGGGTGAGCCTCTTGCTGTTAGCACGCCAACCTGGACGATTATTGCGAACCCCAAAGCGTTGTGGAAAATGCCGGTTGATCCTTCATCAAATATGGGGCCTGAGCAAGAGATCAAACGCTTAGCGGAAGTGATGGGGGTGGGTCGAGCTTGGTTGCAAGAGAAGTTTGAGGCCAATAAAACGCGTTCCTTCATGTATCTAAGACGTCAAATCCCACCTCATGAAGCGGATGCTATCATGGCGGCGGATGTGGTGGGCGTCAGTAAAACGAAAGAGTATAAGCGCTTTTACCCAGCAGGAGAGGTGGCTTCTCATGTGGTTGGGTTTACAAATATTGATGATAAAGGTCAAGAGGGAATAGAGCTTGCCTATGACCAAGCACTAGAAGGTCAACCTGGCCGTCGAAGCTATGTGAAAGACCTGTCCGGTAATATTATTCGTGGTGTGGGGGTCGAAGAGGCTGAGCATCCTGGTGAAAACATTGAGTTGAGTATTGATCTTAGGTTGCAATATTTAGCTTATCGAGAGTTAAAAGCTGCTGTGACAGAGCATCGTGCTACCTCGGCTTCTGCGGTTATATTGGATGTGAAAACAGGTGAGATTTTAGCGATGGTGAACCAGCCATCCTACAACCCAAATGATCGTTCGAAACTGGAATATGAAGAGTTGCGAAATCGTGCTGTCATCGATTTATTTGAGCCTGGTTCTACCATGAAGCCTTTCACTATATCGGCGGCTTTAATGTCAGGTCAGTACAGTACTGAAACGACAATCGATACGTCGCCGGGGTATTTGCGATTTGGTCGTTTTACCATTCGTGATGCGGCTAATTACGGTGTCATTGATTTTGAAAAATTGCTGATTAAGTCAAGTAACGTGGGCGCTTCTAAAGTTGCCCTGTCCCTGCCCCAAGATGCGGTCTGGAATATGGACTACGAACTGGGTATTGGTTCACCCGTCGGTATTGGTTTTCCCGGCGAAGCATCTGGCGTTCTTCCTTCTCATCCTAAATGGCACCCATCAGAAATTGCGACCTTGTCGTATGGCTATGGGTTGTCTGTGTCGACGTTGCAGTTGGCTCAAGCTTACATGACATTGGCAAATGGAGGCTACCGAGTACCTGTTACCATCTTTAAGCAGGACGTTCCGGCGGATGGAAAGCAAGTTATACCTCATAAAATTGCTCAAGATGTTGTGAAAATGATGGAATCTGTTGTGCAGAAAGGTTCTGGTAAAGCGGCGAAAATTCCAGGTTATCGGGTTGCTGGAAAGACAGGTACTGTGCATAAAGTGGGCACCAAAGGGTATGAATATGATCAATATATCGCTCTTTTTGCTGGGGTTGCGCCTGCATCAAACCCAAGATTGGCTATGGTGGTGATGATTAATGACCCTAAAGGGAGAGAGTATTATGGTGGCGAAGTGGCGGCTCCGGTATTTTCTCGCGTGATGGAGGGTGCATTGACTACCTTGAATATATATCCCGATCTACCGGAAGGTCTGCGAGAAGTTCGCTTAGAACCTAAGAAAGTTCCTTACCAAGTTGTACAAGGTGGTTAGATGGGGCAATTAACACATACGCAATTGCTTAATTTGGCGGGTTATCCTTCACAGGGTAATCCGCATTCTGCTTTATATAGCCGACTCGAAACCGACAGCCGAAAGGTTGATGCTAGCAGTGTTTTTTGCTTTGCCTGGCGTTTCTTCAAATGGTTGGGACTATTTGGACGCGGTGGTGGCGCTTGGCTGTAAGGTTGCGGTCGTTCCTGCTGAATTAAACTTGACGCGTCAGGACATTGATCTTGTGGCAGTGGCTGATCCAGCAATGCTGTTGGTGGATTGCCTGCATCAATATTTTGGTGCAATGCCTCAGAAAATGGTGGCGGTGACAGGTACCAATGGTAAGTCTTCTATTTGTTTTTATATTGCTCAATTAGCCAAATATGTTGGTTTTAATAGTGGCTTAGTGGGTACGTTTGGCGTTGGTTCGCTGGGAGCGTTGTCGGAAGCGAAACAAACCACACCGGATCTGTTGTCAATGCACAATACGTTAATGTCTCTTGCTGAGTCAGGTGTGAATTTTGTGGCTTTTGAGGCGTCATCTCATGCGCTGGATCAGGGGCGAATTGTCGGTGTGCCATTTCAAACGGCGGTATTCTCGAATCTTTCTCGTGACCATCTAGATTATCATGGAGACATGGTGTCTTATGCTGCAGCAAAACAGCGATTGTTTGCGTTTGACAGTTTATCTCATTCTGTTTTTTGCCTTGATGATGAATATGCTGGCTTTATGGCTGAAGCGGCTGTTGGTTCAGAGTGTCATTATTATAGCGAGCAAAACAGCCAGGCTGATTTTTATGTGAAAGGGCTGACATTTGAGCCATCGGGTTGTCGTTTTACTTTATGTCACCCAGATGGTGAGAGCGATGTTTTTTTACCTTTGCTAGGGCGCTTCAACGTGCAAAATGCGTTGGCGGCGCTGGCGAGTCTTTGGCATGACGTAACCGATAAAGATACGTTGATTACCGGCTTGTCTATGTTGCGCGGGGCGCCAGGAAGAATGGACAAGGTGCAGTTGTCAGAGGCGCCACTGGTGGTGGTGGATTATGCCCATACTCCAGATGCTTTAAAAGTCGCACTGCAGGCACTAAAGGAGCATTCTCATGGTCGACTTATTTGTGTATTTGGCTGTGGTGGTGATAGGGATCGAGGTAAGCGACCATTGATGATGGAAGCGGCCATGCAATATGCCGATTATGTTTGGCTGACGTCTGATAATCCGCGAACTGAGTCGATCGATCAAATATTCTCGGACGTTTTGTCTGAGACAAAATCTGGTGACTCATACAGTTTTGAGCCAGATCGTCGAAAGGCTATTCGCTATGCTGTTGCATCTGCAAGTGTTAATGATGTGATTCTAATCGCTGGAAAAGGGCATGAATCTTATCAGGATATTCAGGGTGTGAAGCATCATTTTGATGACAAAGAAGAGGCGTTGAAAGCGGTGGAAGCGTATGTTGATTAAGCTGACGTTATCGGATGTTGCAAAAGCCTGTGGTGGTGAGTTGTTTGGACCTGATCGTGTATTAGAGTCTGTGGTGACTGATACTAGAAAAGTAGTTGCCGGGGCGCTCTTTGTTGCTATAAAAGGCGACCGCTTCGATGGTCACGATTATGTCTCTCAAGCGATGCGAAATGGTGCTGTTGCTGCGGTAGTGAGCCGCGATGTTGATTCGTCCAATTACATCAAGGTTGCCGATACCGTTTTGGCTTATGGTGCGATTGCTCGCTTGGTAAGAGAGGCATTTAAAGGGCCTGTTGTATGTATTACCGGCAGTAATGGTAAAACAACCGTAAAAGATTGGCTGGCTCAATCACTTGATGACAGAAATGTGTTAAAAACACGCGCCAATTTGAACAATCAAGTGGGTGTGCCGCAAACGCTTCTTGAATTAGAGAGTGTTTATGATGTGGCAGTAATCGAGGCTGGAACCAGTTTTACTGGCGAAATACCTTTGCTTGCCAACGTGGCATTTCCGGATATTGTGATATTGACCAACGCAAGCGGTAGTCACTTTGAAGGACTTGGTGGGCTTGAGGCCATTGCGCAAGAAAAAGGTGGGTTGATTTCAGGATCGGCTCCCAACGCCAGTATTGTGTTGAATGCAGATGATCAATATTTTTCATATTGGTGCGGCTTGGCTTCTGGTCGCAAAGTGTATTCTTTTGGCTTTTCGAGTGCGGCTGATCTTTACGCGTCTGAGGTTGAATTGGATGCCGAATTCAGTAAAGCGGTGTTTCATTATGGCGGGCATTCATTGCCAGTCGTAATTGCTGGTGCCGGGAAGCATCAAATTGCCAATGGCATGGCGGTTGTATTGGCTATGCTGCTAATGGGGATTGGTTTTAAACGAGCGACTGATAAATTAGCCGCGCCCGTCTTGGTGTCAGGTAGATTGGAACGATTAACATCAAAAAATGGCGCTCTGCTAATTAATGATTGTTACAATGCTAGCCCAAAATCGGTTGAAGCCGCTATTGATGTTCTGTCTATGCAGCCTGCTAATGAAACCTGGTTGGTTTTGGGTGCGCTGGGCGAACTTGGCTCTCAACGAGATGCGATACATCATGGATTGGGTGTGTATGCAAAAAACAAAGGAATTTCGCATTTGATTTGTGTCGGTCCTATAGCGGGTATTGCGGGTGAAGCGTTTAAAGAGTTGGGTGGTAACGCTATTTTTTGTAATACCCATGAGGAGGCGGCAACGGTGGTTCGTCCTCTTGATAAAAAACACGCCATTTTAGTGAAAGGCTCCCGCTCCGCTAAAATGGAAAACGTCATTGAAGCATTAATTAATTAGGATAATCCTTAACAATGTTACTTCTGCTAACGGCTTATTTAAGTAAGTACCATACTTTTTTCTCAGTATTTAATTACTTGTCTCTACGTGCCATCTTGGGTGTTCTTACTGCGTTGGCTATTTCTTTACTGATTGGCAATAAGGTGATTTTGTTATTGCAGCGTTTGCAAATTGGCCAAGCTGTTCGAAATGATGGTCCTCAGTCGCATTTATCAAAAGCGGGAACGCCAACCATGGGTGGTGCGCTGATTATCTTTTCCATTTCAGTAAGTACGCTTCTTTGGGGGATTTGCGCAATCAGTATGTTTGGGTTGTGCTTTTGGTGATGTTGGCATTCGGTGTGGTCGGCTGGGTTGATGACTACCGAAAAGTAGTTGAAAAAAATCCACGTGGCCTTCCTGGTCGTTGGAAATATTTCTGGCAGAGTATATTTGGCTTGGCGGCAGCTGTGTATTTGTATTACACCGCCAGTACGCCAGCTGAAACCGCGCTAATTGTTCCTTTGTTTAAAGATGTGGCCATTCCTTTGGGGGCATTTTTTATTGTGCTTACCTATTTTGTTATCGTTGGAACCAGTAATGCGGTTAATTTGACGGATGGTTTGGATGGATTGGCAATTCTACCGACTGTGTTGGTGGGTGGTGCATTGGGCGTTTTTGCCTATTTGACCGGTAATGTTCGCTTTGCAGATTATCTGTTGATTCCGTATGTGCATGGTTCTGGTGAGTTGTTGGTGTTTTGTGCCGCATTGGCTGGCGCCGGTTTGGGGTTCTTGTGGTTTAACACGTACCCAGCCCAAATATTTATGGGTGATGTGGGCTCTTTGGCATTAGGTGCCGCCTTAGGTACGATTGCTGTTATCGTTCGTCAGGAATTGGTGTTGTTCATTATGGGCGGTGTTTTTGTAATGGAAACCGTTTCCGTTATCTTGCAAGTTGCGTCTTATAAATTGACGAAACGAAGAATATTTAGGATGGCTCCGATTCACCATCATTTCGAATTAAAGGGGTGGGCTGAGCCAAAAGTTATTGTGCGGTTTTGGATCATTACCGTTTGTCTTGTTCTTGTTGGTTTTGCTACGTTAAAAGTACGTTAGGAGTGTTAAATGTCGTTGATCGGGTCAGATCGGGTTAGAGCCGTTGTCGGCTTGGGGGCGACAGGCTTGTCTTGCGTACGCTTTTTGGCAAGCAAAGGGATCGAGTTTTATGTGGTTGATTCTCGTGAGAATCCTCCGGGATTGGAGCAAGCCAAAGGGTTTTGTTCGGAGGATCGGATTTTTACTGGCGACCTAGCGGTGCTGGAAACACTGGGCGTGACGGAGCTGTTTGTTAGCCCAGGTATTGCCCTTCGAACGCCTGTGTTAGAGCGTTTGGCTGCGCGTGGCGTTACTATGCGTGGTGATATTGATTTGTTTTGTGACTACGTCGATGCTCCGTTCGTGGCTATTACTGGTTCGAATGCCAAAAGTACCGTGACGACGTTGGTGGCGATGTTGCTTCAAGCATGCGGTAAAGATGCCAAAGCGGGTGGCAATTTAGGGCTTCCAGCGTTGGATTTGCTTTCTCCTAATACTGATTTTTATGTGCTTGAGCTGTCGAGCTTTCAGCTTGAGACAACTCATGCCCTACAGGCTGATCTTGCCTGTCTTCTTAATGTTTCTGAAGATCATATGGATCGTTACAAAGATCTTTATGAATATCAACGAGCCAAACAAAAAGTCTATCGAGGCTGTAAGGCGGCCGTCTGCAACAAACAGGATATTTTGACAGCACCTTTGTTAGCGGAAGGTGTGCCAGTTCGTGCCTTCACTACGAAGAGTCCAGATCTGAAGGAGTATGGCATGCTCAAGGACAGTGATGGTGCTTGGTTGTGTCGTGGTGTTGAAAGACTGTATCACACGTCTCAAATTGCTTTGAAAGGTTCTCATAATCACGCGAATGTCTTGGCGGCTTTGGCCATGATTGAGTTGCTGGGCATGGATGTGAAATCGGCTGGCGTGGAAAAAGTGTTGCTGGAATTTGGCGGTTTGCCTCATCGCTGCGAAACAGTACGAACGCTAAATGGTGTGACTTACATTAACGATTCCAAAGGAACCAATGTTGGCGCAACGCTGGCGGCTCTTCAGGGGTTGGGGTCGGCTTCGGCGAAGAACATTGTGCTTATTGCTGGTGGAGAAGGAAAAGGCGCGGATTTCAGTGCTCTTACCAAGCCTGTGAGTGATTTGGTGCGTATTGTCTATCTCTTTGGTAAGGACGCGGATCGTATTGCGGACGTATTAACCTCGGATACGGAAGTTAGGCGTTTTGATACGCTTGATCAGATCGTGGTAAGTGTTGCTGAAGACGCTAGAGATGGTGACATTGTGTTGTTTTCTCCTGCCTGCGCAAGCTTAGATATGTATAAAAATTATGAGGTGCGAGGTCAGCACTTCGCTGATTTGGTTTCTGCTTTATGACATGGCTGTCGCTGTTTGATCGAGTTTCTTTAAAAGAGTTTGCTCAAGTAGACGCTATTTTTGTTGCTTCAGTTGTGTCGATTCTAGCGCTTGGAATGGTGATGGTTTCAAGTGCTTCTATTTCCATTTCCGAGACAATTCATGGTCACCCTTATTTCTTTATGGGACGTCAGGTACTTTATCTTGTTTTGGGTTTGGTGTTTGGTTGGGTGCTGCTGTCATTACCCACCCAGCAGCTGCAAAAATGGGGCATCCTGATGATGGGGTTGTCTCTTATGTTGCTGATATTTGTATTGCTACCGGGTATCGGTAAGAGTGTGAATGGTAGTCGACGTTGGATTAATTTGGTGGTGTTTAACCTTCAGGCTTCAGAAGTGGCTAAAGTCTGTATGGTGGTTTATATCTCTGGCTATTTAGTCCGCCGTGCTGATCGCCTTCGTCAAGGCTGGATTGGGTTTATATTGCCGCTTTGTTTGTGTGGTGTGTTTCTACTTTTTCTACTTTTAGAGCCCGATTTCGGGGCGTCTGTTGTGCTGCTTGGTACGGTAATGGCGCTGCTCTTTTTAGGTGGTGCGCCGCTTTACCAGTTTCTTGCTCTTATGGGGATGGCTGTGCTTGTTTTGGCCGGTGTGGCGGTTTCTGAAAGTTATCGGATGAAGCGTTTGATGAACTTTATTGACCCTTGGGCTGATCCTTTTAATGAAGGGTATCAGCTGAGTCAGGCCTTGATTGCATATGGTAGAGGGGAATGGTTTGGGTTGGGGTTAGGTAATAGTGTGCAAAAGCTTTCTTATCTTCCTGAGGCGCACACGGATTTTGTTTTTTCTATTTGGGTGGAAGAAACAGGTATGGTGGGCGGCGTTTTTTTGATTTTTCTGTTTGCTCTGATGGTGAGTCGCGCGTTCAAAATTGGTCATAAAGCCATGGCGCTGTCCAGGCCTTTTGCCGCCTATATGTGCTTCGGCTTTTCTATTCTGATTTTGGCTCAAGTCATTATTAATATTGGCGTAAATACCGGTTTCTTGCCGACTAAAGGGTTAACGTTACCATTGATTAGTTATGGTGGAAGTAGCTTGATTATTACATTGGGAAGTTTGTTTGTGGTTGCCCGAGTGGATATTGAGAACAGACGAATTGAACAATCCCACAGAACAGAGAAAGGCGTTGCTGCGAAAGAGAGTACGGCATGAGTAGTATAAAAAAAGTCATTATTATGGCTGGCGGAACCGGTGGCCACATCTATCCGGCATTGGCTTGTGCACAGAGCTTTAAAGATAAGGGGTTGGATGTTCAGTGGCTCGGCTCCAAAGGGGGAATGGAAGAATCGCTGGTGGCAAAGCACAATATTGTCTTGCATTCGTTGTCTATCAAAGGCGTCAGAGGGAAAGGGTTGACTGGACTTTTGGCGGCACCGTTTAGAATATTGCACGCAATTGGCCAAGCGGTCGCGGTGTTGCAAAAAATTAAGCCTGATGTTGTTTTGGGGATGGGCGGCTTTGTTGCCGGTCCTGGTGGTGTGGCAGCTCGCCTTTTGGGTATTCCTCTAGTTATTCATGAGCAAAACGCAGTTGCGGGAACCACTAACAGGTTACTTGCGAAGGTGGCCAGCGCAAAGCTTCAGGCGTTTGATGGGGCCTTGCCAAATGCTGTCAGTGTAGGGAATCCTGTTCGACGTGATATTTTGAAACAGACTGTCAGGGATTCGAGAAAAGACAGTGCAAGACCATTGCGATTGTTGGTGGTTGGCGGAAGTTTAGGGGCTAAGGCGATTAATGATGTACTGCCCCAAGTTTTAGCCGCGTGGCCTTTTGCTCAGCGATTGGATGTTTGGCATCAAACTGGCGTGCGCAATTATGAATCGGTGGTATCACTCTTAACGGGACCTTGTGGTGTGTCGAACGTGGCGATGATCATGCGACGTTGCGCGTCTTCGTCGTCGCCGCAAACCGCCGCTCTACGCTAGTGGCCTTCTTGTTTGCAGATATCGCCACACCATAATGGGACTTTTGACCATAATAATAAGCGTGGTAGCCGACGGATTTAGGGATGTCGTGAGGAAAGGCATCGTCGTGCACTTTTCTTCTTGTAGCCAATCATCCGGTGCGTGTTTTTCGACTAAGGCTTCGATTTGATG